>NZ_BAGM01000202.1 GCF_000308855.1 Nocardia veterana NBRC 100344 | reverse complement strand
GCGGCTCCGGCGCGGCCGCGGGCGCGGGCATCGCCGGTGCAGCCGTCATGGGTATCCAGTTGGCCGGTCAGGGTGTGCAGTCGGCGAGTTCGGCGGTCGAATCCCAGGCCGGTGACGGCTGGGATATCGACGCTCCCGGCCCGTTGGAGGTGCGGCGATGACCAGTCCTCGCATGTACGGAAGATGGGAAAAACCACGCTCAGCAGGGTTCTTCGGCATGACGTGGGGTGTGAGCATGCTCGCGCTGGCGTTGCTGATCACCGTGATGGCCACGTTCATGATCACCCGGTCCATTCCTCCGACGCTGGTCGTTCTCGCCTGTGTCGCAGTGGTTTTCGCACCGTTGGTGATCACGATCGATGGCCGGACCGGGTGGGAGACTGCGGTCTTGCGGGCCCAGTTCGCGACGGCGAAAGCGCGCGGTGAACTGGTGTATCGGTCCGGTCGGTTCTCCCGGATCCCGGGTGTGGCGAGGTTGCCTGGGCTGCTGGCTGATTCGAGGCTCGGGGAATGGGAGACACCCGGCGGTAGGCGGTTTGCGATCGTTCATATTCGCCGCACCGATCACTGCACGGTGGTGTTGCGGGTGCTGCCGCGCGGCAAGGAACTGGTCGACCAAGCCCAAATCGATGCCTGGGTCGCCGAGTACGGGCACTTCCTGGCCTCGCAGTCGCGCGGTGGCGAGGTTGTCGCGGTCACCGCGGTCCTCGACACCGTCGCCGAAACACACCTCAAGCAACGCCGCGAAGTCGCACGCCTGGTCCGGCCGGAGGCACCGGAGTTCGCGCGGGCGGTGATGCGCGAGGCCGCCGCCGACATCGGCGGAGTGGGCGTGCGGATCGAGGCCCGCATCGCCATCACCTACCGCGCCATCGGCACCTCCCGCAAAACCCGTCGGGACCTGCCCGAGCAGGCCCGTGAGATCGGGCAACGCGTGCAAGGGGTGCTGTCGCAACTGGCTCGTGCGGGGCTTCCGGCCACGCCGCTGCAGGCGTGGGAAGTGCTGGGGCTGGTGCGGTCTCGCTACGACCTGGCTGCCCAGCGCGACATCGAAGCTGCAGGCCCCAAGATCACTGACACGCAGTCGTGGGATTCGGTGGGCCCGATCGCCCACGAGGACCGCTGGGACCATCTGGTGCACGACGGCGCCCGCTCGATCACCTGGGAAATGGACGCCCCACCCCGGGGCGCGGTGCTGGAAACGGGGCTGGAGGAATTGCTGCGCCCCCGGGCGGACGTTCCGCGCAAGCGTGTCGCGATCGTGTACCGCTTGCACTCGGCGGCCGAGGCCACCGACATCGTCGATGCCGACTTCCGCGACGCTCTGGCCGCCGAGCAGACCGAACGCGGAATTGCCTCGGCCGCCGCGTCCATCCGCGTCGACAACACCCGCGCCGCCCGCCAGGAACAAGCCCGCGGCGCCGGCCTGACCCGATTCGGGGTCCTGGTCACCGTCACCGATGTCCTCGACGCCGACCTGCCAGGCATCGAAACCTCCGTGCGCACCATGACCGCGGCGTCCCGGCTACGGGTGCGCCGCTGCTACGGCTCCCAAGCCGCCGCCTTCGCCGCATCCCTCGGCATCGGCCTGATCCTGCCCGAACACACCTCGATCTCGAAGCGGTTCAGCGCATGAGAATCCATACCGAGACCCGCAAAACTCGCCATCCGCGAACGACGGCAGTCGCAGGAATTCGCGTGCTGACAGCCCAGGCCCGCGCAGAGGTCGAAACGGCCGCGGCCGGGCGCGGCCTGGCCGGTGTGCGCGCTCGCTGGGCGCTGTCGAGCGACGATCATCGCCGCGCTAATGCCGCACGGAGAGCCGAGGATTCGGTCCGCGACGGGTTCGGCGTGCCCGTGGCCCATCTGACCGACCGCGGATACCGCGGTGTCGGCGGCGGGCGGGCGATGGTGGTGGCGGCGACGCCGGAGTGGCGGGCGACCACGGTGCAGGTGGCTGGGTTGTGGCCCTTCGCTGTCGGTGCGACGGCGCCGATCGTGGGCTGCCCGGTGGGGTCTCATTTCGTGACCGGCGCGCCGGTGCATTTCGATCCGATGTCGTGGTTCGCCCGTGGCTTCATCACCGCGCCGATCGCTTTCGTGCTGGCGCTCAACGGTTTCGGCAAGTCCTCGCTCATCCGGCGTCTCGCGACCGGAGCCGTCGCGGCTGGGGAAACGGTGCTGTGTATGGGCGACACCAAACCCGACTACCGCGACCTCGTCGAAGCGCTGGGCGGGCAAGTCGTCGACCTCGGTTACGGGCACGGCAGCATCAACCCGCTCGCCGTCGGCGCGCTCGGCACCATCATCGACCGACTCCCCGACACCGACCAACGCCGCCAGGTCGCCGCGCGCGTGGAAGCCGGGCAAGTCAACATCGTCGCCGGGCTGATCGAGTTGGTCCGCGGTTCCCGCGTCGCCGACTACGAAGAAACACTCATCGCCGCCGGACTGCGCGAACTCTACAGCCCCGCAGCAGGATTCACCCCGGCGCGGCCGCCGCGGCTGTCGGACCTGTTGGCGACGATCTCCGGCGGCGCGCAGCGGCTGCGGCAGTTCGCCGAGGAAGACGACGAGGTCGCATTCCGGGCCGCGACCAAAGTGCTGCGCCGTTCACTGCGCGCGGTGATCGAAGGCCCCTGGGGCCAGATCTTCGACCGCCACACCAGCACCCCGCTGGACCTGAACAGCCCCGCCGTCTGCATCGACGTGTCCCGCATTCCCGAAGGCGACACGAAACTGCTCGCGGCGGTGCTGATGGTGTGCTGGAGCGAAGGCTTCGGCGCGGTCGCCGCCGCCCACGCCCTCGCCGACGCCGGCCTCGCCCCGCCGCGCACGTTCGAGGTCGTGATGGACGAGATCTGGCGCGTCCTCGGCGCGGGAGAGTTCATGGTCGACCGCGTCGACGCCCTGACCCGGTTGAACCGGCCGCTGGGCACCGGGTTGATCATGTGCAGCCACACCATCAAAGACCTCGCCGCCTTCGACTCCGCCGCAGCGCAAGCCAAAGCCCTCGGCTTCTTCGAACGCGCCCGAGCCAAGATCATCGGCCCCGTCGGGCCGGAAGAGATCGAACGACTCCGCGCGGCGGTGTCGATCACCGACACCGAAAAGCTGCTGGTCACCTCCTGGGCCGCGCCTCGGCCGCCGACCGACGATCACCTCGACAACGCCGGCGAGCGCGAAACACCGCCCGGCACAGGATGTTTCCTACTCAAAACCGGTGAAGCCGACGCGCCGGGCATCCCGTTCCGCATGACCTTCACCCCCACCGAGCGTGCCCACGACATCCACAACACCAACCGCCGCTTCTCCCACCTCACCGGCGAAGACAACGACGAACGAAGGCCTCCGCGCGAGGCCGCGGCCGCCGAGATCAGGGAGGGCGGCGATGAGTAATGTCCTCCAGAACCCTCCTCGCAGGCATCGGGTCGCTGCCCATCGCGTTGATCCTGTTCCTGGCCGTGCTCGTCGGAATCGAGCCCGCGGACTCGTGTGCGACCGACGTGCTCGCTGGGGGAGTGTCGGGGCCGACCGGTCAGTCGGTGGCGGGGTTGAACGAGCGGCAGTTGGAGCTGGCGCGCAACGGTGTCGCGATCGGCAAACAACGCCGAGTACCGCAGTCGGTGATCGTTGCCGAACTGGCGGCGATGATCACCGAATCGACGCTGCGCAACCTCGCGAACTCCAACGTCCCGGAATCGTTGAACTACCCCAACGATGGCGTCGGCGCCGACCACGATTCGGTGGGCCCGCACCAGATGCGGGTCAGCGTCTGGGCAAGCGCCGGGATCGCGACGTTGATGAATGCGATCTATCAGATCAACTGGTTCTACAACCAAGCCGCTACCATCCCCGGCGCCGCCTCGATGACCTCGGCCGAACTCGCCCAAGCCGTCGAAGTGTCTGCACCGAACGCCTATGCCGGACAACTGGACCTGGCCCAACGCCTTTACGCGATGTTCGCCGACATCGACCCAGCGTCCCTGCCCGCGCCCGCACCAGGACAACCGCCGCCCGGATGTGGACCCGTTTCGGGTCCACCCGGCGCGCCGGCGCCGGCCACTGGATTCGGGCAAGCGGTCGTGGCCGCGGCGCAGCGGTGGATCGGTACCCCGTACGTGTGGAGCGGGGGAGACGCCGAGGGGCCGACCGGCGGCGGGTTCGACTGCTCCGGGTTGACGTTGTACGCGATCTACCAGGCCTCGGGCGGACGAATCCGGTTGCCGCACTATACCCAAGCCCAACAAGACTCACCTGCCGGTCAAATCGTCGCGTTCGATCAGCGACAGCCCGGGGACCTGATCTTCTTCACCACCCCTGGCGAGAGCGATTCCCACCATGTCGCCGTGTACGCGGGCCGCGACGCCAACGGCGCGGACCTGGTCATACACGCCCCCCAAACCGGCCAAAACGTCACCTCCGCCCCCCTTGCCCGCCTCGCCGGAACCGACCACCTCGACGTCCGCCGCTACACCACACCACAACCCCGAAGCCCAGCAGTGGAAGAGGGAAACCAGCTGTGACACCGAATAATCCGGAACGACGACGCGGGGCGGGATCCGTCCGTGGGCGTTCTACCCCTCCGTCATCGAAGCGTCGCCATACCGCTCCGGCCAGTGCAGCCGGTAACGGGCGCTCGACTCCCGAGCAACGGCTCGCCGGGCAGGCGTCGGAGGGGCCGTATCTTCTGGCGTGGGTGGCCGCGACACGTCAGACGTTCACCATCTGCCGGCCCGACGGGCACACCGTGGCCCACGACCGGTTCCACCGCGACCTGATCATCGACAGCGATGACGCCGCCACCGAAGCCGCAGCACTGCAAGCGATCTGGCTCGCCGCACACGGAAGAGACCTCTGGGGCGCCGACGTCGCGACCCTGCGCATCGTCACCTCCCGCTTCGTCGCGGACCCGGACGCCCTGCACCGGGCGGCGTTCGCCAGCGGCCTAGTGCTCGACCTGCTCGTCGACGCCGCCACCAATCCCGCCACCGGCCATCAACTCGGCGTGTGGGTCGACTGGCGCCGCGCCGACCTCACCTGCCTCATCCAACACCCGAGGAACCAGCAATGATGTCACGCCACCTCGCGATTCCGCTCATCGTGACGACCGGAACGTGCCTGCTTACGGGGTGCACTGAGCACCCGTCACGCGGTCGGCCGCCGGATGAAACCGACTGCTTCGGTGCCAGATTCGAGCCACCGTTCATCGCGGTTGACCCATGCTCGGCGGAATCGGTCATGGCGGCGGCCTTGCAGACGATGTTCACCTACCGACCTGGCGAGGGGGTCGACCCACGGCACGCGTTCGACGCTGCGACGCAGCTGCTGGACCCCGAATTCGCACGCGGCGGCGCACCCGCCGCCATCGCCCTGGCGCCGGTCACACCCGGCATGTGGCAACACTGGCGCGACCACCTCGTCACGGTCACCGCGACCGCCCGCGTCACGGCCGATGACCACCCGCCCGACACCGCGTCACGGGCGGCGCGCGTGGTCGCCGTGAGCATGCAACCCAGCGACACCACGCCCGCGCTGCGGCTGGTCGTGTTCGCTCTCGCACACCGCACCCAGGACGGTCAGGACGCCCGGTGGTTACTGGCGAATGTGCAGGTCGCGTCATGACCCAGGGGAACGGTGACCCGGTCGATGAGGGCGGACAAGCGGTCAAGGCCGGGTTCGTGCAGGCGATGCAAACCGCGGCGATGGCGATGAACCTGCTGCAGCGTCGCGGTAGCGAATCACGCTCCCGGCAGGAGTTCACCCAACGCCAAGACGACCGGATCGCCGAACAGCAGCGCAAGAACCACATCCACGGCGTGCAACTGCAGGGCTACATCGACCGGGCTCAGCACGGCCGCGTCGAGCATTGGGCCGACATGGCGATCAAGGCGGGCCGCTACCGCGAGCACCTGCTCGAAGTACAGGTCAAAAACGCACGCCTGCAACACGATCAGGACAGAGCAGACCGCGCGAAAGACAGCGACAAGGCCAGCGAGGAACGCCGCGACAAGGTTCACGGATTGCAGGTGCGAGCCCTACGCGGCGAATACAACCGCAAAGACGCGATCCATACCCAACAGCTGCGCCGCTACGACAAACAAATCGCCCAGGACCAACGCCTGCACGATCTGAAGGTCGAATACCAGAAGCTGCTGATCGAGGCCCGCAAACGCGCGCTCGGACTCACCGAAACACTCACCGACACCGACCCAGGCAATGCCCGCGCCCACACCGCCAGCGCGGGATGGGCGGCCGCCGAAGCGACCGCCGATCTGTCCGACGACCATCGCGCCCACACTGAGGCGTGGGCCGAACGCTACGGCGAGGACACCGGCAACGACCCCCGCACCGCAGTGGCCGATGCTCGTGCCGAGGCGGAGGCCCTCGACGGCGCCGCCGATGAACTCGACAACAAAGTGAGCGCGCTGAGCGTCGAGTACACCCTTGCCAGCTACGGCGAAGCCCAGATGCGCGCCTTCGGTGCCGCCGATTCGCCCGCCCCAGCGCCCGATTCCGGCGACGAGCTCGAAGTGCTCGACGGGGAGGTCATCAACATGGTGGTCGAGGCGACCGGCGTCACCGGTGACCTCGATATGGGCGTCGACTTTGCGCCACCAGTTCTACCACCCGTCAAAGCTCTCGGGCCTGCGCCGTCTGCGGAGGTCGAACCACGATGACGCGTAACACCTTTCTTGCCCGCGAATCGGAAGTCAGCATCGTCCTGCAAGCCGGCGCACTCACCACTTCCGGAATCACCGCACCGACCGGCGCCGCACTCTCACCACCCGACCAGATCCACGAGGTCCTTCGAAACGAGCTCGGACACAACACCACTCCCACAACCCACGCAGCCGACCGACGGCTGAAAGCCGACCCGGTCGCACCGTCCGGGCAAGGCATCGATAGAGCGGTGGCCGCAGCCGGAAGAGGCCACGGCTGCCCACACCGCCTCGAGGTGGGTCATATGCCGCTGCCACGACAGCCCGGCAGCGGAGTAGAGCCCGGCAGGAGAGTCGAGGTCGAACCATGACCGCGACGGAGGACGCCCGCGGTGTGGCCGGTCGTCGACCGGTGGCGCCGAATGCGGCACAGAAGGCATTGCTGCGGCGGTTGTGCGCGGTGGCGGCACAGACGCGGGTGTTGCTCGATGCCGCTCGAAACGACTATGAGACAGGTGCTTTGGCGGAACCTGCTTGGTTCGCGCGTCTGGATGCCCTGATGGCGCGCGGCGCTGCGCTGGCGGAGCTAGGCCACGCCGGTGGGATTTCGCAGCGGTGGATCGATCTCGCTCGCGCCCGTGGCGAGCGCGGCACTCGGTGGCGGGCCCCGCAACGATGGCCGGTCCCGCAGCCCGTGCAGCGGGATCGCCTCATCAACGACCTCGCCACCGAAGCCCGCGACCTCACCGACGTCGTCGCCGTACACGCCGCCTACCGCGCCCGCGCCCGCAGCGACGAACCCGAGTCGCTGCGGACACGCATCGAAGCCACCGCAGCACTGCGCTACGAGCGCCTGACCTCGATCGCGGCCCTGTTGGATCTGATCGGACCGGAACGCGACCGGATAAGACCGGGCCCGGACGCGATCTGGGCCCGCGCTCTCGCGGCCACCGTGCGAGACCGCGCCCTCACCCAGCTGGCGCAGCAATGGCGCGCCCACGCCCACCACGAACCCGCGTCGGTGAGGGCGTACCGGCTGCTGAGAGACCACGGCGACATCGACTTCACCCCCGATTCCGTCATCGCACCGATCCCCGAGGCGATGGTCGAACACATCGCCGCCGCTCTGCGACTGCCACCCGGGCTGGCTGCTCCCGTCCCGCCACCGCCGCTGCCACTCGGCGCGCACACGGACAGCGCTGTGGCCGCCGCTTTGGGCGAACCCCGATGCCTCAAATTCCCCGCGCCAACGGCCGGCAACGAGCGGCACGTCGGCGGAGCGCCAGCACCTGCGCATCGCGACAACGGGCCGAGCCCATGACACGCGCGCAGTGCATCCGCCCGCATGCCGACGAGTGACCAGCGGCCGAGCACCGAGAGCGAGCCAGGAGAGAAGGAATGACGATCCCGCAACCGATACCCGATCCAGGCCCCACCCCAGTTCCGGCGTCCACCGTTGCGCCAGGCAGCATTCGTGCCCGGGGTCCGAACACCGCCCATGCGGCATTGTTGCGGCGACTGCGCGACATCTCCGACGGGCTGCGCCGCATGCAGGAAACCGGCCGCCTCGGAGGCCAATTCGGTCACTTTCCCGCCGAACTCTGGCACGACTATCTCGCGGAGATGCACGACCGCGCCGAAGCACTGACCGAACTCGGCCGCGCCGGCGGTATTCCGGCCCAATGGCTCGGTTACGCCCGCGGCCACAGCACAGCGCAGGTACCGGACCGTTGGCCGGAAAACGGTGCGCCGCCGCGCGCGGAACTGATCGCCGCAGTGGCCGCGCAGGCACGGGAGTTCGGACATATCGCGGCCCTGCACGCCGCCTACCAACTCCGCGCCACCGGCGAATCTGATCGAGCGCAGGAAGCCTTTGCCGACAAGATGGGCCAACACTGGGACCGGATCGGCACCGTTGCAGCGCTCCTGCAACCCGTCGACGCGGAACGCGAACAGATATGGCCCGCCGCCACCGATCCCGCGTGGATCGCGACCCTCGCCGACCCTGTATGCACCACCGACCCCGGCGACCTGGCGCGGCGATGGCGCAACCAGCTGTCCGCCCCGGACGCCGACGTGTCCGCACACACCGCGCTGGCCGACTACGGGGACCTCACCTGGGACCCCGACCGCGAACTCGTGCCCCCACCACAATCGCTGATCAACCAAATCAGCGCCGCACTACGCGCCCAGCGCACGGTCGGCGGTGGCGCCGCGATCGACGCCAATATCGGCGCCGCGCTACCGGAGATGACCCGCGAATTCGCACCCGAGAACACCACGGGGGCCCTGCGCCATGGGGTTGTCCCGGCGCTCGACCCCGGGCCCGAACCGTGACCGCAAGCCAGCCAATCGAAAACAACAGCAGTACACCACAGTTCGATACAGGAGCCGACCCATGACCGAACCGACACCACCGCCCGCGCAGCGAAGACCGGCCTGGCAGCAGAGACTGCTCGACCGAATCCAGGACTTGCCCGACGACCGCGGCCGGCTGCTGCGCGAGGGCTACGACACGCCGCCCGGGGCGGGGGAGTTGGCGATGCTGGCATGGCGCACCCAGCTGCTGCAACTGGCGGCCGACCGCAGCGAAATCGAAGCCCGCGCTCACGCGCTCGGCATCCCGCACGCAGAGATAGCCGACGCCCGAGCGGCGGGAAGCCGTGGCCGCCGGGCGGATCTCCGCCCGGCGCCGGGCGCCGATACGGTGCGCGAGCGCGTGCAGAGCTGGGTGGCCGACGACGTGTGGCAGATGCAACATATGGCCGCGATCGACGTCGCCCACCGGATGCGTGCGGTCACCGACGCACCCCGATTCGAGCCCGAACCAGGGATGGTCGCTCAGTTCGAGCGCAACCTGAGCGCGTTGTGGATACGGGCTGGCAACCTCGCCGACGCGATCGGTCTCACCGTCGCCGAATCCGCCGGGATGTGGGCGCGGACCAGCAGTGACTGGCAGCGAATCCTCGACGCCACGACCCAGACCTACGACAACCAAGCGCTAGAGGAACGCTGGCGCGTGTACGCCCGCCCCGGCATCGAAACCAGCGTTATGCGTGATGCCACCGCCATCACCCTGCGCGTGGATGCCGCCCCGGCCGAGCACCCCGTGCGCATCCCCACGCCACATGCCATGAAGACCGCCGCAGCGGCGGCATTGCTATCCCGGCCGGCCACCGGCGCCGACACCGGCGCCGACGCGATCGACCGCGCCCTGCCCGCCGAGGCCGACCACACCCACTGGGACACAGCCACACCGACCGGCTTGCCGTCGCATCCCGGCCACAACCACGATGCCGGAACTCAGCTATGACCAACCAGACCGTACCGGACTCGCTGCCGCCCAGAGTGATTCACCGGCCACGGAGGTGTAGACCGTGACCGACCCCCATTCTGCAGTATCGATCGAACAGTGGCAGGCGAAGTTGCTGGCCCGCATCGACCGCCTCGCGCGCGAGCACGCGACGGTGCGGGCACGCGGCTTCGGCGGCTATGACGGCACCGACGGCACGCCCGAGCAAGAGTGGCGTTCGCATCTGGACGCGTTGGAAGCCCAACGCGAAACCATCGAGCAACTGGCCATCGAGCTCGGCATCCCACCGCAGTGGGTCGGCCGCGCTCGAACCAACGGGGCCGAAGCAGCCGAACACCCCGCACCCACAGAAGCAATCGCGCAGGCCGTCGCGCACCCTAGCCCAGCAGCGGGGCCACCGGAGGCCGCCGCGTCGGCGGCAAAGCAGTTGTTCATCGATATGGCTGTCGTCGATGTGTGGCACGTGCATCGGATGGCGCTGCTGTCTGCAGCACGCGATGCCCGCCTCAGCGCCGGGCGCCTGGGTCTGGGCGCCGACCCGGTTGCCGATATGCAGTTCCACCGCAACCTGACTCTGCACCATCAGCGCGCGGCCAGGCTGTCCGACGCCGCCCAACTGTCGGCGCCCGAGGTCGAAGCCCTCTGGAACAGCTCGCAAGTCCATACCGCCCGTCAGCAGGCCGCCGAGCAGATCAACCGATGGGATGACCTGCAACTGGAATTCGAATGGCGCCGCTACACCCGACCCATGGCGGACCCAGCATTGCCGCCCTACATCCCTGTCCACCCGGACACCGGAGCCCCGACCACCCATGCACAGGCCCGCCCACCCGACCCCATCGAGTTGATCGCACGCGCCGCCGCCGCGCTCGGTATCGACCCCGAGCGCACCGACCGGCTCCCGATCCACCTCGCAAACGCCATCGATGTCGCTCTGCCCGAAACCGCCGCCCGCGACTGGGGCCCCGGCCCCACGACCACACCACCGCCAACCTCGCCACGACCCGACCTCGGGCCTGAGCCCTAGCCACCGCACCGTCAACTCCCGGTGATGGCGCTGGCGCCGCCCCACCACACGCCCCGATTCCACCCCGATACCGCGAGGACATCCCGTCACGCCACGACCACAAGTCGCGGCCGGTTTCCCCAGAAGGCGGAACACGATGTCCGACAACACATTCCCCCTACCTAAATCTCCCAGCGTTAACGCGCCGGACCCCGCAGTGAACCCCACTCTCTCCGACGCGGCGGCCCGTGCTCCGGTGCCGGCGACAGCGTTTCGATCCCGCACCGTAGCGAGCCCTCTGGCCGTCCGGTTCGGCCCCGACGACCCTGACGCCCTGCGCGCGACGGCTCTGCGCGCCGTGCAGGACTCGATGAAGCGCTACATCGAGTGGCAACAGCATCCGGCAGCCGACACCACGACCGAGGCTGGCCCCGGCGAGTGGCGGGTGACCGCGATCAACGGCATCGAAGACGACCTTCGCCGCGCCTACCTCGATGCCGTCCACAGTGGGGTGCCTATCAGCGACATCGACACCGCCCACGATCTCGGGCTGGCCGGTGTCGGGTGGGACCAGCAACCCGCCCACCGGTTGCTGGGCCGGCTCGAATACCTCGCGCACGCACTCACCCTCGTCGAGGCCCGCGCCGGCGCCGACCGCACCCGGATACGCGACCTCGAACACGAACTCGCCCAAGCAAACGCGCGCATCGAAGCCCTGACCGAAGACCTCGCGCACGCGTACAACACCATCACCGATCAGGCTGAGGAACTGGTCGATGCCGAATGGCTGGCCGGCCACCGCCACCACAACGTCGAACCCGGGCCGCAGCCTGCCCATGCGCTCGCCCGCATGAACGCCGAACTGGCGCTGGCCAACGAAATCGATACCCTCGACCCAACCCTGCTGACCGACACAAGCGGCGGCATCGGTACCGCGATCGACACCGCACTGCCCGGCCAGCCCGACTACTGGCCCGATACCACCGATCCCGACCCCGGGCCGCCGCCCGCCACGTCGGATCACGGGCCGGAGGTCGAGCCGTGACCGCTCTGGACGAGCCGCTGGGCTTTACCAACCCCGACTACTATCGCGACGCCGCCTCGCACACCGAGCGGCAGCTGCGCGCCGATTTCGCGCGCTATTACCAGCTACGCGAAATCGCGCCCTCCGCCATCTCCGCCGAGGCGCGCGCCGAATTCCACGCCCGCGCGGACGAGTTGGCGATCAGGTGGGCGCGCCACGAGTCCGAACACTGGCGCGGTACCTGGGCCGGATTGCAGCGGGTCGTGGCCGGGTGGCGAACTCAACCGGAAATCGCGCGCCGCAACTTCGACCAGATCGCCCGCGCCCGCGCCACTGGCGAGGTGGCCATCGACGACGACATTTGGCGTACCCTGCAGCAAGCCCGCCTGATCACCGGGCACGGCACGGCCACGATCGCCGGATCGGACCAAGACGCCGCGCGCCGCTATCCCTACCTGCAACCCGACATGGGCGCCACCGCGGCGCCAACCGCGCGAACCGCGAATGAGGTCGATCGCCGCACCGCCGTCGAGCGCACACTTGGCGCTCCCAGAAATCCGGCTGCCGCGTTGCCGAGCCTCGAACAG
Source organism: Nocardia veterana NBRC 100344 (assembly GCF_000308855.1). GTDB lineage: Bacteria > Actinomycetota > Actinomycetes > Mycobacteriales > Mycobacteriaceae > Nocardia > Nocardia veterana. Next base: position 39,873 of record NZ_BAGM01000202.1, on the reverse strand, counting down.
GTCGACGCGGTCATCGCCGACACCGACGAACTGCTCGAGACTGAGGAAGCAGCATCCGATCTCGACGACGGCCGCGACGCACGGAAAATGCTGCTGCCCCGCGCGGTTCGCGAGGCGCCGATCTCGGCCGACTACAGCGAGACCGAAACATGGCAGCGCCGCCACGCCGAGGCCCTACGAGAGGTGCAGGATCTCGCGGCCGAGCACAGCACTCTCGCCGACGGGCTCAACGGAATCGATGACCAAGCCCGCATCGCCCGGCTCGACCGGCTGCGGGCCGGCCTGAGCGCCGCACGCCGCGATGCCCTCGCCATCGGTCTCACCGACGCACAGGTACACACCGCCTACACCACGGGCCGCGACGGAACCTACTGGGCCGCACAGCCTTCCGACCCGCATCTGGGACGCATCGCCCAACTCGTCGAACAACGCGACGTCGCCCGCGCCGCCGCCGACTCCTACCGCACCCAACTCGCCCGAACAACCTCCGCGCAGCCACATGCCGCCGTCACCACGATAGAGACGGCTATGCCGGTCACTCACAACACCTCCGACGTGGAGGCAGGTGCTGCGATCAGCAGCGCGGTCGACACCGCACTTCCCGACCCCCAGCCCGGCGAATGGGCCCCAGCCACCCGTGAGCTTGCCACGAAAGAGATTGCCGCCCAGGCAGAACGCGAGGTGAACCTGTGAACCACCTCTGCCATGACTGTTATACACAGATATTCACAACGCTATCCCCAGTCTCAGCGGGGGCGGGGTGATGGCGCGGCAAACGCGGCGCCGCACCACCGGAGGTCTCGGGGAAGAAGCCTGGCTGCTGCTCATCGCCCTCGGCCTCATCGCGTTGGCGCTGCTCGCGTGGGCGGCACTGTCGGCCGGAAGCTGGTGCGCCGGAGTGCCCATCACCGCCCACCCAGTCGCGGCGCTCCTGCAGGTCATGGCCGGCCGGCATCCCTGGCCGTGGCAATCCAGCGCGCTCTTCGTATTCGCGTTGGCAGCCCTCGGCGCTTTCGCGACCACGACCCGCGGGCGGTGGGCGGCAATGCGGCGCAACGACATCGACCAAGCGGCCCGCACAATGGTCTCGCCGCGACAAATCTCGGCTGCGCGGCAACAGGACAACGCCACCGCGGCCGAACGGCTTCTCAAAGACGCCCCAGCCGATGTGCGGGCTCTGCCGGGGCCACCGTTGGGCCGTACTGTCGTCGGCGGGATCGAGTTGTTCGTGCCGGCCGAAATGGGAGTGTTCATCGCGGCCGGGCAACGCACCGGCAAAACAATGGCCTGGGCCATCCCTGCGGTGCTGAGCGCGTGGGGACCGGTACTGGCCACCTCTAACAAACCAGACCTCTACCGGCACACCACGTTCGGGCGCGAACAACGTGGCCGAGTCTGGCTGTGCGATCTACAAGCGGTGACCGGGCAGGCCGAATGCGGATTCTGGGTCGACCTGCTCGCCCGCATCCATACCCTCGCCGCCGCGCGCAAGCTGGCCTCATTCTTCGTCTCCGGGGCCTCGGGATCGGCGTCGGAGCGCGCCAACGCCCGAGTCGACTCCTACTTCGACGGCGGCGCTCAAGAACTGCTGGCCCTCTATATTCTGGCCGCCGCGTGCGTCGACGGCGACCTTCTCCACGTCGCCGAATGGCTGTCCAGCGATCAAGACCAAACCCCGATCCTGATCCTGCGCCACCACCATCACACTCGTGCAGCGCAACGTATCTCGGACGCCCAAGGCTTGTACGCCCGCCAACGCGACGGCCTCTACGACATGGCCCGCAGGTTCTTGAACGTCCTCTCCGACGAAGGCTACGCCACCATGATCACCCCACCAGCGCGCCAACGCATCAGCGTCTACGAAACCAGCGACGCGATCGCCATCGACACCGCGCTGGCGCCGAAGACGCACGACCTGCCCGAATTCAAACCTGCGGAGTTCGTCACCAGCAACGACACCCTGTTCGCGTTGTCGATGACCGGACCGGACTCCGCCGCCGCCCTCACCGCCGCCCTCGTCGGCCAAATCCTGGAATCAGCGCTGACCGTCGCCCGCGCACGCCCCGAAGGCCGCCTGGCGGTGCCGCTGCTGGCGGTCCTCGACGAAGCAGCCAACTGCGCGCTCATCGACGCGCTGCCCAGCTACTACACCTACGCCGCCGGCTGCGGGGTCATCCTGCTCACTATCGTGCAAGTCCTCGAACAAGCCGAAGACCTCTGGGGCGCAAACGGATTGACCGTCATCCGCGCCCAATCCATCGAAATCTACGGCGGCAACATCGCCACCCCCACCTACCTCGAGCAGTGGGCGCGACTCGTCGACGACCACGACGTCGCCGATTATTCCCGCTCGACCGGGCCCGGCGGCACCAACCGCACCACCAGCTGGCGCGCCGAACCCATCCTCAACGTCGCCAAACTCGCCCGCCTACCCAAAGACCGAGCCCTGATCCGCCTCCCCGGCCACGAACCGATCCTGATCGAAAAACAGTTCTGGTGGAACAATCCCACCCTCGAACCACTCGTCACCCGGTCCCTGGCCCGCTACACCAGCCCCTCCAAACCACCCACGCGGCCGGACAGCCACACCGGCGGCGCAGCAGGAGTCGAGCTATGACCACACCAGCGACACCTGGAGCGCAACGGCAGCCACGCAAAGCACCGGCTCCGGCCTACCCGGACTTCGTCACCTTCGCCGAACAATGGCTGTTCCCCTTCATCACCGTCCGCCTCGCCGAAGCCAACCGCGAACACACCTGGACCTGGTGTCGCCAATGGTGGCGCCACCGGGCAGTCGCCGTCCGCATCGCCTGCCTGCACCGCGCCTTCGAAGCCATGCGCGCAGACAAGAACGCCGCCGGCCTGTCGACCTTCCTACTCCACCACCTCGACCCCCACTTCCACGTCATCCTCGACGCCGCCAACGGCCCACTGCACCGCTGCACCCGCACCAAACACACTGCGCTGCCATCACTGACCTACGACCCCGTGCCGTCTGGATGGTTCACCTCGACAGGCAGGACCGACACCGAGTCCAGCGCCAACAAGCCGTTCCGATTCGGCCACTACGCCGACTTCGTCGAACAATGGCTGCTGCCGGTCACCGCGGTCCGCATCGCCGCCAACCACCGGGAAGACCAATACACCTGGTGTCGACGATGGTGGGACCACCGCAGCGTCGCCGTCCGCTTCGCCGCCCTACACGTCGTGTTCGAAGCCGCTCGTATCGCCGAGGACGGATCTGCCATGTCGACGCTGTTCGTCTCCCACATCGACCCGCACTTCCGGCACATCCTCGACGCCGGCAACGGACCCTTACACCGCTGCACCCCCGACCACCACACACCCGAAACCGGACTACCCACAACAGCCGTCCCTGCCAACTGGTTCACCGCACTCGGAAGTGCCAGCCCGATAGAGGAATTCGGATTCGGCCCGGACTTCCGGCACCCTGCCCACAAGCAGTAAAGGCACGTTTGGGTGCCCGGCGTGTGCGTTGCACAGACATACCGGTGCCGGTGCCGACTCCCAGCGGCCGGGTGTGGCCGCAGACTCGACACGTAGGTTGGTCGGGGGTGAGAGCCCGACGGAGGTCACGAGAGAAGCTGATCACCGGTTAGGGCGTGGCGGTGGATTACGCATTCGACCACGACGGCCAAGGCCTTCCACAGGCAAGCCGACGTCGGGAACTGGGCATCAGCAAATGGCTTGGCGCAACCGAATCCGGCTCGAAGGACGGACGCGGGCTGTGCCTCCGCCCAGCCGGACCAGAAACTGCTCTACGACCAATACGGCATGGACCGAGCTGAACCCGCCGCCACGATTCTGCGGTGGCAGCAACGCTGCTGGCGCGGAAACGAACCCGGCGCCGGCGGGAGTCAGGTAGTCGTAGACAGAGGCGCCGTTTCCGCGTCGACAGGATCCGCGGCCGAGTCCCCAGCGCACCCGCGCCGTGGCTCGGCGAGATCGGCGAGCCGTCAGGGAAGGTCGTGCCGCAAGCGGGCGTGTGTCGCCTGGGCGCGTTGCAGTATGACGCGCGCATCGTGCCCGTAGGCGGCCACGGCGGCGATGGCGTCGAAATGCCGGGCTGCGGTGGCGATGTCGGGCTCGTCGGTGACCCTTACCAGGCCGGTGACGGTTTCGACGTCCAGGTATCGGTCGTCGCTGAGAATGAATCCACCAGCAGTTGAGACGAAGGGGGCGGAGACCGGGACGATGCCGATCTCGACGTTGTCGCGTGCGGTGAGGATATCGAGCAGGACGCCGATCTGCTCGGCCATGATTTCAGCGCTGCCCACGGTGCGCAGCAGCGCTTCCTCGCCCATCAGCAGCCGGAATTGTTTGCCCGGGGCGTCGAGCACGCGCTGTCGCGCGAGCCTCTTGGCAACAGTTGCGTCGGTGTCGTCGCGGATTTGGAGGAGCGCGATCACGGTGGACAGAATCGCGCGGGCGTAGGCGGAGGTTTGCAGGAGCCCGTGAACGATATGCGGGCTGTAGTCACGCTGCACCGTGGTGGCCTTCTCGAGGTCGATCAGGCTGTGTTGCAGGTCCGACAAGCCGTCTTCGGCGGTGACGTGGAAGCTGGTATACATCACGAATTCCCTTCGCGCGGTGGGCGGTTCCCCTCGATTGTGTCGTGTGGCGTTCGGGGATATCGCGGGCAAACACCACTTTGTGCCCCTCTGCCGGCGCACCGGACACATGGGGTCCGGCGACGAGGACACCATCACCGACTACCTGACCGACCTGCAACACCCCGCCCTGCAGACCGACTGGCCCGACGGAACCACCTCACCTCGGTAGGCCTCGACGCGGCCCACCGGTCAGCGATAGACGCCAGCGGCTGCCACAGCGCGACGATTGCGCGCCGCGGCAGCCTGGCCCCGCTACTGCGATTACGACCGCACCTGTGAGCGCGTTCGGAGCCGCTCGACCGCCGTCCGATGCACCCGGTGACTGCCGACCGGCTCCACCGTAGCCACCCACCGGTGGCCGCCCGACCGGTCGGGGCGAAGCGGGTGCTGCCCGCCCGTTTCCGGGCGTCGTGGCATGGGGTGTGGGTAGGCTGCGGAGCCGTGACGACTTCCGAGGTTCCTTCCGAGTTGGATCTGGATGCAATTCTGGCGCAGCGGTGGGCTGATCCTGCGGCGTTTTCGGCTGCGGAATTTGCTCGTGCGGAACAGTTTTGGCGCGACCTACGCCGTCACGACGACTATCTGCTGGCGCTGCGAGCGCGTGCGGCCGGGCTGATTCGGGAGTGGACCGGTCGCCCGTCGCGTGATGTGGGTTCGCTGGGTTTGCGTCTGAATCTCGAGACCAGCGATTTGGACTTAGGTATCGGCTATCCGGCGGATCAGAGGGACGAGCTGGTGGCGGCCTTGGCTCCGCACACGAGTTTCAAAGGTGAACGCAAAACACGGTTTTCGACGACGCGACTGGTGTTCGCGTTCACGGTGGAGGCTGTCGAGGTGGATTTGAGCGCGCTGACCGAGGAGGACTTCGCGGTCTCGTGTCGGATGCTCGATGAGATCGAGGCGACGATGACTGAGCCGGAGCAGATCGCGCATACCTGGGTGAAGTATCTGCTCCGGACTTCGGGCCGCATGCAGGACTACGCGACGTGGAAGCTGTGCACATACGCGCGATTCTGCCCGGAGTTCAACTGGGTACCGATCCCCGAAACCGCGTGAGCGACGACGTTTCCTGCCCCCGGCCTATGTCCCGCAAGGGTCGGCGGTGTTGATCAGTTGCCAGGTGGTGTGGGCTCGCCAGCGGCCGAATTCGGCGTCGAGAAGTCTGGATTCGGCATCTGGTAGCTGCGTGCGAAGCAGGGCGACCGTGTGGGTCATGCGTTCCGTCAGGGGTTCGAGTCGGGTGTCGAGCAGGCGGCCGACGGTCTCGGCGAGGTCTTCGATGTTGTCGTGGGATCGGTAGCGGTTGAGGGTGTCGAGCATGTCGCCCAGCAGGGCGAAGGCGGCGTCTTTGATGACTGTCCGTGCTTCGCGGGCGGCAACGCGGGGCGGGCCGTCGAGTATCTTTTCAAGCGATTTGAGTGTGTAGTCGAGGGCGAAGTGCCTGTCGACCCACAGCTGGGCGTGGTGCGACAGGACACCGATGCGGGGATCGGCGAAGGAGGCGTCCAGGCGTCCCATCGAGGGCCGTGCCGGGCCGGCGAGGCCGGCGGCTTGGACGTGTTTGGTGTAGGCGGCGCCGATGAGGCATTCCATGGACACGAGCATGTAGGAGATGCCGGTGTAGAAGGGTCGGTCGGTGGAGTGTTCGGCGACGAATGTGTCGTCGCGGACTCCGTCGACGATGTCGTCGATTGTCAAGTGCGGCAGTGGTTTAAGGATCAGGTCGGTGCGGGCTTGGAAGGCGTGGGTGGCGCGCAGCTCGTCTTCGGTCATGAGGTGGTCGAAGGTGATGTAGGTGTAGCGGGTGGGGATTGCGAGCGCGGACAGCGTGCGGATGGCCAGGGCGTTCTGTTCGCTGGTCGTTTCCTTGTTGAATCTGTCCAGGATCGAGGTGACGCCGGACTCGACACCGAACAGGCACCGTCGTAAGCCCGTCGCGCGCAGTGTCTTCCACATTCGGGCGCGTTCGATATGCCAGTCGCGGTCGCGGTCGGTGCGCGCGACTTGGTCGATGCGGCAGGAGGTTTCCCACGTGAACTGGTGCTGGTGGAGGATATCGGCGACCGCGAGGGCGCGTTCGACGGCGTCGGGTCCGCGGCCGACGAATTCCTCGTCGACCAGGTAGAGGGTGCGGGCGATGGCGGGGTAGCGGTCGAAGACCTCGCTCATGCCCGACACGATGGTCGGCAGTTGAGTAGGCGCGATTCCGGACCAGCTGCCTTTGTGGCCGCGGGGGCAGAACGAGCAGAAGTTGGTGCACCCGCGTGAGGTCTCGAGCTGGGCGACGCCGTGGTGTTCGAATGTGGTTGCGAGCAGGTCGAGTTCGGGGAAGATGTCGGTGCGGGTGCGGTTGGGAACGGTGGCCGAGCGGCGGTAGCGGCCGATCGACAGGGTCCCTTCGCCGCGGGCGGCGTCGATCGAGCCGAGGCCGCGAATCTGGTCGAATCCGGTATCGCGGTGCCAGAACGCGAGGAGGTCGGCGATGGTCGGCTCACCGGCGCCGCGTGCGATCAGCAGCCAGGGCCAGCGCTGCAGCAGCAACTGCTCGTTGCGGGCGGTCAGGCTCCCGCCCGCGACCACGAGCGGTCGATCCGGCATTTCCTGGACCGCGTCGAGGAGGGTCTCGAGCAGGTCGTGCTGACCGAAGGTCGCCGAGATTCCCAGCACGTCCGGGCTCGTTGTACGGACGGTGTTGATGATGTCGTCGAGGCCGACGCCGAGCTGCATATCCATGAGAGCGGTTTCCCCGGTCAGCGTCGCGCGCGCGGCGCGGGCGAGGTCGCTGATGGCCAAGGGAAACCGAGGTAGCGGAAAGTGTTCCGGGTGATACAGCGCTGCGAGCACAACTCTCGGGCGGGTGAACCGGTGCTGCGCTGCAGCGCTCAGCTCGGCGGTGCTGAGCCAGGAGCTGGTGTCGTCGATGGTGAGGTGACCGCGGGTCCACGCCGGCCAGTGCCGCTCGGCCAGTGCGCGGCCCGACAGTTCCGCTATTGTCCAGGTCTTTCGGTCGTGGTGTTCGGCCAGCAGCAGACGATGCTCGAGGGTGTCGGTGACGATGACTCGCGCCGGGTAGGTAGTGGTCAGGGCGTCGCGCAGCGGGTTGGGTTCGCTGGCGTGGCAGTGGGCCAGGAGTTCGGCGGTTCGGGTGGTGTCGCCGCCGGCGCGGGCGGTGACGGTGAGGATGCGACGGGCGAGGGTGCTGTCGTGGTGCATGAGACGGCCGTTCTGGGCGGTGCCCGACCGGTTTTGGGCAGCACTGGATCGCAGCGCGTGCCGACCTGCGGAATCGGGCGCTGAAAAAGGATGGGGACGGGCGTGGCTAGATGTGGAGGGTGAGGGTCATCGCGGAGTGATCGCTGAGCCCGTTGAGTCGCGGGCGATGCTGATAGGCGCACTCGCGCACAAGATGACGGTGGTCGCTGTCGATGAACAGGTGGTCGAACCGGTAGCCGTTGCGTTCGCCGTCGGCGCCGACGCGTCCGAACCAGGAATGCTCTGTTCGCTCGGCGTGCAGCAGCCGGAACGCGTCGATGAATCCGTTGGCGGCGAAGGAGCGATAGAAGTCGTACTCCCACGCTCCGTAGACGCGGTGGTGCGGAACATGGTCTGGCTCAACAACGTTGAGATCACCCGCGATCACACACGGCCCTACCGGGGTGCACTGTTCGGTCAGCGCGAGTAGGGCGGCGCTGACCGCGTCCTGGAACGCGCGTTTGGCGACGTTGCGTTCGTGCTTGGGGCCGCGCGAGGGGACATAGATCCCGGCGACCGTGAACAGTGCACCGGTCGCGGGTTTGACGCGGACGGTGACGAACCGGTGGGGCATCACCGCGATGGCCGTCTCGACGGGGTCGGTGATCCCTTTCGCGGCCACGAGCACGCGGTAGCGGTCAGCGCCGGGCTGTGGAAGGTGCACGGCGTAGCCGGCCTCGCGCAGCCATTGCGCGGTGACCTCGCCGGCCGCGCCGGCCGAGACCTCGGTGAGCACCACCACGTCGGCGTCGACTCGCGACAGCCACGACACTTGCTTGCGGGCGCGAAGGGTGTTGGCGTGCTGGACATTCCACGTCAGCACCCGTACCGGCCTGGTCGCCGTGCCGGTCACGGCCGGGCCCCGACGGGTTGTTCGTCGACGAACACCTCACCCTCGGCATCGAGGCGGCGCTGCACATCGGCCATGATCGCACGCACCCGAGTGATCACCACGTCGTCGGGCCGGGCGCCCACTGCCGAGATGTTCGTCGCCACCTGGGCGGGATTGCTGAATCCGACCAGGACCGCCGCATTCTCGGAGCGGGTAAGACACGACCACACCGCGATCCGGATCAGGTCTTCGTTGTCCGGGCCGACCAGCGTCCGCACCTGGTCGAGTCCGTCGCTGATCACCGCGAGCGCTGCCGGGGAGAACCATCGCTTGCGGGAGCGGTGGTCCTGAGGGCCGAATACTCGTGGCCGCGCCGGGTCGTAGGTGCCGGTCAGCAAGCCCTGGGACAAGGGCTTATTGATCAGCACGCCGCAGCCGTGGCTGTCGGCGAAGGTGAAAATGCTGTTCGACCGGTCCTGCGGGGTGAGCAGGTTGTCCCGCACGGCCAGCACCTGCGGGGCGATGCGGTCGAACAGCTCCCGGAACCGCGCCTCCTTGTCGGCTTTCGGGCCGACGGAGAGGCGCTCGGGGGCGTAGCGGTGCGGGCCTCGCATGCCGATGGCGCGAATCAGGCCCTCCTGTTGGAAACCGCGCATCGCCTCGATCGCCAGCTCGAGTCGCTCGTCGTTCGGGCCGAACTCGCTGTGATGGAAGAAATACACGTCCAACCAGGTGGTGTCGAGATTGTTCAGCGTCTGCTCGAGTTGGCGGCGCATGTGCCCGGCATCATAACCATGGGCCGCGGTGCCGGCGAAGTAGCCGACCTTGGAAACCAACTGGATCCTGTCTCGCGGCACCTGCGATACCAATCGACCCAGCAGCCGCTCGGATCGGCCGTGCCCGTACACGTCTGCGGTGTCATACAGCGTCACCCCTAGTTCCCAGGCCCGCTCGAGCCCGGCTATCGCGGCGGACTCCTCGACCCGGCCCCACCCCATCGGCAGACCCAGGTTGGTGTCCGGGCCACCGATGGCCCAGCACCCCGCACCGATCGCCGAGACCTCGATACCGCTCGACCCCAACATCCGCTTGAGCATCACCGCTCCCCTCTTCAGTGGCGAAAAACCGTGGCCACCACTGTCGCCCCTGTCACCGCATCGGAGGAATCCTCGCCTGTAGGCGTGGTGTGGGATTACCGTGGGAATTCCGAATTCCTGTAGGGGACAACATCATGCAGCTGGGCAGCGAATGGACTGGGTTCGAAGCGGTAGTTCTGCAAACCGTCACCCGCCAGTCGGTGCGTGAGTTCGCCGACCGCCTGGGAGTCGACGCCAAAACCGTCTCGAACTGGCGCGCCCGCGGCCACATGGTGCGCCTGCGCCCCGCGACGCAGCAACTGCTCGATATCGAGCTGGCCCGCGCCACCAGTGACGCACAAGAGCTGTTCTTTCAGCTCATCGCCGAGCGTGACGTCGACAGCCCGCGCGCACCCGCCCCTGCCGATGCCGACCTCGGCTGGCTCGGCGCCGACCCGTCTGGGCTGCAGACCATTACGACCCCTGCCGGGCGGTTCTTTTCCGGGTCAGCGACTCCGGTACTCGCCTTGCCCGCCCGCCGCGACGGTGACCGGATCATCGCCACCGTGGGTACCACCGTGGCTGTCGATCCGCTACTTCACCGCCCCCGCCGCAGCCTCGTCGTCGCCACGGTCGGCACCGAGCCCGAGGCCGCCGGTTACGCGGTGGATCGCCGCCATGCTCTGGCCAAGCTGAACTCCTCCGGTGACGGGGCGCCGCTGCTGGTGCCTGCCGCCTACCGGCTCGACCCGTTCACGACCGCCGTTCTCTGGGCCGTTACCAATCTCGACGACGCCCTCCTCGACGACGACGCCGAACTCCACACCGCGACAACGCAACTGGCCGCACCCGATACACCACCGCGCCCCGGCGTCGGTCCCGACCTGACCGGTGCGATGTCGGCGGTCTCGCAAATGTGGCTCGGTTCGCACGTCTGCGCTCGACACATCCTCGGCCACACCGACGAGCTGACCCAGCCACCGGTGTTCTGGAGCCGCGAGCAGCGCGGTGAAGAAGCCAGCACCTGGCTGCTGTTCGCGCACAAATACCGGTACCTGCAGACCATCGCCCAGAAGGTCTCCGCCGCCGAGACGTTGACCCGGGCATTCTGCATACCACCGGCCGCGGTGACCGCCTCACCCCAGCCCGAGAGAGTGCTGCTGATGTTGACCGCGGCGTTGATCGAATCGTTCGCCATCACCGTCGCCGTCTGCGGCGATCCCGAATACAGCGCCACCCAAGGATTCGTTCTCGACCACACCCGCCGCGCGATCGTCGCCAGCTGGGTCAACTCCGACCACATCTGGCATGTCGACGTCACGGACCACCGCCCCACCCTGCGCGAGTTCACCGACGCCGCCGCCTGGGCCCGCGCTCACTCTATCCTTTCCGGAACCACCCCGACCACGCGACTGCGTTCGCTCGCGGGCTACCTCGAACTGGACTGGACCTGGCTCACCGGCCGGGCACGGCAACTGGCCGATCACGGAGTATCCGGATTCACCCGCCCGCGCAGCCGACTCCTGTCACTGGCCGGGATCGAGCAAGCATGCCAATTCCTCGGCGACCTCCCCGATACCGATCGCTAGGCTGCCTGCGTGCCCACCGACGAATCATGCCGCCGCGTCACCGTTTTCGGCCTCGGCGGCACCATCGCCATGACCACCAGCCCAACCGGCGGCGTCGCACCCGCCCTGACGGCCGAACAACTCATCGCCTCCGTACCGGGCCTGGCCGATACCGGCATCGCCGTCGACGTGGTGAACTTCCGCCAAACCCCGGGCGCATCCCTGACCATCGACGACATCACCGCCCTCGCCGACACCATCACCGACCGGGCCGCCGATGTCGACGGCGTCGTCGTGACCCAAGGCACCGACACCATCGAAGAGACCGCCTACCTGCTCGACCTCCTGCACACCGCCCCGCAGCCGGTCGTGGTCACCGGCGCCATGCGCAACCCCACCCTCGCCGGCCCCGACGGACCCGCCAACCTCCTGGCAGCCATCCGCACCGCCGCCAGCCCCCACCTGCGCCATCAAGGCTGCGTCGTCGTGTTCAACGACGAAATCCACGCCGCCCGCCGCGTCCGCAAAACACACACCACCAGCACAGCCACCTTCAGCTCACCCAACGGCGGCCCGCTGGGCTACCTCGTCGAAACCCGCGCCCGCCTGCTCAACATCCTGGCCCACCGAACCACCATCCCCGCCCGCTCCCGAAACGACCTTCGCATCCCGATCCTCACGATCACCCTCGGAGACGACGGATCCGCCCTGCACGCACTCGCCGACCACATCGACGGGCTCGTCGTAGCCGCCCTCGGAGCAGGCCACGTCCCGGCCCACCTCGTCCCCGCCCTCGAAACCCTCGCCGCGAAGATCCCCGTCGTCCTCGCCTCACGCACCGGCGCCGGATCCGTGCTCGAAACCACCTACGGATTCCCTGGCTCCGAACGCGACCTGCTTGCCCGCGGTCTCGCCAGCGCCGGATACCTCGACCCAATCAAAGCCCGCATACTGCTGCACACCCTGTTGTCCGCCACGAACGACAGACCCACCATCCACGCAGCCTTCGCCGCGGCCGGCGGCTACCGAGACCCCGAAACCTGGCCCTGGCCAACCGATCCCAGCAAGGACCACTGATGCGCGCACACGAAATCACCCTGGGCCGATCCTTCGGCGTCACCTTCGACCACGGCGACAACTTCTACCCAGCACTGACCGACTTCTGCCGAACCCACAACCTCCGCAGCGGCTACATCCCCTCCTTCATCGCCGGATTCAGCACTGTCGATTTGGTAGGAACCTGCGAACACCTCGACAACCCCGACGCCCCCGTCTGGTCGAAAGTCCAGCTCCGCAACGTCGAAGCCCTCGGCGCCGGCACACTCGCCTACGACCCCGACACCAACGAGATCAAACCACACATCCACGTCACCGTCGGACTGAAAGAACACTCCGCCACCGCCCACACCAGCCACCTCCTCGACGCCCGTATCCAATTCCTCACCGAAATGCTCGTCATCGAAGTCGCCCACCCCGACATGCAACGCACCCCCGACCACGAACTCTTCGACGTCCCGCTCCTCAAATTCCGATAGTCGACCCAGCAGGCAGAGGTCGCCAACCGTTTGCGCTACATCGACTGCAGCCTGAAATCGTAGCGGTGACGGTCAACGTCGTCGGTACGCTCACGCCAGCGCGATGGAGTCGATGAACCGCAGATACTGTCCGGCCTGAACAAATCCATGCTGGTGATAAAGGCCCGCCACGTCCATGCTCGCACCCAACGCCAAATGTGGAACACGTTGCTGGCGGGCCCATTCCACAACGGAATCGATCAACTGCGTGCCGATGCCTTGACCTTGCTCCGGCGGAGAGACGACTACATCCACGATCAGCACGTACAGTCCGTCGCAGACTGCGCGAGCCATTCCCACCGATCGGCCTTGCTCGTCGTGGGCCACGACCGAGAACAATGACGTCGCCAACGCGGTCGCGCACACGCAGTGATCGGGAGTGCTCCATCCCACCTCGGCGCGCAGGCGCCGGTACTCCTGCACGCCGATGGCACGCTCCACAATTGCCGCCATACCGGCAATTCTGATGGCGACGCTGTTCGCGGTCCATCCGAATTCCTTGCTACCTCAGTAGGTTCCGCGCGTCGGCTGACGCTATCGGTGAGGATGGGTGGCATGGACGGCGCGGTGTGGCAGCTGGCGGAGCGGTATATGGGATCGGGTGCTGGCCGCGGCGCCCCGACGTGACCAGCCGCAGTCGATCTCACTGCTCCTCAGCGGAGGCGACCTACACTGGGCAGCAACAGGATTGGGCGGTGCTCACTCCAGCTTGTAGCGGCCGCCTCGATCCGCGTCAAGGTACGCTCCGCAGGAGGTCACCTCTCCTAACCACCTCATCCTGGCATCGACCCCGGCCACGTACAGTTGGGGGAGACGCAACTGCTGCCGGGTCTGCTCGCCGCAGAAAAGGACGGTCCCGATGCGTAAGCCGCTCCTCGGCCTCGGCCTAGCAACGATCGCGGCCACTGGGGTCGTGATCATTGTCCACTACACCCACGAACCAGCGTCCCGCCCTCAGGAGTACTCGGTGGTCAACAACGACAAGCCAGCTGATCACCAAACTGACGGCCTCGACGACCTCGAAGAGCCAAACATCGAAGGGCCGTCGCCCACCAGCGTGAAAGACTTCGTCGAAGACTCCCAACCCGGCCCCGGCACCGCGCCTTAGCAAATGGCACCGAACGACGGCGGCCCCGCCGTGCACGGTGAAGGATGGACCTCACACAACCCCGGCAACTAGTGCCTGGGCACGTTCCCATTCCTGCTGGCCAAAACAACTCTGATACACCCACCGCGGTGGCGGCCTTCGTCTTGGTCGCCGCCGCCACATAACACAACCGGTTCGGCACCACCGGCGCGAACCTATGCTTACCCCGGCTCCGCTGGCCGCCGCACTGTTGTGCCTTCTGGTGATGAGCTCGGACTGCGGCGGACTGCCGGTTCCGAACTGATCAAACGCGGCCGAGCACCGCGCCATTTGCTTCCCGCTCAAAACTCGGAGACCGTACCCCCACGAATCAGCCGCCAGGGATGAACGGAATCTCAAAACTGTGGCGGATCCGCCACGTCACCGCCAGCCCTTCTGAGATTGCACCATGAATTCTGGGAACCTACAGTTACGCTGCCGTTGGGAACTGCTCGAGATCGAACTCGCCATTCTGGACACCGCTCATAAACGCGTCGAACTCGTCGCGATCAAAGTGCAGAGCGACACCGGTGTTCCGGGAATGAGCAGCATGGTGGGCAGTGAAGGTGTACTGCCCCGCCGATGACTGGCGGATGCGTATACATTGCCCATCTGTGCGCCCAGCGCGCAGCGCTTCCTGAAATGCGTCGAACTGCTCGTCCGGAACAACCAGCGTCTGAGCCGAGGGAAGCGGTGCGCCTCGATCAGTCTCGGGCGTCGCAAGTTTGTCGTCCCAGACTACGGTCCAGCCATTCTTCCGGCCTATCCGCACGCATGAGTTCCCACCCGCGCTGCGCGCTGCTTTGACGCAGTCGTGGGCGGTGAAGATGGGGAGCATTTCGGTTCCTCTCGTGCGATGTGGTCGATGAACTCACGCGAGTCCTCGCTGCTGAGTGCGGCGGCACTGAGTCGGGCGAACAAGGCTTCGCGGGCGCCGACTGGTGGTTTGTCGAGGATGTAGCGGATTTCCCCGAGAGCTTCTACCACCGCGAGTTCGAGGTCGCCGGCCGCGCCGGGTGAAGGTACGCGGATGAGTGTGAAGCGATCCTCCATCCCGCCGCCGTCAACGGGGGTGTTGAACGGCAAAATCTGGATCAGGATGTTGGGGCGCTGGGACAGATCGATCAGGTGACGAAGCTGGTCGATCATTACGTGCCCCTTGGGGTCGCCGTGGCGGCGCCGTAGGCATGACTCGGAGAGCACGGCGTGGAACTCCGGGGCGTCGGCCTTCACGAGGTTTCGCTGGCGCTCGAGCCGCGCCTGCACCCAGTCTTCAACGGTGACGCCGGTGTGGGCGTCTGACATGTTCGCATGTAGTGCGCGGATGTAGGACTCGCTTTGCAGCAGGCCCGGGATGATCTCGGACTCTGTGATCCGAAGCCTGTTTGCCTGTTCTTCGAGGTCCACGAGGAGTCGAAGCTCCTCCCAGTAAACCCGGCGATGTCCGGTCGTCCAGAAGCCGCGTCGATACTTGTCTCGCCGCAGCTCGAGCAGACTCTGGATGTAGTGCTCGTCGGAGAATCCCAGCTGTTTCGCCAGCAGCTGGAGGTCGCCGGCCGAAATCCGGCCTGTGCCCGCGATCAGACTGTTGATACGGGATTGGCCGACCTCGATGATCTGACCCGCCTCGGCTTGGCTCTTGCCGGAGGCGCGAATCATGTAGTTGATCTCGCGTCCGAGTAGGAGTCCCCGGGCGGTCCGCGTTGCCATGGGTCCTACCGTAGCCGCAGTTTCGATTTCCCCGATTAGGTTCCTGAATTCTGATTATCAGATTATGGTTATCGGAACAGCGATACCGCCGCCCGTACGGCAACGAGGGCGGATCCGAGGGAGATGGTGACGATCGACGGCAAGGAGATCAGGGCGGCGCGCACCCGACGCGGCTGGTCCCAAGCCCAGTTGATCGCTGCCCTGCGTGCTCATGCGAGCAGGCAGGGAATCGCTCTCATGTCGCCCAACAGCCTACGAATCGCGTTGTCACGCTGGGAAAATGGCCGGCATACGCCGGATGCGCTGTATGCCAGATTGCTGCGGCAAGTGCTCGGCGTGCCAACCGCTACTGTCGACTTCGTCCATGGCGGCACTCTGTTCGAGGTCTTGCTGAATCACACCAACAGCTTGCGCATGCTCGATCGGCGCTTCGGCGCTCCTGCGGCCCGTCTCCAAACGGCTGCGCACGTCACGGCACTGGATACGATGTGGCGCAACAGCAAAGGAGCGGATCGAGCGGTGGTTGCTCGTGCACAGGCAGATGCTGCGGCACTGGCCGCGTGGCAGGATTTCGACGTAGGCGACACAACTGCGGCTGCCGCGCACTACAAAGAAGCTCGCGCTGCTGCATTGCGCGCAGGGGATCCAATCCTGTTGGCCCACACCATCGGTGAGGAAGCGGTGATGCTCGCCGAAACAGGGCAGGCCGCCCCGGCGCTGGCACAGGTTTCTCAAGCAGAACGCATACCTGGACTGCCTCCGCTGCTCCGCTCGTGGCTGTCGGCCACCGGCGCACAAGTGGCGACCTATTGCCCGGGCCATGCTTCGGTCGCGCGGGAGGCACTGGCGACTGCGGAAGCCCTACTGCCGTCCGACGGCTCATCTGACGACGAAATGCCGTTCATCGCCCACAACGAAACACATCTATCTCGCTGGGCTGGGCATATCCTTGCTCGGCTCGGTGATCCTGCCGCTGCAACGCTCACCCGCGACTCCATGCAGGTGATTCCCAAGGACTTCGTCAGGGCACGATGTGCCCAGCAGCTCGATCTTGCCCAGGCAGCAATCAACGCCGGCCGACGAGAGGAGGCGGTGTCGCTGCTCTCGTCCACAGCCGACCATATCGACGACCTCGGGTCAGGACGTCTCCGCTGCCGGCACGACTTGCTCAAGCGCCGAGCCCGAAAGCTCCTGGCCGCCAGCTGAATCCGCGACCGCTGCCAGCATCCCAACCGCCGTGCCCGTACCGAGAAGCTGCCCTGTCGCCAATAACTCGGCGGTTCTGCTCAACGGGACCCATACGAGCTGCCCCGCCTCCTCCGCGTCAGTCGGCGCAGCAACTTGCCGTGGCCCATATCCAAGGAAGATGTAATGCGGTGTCTGGACCAGCCCTGGCATCGGCTCGAGTTCCGCTACGAGGGCCAGTCGCTCGACGGTGAACCCAGTCTCTTCCAACAGCTCTCGACGCGCGCACGATTCGTGTTCCTCACCCGAATCCACGATGCCGCCCGGCGACTCGTAGCCGATTGTGTCGACGATCCACCGGTGACGTTGTAGCAGCAGAGCTCGGCCCTGATCGTCGATGGCGGTGACAATCGCGACAGGATTCAGGCGCACCGCGTGGTGTTGCCGATCGACTCCATCCGGCGTGGTGATGTGGTGGCGCTCGACCGACAACCATGGTCGGCCGTCGTATACCAGCTTTCCGGAGTGCACTGTGGTGCGCGGGGGGCGATCAGTCATTGCCTCACGGTACCGGCGGGCCGATTGTTTGCTGAAGGGCGAATTCGTTTGCTGGTTGCTACGGGTTGCTACGTTCCCAACGCGCAGCATGACCGCCAGGCTGGACTTATGTCCTGGTTTAGAGGCAAGCCGGTAGCACGAGGCGCCGCGTTTCGACGGCGCGATCAACGCAACAGGATTGTCAACGGTCGGGTCGTCGTCTCCGAAATCGACCACGACGAACCCAGCCATTCAGCACCATCGGGCAGCGCAGTTCGTGATGAGCCTGAACTGAGTCCAGCAGCCGCGCGGGATGCCGTGAACCAGCAGGGGGATGTACCGCCGGAGCTGTGGACACGAGCTGCTGCCCTTTTGTCGGCGGATCTCGACGATGTCTAGCCAGTATGCCGCTGGAGGCCAGCGGATCCGGGGGCTGAATGGCGTCAAGCAGGCGAATGCCCCCGGCAAGCGGACGGTCACTCGCTACTGGTTGGCGTTGACAGATGCTGCTGGTTTCGAGTCCGCCGCGACGACCCGGAGGCGGGCATGAGCACCGTGCATGCGTACGGGATCGTGCGCAGCGACTTGTCCGGGGATGAGACCGAGCTGGATGCCGCGCGGGTTCGAGACCTATCGGCGCGGCATGGATTCGATCTGTGCGCTGTGCGGATTGAGAATGGTGATGCCGATTTCGGGTTGTTGCTGGCGACCTTGGCGCCTTCGCACGTCACGGCGCTGATCGTGCCAACGGTCGCGCATTTGATTGGGTGGCTGGATGCGGTGCGGCAGGACGCAAGTGTGTGGACCGTGAGGCCGGCGGGCTGCTGGCCGCGGCTGGACGCGCCGGGCACGGTCTCGGAGTTCGTTCGGGCGAGGTCGGCATGATTGCCGTGGGCAGGCGGGGACAGCCGCTAAAGGATTCGCAGACTGATGGTCAGAAACAGCGGTCGACCGGTTCAGAGTTCGAGCTCGAGTGCAGCGCAACGGAATCCGGTGTCGTCGTCGCACATGAGGTGATGGGCGTCGTTGAATGCGGCTGGTCTGGCGGCTTCGAGCAGGCTGCTGAAGGACGAGCCTTTGAGCTCGAACCGGCCTGGGGCCGATGCCGTCGCGAGCCATTCCCAGACGTTGCCGCACAGGTCGAACACGCCGTAGGGGCTGACCGAGGACTTGTAGCAGTCGACTGGGGTGGTTGTGCCGGGTTGGTCGAAGACTTTGCAGTTGCATTTGGCCGGGGTGACCTGATTGCCCCACGGCCAGGTAGCGCCGGAGGTGCCGCGGGCGGCTTTCTCCCACTGCTGCGCCGTCGGCAGTTCTTTGTGGGCCCAGCGGGCGTAGGCGGTGGCGTCGTCGTGGGTGACCCACACGACGGGGTGATCGGCGAGGTCGGCGGGTGGCCGGCCGTTGTCCCAGTGCCGTGGCGCTGCGTGTCCGGTGGCGGTGACGAACACTGCGTAGTCGGCGTTGGTGACCGGGTAGGTGTCGATGTGGAATCCAGCAAGCCAGACCGGCTGGTCCATCGGGCCGGACAGGAAGACGCCTTCGGGGATCCACGTCATGGAGCGGCCGTCGACGGGGTGGCGGATGCGGTCGGGCTGGATCAGCTGGTCGGTATCGGGGGAGTCGCCTATCGCGTCGGCGGGCACTTGGGCAAGGAATCGCGTCAGCTCGTCGGGATTGAGCCGGGACAGCGAGGTATCGAGAGCAGCCTGATTGGCCGGCCGCGGCGTGATGGCGGCTCGCTTGGCTTCCCAATTGGAGACCTGACGTTCGGTGACGCCGAGGTGGGCGGCGAATTCGTTCAACGACATTCGCCGGGCGTCGCGCAGCGCGGCTACTTCAGCTCCCGTCCACGGCCGAACCAGGCTTTTCATCGACAGCGTCGCCCTTTCTCGTTCTGGTGGCGTCCGAGCCTACTGGGAGCCGGGGGCGGCGTTGTGTTAGATCCGCTGCGGCGGAATGGATTTGTAAGCTTCCTGGAGGATCGTCACTACTTGGTGCTCGGGCCATTTCGTGTCGTCGACGCAGGACACGGCGCGTACGCCGGTCGCGGCGTTGGTGGCGACGACGGCGGCGTAGTCGCCGAGCCGGGTGAGAGTAATGCGCTCGGTCGCCACCTCTTCGTCGAGAACCTGGTTGAGCAGCCGCATGGTGGTGCCTGGGAGGACTTCGGCGCGCGGCCAGACGAGGCGGCCTTCACCGGTGATGAATCCGATGTTGCTGGTGGCGATTTCGCTGATCGAGCCGTCACCGGAGGTGAACACGACGTCATCGAAGCCCTGGCGCTGCGCGGCTGCGCGTTGGTGCAGGGCACCGAACAGACCAATGTGCTTGACCCTCGGCAGATCTCGCGAGTACACGACCGATTGCAGCCGCAGCGGGGCCGCCGGCCCGGCCGGTGCGTGCCGCGTCGAGACCAGCACGTGCGGCTCCGCGGGGGCGCCGGGCTTGGACAGCTCAATGGCCGGATCGTAGATGGTCACTCGGACTACTACCGGCCCGTCGGTGTCGCGGATGGCGTGCCGCACATAGCTGCGGACACGATGGGGATCGAGCTCGGCGTTGAAAACGGTGCGGCTGTCGCGGATCAGTCGATCGAGATGCATTTCGAGTCCACGAACCGCGCCGCCTTCCTCGACTCGCATCGAGGTGAAGTGGCCGAGTCCGACCAGCGCCAGCGGTGCCAGAGCCTCGACGGTGACCGGCACGCCGTTGAGTTCCATCATGGCGCCAGTGTCCCACCAGCTACCAGGTGCCCAGCAAGCGCCCGGGCGCGGAATTCGGTGAAAATTCAGTGCAGTTCAGCGGTAGTGCAGTTCCGGCTCACACCGGTTGTGCCAATGCTGAAGTGCATGGAGATCGCGGAGCGTGACGCCCGGGAGGCGATATGACCACCCGCGCGCTCGTCAGTGATGACCTCCTCCCGGATTGGCGCCAGCTGTGGGCGGCGGTACGTGGTGATCACGAGCCGGGCACGCATCCGGTGACCGCCCTCGCATCCGACTTGGCGCGAACGCACCGGAACGCGCTCGGGAGGGACAGCTCACTTGTCGCTCGCCGCCGTCTGGAGTCGATCCGGGCGATAGATGCGTGGGCGGCGCAGCACCTTCGCGCCACTGACCAGCGGGTATCTATCGGCGCCTACCTCGACAAGCTGGCCGCGGCCGCGGTCGCCGCCGATGACGCGGTTCGACGCGAAGGCGCGACGGGCGATGCGCTGCACGAGGTCTTCACCGAAGCGGCCCGGTTGGCGGCCGGCTGGGCAGAGATCGTCGATAGTGCGGCGCCACGTACCTACCGGGCGGGTGCTGGATGACCAACGACACCCGCGCGAATCCTTGCGAGAGGCTCAGACGGTCACCGGCTTGCGAAGGCGCCCCTGCTTTTCACATCGATTGTGCTTCTTTCCTTTTCATGAATTCGTTGATGGAGGTTTCGTGACAACAGCAACTGTGCCGCCGCGGCTCGATGTCGGCGGGGACCCTCACCCGCAGCCGAGTGCGGGTAGGACGCTGGAGACCGGTGAGTCATTCGCGGAGTGCAAGCGCCTATACGAGCAGTTGTACGGCCCGGCCCATCTCGACACCACCTATAAAGCGATCACGGTTCGCGCGCACCGCTTCGTGGCGCTGATGGTGAGCGGCGAGACCGCAGACGCTGTGGCCGAATCATTGCCGCAGCGGCCGTTGCCGATCTTCGAGCTACGCGAGGGAGTGCGGGTCGTGATGACTGCTCCTCCGGCGCCGGATGACGACCTGCGCAGGTGTAAGGCCATCCTGTACGACGCTGGGGTAGCGATTGCCGGGCGCGGGGCGGAGTTGGCATTGCCGACGCCGGGCAACGAGTCCCGCACCTGGCTGGCCGGCCTGCCGGTGGATTCCTGGTTGCCGTCCTACCGCCAGGTCGTCGACACGATCGGCGCGAAGACTGGCCGCATCCAGTTACCGGCGGCTTAGCAGTGCGCCGCCCTGCATCGGGCAGCGGCGACGGTATCGACTCGAACATTTCAACCAGGGCGTGGCGGTACCCGTCTCCTGCGCCATCCCGCCTCACTGCGCGCTGAACGATCCCACGGCCATATCGGCTGCCGCGCGCAGATTCGTTTTCCCTCAACATGTTTGGAGTATTTCTGTGTCCACACCACCCGGTTCCGGCCGGTGCCCGATCGAGCACGGCCCGCCACCGAGGAACGCTTCGCCTTTTCCGATCACGGGGCAGCAGTTCGCCGCAGACCCGCACGCGGTGTTCCGGGACATGCGGTCGCGGCACCACTCGCATCTGGTCCCGGTCGATATAGGGGGCCCGGCGACACTGGTGATCGACTACCGGCTCGGGCTGGAAATCCTCAACGATGAGGATCGCTATCCCACCGAACCGGTGGCGGGGTCGCTGCCGCCGGCCTCCCTCGGGTCGCGCCGCGACGCTCTGCATACCCGTGGTGATGATCGTCGACGGCTTCGCCGTGCGATATCGGACAGTCTTGCCCGGGTCGACACGTTGGCGGTGGAAAGGACGGTTGCCCGCGCTGCGGTGGGGCTCGTCAACAGCTTCTGCGAGGCCGGTGAGACGGATATCGTAGCCTGTTTCGCCATTCCTCTCGTGGCCGAGGCATTGCATGGTGTGTTCGGGATCGCCCCGGAGGTCGGCGGGAAGATCATCGACGCGCTGCTGATGATGCAGTCCGCTGATCCGGCTTCCGCTGTCCGGGGCCGGTCGATGCTGCGTGAAGTGGTAGTCGACACGGTGCTGACCAAGCGCACGTACCGGGGTGCCGATGTTGCCTCGTGGCTGATGGAGCATCCGGCCGGGTTGTCGGACGAAGAGATCGTCGAGCAGCTGCTGTTGTTGTGCGAGTTCATCGCGCCGACGTGGGCGTTGATCAGCAATGCCGTGCTGCTGGTGATGACCGACAAACGATTCGGGGGCGATGTCCTGGGCGGAGCATTGTCGGGTCAAGACGCCATCGACGAAGTGTTGCACAAGAATCCGCCGATCGCGGTCGCGGCGCCACGGTTTCCGCGGCAGATGCAGGTCCTCGATAACATCGGGACGCTGCCGGAAAATCGGCCGCTTCTGGTCGGGTTGGCGGCCTGCAACGCTGATCCCGCGGTGATGGGCGAGGACCGCAGAGGCAACCGCGCGCACCTGGCGTTCGGCGCCGGGGCGCACATGTGCCCGGCCGAACCCGTCGCGACGTTGATCGCGCGCTCGGCGTTGGACCAGCTGCTGGATGCACTACCGGATCTCGAGCTGGCCGTGTCCGCCAACGACCTTGTGTGGGTAGATGACCCGTTCAGCCTGGCTCTGGTCTCGCTTCCCGTGCGGTTTCCGCCCGCAACCCCCTTCCCGCTTGCGTAGAGAGCGTTGATGATGCAGCAACAACCCGCGGTCGTCGGGACCGCGACCATCCCGATCGAGCAGGTCGGCCCGCGAATCAGTTTGCACTCACCGGAATTCGCCGGCAATCCCCACGAAACCTACCGCGATATGCGAGACAACTGCGGGCCTCTGGTGCCGGTGCTACTCGCGCCCGGGGTACCGGCAACGCTGGTGATCAGCTGGCACACCGCCAGGCAGATCCTCGGCGACGACGGTCGCTTCCCCGCGGACCCGCGCGCGTGGCAGGACGGGGTGGCCGACGACTGCCCGATCAAACCGATGATGCTGTGGCGGCCCAACGTGCTGCACGCGGTCGGCGCCACCCATTCCCGCCTGCGCGAAGCGGTCAACGCCGCCTTGGCCGGTGTCGATCCGCACGCGGTGCGCAAAGAAGTGATCTGGAGATCGGAAGAGCTGATCAACGGGTTCTGCCAACGCGGGCACACAGATGTCCTCGACGAGTTCGCCCACCCACTGGTGTTCGGGGTGTTCAACACATTGGTCGGCTGCTCCGACGACACCGGAGCGCAAGTCGCCGACGCGATGGCGCGAATGTTCAACGCCACCGATGACACCGAGACCGTCGAACAGGACCTCGCGCAGGCGCTCGGGCAGGTCGTGCGGCGCAAACGGATCTTCCCCGGCGACGACATCACCACCCGCCTGCTGGCATTCCCCGCCGACCCGAGCGAGCACACTCCGCTGTCGGATGAAGAGACCATCCATCAGCTGGTCCTACTCTACGGGGCGGCTATCGAGCCGACGGTCAACCTGATCGCCAACTCGGTGCTGCACATGATCACCAATGACCGATTCACTGCCAGCACAACGACTGTCAGCTCCACGATCACCGACGCGATGACCGAGGTGTTGGCCTTCGACCCGCCGATGGCGAACTTCTGCATCACCTATCCGCCCCGCCCCACCGTCGTCGAAACCCAGCCCGACCGGCAGCGCATCTGGTTGCCGGCGAACGAGCCCGTCGTGATCAGCCTGGCTGCCTGCAACAACGATCCGCGCATACAGAAGGACCGGACGGCCAACGACTCGCACCTGGGATGGAGCACCGGGCCACACGCGTGTCCCCAGGATGCGCGAGACCTCGCGAAGCTCATCGCCCACACCGGCATCGAGAGGCTGCTCGACGCAGTTCCCGACCTCGTTCCGGTCAATCAGGCCCCGGTCTGGCGCCCCGGCCCCTTCCACCGGGCGTTGGCCGAGTTCCCTACCTCGTTCCTGCCAGCACCCCCGATGCAACCGACCAGCAGGAGGCCATCGTGACCGCCGAGCAATCCCTGACGGCCCGCCTCGACCCCGCGGGTGTCGGCATAACGCGCGAGACCGTCGACAAGTTCGTCGAAACTCTCACGTTGACCGCCCCGCAGGCGTGGACGTTGTGTGACATCCTTCCGCCCGCCGAACAGATGGATCACCAGTGGTGGGACAACGCGCCCGCACAGCTGGCGGCCGTGATCCGCGCCAAGGCCCGCGAACCGCACCACAGGGAACGGTGGGGAGTCGACCACGACGACCTCGCCGAGATCTGCGAAAGCCTTCCTCCCGCAACAGCAGTCGCGCTCGTGGACGCCATCATCCGCGCCCGATCCATGCCCGCCGACTACGTCAAGGCGCTACGCGCAGTCGGCCTGCTGCATTGACCACGCGGACTGGATCGCACCGATCCGGCACCCGTTCGGCCACCGTTCATCCGCACCGACGAGCTATGAGGCGCCAGTAATTCGGCGACACCGCCCGGCCACCATACCGGGACGTGCGCCGGCAGCACCGCGAAGGGACTCGACATGACCACCACCGATCCCACTCCAACCACCCGCAACGCCGACACCGACGGCAGCCCCGTCGACCGACACCGACCCGCCACGGTCGCGCTGGGTGCGGCCCTGTTCGGCCCGGACCGCGCACGGCGTTCACTGGTGCGGGCGGCCGCGACCGCGATCGGCTACCGGCCCCAACCTGGCCTGACCTATTTGAAGAAGGCGGTACTCGGACCCGGGCAGCTGCGGGCGGCGATTGCCGGGGTCGGCGGATCTGCGGTCGCAGTCGCCGCTGATGACGAGCTGCGGGGACTGATGGCCGAGGAGCTTGCCGTGCTCGCCCCGCCAGGGCTCACACCACTGACCGGTCACCTGGACCTGGCGATCGGCGCGATCGCCGCCCTCGGCAACGGATCGGACTATCAACAGCGGATCCTGCGCGACCTCGACAGCAGTAAGGCACTCGGCCTCGCCGGCATCACCGAACTCGGAGGCACCAACGGCAACGACTGCCGCACCCTCGCGATCTGGGATCCCCACACCGAGGGCCTGTGGCTGCGCACCCCGGACTTGCTCGCGTGCAAGTTCAAACCCAACGGCAAATATCCCAGCCTCGGGCTGCCGACGGTCATGGTGGTCACCGCCCGGTTGATCGTCGACGGCCGCGACGAAGGCGTGCTGCCGATCCTGCTCCGGCTGCACGACGGCACCGACTTCGCATCTGGTGTGGATGCGGTGTTGCTGCCGGAAGGCATCTCGACCTTGCCGCACTACGCGTTCCGTTTCCGCGACTGCTGGGTGCCGAAACACGCTGTACTGGGCGGTGATTGGGCACGATTCACCGACGACGGACGGTTCGAATCCGACGTACCGGTGCCGCAGCGGTTCCACCGCGCGAGCATCCCGCTGGGCGCCGGGCGCCTCGATTTGGCCCGCGCCAAACTCGCCGCCGCCCGGGCCGCGGTCTCTGGGCTGCACAACTTCGCGACCCAGCGTGGCGGTCATCAGTTCGATCCGCCCCAGCCGGGGCGACGGATGATCGACCGAGACCCGGTGCGAGCCGATCTGGTCACGGCCGTCACCGCGCTCTACCCGGCGACGATCCTCGCCCGCCAGCTCGCCGGCATGCGATCTGCCGTCGGCGCCGCCGCGACCGAGACGATGGTGTGGGCGATGATCGCGAAGGCCTCGTGCACCGTCACCGCCTACGAGCAGCTGCTGATGTGTCGGCTCAACACCGCCGCCCACGGCGCCACCATCAACAGCCGGCTCGGCGAATGGCACGCCAACACCCTCGGCGCCATGATCGCCGAAGGCGTCATCCAAGCCATGCAGGTCAAAGCCGGCCACCAGCTGACGAAGACCCGGCCACTCCACCTGCCAGGAACTCCCGAACAGTTGCCCATCCTCACCCAGGCCCTTACCGAGCGAGAGCGGGTGATCGCGGCGGCGATCCGCGACGGCGATCTCACCGTCGCCGGGCCGGTGCTCGGGCCGGACTCGGCCGCCATCGCTTTGACCAGCGCGGCCGCCGAACGCGCGCTCGCTATCGCACCCCTGATCGCGGCCGCCGAAACCAGCGATCCCGACGCCCGGCACCTGTTGACCACCATCGCTGCCGCCTATGCCGCCGACCGCGTCTACACCCACCACGCCTGGTTCAGCACCCACCAGCATCGACTCCACACCCCGGTCCCCGACGCCGACGCTCTCGCCACTGAGGTGGTCGAGCGTCGCCGCACTCTGGCCCGGCGGCTCGCGGACCTGGTCGACGCTTTCGATGTCCCCGATCTTCCCGGGTCGCCCCTGTCGGGCCCCGACTACACAGCCCCGTGGCGCGATCTCAGCGGCTGGACCGAGGACAGCTACATCACCGCGGACGCGCCGCTGCCCAGCAATCGAATCGATTGAGACTCAGGAGATTCCATTGACGAACCTTCGCTCCTCGGCGCCGCCGACGACGCGGCTGCCCGTATGCATTTGCACCGATCTGGGCTATGACCCGGATGATTTGCTCGCGATGATCATCGCGGCCGCGGCGTTGCCGCTGCGGCTCGTCGTGACCTCCGACGAATTCGGTGGCGGCGAGCGCGCGCGGTTGGCGCGGTATCTGCTCAACCTGTGCGGGCGGACCGGCGTGGTTGTCGTGGCGGGGAAAGACATCGAGGGCGCGGAGGCCCGCTGGGTCTGTGACGGGCTGGTTCCCCCGGGCTTCCCGCCGGCATCGATGCCGATTACCGGATCGACGGTCGAGGCGGTGCGCACGGTGGTGGGCGAGGGCCACCGCGCGGCCTGGGTCGGGTTGGGCCCGGTGTCGAACCTGGCGTGGCTGTACCGGGGTGCCCCGGAGTTGGCGCGGCTGTTGGTGATCACGCTCCAGGGCGGCGGGCCGGCTCACCTGTATCGCGACCCGTCGCGCGCCAGCCACAACCCGCGAATGGATCCCGCGAGCGCACGTGCGATCTGGACCGCGCCGGACCTGGATCTGCGGTTGGTGACCTCGGGTGTCACCTTCACCGAGGACACCGAGATCACCCGCGACAGTGAGATCTACCGGCTGCTCGCGGCCGACAACTCGCCGAAGTGGGCGAAACTGGTTGCCGACGGTTACGACAGGTGGTTCGCGCGCAAGCGGCCGGGATCGAAAGCGGCGGATCCGATGACGGTCACCGCGGCGGCCGGGCTGCCATTCGTGAACTTCGATGCGGTCCGGGTTGCGATCGGCCCGGACGCGCGAATGCATCTGGACCCCAACGGAAATGCGGTGCGCATGTCTACATCCGCGGACTATGCGAGCTTCCGCAACTGGGTGACGATGGTCGTGCGGCACGCCCTCGAGTCCGGAATGGGCTACGAACCCTCGCTGATCGGGCGCCTGCCGAGCGCCCCTGGCCCGGCGACGGTAGCGGCAGCACCGATAGGCCGTCGGTCATGAGCGGCGGCGGGTTCCAGCGTGACTACTTGGCTGAGGCGTTGCTGCCGCATGTGTGGTCGAACCTGTATGTCTGCCGGACCGATCCGGGCGTGCTGAACCCCGAGAACGCCGAGCGCGGGCATCGGTTGCACTCGAACTGCTCCTCGGACTGCCGTATGCGTGCCCGCGTGGATCAGTGCCGCAGCCGGCTCGCCGAGCAGGGACCGGAGCAGACCGAATGAGCAGCCACCACGAGGCCGAGACGCGGCCTCCAGAGCGGATTTCCATTCACGACCCGAACCGGGCCCACTGCGGGCGGGTCCACGACTTCCTGCTGACCGGCGGAAAGGATTCCTACGAGGTGGACCGGTCAGTCGCCGAGCAGATCGTGCGCGAATGTGCTGGCTTCCAGCGGGCCGCCCGTGCTGCCCGGCTGTTTCTTGTACGCGCCGTGCACCATCTGGCGGCCGAGTGTGGAATCGGTCAGTTCGTCGAACTCGGCTCCGGCTATCCATGCCCGCCGAATCTGCACGAGGTCGCGCGCAGCACGGTGCCCACGACGCGCACCTTGTACCTGGACTCGGACGCGGTGATCGCCGCGCACGGTCGCGTGTTTCTGGCCGATGACCACAACGTGTTCGTCCATGCGGACGTGACCGACACCAGCACAGTCGTGCGGGAAGTCGCCGAGAACATGAATCTTGTTGCGCCCGTGGCGGTATGCCTCGGTTTCGTCGCGGAGTTCATCGCGGATCCGCGCGCTGTGGTCCAGGCGGTGTCGGCGGTGTTGCCGGCGGGGTCGTACGTGATTTTGAGCCATGTCACCAGCGACGTGGATGCCGAGGAGGTCACGCGGGCTGCGGAGATCTATCGGGAACACGGCATCGATTTTTGGCCACGTCCGCGTGAGGAGATCGAGGAGATTCTGTCGGGCTGTGAGCTGATCGAGCCCGGCTTGGTCGCGGCGCACGCGTGGCGACCGGATAAAGAAATCGACGCGGGTCATGCCGCTGTGCTCGGCTGGAATCCGGCCTCGACCGGTGAGATCTGCTTGGCGGCCGTGGGGAGGATCCCATGACGTGTCTTCATGTCCCGCGATCGGTACGCATCCAGCGTGAACAGCGGCGGGCCGACGAGGTGCCGGCGGCCGCAGGGGAGTTGCACAGACGGAAGCTCGAGGAGCGACATTGGACAGCCCGGACGTTCTGGTGGTCGATGGCGGCCACCTGACGGCGAAGTGGCCCTTCCTGGGTGATCGACTGCGGGAGGAGCTGGTCAGCCGGGATCTTACGGTGATGTGGGAAAGCCTGCTCGCGGGCAGATGTTTGCGTGAGGTCGCCGGGATCGCGGAGATTCCCGCGCTCGTGCTGCTCGACGTCGAACCCGGCGCAGAGGACATCGCCGCGATGCCGGAGCTGGCGGTGGTTGCGGGAGTGATTGGGCGTGGCCCGGTAGTGGCGTCGCAGCTGGCTGCCCGGGGCATTCCCTACGTCGACGGGTCGCGGGGTCACAGCTATTCGCGGGCAGAGATGGCGGTCGCGTTGACGCTGTCGAGTTTGCGCCAGATACCGGGCTGGCATGTCAAGGTCGCGGTGGAGGGACCGGCGGCGTGGCCGCGGCCCAGTTGGCAGTGCAGCGACCACCTCGGCTACGTGAACGGCACCTTGCGCGGCAAACACGTCGTCGTCGCGGGGCTGGACCCAGTGGGAACCCACGTCGCCCACCTGTGCTCCGCATTCGGGGCGGTGGTGTCGGCGGCCGATCCGGCTGCCGAAGACGTCGACTTCCTCGTCTGCGACGTGCAGCGAGTGGCTATCGATGAGACCCCCAGATTGCAGACATCCTCGTGGTGGCCGCTGGTGCGCCGGAGCTACGGGTGCCCGCGAGCGTGGTCAACCGCATGGCGCCAGGCGCACTGGTGGTCACCCTCGACAGCACCGGGATCGACCTGGCCGCGCTGCGCGCCCGCGTCCTGCGCAACGAGCTGGCATGGGCCACCGACGTATACGAGAACACACCTGTCACTCTGGACGATCCGATCCTCGGCCGCGACAACATGATCCACACACCCGGAATTGCCGGCCGGACCCGCGACGCCAACCATGAGGTCGCTGATGTTCTGGCGGAGAACGTGTTCCGTGTTCTACGCGGCGGCCAGCCGTGGCCGTGGGACAATTTCCGCCGTCCGGTCGGCCGCGGAACTGAACTCGACCGGAGCACGGTTCGATCAGGCGGGGTTGTGATGTAGGAATTCGCTGCGGAGTCGATCGATGAATTCTGGGTAGTTGCGCCCGTGGGTGGCGATGGCTGAGCGCACCGCTTCGAGCGCGGCCCTGATCGCGACGATGTCGTCGTTGACGGCTAACATGTAGGTTCTGGCGGCTTCGTACTGTGGCACGAAGTCGGTAGCTCCAGCGATCCCAGGTTCGATGGTCAGCGGTATGGCGGGGTCGGTTTGCAGGCGGTGGATTGCCAGCGAGTCGTTGGCGAAGTCCGGTGGTGGGGTGGTGCCGTCATCCATTGCGTCGAGCGCGGTGCGGAAGTCGTCGAACTCGATGAGGCCGCTGCGTTCGAACGCACGTCGTGCGCACCATCGCGCGAGTGCCCGCAAACGGTCATCGGACAGGGAATCGATTTCATCGACCAGATCGCGGTCGAGGTCCGCGATTATCGAGGCGGCGGTAGAGATCGTGAGGTCCTCAGCGATGCGTCCGCTGGGTCGGCGCCCGCCCCATCGGTTCCGCAGCGCGAAGACAGCCTGCGCTTCGGGGCTGTCGATGGTGAATTTGGTCAGGTTTCCGTCAGGGCCGGGGGCATAGAAGTGTTCGTAGTCGACCTGCGGGAGTTGTTTGGCCGGCGGCTCGTGAGCGGCGTCGGTCTTACGTAGCCGCGTGATCGAGCCTGTGGGTCGGGTGGTCGGGGTGATCAGGAGCAGATACTGTTCGGTGGGTTCGGTGGCGACGCCGTCGAAGTCGAGGTCTCGGCCTCGGGCGTGCGCGCGCACGCGGTAGCGCCCCGCGCGGATGGGGGCGTACCCCTCGGCGACGACACCATCGACGCTGAGCACTTGTAGGTCCTCAGGGGACTCGATGACGGTTTCTTCGACAGTTTCCCATTCGTCCAGCGCCGTGGTTGTCCCGTTGGTGTCGACCGTAAGGGTGGCCGTGCCGTAGGCGATTCCGGTCACGATGGTGACGAAGCCGGGGCCCGTCCAGATCAGGGTTCCTTCTGCGGTGACAGCGGTGGTGTCGGTGCCGCTGCCGGCGAGCAGAAATTGATGGGCGCTGACCTGGACGGTCCCGGTCTCGGTCATTCAGTCACTCCTTGGGTCAGGATCCCTTGACGTAGAAGGTATCGCCGTCGAGTACGCGGTTTTTCACATAGAACCATCCCGTGATGCCGCCGCCGCGCATGTTGTCGCGCCCCGGCATCATGCACATGCTGATCCCCTCCGCGTTCCAGAAGGTCACCGGCACCGGCAGTGTGACAACCCAGCTGCTGGGCATTCCTGTCGCACAGGCGCCCTGATAGGTCCTGGCCGGGCCGTTAGCACCTCCGCCCTGGTTGGTGGACGCGAAGGGATATTCGTCGCACTGCTGGCCCGCCGGACGGGGGCGCGGTACCCGGTTGCAGGAGATGTTGCGGTTGTTCTGGATCTGGGCGTCGTTTGTGGTGCGGGTCAGTGGTGTGCCGTTCGGCGCTCCTGGCAGTCCGCTGGCCTGGGCGTAGCCGATGTGCCCGGCCAGCGCGGGCACGTTGCGGGTGGTCATGTCCAGGATCGGTTCCGCGCCGGCGACGATGCAGCCGGAGGTGTTGCGGTTGCCGATCTGGTCGCAGCGGATTACCGGTGAGACGCCTGCCTTGGTCGTGACCGGGTTCGTGTTGGAGCCCGGCAGCGAGATCGTGAATTCGGCGAATCCGTTGGTCCGCGAGATCGCCCCGATGCCGACGGGCGAGGACATGGTGTAGTCACGCTTGTAGAGGGTTTCGGTGACCGGGTGGGGCGGCTCGTTGTTGTTGAAATTGTGGCTGCAGCTGCCGTCGCTGGTGCAGTAGACCGACATCGCGTATTGCGCTGCGTCGAGTCCACCGGAGACGCCGGTGATGTGCAGGGCGGTGCGCACGTTCCAGGTTGTGGAGTTCCATGCGGTGGTGAGCTGGTTTTCCTGGACCACGGCCAATGTTCCCAGCGGCGCGCCGGTTTCACGGTCGAGCAGTGCCAGTTGCCCGTCGCGCCACATGCATTGGTATTTCCGGTCTCCGGCCCACTGCCGGTGCGGAAGGTCTTTGCAATACGGTTTGTCGAGCACACTGGTCCAACCGGCTTGCGGAGCCAGGCCCGGCGCCGGCTCGGGCCGGCACCAGCTGTAGCGAGGATTGTCTCCGGTGCCGGTGGGCAGGTCCTTGCACGCCGGCAGCTCACCGAACATCTCGTCTGTCGCGGGCTGACTCTGCGGCGCGAGGTCGGGCTGGGGCGCGTTCGTCCAGCCCGGGCCGGTGACCGCGACCCGGTCGTCGTCACCACAGCCGGGACAGTTACCGTCGTCGATGTAATCCTCTTGCCAGTCGATATCGTCGTCTTGCACCGCGGTGGTGGGCCAGCCGATGGTGCCGTACTGGAAGTCCTGGTCGAAGGCTTGCCCGCGCGGTCTTTGGTCCGACACCGGGTACCCGTAGGGGCCGGTTTCGTAGTTCGTCATCGCCCACTTGGTCAAGATCCCACCCGACACCGGATGCGCGCCGGTCGACGGAGACCAATAGATCATCCCGTGTTCGAACCGGTTGAACCGGCCGGCACCGTCCGGTGTCACCGTTTCATCGCTGGACGGGTAGCCCAGATAGCCTGTTTCCCAGCCGGTTTCGCCCCACTTGTCGCGGATCGCGCCCGCGACGTAGTAGGCGTCGTTGAGTTTCCAGTAGATGGTGCCGCCCTGGAAGTACTGCCGACGGCCGATGTTGTCGGGGTTGACCAGCTCATCGGAGGTCGGATAGCCGAGAACGCCTGCCTCCCAGCCGTTTCGCTGCCAGGCGGCGAAGAAATGGTTGACCACCGGATGCGCGCCGCCGGCCGGTGACCAGTAGATCGGGCCGTTCTGGAACGTCGAGCGTTTCCCGACACCGTCAGGATTGGTCAGCTCGTTCGACGTCGGCCACAACAAGAAACTGTTCGGGCCGCCCAGTTCGTTGTACTTGTCGCGGATCGCCCCACACACCTCATACGGCGCCGGCCAGTACACCTGGCACCCAGGCGTGACCAGCGGTTGCGGCCCGTTCGCGGCCGCCTCCATCGTTTCGGCTTTGTCGGCCTGTTCCTTGGTGAACCCGTCGGGCACCTTCTCCCGATCCGACCGCATCTTCCCGGGAACCACTGTGCGGTTGGGGTTCTCGGTCGGCTTCCACGCGCCCGCGGCCGGTGGGCGCGGTGGCGCCGGCGTCGACGGCGGTGGGCTCGTCGACGCGGTCGAACCCGAAGGCGGCGCGGTGCTGCTGGTGGGCGGTGGCGAAGATGTCGGGGGCGGATCCGCGAGCGCCACCCCGCTACCGCAGGTGATCGTCAACGCGGCCGTTACCGCAGCGACGAAGGAGCGCGCACACACCGCGCGGCGGCCGGCGGCGGGGTAGTGAAGACGTGGTCGAGCCATGACAACCTCCCTGATCTTCCCCAGCAACGTTGCCGCCGAGCCCATTACGCGCTCGCGACAACCACCACCGACCATATCGAACATACGTTTGATCCACCGGGAGGTCACTGGTCGCGTGTCCAAGACGTTGCACGTCCGTTATGTCCGAATGCTGGGGTTATTGGCGTTCACGCCCGCCCCGCTCGCGCGGGTCGCGCGACCGTTCGGCGCGGCCGGCGCGGGTGTGTCCCGCGTGCGGGCCCGGCCCTCCACGGACTTCGTCCCCCGGGACCGGATAGGACCGTGCCAGAAGATCGCTCACCTCCCGCGGCAGCCGCAACCGCGCTCGCTCGTAGGCTTCTCGTGCCTGACGTTCCCTCTGTTGAGCTGCCGCCCGATCGCTCTCCTCCCGCTCCCGCGCGCGGGCTTGCTCAGCCGTGGCGGACTGCTCCCGGGCCTGCTGCTGGCGTTCTTGCTCCTCCCGGGCCCGCTGTTGCCGCGCCTGTTCGGCCGCCGCAAGTTCCCGGGCCCGCCGGCGCTCCTGCTCTTCGCGCTCACGCTGCTTCTTCTTCTCGATCGCCTGCGCAGCCGCTGCCCTGGTGCGCTCGGCTTCTTTGAGGCGTTCCAACCTGCGCTTTCGCTCCTCCCGGGCACGCAGTTCGGCGCCGGAGAACAGTTCTCGCTGATGTCGCCGTTCGAGTTCCTGGCCGCGCTGGATCGCCTCGCGGGCCTCCTGTTCGGTGACGAACACGACGTCGAATTGGTCGCGGAAATCCCGCTCGAGCTTTTTCAGCTCCTTCTCGACACTGCGGCCGAAATTCACGCCCTCGACGCGCACCCAGGTGCCGCACCATCCTTGCTCCAGGAGTTCGCGGTCCTTCTTCAGCTGTTCGAGGGCGTCCTTCTCGGGCGTGCGGCCACTTTTGTACTCAGCGAAGTGTCGGTTGCGCTCGTCGTGCACACGCGCGGTGTCGAGACGGCGCCGACCGTGGAGCGTATTGACCTGGAATTCGGTGACCCAACCGTTCTCGCGTGTTTCCCCACGCTTGGCGGCCATGCCGAGGTGGAACCAGCGCCCCTTATCGATCCGGCTGCGGGCTCTTGCGGCCTCCCTGGCCCGACGCTGACGTTCTTCCTCGGCCCGCCGACGCTGCCGATCATCGCTTGCGCGCACCATCCCCCCTGTGCCGCAAGCTATTGCCCGAACACACGCTCGTCGCGCTCTTTGTCCGCCAACAGCGTGGCGATCGTCCGAGACACGGAGAAGAAGCCCTCGTTCGCGGCTTCCAGCAACTCGTCGACCAGATACACCGGCTTCTCGGCGAAGATCATCAGCCCGGCGGGACCGATGTCGTCGTAGAGTGGCGACCCGGCACCGGGAGCATTGAACAGGCTGGCGCCCAGCTGCGACACGAAGCATTGTCCGATGTAGGTCACGAACTGGTCAGCGATATCGAATTTCGTTGGGTCGGAGAGGGATTCCTCGTCTGGAAAGAACCACTCGAATGCCATATCCGAGATCCAGTCCATCATCTGGACGTCGTAGCGGCCGCAATCGGGCATCGGCACCCAGACATCGTCGTCGTTGCCCAGACCGCGATCGAGCCACCACGGGCGCTGCGGCACGCTGGGCAGTGTCCGGGTGAACAGGGCGTCCATCTTCGCGGCGATGGTGCTGTCGAGCACCCACTGCGACCATGCCGGGTCGTATTGAGCGGACTCGTCGAACTCCCAACCGAGCAGGTCACCGTCATCCGTATCCACCGTCGAGCCCTCCCATACGTCTCTGATCAGCGTGTTAATACCGATCCTAGGTTCTCGATCTTGGCCTGGGGTCGGTTCGGTCGCGAAGGCGCCGCGGTTCCGTTCTTGGCAGCGCGGTTTGCTCATCCTTGCCGGAGATGTTGTGCCGGGTCAGTGAGCGCACCTTCGCTGGGCCCGGAGCCGTTCTCGGCCCGCGATCTGCGGGCGCCCGTGGACCCGGGCGAGCATGTTGCGGATGCGGGCCTGCGTCCAGCGGTCGGCGACCTCGGAATGTGGTTGCGGCGTGGTCATGTCCGGTACGACGTGGCCGCAGCAGGCCTGGTTGCGTGAGGCCGGCACATGCACCCCCGTCCATGGTGGCTGACCGACGTATGCGTCGGACACACGCGGCTGAAGGGGATGGCCGCTCGCTGCGAGACGGACAGCAAGAAGTATCGGCATCTACTCCTCACTGGTGGCTTAGGTCGTGGGGGTCTTGCCAGTAGCCGGGATCGCGTCCGTAGTTGGGTGTTCGGTAGGCCTTGTCCCATGGTTGGGTGAGTAGTTCGCGCCAGGGGCGGACTTCCACGTAGAGCACACGCATGGCGTTGAGCGCGGCTTCGTGCAGGGCTGGGCCGTCGGTGGTGGTGGCGTCTTCGGCGACGGCGACGTTGAAGTTGTGTTCCAGCGCTGCGCGGCATGTCGCTTCGACACACACGTTGGTTTGCAGTCCCGCGATCAGTACTCGTTGCACAGCAAGGGTTCTCAGCACGGGCGCGAGCTCGGTGTAGGCGAAGAAGCTGTGCCTGGTCTTGTCCAGCACGATATCGCCCTCGACCGGAGCGAGGTCGTCCATGATCTGACGACTCCACTGCTGTTCGGACTCGGAGACCTCGGGAAGCAGGTGCGCGCGTGACTGCATGTGGCGCCGTGCTCGGGGGTTTGCGGCCAACTCGCCTGCTGGGCTGAGCGTTTGGCGGGAGTAGATGACGGGAAGTCCTGCTGCACGTGCGGCGGCCAGAAGCTCGGCGCATTCGGCAACGACCTCGTGGAGTCGCCAGATCGGTGGCCACCCGAGTGCATCCCGCACCTTCTGTGTGAGGTACCCATTCTGCATGTCGATCATCAACACCGCGGTGTCCGCCATCATCGCTCCCCAAGTGCTGGCATGAAAGACATTGTGGCGCAGCGAAACTTCGACCGCGTCCGTTCGCGGAAAATGAGCCAAAGGCTAGCGCCGCTCCGCGAAACGTTGTCTTTCGGAGTCGCAGTCGTTGATACGGTCCAGGTCGAGCCCAGCCAGAGCGATCGCGCGATGTGGCCCGAATGCATCCTTCGCCGTGGAGGTTTCGATATCGGGTGGCGTGGGGGCGAGCGGGCTCGGGCGCACGCTTTCTTCGGATACGGTCGCCGCAGGGATGGACACACTCGAGCCGCTTCCGGTCTCCTGCGGTGACACCAGTCGGCGGTGGTGTTCAGGTGAGATGGGCGCGTATTTCGGCCATGACGCAGGTCATGACTTTTTCACCGTCGACAGTGGTCGCGACGAGTGCGTTCGGGTCGGCTTTGCGGGGGACCCGGAACTCGCAGACGGTTGCGCCGCGGCTGACGGTGCGGGCGAGTTCGACGTCGACCCGGGCGGGGGCGAGATCGAACAGGTCGGGCCACAGCAGGAACGCGGCGGCCGCGGGATCGTGCAACGCCGCGGGCCGGGGTGTGGTCGCGTCGGACATACGCAGGTAGAAGCCGACGTGGTCGGCGACGATGGCGGCGCGTTCGGTGCCGATGGCCCGCAGCTGTAGCTCGTGGTCGCCAGTGATGAGGACTTGGCGGGTGAGATTGAGGCCGACCATGCGCAGCGCGACGCCGGAGCGCAGCACGGTGTCGAGCGCTTCGGGGTCGGCGTAGGCGTTGAATTCCGCTGCGGCGGTGTGGTTGCCGCTGGTCGTCGAACCGCCCATCCACACCACCGAATCGAGGGCGTCGACCAGTTCCGGGTGGAGCAGCAGCACCACAGCGATGTTGGTCAACGGCCCGGTCGCCAGGATCGTGATCGACCTCGGCGCGGCCGCGCCCAGCGTGGCTGTCAAGGCGTGGATCGCGTCAACGGATTCGGCGGTGCGCGCAGCGGTAGGGAAGCAGCGGCCCAGGGTGCCCATGGCGCCGGCGCCGAGGAGCCGTTCGATGGTCTGCGGTTCCTGGGCCAGTGGTTTGGCGGCCCCGCGGTAGATCGGTGTGTCCAATCCGCAGAACTCGGCCACGGCCAGCGTGTTGGCGGTGGTGTTGTCCAGGCTCGTGTTGCCCACCACAGTCGAGATCCCTACGAGTTCGATCTGCGGTGCCGCCGCGAGCACCATCAACGCGAGGGCATCGTCGAACCCGCTGTCACAGTCCATCCACACCGAACGCACGCATTCCCCTCTCTCACGCACCGCAGCAGATGGCAGACACATCCCTTATCCACAACCGCGTCCCGGGACACGAGGGACCAGCGCGCGCTGGGCAACCCTATCGGGATCGCATCCCGGCCGGCACCCAATTTCGGTGGGGCCGAAGGGACGCCGAGACGGAGGAGGTGGCCTCGCCGAGGCCATACTCGGTGCTGATTAGAGTGTGGTTCGTGGCAGGGGAGGATGGTGCGGAGACTCTGCTGATTTGGGCGCCCATCCGGCGCATCCTCCCCGTCATCGCTCGATTCTGACTGAAAGACAGCCGCCGCAACCAGGTTCACCCGCCAGCCGCTGCTACCGCCCTTATCGGAGTTCAGCGCGTCCGGTACTCCGACCTACCGTGGGCGATATCGGAATCAGAATCTGAGATCTCCGGACTTGCCGGTTCCAGTGCACCTCGCCGGCCGACCTCGGCGGTCTCGAATCCAAGGAAGCGGAACGCTCTGCAACTATGTGGCACGCTTCATACGATTTACGATGTTGCTGCTCAAGCGGCCTTTTTCACGGCTTCATGCATAGGCTGATAATTCCGAGAGCGCGTTGCATGGAGGGTCACTCCTTGTCGATCATCGAACGCATGCAAACCCTCGATCTGGTCACCGCAGCTGCCGCCGTCTTTCTCACTCAACTACCGGCCGCGATCGGCGTGGCGGTGGCGATCCTGCACCCGGATGCATCCCGGCGTGCCGATGCCCGCCTGGCGCTGAGGGCGCTGCGATCACTCCGTGGGGTGCGTCGGTGAAGCCGAAGATAGGTGGTCTCGCGGGGATATCTGATACGCCGCCGACGCCACCGCAAACTACTCGAAATCGTGGCGAAGGCGGGCGCCGTCGAAGTAGTCGAGCTCATCCGGATGATACGTGTGCCCTACGGGAGCGCCCGGGATCGCTACCGCATCGAAGCCTACATCCAGGATATGCAGAAGCACGGACCGATCTGGATTCACCGCGATCGGTATGGCCACCTCATCGCGAGTGCGACCCTCCGTGGACGCAATGCATTGCAGCGGCTTAAAAGTTTCGAACGGAACCTGCCTTCGAAGGACGTGCCTACGCCCTTGCCGCCGAATAGACAGGCGTGACCTCCGGGACCCTTCGCTTATCGGAGGTCAGAAATTCGGCCCGGAACGGCGGGAAATTCGCGTCAGGAATTCCTGACGCCAGGTTGGATGTAAGGAATTCCTGACAAGAAGGGGTGTGGGTTATGGGCAGACAGACCGACGACCGACACGAGGGCTCCATTGCGCAGGTATTTGCGGACGGAATTCGCGGTGGCGCCTGGTCGGGCGGGAGACCGGTAGCGACTATGGCCGCCGACGGGACGCACCTGGGCGCGGGGGACTGGCAATACCGGACCGACGCGGAAGTTGTTGCGTGGCAGGTGATCTGCACCGACCTGACGAGCTCCCACACTCGTGAATGCTGGCGTGGCCCGGTATGGACCCGGCTAGCGACCGCCGCCGAGCACGATCCCGGCCGACGCCGGATCTACAGCGCCGACGCCCTGCTTCCGGAGGATCTGGAAGAGCTGCTCATGGCCGACTGGGACCGGCACATCGCGCCGTCGCGGGGTTGCTACGACATCGAAAGCGCGGCCGAGGCTGTCGCGGCAGCGCAGCAGGACCTCACCGACGCTGTCCGGGTGGCGCGTGAGCAGGGCGCGTCGTGGGAGGAGATCGGCCGGGCCGCCGGGATGACTCGCCAATCCGCCCACGAACGCTGGGCCAAAGTCGTGGCTGGCTGACCGCAGCTGCGATCGCGCATTCCGAACGGGGGCGGGCCCGGCCAGGCAGCCGGGCCGGCCCCCGTCATCTACTCCTCGTCGGCGTCGTTGCGGTCAGCTGCGGCGGCCGCGCGGTCGTCGAATCCCGATTGTGCTGTGGGACTGTCGGGGTCGCGTTCGGCCGCGGCCGCGATCCGGTCCGCCGACTCTCGATCCATCGGTTCCTTGCCCATGAACTCCTCCTCGAAGGGGGTGGGCCACGCCCGTACAGCAGCGGCAGGATCTCACTCGCGTCAGAAGGCTGCCCAGGCGTGGCTGATCGACGACGGTCGCTTCACCACCTGGGTAGACCAGACACAGCGCGCACGGCGGATTCCGGCCGCTGCGATACCCGTTGCCGCCGGAAACAGCAACGGTCGACACACCTTGTACCGCTCGCTGATTCCGAGGCGCGCTGACCGTCGAGCACGCGCCTTGCCGCCGGGAGCTGCACGCAGGCGCGCGGCGGTCCCTTCCACCTGCGTCCCGGTGACACCCATGATCCACGGTCGAGGCGACCGAGTGTGGGACCTCCGTGGCCGCGCGTCCAGAGCAGTGGCCGGGCGCATCGGATCGCAGCCAAGGTTTCAAGACAGGCCTTCCCTTCTGAGACATGACCGGCCCGGCCAGTCCTACGCGCGGTTCGTGGCCTGGGAATCCTCGGCGTCCGTCAACGACCCCTACCTGTCTGCCCTGGTAACGCCCTAACGTAGCGGCGAGATGTTCCTACATGGCT
>NZ_BAGM01000203.1 GCF_000308855.1 Nocardia veterana NBRC 100344 | reverse complement strand
AGAAGCTACCAGCAACTTTTGCTACCCATCGCCCAATGCTATAAAAATCTGCCGTTTCGGCACCCTTGATGGTCGAGGAGCCAATCCATGTAGAAGAGGCCTTGGTGAGGACGTTCTCGTCGCGAGACCTCTTGTATTCGAAGATTATCGGCGATCCGGTCTCATCGATCCCGAGCGCCGCACGCCGAACAGCACCTCCATATTCGACTCGATCGTCCTTTGCAGGCGGCGTTCCGAAAGCGACTGAGCTGCCGGATTCGATAGCTGCGCCTCCAGAGATGCGGACCAGCTTGAGGTCACTCATCGGCGACGCCTACCTCTCCGCGTTGCAGCCCGGCGAGCACTTCGGCGACCTCCTCCGCCAGTTCATCATCCGGGCCTTTGATCAGACACACATCGTCGTACGCGGGTTGAAGCACATTCCGGGCTCCCGCGAAATCCCCCGCGCCGGCGAGCAGTTCGCCGTACTGGACGCGCAAGCGTAGAGCGACCTCGGACCCATCGCTCGTCAGTTCGACCGCCTCGGCAACGAGCTGCTCCATATCCGCCAACCCTTCCTCGATGTCCCCCAACGCCATTCGGCAGCGTGCCGAGGACGCTCTACAATCCCAGGCGGTCTCGCTGAACTTTCCTTCGACACGGCGGTAAGCGACTGCTAGTGAATCGAATTCACGTCGCGCGCTTCGATGATCCCCGCTGAGTTCAAGAGCATACGCGACCAGACTTCGAAGGTTAAGGACCTTTGCATTGTCGGGCCCGTGTACCTCCCCCGCGCAGGCGATCACCGAACTGAGTGCATCCGCGGCTTGCGCGAAGCGTTGCTCTTCCCACAGCTCGTAGTAGCGGCGCTCGGCGTTTTCGATGGCGGTTTGCAGGTGCATGGCCGACAGCGGTGCGGTCGGCGGCATCTCCTGACGGAAAGAGCGAGTCGGCTCGATCTGGTCGGTTTCGAGGGGTGCGTTGGGGCGACGGAACACCCTGGTCGGGTCGGGGAAGCCGGAGAGGTAGAGCTCGGTTGGTGGTACGGCCGAGTCCGGACCGGGCAGGAATGGGAGGAGCAGCTCGTAGACGGCGTAGGCATCGGACGGGCGGGCAGCCGGGTCCTTGCGGACCAAGTCGAGCACCAGCCGTTCGAATTCGGCCGGCACGTCGGGTCTCAGCTCGCGAAGCCGCGTTGGCTCGACGTGGGCGTGCAGGTGCATGAGCTCGACTTGTGATTCGCTGGGGAAAATCGGTGAACCACAGGCCATCTCATGCATGATGCAGCCGAGCGCGTAGAGGTCGCTGCGTGGGGTGACTCGGAGGCCGTGAACGCTTTCCGGCGACATGTACCGCAATGTCCCGATGATCTGCCCGGTCGAGGTCAGTCGCTTCGCGTGCGGGTCGAGCATGGCCGCGATGCCGAAGTCGATGACCTTCACCGCCCCGTCGCGGGTCACCAGAATGTTGTCCGGCTTCAGATCCCGGTGCACGACGGGCAGGGCATGTGCGTGGGACAAGACCGTGGCGATCTGCGCCGCGACGGCCGCCACCCACGCCAGCGGGAGCGGAGTCGACGGATCGATGTAGTTGCGCAGCGGGGTACCGTCGATGAGTTCCATAACGAGATAGACGTTCTCGTAGGAAGCATCCAGGACGGCGTCGTAGACCTGCGGCACTCCGTGGTGGCGGATGCGGGCTGTGACGCGGGCTTCGCGTTGGAATCGCTGGCTGAACTCCTCGGCCTGGGCCTTGGTCACCACCTGGTCGACGCGGATCAGCTTGATCGCGACCTCACGATCGAGGACGACGTCGTATCCCCGCCACACCGAACCCATTCCGCCGGAGCTGATTTGCTCGGTCAGCTCGTAGCGGCCGTCGATCCGCTCCACCCGCATCGCCGTTCCCTATCCCCGTGTTCTGCTGTCAGGCAACGCCCTGTTGTCTTCTGATCATGCGCCATGCCGCGCTGCGTGCCTGGCGATTCAGCGTTTCCTTGAACGCCGGGTCGGACTTGCTGAAGTACCGTTTGCCGAGGTTGGAGATGGTTTCGTAGTGGTCCATCATCTTTTCCTCGAAGACGGGATCGAAGACCCGGCCGAACTCCTCCTCCGAATGGTTGGCCACCGCGGCCAACTGCACGTGCGGTTCGGCAGCGGCTTCGTTGAAGGGTTTCGCCGCGTCCTCTTCGGTAAAGCTGGTGCCGTGACGCTTATTGAACTCGTCGATGAGTTCCGACAGCGGCGACTTCTCCGGTTCTTGGGCGGCTCCGGTGCCGTCGCCGAAGCCCCGAAGTTCCGAGGGCCCTTCAGGATTCAGGCCGATGTCGTGCTCGCCGGTCTTGACCAATCGCATGTGCGACAGGTCGACGTCACCGATATCCACTCCGCCGTCCGACCGGCGCGGGAGTCGGTTCAGCAGGTGGCGACCGTACAGGTGCAGCAGTTCGAGACTGCTGTCCTGGTAGGGCACGATCTGGGCTAGGAAGCCGTACTTGCGGACGTAGTCGTTGAGGTCGGCCCGGAAGTTCTCGGCCTTCTCGACGTCGTCTTCCTCGTCGTTGTCCAGTAGTTCGGTGAAGCGTTCGACCGCGGGAGCGAGCAGCCGGTACAGCTCGGCGTGCAACTTCTGCCACTTCGCCTGTGAGCCGGCGGCTTGGTCTTCTGCCAGCAAGTACGCGTTGGCGAATTCCCGCATCTCCTTGGTGGACAGAAGTTGTGCGGACATCACCCGGTCTTGCGCGAGATACAGGAGGTTCGGATCGGTCGGCAGGGTATGAGCTTCTTCGTAGTACGGTCGGAAGGCGTCGCGGATCTTCTCGGCGTCGTTCACGAAGTCGAGGACGACAAGATCCTGCTGACTTTTGCGCTCGTGGGTTCGGTTGAGCCGCGAGAGCGTCTGCACCGCCGCGATACCGGCCAGAGTCTTGTTGACGTACATCGTGGTCAGCAGCGGCTGGTCGAAGCCGGTCTGGTACTTCTCTGCGACAACGAGGATCCGATATTCCTTCTGCCCTTTTCCGCCGGCGCGAGTCGCCACGTCGTCGGCACGGGTGTAACCGAATGCTTTGGGCAGTTGAGATTCCGGGAGGCCGTCGTTCTCCTTCGGCTCGGTCGTTTCCTCACCCTCGTAGTCGAGGGCCCCCGAAAATGCCACGAGCACGCCGATGTCCGGGTAGAGCTTGTCGTACTCGCGCTCTTCGATGTATCGCTTGATCGCCCTCGACATCGCCACGGCGCTGTGCCGGGAAGCCGTCACCACCATCGACTTGGCGCGGCCTCCCAGGCGTGGCCGGGTGTGGGCGACGAAATGCTCGACGATCACCTGCGCATGCTGATCGACGGTATGCGGGTGCATGACCGCGAACCGGGCCAGCAGCGCATTCGCTTTCCGTTCCGGCACTTCGTAATCCGACGGATTGTCGTTGACCAACCGATAGAACGTCTTGTAGGTGACGTAATTGCGCAGGGGGTCGAGGATGAATCCCTCGTCGATGGCCTGCCGCATGGAGTAGGTGTGGAACGGCTCGTACTTCTGGCCGACCAGCGTGCCGAAGTTCTCCAGCGTCTTGGACTTCGGCGTAGCGGTGAAGGCGAAGTAGGAGATATTCCGCGCCTTGCCACGCTCCGCAGCCTTTTGTTTCAGCCGCTCATCCAAGGTGAGCTCGGCAGCGCCGTCTTCCTCGTCCTCAGGGTCCAGACCCAGATCGCGAAGCGCCGACCGCACTGCCTTCGCGGCATCACCGGACTGGGAGGAATGTGCTTCGTCGACGATGATGGCGAACCGTCCGCCAAGCAGTTCGGTCGGAGAGCGGCGCAGATAATCCAACAACGCCGGGAAGGTGTGCAGAGTGACAGTGATGATCTTGCCCTCTTCCTGCGAGAGAGCTTTCGCCAGCTTCTCGGACTTCGCGCCCTGCTTGTCGTCGATCTTCACCACCAGGCCGGCGACGCGCTCGAAGCCGCCGACCGTCTCGCTGAGCTGGCTGTCGAGGTTACGGCGGTCGGTGATGATGATGGTCTTGTCGAAAACTGGTGTGCCAGGTTTCAATCCGGCCGCGCGGGCATCGGGGTCCAACTTGGACGGGTCCGTGGGCGTATGCAGGTCGCTCAAGCGGTGCGCGAGCCAGCCGATAGTGTTCGACTTCCCCGAACCCGCCGAGTGCATGACCAGGTAGTCGTGACCGGCACCATGGATGGCCGCGTGTGCGGTGAGCTTCTTCACCGCATCCCACTGGTGGAAGCGAGGGAAGATGATGGTTTTGGCGCCGCGCCCGCCCGCCCCCTTGGACTCGTGGATGTGTACGAACCGCTCCAACATGTCCAGCCAGTTGTCCGGGTGCCAGACCTGCTCCCACAGGTACGAGGTCGGGTACTTGCCTGGCTCTATCGGCATCGGGTTGCCAGCACCGCCAGGCTTTCCCGCACCCTCCGATCCCGTATTGAACGGCAGGAAGCGAGTTTTCGCGCCTCTGAGCTGAGTGGTTACGAATACTAGATCGGGGTCGACAGCGAAGTTCGCGATTACCCGACGCGTGAAGATCAGCTCGGTGGCGTCGCGCTCGGTGCGGTACTGGTTCTTTGCGTGCTCGACGTTCTGTCCGGTGAGGGGGTTCTTCAGTTCGGCGGTGGCGATCGGAATTCCGTTGAGCAGCAACGCGAGATCGAGACGGTGCCCCGCATCCGCCTGCTTTGTCGCGTAGGGCAACTCGCGAACGACCGTGAGCCGGTTTGCCTTATACTCGGCAAGCGCGTCTTCGGATGTCACCAGATTCGGTTTGAAGTACGCCACGCGGATGCGAACCCCGCGGTCCCGAACACCTGAGCGCAGCACCTCGACAAGTCCGTTCGAGCCGATTTCCCGATCCACGGCACGAGCGAACCCACGCTGCGCCTCGTCGGAGTCGCCACCGTAGGCACCGAGCAAGTCCTCCCACTCGTCATGCTGAGTGGACTCGATGAACGCGAGCAGCTCCCCCATATCGAGCCCGAGGTCGGGCC
Organism: Nocardia veterana NBRC 100344; assembly: GCF_000308855.1. Taxonomy (GTDB): domain Bacteria; phylum Actinomycetota; class Actinomycetes; order Mycobacteriales; family Mycobacteriaceae; genus Nocardia; species Nocardia veterana. The sequence continues at coordinate 47,847 of NZ_BAGM01000203.1, read as the reverse complement.
GATACTCGTGCGGGTTGCCTTGTCGCCAACCGTTTTCCACCATCGCGGCGACGATTTCGACACCGAAGGTGTGCTCGTCGTGGACCGGGCTCACGGATCTATACCCCCTGTGTGAGATTTCGCCCGGAGGCGGTGGTTACGTCGAATTGTCCGGTGACTGCGGCGGTTATCAGAGCTTGGCGGCGCTCAGCCAACAACGACTGGGCGCGCCGTTGTGTGGTGATTGCATCTTTTAATTTGTTAATCGAGCTGCGAGTGTCTCGGATCAGAGATTCGGCATAGTTCGGAATCGGAATCCGATACATTCGCAACTGCTCGCCCGTAAGGTGTGGAATCGTGGCAATATTACCGTCCGACTCGAATACGCCACACGATTTTGCGAACCGAAGCCAGTACATCAGCCACTCCACTGGCAACTCTTTAGATTTACGTACCCTGTGTAACGATTTCTGGAAGTAGCATTCCTCAATCCGACCATCCCAAACAGCAGCCTCTGCAACGCCAGCACCACCTTCACAGACGAGGAGATCTCCAGGCTCTAGCGAATAGCGTGCGCGTTCTTCGGGATCGAAATCCATCGTCGCCATATCATCGGAATCGATTTCGTACCAGTGGACATTCGCGTTCCTCAGATATGGTTTTTGGTTAAGGCCGGATGCGCGCTCCTGGTTAAGCATCTTTCCGAGGGCCGTGTAGAAATATGCGTAAACTGGGCCAACTTCCCATTCCGAAGGTATCGACGGGAGCCACCTCCACCCGGTCGAGTACCTCCGGCCGGATACCGCGTTTCCGGACAACATGTCGCCGATGACGGCAAGTTCTCGCTCTTCCAGTAATTCAATCTGGCGCTGCCGCAACGCAACAAGTTCATCGACGCGGGAGGTTTCGGCGTCGAGGAAGTCGGCGATGCGGCGCTGCTCCTCTAGCGACGGAATCCTGATACTGACGTTCGCGTATCGTTCAGCATTGAAGTTCTGAATCGTTGAGGAGACCGCCTCCGACTTGACGACACCCTGAAAGGATTCCGATATGGTTGCGTAGTGCAGATATCGCGGATCTACCGACACCTTCGGCCGAAACCGAACCAGGAAGCCAGCAAACGTTTGACCTTCCGCTTCAGGAGGAACAAGGAATGACCTGCCCAGTGTTCCGCTTCGGGATAGGAGGATGTCTCCTTTTCGAAGACTGTGACGCGCCTCCAGGGGGATGTCCACGTATACGCCCCCTTCTGCACTGAGGCCGCCATTCGAAGAAATATCCGACGTCCTGATCAGGCGGGTGCCGAACTCCACGTAATTATCGGCACTGATATTTAATCCATATTGCCCCGCATCGACACATACATGCTTGAGCCGCGTATCTACCCAAGTCATTTTGTCACCTCGCCAAGCAATTGCTGGATTTCAGCCTCGAGTTCCTTCAGTTCAGCATCAATCTCCTCCAGGGGACGCGGGGGGTTGTAAACGTAGAAATGACGAGTGAACGGAATCTCGTACCCGATCTTGGTTTTAGCGTGGTCGATCCATGCATCCGGGACATGCGGTAGGACTTCGCGGGCGAGGTAGTCGTCGACGTCTTCGTCCAACGGCACGTTCTCGAAGTCACGGAGGTCGGCGTCGGCCTCAGGGGCGCCCTTGACGAGTTGGATTTCGCCTTCGGGGTCCCGCACGCCGAGGGCGTCGCGGAACGCCTTCGCAAAGGGCGCACCAGCGGGCCACGGCTCACCAGCACCAGCGACCGCGTCCTTGAGCGCCGTGATGGCGTCGGTCTTCTTGCCCCAGGAAGAACCAACCAAGGGGGCCAACAGTTTTCGGAAAACCTCAGGGTCACTGTATTGCTTGCGAACAGGGGCAGCCTCGGCAAGCCGGTCCAGTGCCTCGGCAGTCAGCTCGAACCGCAAGCGCAACGGCCGCTCGACGGTGATCCGCCGGTATCCGAATTCGGAATTCCGGAAGACCTTCACCTTGCCATGCAGTGGATGCTCGGGATCGCCGGCAACCTGCACGGCGTTCCCGTACAGCCGAGTGATCTCCTCGATGTGCTCGCGCGTAAGGTATTTCCGCTTGTCCCCCAGCGACTTCCGCATCTTTGACCAATATTCACGGGCATCCAAGAGCACCACCTTCCCGCGATGCTCAGGAGACTTACGGTTGGTGAGGATCCAGAAGTACGTCGAGATACCCGTGTTGTAGAACAGCTGATCCGGCAGCGCCACAACGGCTTCCAGCCAGTCGTTTTCGATGATCCAGCGGCGAATGTTGGATTCGCCGGATTCGGCGGCGCCGGTGAACAGCGGAGAACCGTTGAAGACGATGGCAACTCGGCTACCGCCGGTACCGCCCACCTCGGCGGGCTTCATCTTGGAGATCATGTGCTGCAGGAACAACAGCGATCCATCGTTGATCCGGGGTAGGCCAGCGCCAAAACGTCCCGCGTCGCCGAGATTCTTATACTCCCACTCGACCTCTTCCTTGACCTTCTTCCACTCCACACCGAAGGGCGGGTTGGCGAGTAGGTAGTCAGCCTTCACGTTCTTGTGGCCGTCGTCGCTGAAGGAGTTGCCGAAGACGATGTGGTCGGGGTTCTGGCCCTTGATCATCAGGTCGGAGCGGCAGATGGCCCAGGACTCGGGGTTGAGTTCCTGGCCGTAGACCTCCACCTTGGCCTGCGGGTTCATCTGTTTGATGTGTTCCTCGGCGGCGCTGAGCATGCCACCGGTGCCGCAGGCGGGGTCCAGGACCGTGCGCACCACGCCGGGGACGCTGAGCAGGTCGGCGTCGGGGGCGACGAGGAGGTTCACCATCAGCTCGATCACTTCGCGGGGCGTGAAGTGCTCACCCGCGGTCTCGTTCGACTGTTCGGCGAAGCGCCGGATCAGTTCCTCGAAGACGTACCCCATGTTGTGGTTCGAGACCACCTCGGGGCGCAGGTCGAGGTCGGCGAACTTGCCGGTCACCTTGTAGAGGAGGTTGGCGCTGTCGAGGCGTTTGATCTGCTGGTTGAACTCGTAGCGGTCCAGCACCTCGCGTGCGTTCTCGGAGAAGCCGCCGACGTAGGCCTGCAGGTTCTTCGCCAGGTGCGAGGGGTCGCCGAGCACCGTCTTCAGCCGCAGGTCGGTCACGTTGTAGAAGCTGTTGCCCGAGGCGCGGCGCAGGAAGCTGTCGACGTCGATGTCCTGGCCTTCGAACCGCTCGACGGTCTCGCGCACCTTGTCGCGGGTCGGTTCCAGTACGCACTCCAGTCGGCGCAGCACGGTGAACGGCAGAATCACCTTGCCGTAATCGGACTGCTTGTAGTCACCGCGCAGTAGATCGGCGACCGACCAGGCGTGATTGGCAAGCTCGGTGTGCTTGCTGGTGTTCACTTATTGCCTCCTGGAATCTTCTGCTTCGTTGTCTCAACGTCTTCGGACTGCGTTGTGTTACTCGCCGGCTCGAGCGCCCCGGCGGTGAGACCGGATGCCACCAGTCCGATCGCGTGTTCGCTCGCATCGCCGACGCGGCGAGCCGATGCCCGCAGCTCGTACAGTCGCTGGAAGGCCGTGCCGTAACGCTGCTGCTCACGCAACGGCAGCAACGGTATCCGCAACCGCGAAGGATCGAAGCGGATCGTCGATGTGCGAGTGGTGGACGCGTTCTCCGCACTGTTGACGAATCCCGCGACGAACCACGAATTCAGTCGCTGCGTATCGGGCCGCAGCAGATACACGTGCGGGCCGAGCACCGCTCCGTCGTCCTCGGCACCGGCGACGCGTGCGCTGCGGGCCCCGCTCGAGTCGCTGCGGACCGCGGGGATCAGCACGTCACCGGCGGCGACGACCACCATCTCGGTGGGTTCGGATGTGGCGAAGCTGCCCGACGGCGGGTGGCCTGTCACGACGTCGGTTGCGGTGAGGATCGGCCGGTGATCATCCGCCGGGGCGGTCTGTTTCGGTCGCGGCGGGGAAGCCCGGAACCACTGCAGTGCACCGCCACCGGCCAGATCGGCCACGGTGGCCGTGCGCCAAGGCTTTCCACCTGCCTGCTGCCAGGTGCCGAGATCGCTCACCAGGTCCGCGAGTGCCGCTACGTCCCTGCTCAATTCGCGAACGGCGTCCTCGACTTCGGTCGACAGCAATGCCGGGTCGAACGACGACCGAACATAGCGGGCCGGGGTCAGATCGACACTCTCGTCGAGCACTTCCATGACCCGAACCGCTGCTGCCACACCGGGCACGGTGGCCGCTTCGACGGACCCGCTGTCGAACGACCGCCACGAATCGAGAACGGTGCGACCGAGTACCTCCCAGTCAAGGCCGCCACCCGAACCGTCATCGACCGCCGAGGCATCGATGAACAGCATCGTATCCGCAACGGAATCAATGGTTTCCGGGCGCCGAAGCACCCACAGTTGCAGGCCGACATGCCGCGGCTGAGCGGCGCCGGGCGCGAAACCGATCACAGCCCGGAGCGCGCCCGAGCGCAACAGCTCAGCCCGAATCCGGCGGCCCGAAGCGCGAGAGGCCACGGCGGGCGGGAGCAACAGAACCGCCGTTCCGCCGGGTTTCACGTGCGCAAGCGCATGCTGGACCCACGCGAGCTCGGATTCGCCGCGTGGCGGAACGCCGTATTGCCAGCGTGGATCCAGCGCGAGTTCGTCCGCACCCCATTCACGATCGGAGTACGGCGGATTGCACAGCACCGCGTCCGCCTCGAGGCCCGGAAAAGCGTCGTCGGACATGGTGTCACCGGCATACACCGTCGGCTCCAGCCCTGTCACCGACTCCAAGGCAAGACGGGTGCGCTGCACCTGCACGGGCACCACATCCTGGCCGTACAGTTCCGTCGCGCCGGCCTGGGCCGCCGCCAGCAGCAGTGAACCGCTACCGCACGCGGGGTCCAACACGCTTCGAAGCCGTTGCGAGGCAGGGTCTCCGGCCAGTTCGGCCATGAGCGCCGCGAGCGGTGCGGGGGTCTGGTAAACGCCCGTTGCGGGTGCGTCCTCCAATCCACGCTCTGCCAAGACATCCAGAGCGGTCCGGCTGCCTTCGGCGTCGGCAGCGCGCTGCAACATCTTCAGCACAGGCCCGGACACGGATGCCGACGAGCGGGGCGCCCAGCCCGCGCCGGTCCAGCTGAGCGATTCCATCAGGTGCGCGACATCGCTCGGCTCGGCCTGCGAGCGCAGATAGGTTCGCAGTTCGATGGTCGGCGATTGCGGCGCCTCCACACCATGTTCGGTCAGCCATCCCTGCACCTGATGCAGGTCGAAGACAGGCCGCGACTCGGTCCCGCCGATCGGGCCGGGGAAGTCGGCGTACCTACGGCGCCAGTTGCTTACGGTCGCTCGGGTCACACCGGCCAGCCGGGAGATCTCGGAGGCCGTGACAGGCGATGCGGGCTTCGGCATACCTCTCCCTTCCGTGTACATGGGCAAGCTTCGCTTACATGTAACTCAAAGTCAATCACCGAATCGGTGATTGACAATGTTTTCACTGCCATCTAGCTTGTGTACATCAGCTCGCGGACCGAACCCGGGAGCAGAAGTCCAACTTCCGGCCGCGTACTTCGGAGCCGCAGATGAGCAAGCACCAGGACCACCACGACTCGCACTGCCATTGCCACGGCCGCAGCCGGCGCAGCGCCAAGGGCACGCGGCCCTTCACGCGTTGCACCGGAGAAGAACTGCGGCGGTTGCCTCGACTGATCCGAATGTCGTTGTCGCACTGCGAGTCCGGGAAGCGGACCTACTTCGACCACGAGGATGCCGAACTGGCACTCGCTCACGTCAGTCGCGAGAAGCCACACCGTCGCGAGCAGCGCACGTACCTCTGCCCGCTGTGCCGCGGATGGCACCTCACCAGCCAGGAACGAAAGACGCCGCTCTCGGCGTAACCACCAGGTCCGTCGGCGACCCGACCGAGAAACCGACTCGCCTCGACGAGCCGAACGAAGGAAAACACGATGAGGATCAAGAAGTTCGCCGCAACCGCCGCCCTGACTGTGGCGGCTGTCGGAATAACTTGCGGCACAGCGGATGCCGAGCCGGCGACCCAACCGAATGCGTCGGCACCGGTCCTGCCCGGCAGTGTGCACGGCGAGGACCGTGGCGTGGCGTACAACGTCGACCGCGGCGCCGACGGTAAGACGCTCACCGCCGAACTGAGTGGTGGCCGGTTCGATGTCACGGCGGACGCCATCAATGTGATCGCCACGGACGGCACACAGGTTGCGAGCCTGCCCCTGCAACTGCAGCTCGGCGACCACGTTGTCGATCTCCACCCCCGCGTCGAGAGCGACGGCACCAAGCTGGTCGCCGATGTGGCCGCGAGCCCGATCGGCCACTGGCGCAAGACCTCTCCGCGTCAGCGCAGCATCGAAGCCGGGATGGGAATCGGGGCCGCGCTCGGCGGAATCGGTGGCGCGCTGCTCGGCATCGTCGTCGGCATCGCCACCATGGGGCTGCTCATTCCGATCACGCTGCCGGTTGGCCTGCTCGTCGGCGTCCTCGGCGGCATGGCTATCGGAGGTGCTGCCGGTGCGGCGATCCCGAACTCGGATGTGCCGGACCAGTGGGACTACCAGCAGGAGTGCCACGGCAGCGGTGAGTACCAGTACTGCTGGTAGCCCCTCGAGCCCAGCCGCTTCCACGGCGCCGGACGCCGCGGAACGAACCTGTCGACGATCCGCTCCTCACGCCGCGCCAGCTGTCGACGAAAACCTTTCAATCACAACGAAAGTCATCATGATGAAACTTTCGCTTGCCACCGGTCTCCTCCTCGCCTGCGCCGCCGTCGGCGGCACCGCGCTGGTCGCCGGCCCCGCCCACGCGGACGAGATCCGCTGGACCGCGGTCGCCGTCTCCACCAGCAACGGCTTGCTCAACGCCTCCCGCAACTACACCGACGTCGAGGAGGCGAAGAACACCGCGCTGGCCGACTGCGACCACCGGGTGCCCCCGCCGGCCGGCTCCAGCGCGCCGGCACACGACTGCCGGCTGGTCCTGGTGTATCCGAGCGGTCGATGCGGTGCGGTCGCCACCGGCACCCGGTATTCCGATGGGGACGCGATCGGCAGCACCTACTCGTGGTCGATCGGCAACAGCCTCAGCGAGGCGGATTTCGACGCGATCATGAAGAACCCGGGGCTGGGGGTCACCGTGTGGTGGTCGGACTGCCAGTACTGATCGCGGGGAACGCCCGTTCCCTCATGCCTTGTGGGCGCGACATGAAACCCATTGCGCGACAACCCCGCAATCGTTCCGCCACGATCGAACACGACACGCCGCTGAGACTTCTCGGCGGCAGAACGGAATCACGATGACCGCTCCGGTCCCACCTCAACACCCGCCCTACTACCCGCCGCCGCCGAGGAAGAGGCGCGTCTGGCCCTGGGTTCTCGGCGGATTCGCCGCCTGCATACTGCTGCTGTTCGGCGGATGCGCCGCACTCATCGGGGGCGTAGCGCACGAAGCCTCGAAACAGGAGGCCGAGCGAACCACGGCGGCGCCGCTGGGTTCGGAAGTGCGCGACGGCAAGTTCGCCTTCGTGGTCACCAGCCTCGCTCCTCCGGTTTCGGAGGTCGGCGATAACCCGTACCTGCGCAAACAGGCTCAGGGCGAGTACATCCTGGTCCACATCGATGTCACCAACATCGGGGACCGTCCCCAAACCTACTTCGGCGACAATCAGAAACTCGTCGACGACCAAGGCCGGCTCTACGGCAACGACACCGGCGCCGAGATCAATCTGAACAAGGATCTGTCGACCGAGATCAATCCGGGCAACAAGATCTCCGTGACGATCGCATTCGATGTGCCGAAGGGCACTCAGGTCGCAGCGATCGAGTTCCACGACTCCGCGTTTTCCGGCGGCGCTCGCGTCGCGGTGAAGTAGGCGGCACTTTCGCGTCCCGGACGCGACCATGCCCGGCAGCATCGAGCCGTGGCCGCATCCGCCCGAGGGTTGCCACGAGGACGCCGACGCTCGAACACGTCCCTCGGCCACCCACTTCTCGATAAACTTTCACTTCTCGCGCAGTTCGGCGAGCATGCCTTCCTCGCCTGTGCGACATAAGCATTCGCATTGATTGGGGGATTTTCTATGCAGAACACGCTGTCCACCGACGGAGTGTCCGACGGGGATGCCGAGCGCCTGCGCGATCTGGTGTCCGACGAGATTTCCGCCGATGGGTCGGTCTCTCCGGAAGTGGCCGCAACCATACTGGCGGCCTTCCCCGACACCGCCCCCGCCGGCCCCGGATCCGGCGGGGTACTGGCCGGGATGTTCCTGCGATCGATCACGGTGAACGGCTTCCGAGGTATCGGACCGAAGACGACGCTGGACCTCCAGCCCGCGCCCGGCCTGACGCTCGTCGTCGGCCGAAATGGTTGCGGCAAATCCAGTTTCGCCGAGGCCGCGGAGTTCGCGATCACCGGCGACAACAAGCGATGGTCCGACCGCGGCCGAATCTGGCGTGATGGCTGGCGGAATCTGCACGACGGCGAGGCACCAGCCATCGAAGTCGAACTGCAGACCGAGTCCGCAGAGAACCCGCTCACCATCACCGGTACCTGGAGCGCCGGAGCGGGACTCGACGACGGCAGCTGGACCACCCGCCGCAAAACGGGTGAGCCGATGCCGTTGGACCGCGCCGACCTTGCCCGGCCGCTGGAATTGTTCCGTCCATTCTTGTCCTACAGCGAGCTGGGCTCACTGATCGACGGCACGCCGACCGCGATGTACGACGCGCTGCACCGCCTGCTCGGTCTCGACGATCTCAGCGTCGCGTTGCAGAACCTGCAGCGGCGGCGACTCGAGATCGACAAGGCCGCCAAGGAAGTCAAACAAGGCAAAGAGGCTTTGCTGGCGGAATTGTCGGCCGTCGACGACGACCGTGCGCGCGCGGTGTTCGAGCTGCTCGACCGGCGAATCAACAACCTGTCCGCCATCTCTCAGGCGGTGCTCGGTGCCGAAGAGGATGCTTCCGGCCCCGCGACGGCCCTCAGCGGCATTGCCGCGCTCGGGCTCCCCGACTCAACTCTGCTGGTGGAGGCCACCAGCCGTCTCGACGCCGCCGCAGCACAATTGACCGGTGCGGCGACAGCAGAAGCCGACGCGGACACGGCGATTCTGGAGATCCTGGACCTCGCCGCCACCTACGCCGCCGACGATTGCCTCTGCCCGGTATGCGGGGAAGGGCAACTGGACGCGCAGTGGAGGGAGCGGACAGGCCGGAAAATCGCCGATATCCGACGGCGCACCGCCGACCTCGCGGCGGCCAGGCGTGCGCACAACGCGGCGGTGTCCGAGGCACGCAGCCTGATTCAACCTGTCCCGCAAGCATTGTCGAGTTGCCCCATCGATGCCGGTGACACGCTGCGAGAGTGGCGGGCATGGGCGGATTTGCGAACCGCAGATGCCGCACAGCTGCCGACACTGATGCGCGAGCACTACCAACGACTCACCGTTGCGCTGTCGGACCTGCAGGGGCGAGCGCACGCCGAGCTGTCCCGCCTGGACACGGTCTGGGCGCCATTGGCGGTACGGATCGCCGCCTGGGTGGAGCGAGCTACTTCGACCGCAACCGCGGCCGATGAACTGAAGACCGTGAAGGCTGCGGAGGCATGGCTCAAGAATGCAGCCGCCGGACTGCGTACCGAGCGCATGCGACCATTGGCCGAGCTCTCGCAACATATTTGGACCACGCTGCGTCAGCAAAGCAATGTCGAGCTCGGTGGAGTCGTGCTGACGGGCAGTGCGCAGCAGCGCCGGGTGAGCCTGGATGTGACGGTCGACGGTGTGGCCGGTGCCGCACTGGGAGTGATGAGCCAGGGCGAACTGCACTCGCTGGGGTTGTCGCTGTTCCTGCCGCGTGCCACGGCGGCGCAGAGTCCGTTCCGGTTCCTGGTGATCGACGACCCGGTTCAGTCCATGGACCCCGCCAAGGTCGACGGGTTGGCCCGAGTGCTGGACGAGGTGGCGCGATCCCGGCAGGTAGTCGTTTTCACACACGACTTGCGGTTGTCCGAAGCAGTGCGCCGCCTGCATATTCCGGCGACCATTCTCGATGTACAGCGCCGGGAGAGGTCAGTCGTCGAAGTCCGAGTGTCGGTCGACCCGATCCGCCGCAACCTCGCCGATGCCCGCGCATTGCAGTCGACGCCCCGGTTGCCCAAGGACGAAGCCAATGAGCTGATCGCATTGTGCTGCCGACAAGCGATCGAGTCCGCCAGCACTGCAAAAGTCCGAAAGATACTGGGCGAGAATGGTCTCAGTCAGATCGCCATCGACGAGCAGCTCGCGGCGGCCGAACGAACCAAACAGAAGCTCGCACTCGCCCTGTTTCTGGACCGAACGAAAGAAGCCGCGGCCCTCGCACGCCTGGACCGGGAACTCGCCCCGTGGGCATCGTCGGTAATCGAGGCATGTAATCGCGGCGCGCACGGCAGCACCCGCGGCGACCTCGAAGACCTCATCAATCGCGCGGAGAGGATTACGGCATGGCTCAGCAACTGACCGTCGTCCGCTCCAGGCTCGGCACTGCCGACATGCTCATCACCGACGCCACGGCCGACCTGGACGGCCTCTGGCCGAGGGCATCAGCATGGATGCTGCGCATTGCCGTCGAGCACGCCATCGAAGAACTGTGGAAATCGGTATCGCCACGGATGGTCTCGGTAACCCGGCGTGCCCAGCTGCTGGTGCTTCCCAAGTACATCGGTGCGCAGGCTGCCGGCGAGGCGCGTGTCCTGTGGGCGGAGCTGTCGGTCGTCACTCATCATCACGACTACGAACTGAACCCGACCGTGCAGCAGTTGCGGCGGTGGCAAGAAAGTTCTGAGCGTGTAGTGGCAGCGATCGACGCGGCGGTGCGCGCACATACCTGAACGAGCCGGTAACCGTTGCGCTACAACGTGTCCTGATTTGCCGCGTCAACAGTAGGCGTGAGATATCGGGACACGCGGGTAGCGATTGCAGTTGTTCGAGAGGAAGCCCGATGAAGCGCCTTGCCGCCCTCACTGTCGCAGTCACCGCCTTCGGCGCCGTCTCCGCCGGTGTCGCCGGCGCCGAAACCGGAATTCGGTTGGAGCACAGCGTTCCCCAGGCAACGGCGACCGAGCCGGTGGTCCTCCAGACCGGGTCGGCCGTGATCGACCTACTCGCGTATATCGGTGCGGGGTGCATCGGCAGCTGGAGCCCGGCGCCGCCTGCTCATTGCGTCGGATGAGCGGGCCCGCCTGCTCGGCCACGCGGGCAGGCACCATCAGGTCAGGTGATCGAATTCTCCTGTAACCCAACGAATATGCCGCTCCGCCGAGCGTCGCACCACTTCCTTGGCATCGTGATCGATCGTATCCCCGCCCAACGTGTACAGCCGGTCGTAGGAGTACTCGTCGAGCCGGGCGACGATGCGGCGCACCACGGCGGCCGACATCGGGACGTGTCTCGGGAAGTTTCTCTGGAACGAGACCCAGTTCGGCACAAGGGTGCCGGCGATGGTGTCGCCGGTCAGGAGGGTGCCGTCGGCGGTGAGTGCTACCGAGCTGCCCTTCATGTGGCCGCCCACTTCGATGAGAGTGATTCCCGGCAACGGGTTTTCGGTTCCGGCCCAGTAGCTGATCACCGGGTCGTGGCGGGCGATCCACTCCTTGTCGTTGGCGTTGACCAGCACGGGGACGTGTCCGAACTCGTGGCTCCAGCTCACCTGGGCCGCGAACATGTGGGGGTGGCTGGTGGCTATCGCCGCGACGCCGCCGAGGGCTCGGACCATGCCGACGACGACGGGGTCGATATAGGCGGGTGGGTCCCACAGCAGGTTTCCGTGGTCGGTGCGGGCGAGGAACGACCAGTGGCCGATCGCCAGTCGTGGTTCGCGCCGGAGGCTGTGGACGCCGCGGCCGTGGTCGCGGTGCTGGGTGGTGTGCGGTTGACGGGCGAGGTCGGCATGGGTGGTCCAGTTGCCGTGCGGTCCGAGGTCACCTCGTTCCTCGTCGGTCACCGCGTCGCTGGCGAGCACACAGCCCTCGGTGGGCGGTGCTGTGGAGTCGTCGTGTTCGAGGCCGCAGCCGTCGCAGATCCAGATGGTCATATCGACGACCGTGCAACCTGAACTGGGGTTGAGGTCAAGTGCTTGCCGGAAGGCCGATGATCAGGGCATGGCGGTGAGCCGACATCGTCTCCGCTGGTCGCAAGCGCATGCCACAATGCCGATATGGCTTCCCACCTCTTGGCTTTCACCGCCCTCGCGGCCCTGCTGGTCGTGATTCCGGGGCCGGCCGTGGTGCTGACGATGAAGAATGCGCTGGTGCGTGGACGTCCGGCGGCCGTCGCCACCGCGTGTGGCGTTCTGGCGGCGGATCTGGTGTGGGCGATGGCGTCCGTCGCCGGATTGACGGCGCTGCTCGCGGCGTCGCACACCGCGTTCGGGCTGGTCCGTATCGCGGGGGCGGCGTATTTGCTCTATCTCGCGGTGAAACTTGTTCTCACCAAAGAGCTTCCGGTGCCGCAGCAGACGAGTAGCGGGCAACAGGGCGGGCTGCTCCGCGGTTTCCGCGAGGGGCTGCTGTGCGATCTGTCGAACCCGAAGACCGTTCTGGTCTTCGCCAGCGTGATTCCGCAGTTCCTCGCCGAGGCCGGCTCCTCGCTCGACGGGTTCCTGCTCGGGGTCGTCTTCGCCGGACTCGGGTTCTGCTCCCTCCTCGGCTATGCCTTCCTGTTCGGCGCCACTCGCTCCCTGGTGAGCAACGCCAGGCTCACCAGAAATCTGCTGCGCGCCGGCGGCGCCGCGCTCGGAGGCTTCGGGGTGGCCCTACTCAACGAGAGCCGGGCGTAGTTTCCGCGCGGAGTCGTCGATGGCGGCCGGCGCTCGCTGCGGCGACAGTCGGCGAAGTGCCTCGGCCGCCGGGGAGCCGGGTTCGGCCGAGTAGATGACGAGGCGTTGGTCTCGCCCGGGCACCGCCAACGTTTGGGCGTCCAGTTCGATCGTCCCCAGCTCGGGGTGTTCGAATCGCTTCCACATGCTGGACGCGGGGGCAACCTCGTGGGCTGTCCAGCCGGCGCGAAAGTCGTTGTCGCGGGCGGACAACCACTCGATCAGCTCGGGTATGCGCGGATCGTCCGGATACCGGACGGCCGCTGTGCGCAGGTCGGCGACGGCCTGCCGGACGAAGTACGCCTCACCGTCGGCGGAACCGCAGGAGACGGCGGGCGAGATGGTTCCGAACGCCAGTCGCAGGAGATTGCGCTCCGCGTCGAAATCCCCGAACAGGGCGACTGCCGCCGCATTCCAGGCCAGTACGTCGTACCGCGGGTTCAGCACATAGGCCGGGAGTTCGATGCGCTGCAGCAGTTGGCGGACACCCGCCGGTACGTCATCGTCGGGGATACCCGATTGGCCCAGTTCATGACCGGCGAGCCGGGTCAGATAGCGCTGTTCGTCGGGACCGAGCCGCAACGCCCGCGCGAGCGCGGCCAGTACCTGCGGTGACGGGCGGGGCGCGCGTGCTTGCTCGAGCCGCTCGTAATAGTTGGCGGAAATTCCGGCCAGCCAGGCAACCTCCTCTCGGCGCAGGCCGGGCGTGCGTCGGCGCCGCCCGGGCTCCGGAGTGAGACCGACGGCGCCGGGGCTCACTCGTGCCCTTCGCCGGCGCAGGAAGTCCGCGAGCACGTATTTGTCCACGTCGTCCACTGTGCTCGCTACCCGGACCGCCGAGCAACGGACTGGTAGTCCGGGGTTGCACCGGCCGTTCCGCGACATGCGCCACCGAGCGAACCTGGAACCCGTGACCACTACCGATACCGAGCGGCGGAACGCGCGGGACCTGTTCGAACACGGACTGGACCTGCTGCTCGCCGCCGATATGCCGAGCTTTCTCGAACTCTTCGCCGCCGATGCGGAATTGGAATTCCCCTTCGCCACCGCCGGGGCACCCGAGCGAGTGCACGGACAAGCCGCACTGCACGACTATCTGATCGACTATCCGCAGCGGCTGGCCATCCGGGAGTTCCCGGCCGTCGCGGTCCACGAGACCACCGATCCGGAGGTGATCGTCGCCGAGTTCACCGCACGCGGCACGACGGTCCGCACCGGCGCGACCTACGAGCTGTCCTACATCGCGGTGATCCGGGCGCGGCACGGCAAAATCGTTGCCTGGCGCGACTATTGGAGCCCGGTGGCCGCCGCGGTCGCGACCGGGACGCTGCCCGAGCTGCTCGCCGAGCTGGGACGCGCGGAGGGCAAGGCATGACATCACGATTCCTCGTGACCGGCGCGACCGGCAACACCGGTCGCCAGGTGGCCCTCGGTCTCCGCGCCGCCGGCGCCCGAGTGCGCACCGCGACACGGTCCCCGTCCGCCGAGCAGGGCGGCGATCATGTCCGGTTCGACTGGCACGACTCCGATACCTATCTACCCGCGCTCACCGGGATCGACCGGGTCTATCTCGTCGCCCCGGTCGGTGTCCGGGATCCGTCGGGGCAGATCGAGCAGTTCCTGGACAGCGCACGCGCAGCGAAGGTGCGGCGCGTGGTCTTCCTCAGCTCCGATGTGATCCCGGCGGAAGCTCCCGGACTCGACCGGGCTCGGCGGCTGGTGACCGAGATGCCGGAATGGGCCGTGCTGCGGCCGTCGTGGTTCATGCAGAATCTCGTCGTCGCCAACCACCACATGGCTAGGGGCCTGCGCACCCGGGCGGAATTGCCGAGCGCAACCGAGGGACGCGGGATCGGGTTCGTGGACGCGGCCGATATCGCCGCCGTGGGGGTGCGGGCCCTGCTCGCCGACACTCCCCCGAACCGGGACTATGTGATCACCGGGCCGGAGGTGCTGACCTACGACGACGTCGCTCGGACGCTCAACGACCTGTTGCGACCGTCGCGGCCGGTCCGCCACGTCCGATTGACAGTGCCCGAACTCGCTCGCCGCATCGCACCGGGACTACCCGAGGATATGGCGACCGTGCTGGCTCAGGTCGAGCGGCGAATCGCGGCGGGAGCCGAGGAACGGGTCACGACCACCGTTGCCGAGGTCACCGGGCGTAGACCGCGATCGCTCCGGGACTTCGTGATTGCCCATCGTGACGAATTCGCGATCGCGGCGGATGCCTCGTAATCGATTGCCGCGGGGGCACTTCCGTGCCGATAGGGCCTGCTCACGGAGAGCAGGCCCTGGCACCGCCGCTAGGGATCAGCGCACCAGCGGTGTCAGCACCGCCGCCAACGCGGCGTCATCCGGATCGAGGTAGATCTTGTGGTCGCCCGGATCGAAATGCATAGTCGGGCAACGGAATTTGTCCGCCGACTCGGCCTCGACACGCTTGTCGGCGACCAGGTGATGGGTCTTGGGTTCGTAGACGCGGACGTGATAGCCGGGGCGATACACCGCCAGGCTCTTGCCGCCGTCGAAATCGCAGTCTCGGCCCAACGCCTGTTCGCCGTCGCGATCCACACACGCCACGAGCTGGATCTCCGAAATCGCCTTGCTGCGTTGCGCATCGGAGAGCGTCGTGTCGTGGGTGGTGGTGTCGACGATCCGCTCGCTCGAATAACCCTCGTTGCTCTGCACGAAGACCGCCAGTGTGTGCGGTGTCGAGCCGCCGCGGTAGTCGGCGGTGTTCTTCACCTTCGCGCCCATCGTGCCGCAGACGACATTGGCCAGCTCGGTCTGCCGGTCGACGGTGGTACCGAAGACCTTCTTCCACGCGAACACGCCGCCGATACCGATCCCGATGAGCGCGAACAAGAAAATGAGCACACGCAAACGCATCGAAGTCTCCCCCTCGTAGAAATGAGCGGGAAGAGCGTGCCACAGGTCGTCCGATCTAGGCAATCCGGTCAAGGTGTTTCCGAAGGCCGGCGTGGCCCGACCATCCGTCTCGGAGCCATCGTCCGCCGTGAAACCGCTGTTGGTGTATCGAGTTGCAAACCCAGGTGGTCGTGGTCCAGGGCAAGGCTGATGCCGGGAGGTTCGTTCGTCGTAATCCGCCGTTTCGCCGACCCAAGGTGACTCAGTCACGGTAGACGGGCGGTGGCCCGTCGTTTAGCATCGCCTCGTGAGTGACAGTGGGGGAAATGTTCCGGTGCCCGGCCAGGGCTTTTCGGTTGTTCCAGAGCAGGTTCGCGATGTCGGAATCTACATCTACGGCTTGGCCGACACCTTGTCCAGCGCCTTGGATTCCGCAGCCACGGACGTCGCCGAACTATTGAACGGCAGCTGGACCGGCGACTACGCCGATGAATTCTCCGAGGGCTGGTCCGAGGTTCATGACGGCGGCCGACGGATCTTCCAGGCATTGGCCACGATGGCTGAGAAGTTGGGCGTCACCGCCGACACGTTCCGGTCTGTGGATGCGAACACTGCTGCGGCGCTGAACATCCCGAAATTGAACTGGACGTAGCCTCATGGCTTCACAGTTCTCGGTCGACCTCGACCATCTCGATCAGATCATCGCCCGACTATCCGGGCTGGCCGGCTTCCTCGGCGATCACCTCGCCGACATCGAACAGCGCGCTGCCTCATTGCAGGGCTCCGGCTGGGAGGGGCTTGCCGCGCGCGCCTACGATGACGCGCACCGCGAATGGATGAGCGGGGCAAAGGAACTCGTCGACGGCGTCCGCGAGATGAGCGACGCCGCCAAGCAGGCGCACGCAGCATACACCCGTGCCCTGGAGCTCAATCGCCGGATGCTGCAAAGCGGGCAATAGATGAATGTCGATTGGCAGACCTACTACGACGCCGCCAAGAAATGTCAGCAACTCGCAGAGGATTTGCGCAAAGCCGACAAGCCGGTCCACGACGCCGTCAAGGGGTCTTGCGTCGGGATGGCGGGTGACGCCACCGGATGCGCAGAATGGGGCCGGATCTACGACGACGCCGCTCGCAAAACACTACAGACGTCGGCCAGCCTCGCCAATGCACTCACCAATTACGGCGCTGTTCTGTACGCACAAGGTTACAACTGGGGCGTCGCCAACAAATCCGATCCACCACCGCCGAAACCGAACATCAGCCAGGTCGGTGAGTACAAAGTCGACATCCCCACCTCGGTTCACGACAACGGCCTCGGATTCGAGCACAGTGGCGGCGTAAAAGCCTTTTTTGACAAACTCGTCGCACAGGTAATCGACAAGTTCCACAAACTCCCGAATGGCGACGCGGCGAAGTTGAAGACCGCGCACGCGACGTGGAGTACCTTCGCCTCTCACGAAACCGTCACCGGCGCTGCCGCCCAGATCTCAACCATCTCCGCGCTGTTCGACGGGATGGATGACGCGACCAACCGTCAACACATCCAAGACCATTTCAATACTCTCAAAAGCGGCGCCGACTCCGTAGCAACCGCTGCACAGAATGTGGCGGCACCGGTCGGCAAGTACCACGACGCCACCCTCTCGTTCGGCCAGGACACCGCACACAAGATCAACTGGCTGGAAGCCGGCGTCGCCGCCGCGGCTGTCGCGGGAGTCGCACTCGCCGTCTTCACTGTCGGCATGTCCGTCGAGGTTTCCGGTGAGGCAATCGCAGGCGCGGTCACCGCCACCATCGGCGCGATCGAGGAAGCCTTCTCGGCCAGTGCCCTCGCCGAAATCTTCGGCTATACAGCACTGGTTGCGGCGGCCGCGGTCACCATCAAAGCGTTCGACGCGGTGCCCAGCGACCTCGAAAAGGTCGCCGCAAACCTCGCCGCCATCATCGCGATGAAGATCCTGATCGACGACTCGGAGGACATCAACCCCGACAGCCCGACGGGTGCGTTCACCACAGCGTCGATGACCACCAAGGTCAACAAAATTGCACAGCACTACGGTGTCCCTCCGCAAGCCGTGAAAGACGCAATTCACAAGATCAAAGCCCAGGGCGCGTGGCGCGGGAACGGCGCTTCCAGAAATCCGGATGTTGTCGTCGATTTGGACGATGGTGAAGTCTACGTAAAGATGCCGGACGGATCTCCATCCGAGGATAGTATCGGCAATATCTTGGACGAGCTGGAGGAGTGATGGAAGCTGATCGGAGGCCTCCGGCCATCGTCGAGCACGACGACCGTTGGCTGCTCAAACCGTTGCGCGGAAGGTCTGTGTCGCGAATAGACTGGACGCCCGACCACTTGGAACTCATTCTAGATGGTGAAGATTTCCGAATCCTTGTCGGGTACGAGGCCGAGCTGTCGGTTAAATCGCTCGCAAAGGAATCCCCTACCAGACATCGCATCGACTACTGGAATCGACCGCAGGTCGAAGAGTTCTTGGATTCTCGAATCGTTTCTGCAGTGTTCTTCAAGACTGGGGCATTCCGTCTGGGGTTCAAGAACGGCTGGATTCTCGTCACAGAACCCGACAGACAAGATTATTCACCAGAAGTTCGGATCGGAGGCCTGACCCTGTGGAATACTTCGGGGATCGCCAACCGATCGCTCTTCGAAATTGTTCCGATCGATCCTTGGACCGGCCAACGCGTCACTCCCCCGAATTGGCCATCCCGCCCGAGCTCCCTACGACACGACCCCGATTCGGATGACATCAACGATTGAGACGGTGCCCTGCGGCGCGGGAAGGCACGTCTCGGCTTGCTCACCTCCGGAGCTTCTCCTGACCGCAGTACCCCTGCGAGTAGACCGAGTACCGCATTCCCACCTCACGACAGTGATCATCGCCGGGCAGGTCGTGGCCCCCTTTGCATTTGAGCCACTACCTGCAAGACCACCTCGAGGCACTGAAGAAGGGAAGGGAGGGCACCCGAAACGGAGTGGTCGATTATTGTCGGCGGCGGGGATTTCGCCGTCGCTCGACAACTGACGGCATGGAGGGGATGAATGAGTATCCGGTTCTCGACGTCGCGGCGACGATCGATCCCGCTGCGATGACGCAGAACGCAACTGTCGGGTTGGCGGCTGTACAGCGCCTACTCGGACGGGGCTGCTGACCTCACGGTAGTGGGTGGTTCTGGAACAGTTGCCACATGCGGTTGCGGAGGTCCGCGCCGCGATCACCACTCGGTAGGTCGTGTCCGCCCGCTTTGTATTTGCGCCACACCACATTTGCGCCCTGTTCGCAGGAGTACCGGTAGCCTTCGGCGATTTCGGGGCCGGTTTCGGTGGCGGCGTCGTTGCTGCAGCCGATGGTGCCGCGCCATTGCAGGTGGGCGGCGAAGACGGGAGCCTGGGTGAAGTCGTTGTCGGCGGTGAAGAAGCCGAAGGAGAGTTTGCGGATCGGGACGCCGTCTTCGCATCCGCCGTGGGAACCGCCGGCGTACATCGCCACCGCGCCGAGTTGGGCGGATGCGGCGCATGCCATTCGTGAGGTCATCTGGCCGCCGTTGGAGTGGCCGGCGATGTATACCCGCTTCGAATCGACGCAGTGGGCGGATTTGATGTCGGCGATGACCTGCAGGATGAAGTTGACGTCTGTTCTGTCGCCGTTTTCGAAGTACCAGCTGCGGTTGGGGTCGGGGACGTCCTTCTTGCCGCCCTTGGGATAGGCGACGATGAATTTCTGCTGCGCGGCGAACGGTGTCCAGCCGGATTGGGTTTCATAGGTGCTCGGGTTGCTCCCGCCGCCGTGCAGTCCGATCAGCAGCGGCGCCGGACCGGTCAGCCCGTTGGGGACCCGAAGCAGGTAGGTCCGCACACCATCGGGCATGGTGATGTCGACGGACTTCGAGACCGGCGCCAGCGAGCAGGCCGCGGGCGCGGCCTCCGGGGTGGGCTCGGCGGCCGCGACGGCGCCCGGCAGCGCGAGCGCGACAACGGCGGACACGATTGTGATGAGACCGGCCGTGGCTCGGCCCATCGGCCTGGACATGCGGATTCTGCGCAACGAATACTCCTGCCCGCCAGGGGAATTGAAACTACAACTTGGAAGTTATCGTCGAATCCGGTGGTTCGCAGTGGATTGGGGGCTTTTGTTTCGACTCCCAATCAGCAGCCGCAACCGACATCATCCGACACGGTGGCAACGCGCAATTCGCCTGCGGCCGTGGCGCATTCCAGGACCGGCGGCCCGAAGACCGCCGAGCGGGCCACAACGCAGACGATCTGCGCGAGCTAGCTCCCCGGTTGTGCGGGCTTCCCTGCCCGTCCGACCGCCGAACCAGCGGTTCCCCCCTGCACGCCCGGGAGACGCGTCCCGGCGGAATCCCCCGAACCTTGTCGGTGTTGCTCCGTAGAGTACGAACACCCAACCACCCAGGACATAGACGGGACCTCATGACCGAGCAGCTGACGATCATGGCCGTACACGCTCATCCGGACGATGAAGTCATCAGTACGGGTGGGGTTTTCGCGAAATATGCCGCCGAGGGAATCCGGACGGTTCTTGTGACCTGCACCAACGGGGAGCAGGGTGATGCGCCGGGCGGGATCAAGCCCGGAGAGCCGGGGCACGATCCGGCGGCGGTGCGCGAACTGCGGCTTCGGGAGTTGCAGGAATCGGCGGGCATCCTGGGTATCGAGCATGTCGAGCTGCTCGGATATCGCGATTCCGGGATGGACGGGTGGGACGCCAACCGCGATCCGGAGGCGTTCTGGAACGCTCCCGTCGACCAGGCGGCGGCGCGGCTCGGCGAGCTGATGCGGCAGTATCGGCCGCAGGTGGTGGTGACGTACGACGAGAACGGAAATTACGGACATCCCGACCATATCCAGGCCAATCGAATCGCGGTCGCGGCGGCGGTCGATACCGGGATCCCGGCCAAGCTCTACTACACGGCGATTCCTCGGGAGAGTTCACTCGAGGTGTTCACGGCGCTGCAGGCGCAGGGGTTGGTCGACTTCGAGCCGCCGGCGGATTTCGGCACGCCGATGGACCGGATCACCGCGGTGCTCGAGGTGGCACCGTATGTGCAGAGCAAGGTGAAGGCGCTGGAGGCGCACAGCAGCCAGAGCGACAGCGTGCCGTTTCTGCGACTGCCGTCCGAGTTCCAGCAGATGATCTTCGGAACCGAGACCTTCGTCCGTCACCTCAACCGGGTCGACTCGGCACCGGCGCAGGAAACCGATCTCTTCGCGGGCCTGCGCTGATCGTCCCACCGGTGCGAATCGGATGAGATGACAGCAGCCGCCGCCGGCAACGCAGGTCACGCCCGATTTCGGTCCCGCCACCCCGGCGTCGGCCGGACCCGGGTTTCCTGAGCGCACCCTGTGCATCATCGGACGAAATCGCGGATAACGGAATCGTCACGTTAGCATCGGCGACCGTGGTCGACACGATGGTGAGGGCGGACGGGCCGCTCGGGGTAGGTGCGCAAACCACAACCTCGGGTGGCCGGCGGGACAGACGGGTCACGCTGATCGCCCTCATCGCCGGGCTGCTGGGCGCGTTGTGCGCGGTCGCGGTGCCGCTGTTGCCGGTGCAGGTGGACCACACCACCGTGTCGTGGCCGCAGCAGGATTCGCCGCGCAGCGTCACCGCACCGCTGGTCGCCTACGCGCCGCTGACGTTCGACGCGACGATCCCCGGCCGGTCGATCGCGCAGTTGAGCGCACACGGTGGGGTGGCGGTGTCGACGCTGCCCGCCGGTGCGCCACAGTTGGAGAAATACGGGTTCGTCGCGCGGGTGCGACCGGCGCAGGACGGCAGGCCCGCGCAATTCGACGTGGTGTTGCGCAATCAGGCGCTGCTCAGCGTGCCCGTCGACGCGGTCGCCGATGGCACGGTGACCGTGCACGCGGATATGTCCTCGACCGAGATCGACGTGCCGGGCACCGAGGTGACCGCCGCCGACCTGCCGCCCGGCGACTGGCGGCCCCAGGTGGTCGGAATCTTCAGCGACCTCCCGTCCCCGGGCGGCCCCAAGGTCGTCGCGCAGGTGGACAGCCGGTTCTCCGTGGTCCCGACGTTCGGCAAGCGGGCCGCGGAAGTACTGGCCGTGGTGTTCACTCTGGTTGCACTCGTGGCGCTGCACCGGCTGGATCGAGCCGACGGGCGGCGGCTGCGGCGGCTGCTCGCGCACCGGTGGTTGCGGTTCACCGGGGTGGACTTCGTCGTGCTCGCCACCCTCGTGGGATGGCATTTCATCGGTGCCACCACCTCCGATGACGGCTACCAGTTCGGCATGGCCCGCACGTCGCTGGTCTCCGGCTATATGGCCAACTACTTCCGGTTCTTCGGCGTGCCCGAAAACCCGGTCGGCACACCGCCTTACGACATCATCGCGCACCTGTCGGAGATCAGCGTCGCCAGCCCGTGGGTGCGATTGCCGACGTTGCTGGCGGCGATGCTCACCTGGTTGGCACTGAGCCGGGAGGTGATTCCGCGGCTCGGGGTCGCGGTGCGTCACGATCGGGTGGCGGTGTGGACCGGCGCGCTGATCTTCCTGGCGGTGTGGCTGCCCTACAACAACGGGCTGCGACCGGAGCCGGTGGTCGCGGTCTGTGTGCTGCTCACCTGGTGCCTGGTGGAGCGCGCCATCGCCACACACCGGCTGCTGCCCTACGCGCTGGCCGTTCTCGTCGCCGCGTTCAGTTTCACGGCGGCGCCGTCCGGGATCATCTGTGTGGCGCCGCTGCTGGCCGGACTGCGTTCGGCGGTGGGTTTCGGAATCCCGCGCGCTCGGGAACTGGCCGGTGCACACCCCGGGGTTGCGGTGGCGCGCGGCACCTGGATCCGGGCCTACGGAGCGCTGCTGGCCCCGCTGCTCGCGGCGGGAATGCTGGTGCTGGCGTTCGCCTTCGCCGTCGAACCACTCTCGGCGATGTTCGAAATGCAGCGTGTGCACAACATCGTCGGTCCCTCCGATCCCTGGTACAACGACTATCTGAACTATCAGTGGCTGTTCATGCCCTCGGCCGACGGTTCGATCGCTCGCCGGTTCGGCATGGTCGCGATGTGGACTGGCTTGTTGGTCTGCATCTTCGTCCTGCTGCGCAAGGGCGGTCGCATCCCGTTCACGGCGGCCGGCCCGGCGCGACGGCTGCTCGGCATCACCTTCGGGGCGATGGTCCTGATGGCGACCTGCCCGACCAAGTACACCCACCACAACGGCGTCTACGCCGGTCTGGCCGGATCGGTGGCGGTATTGACGGCAGTCGCGGTGGGGCCGCGGGTGATGCGCTCGCCGCGCAACCGAGCGCTGTTCGCCGCGGTGGTGTCGCTGGCGCTGGCGCAGATCTTCACCAGTGTGAACGAGTGGTGGTGGGTGTCGAGTTTCGGGATCCCGTGGTGGCACGAGTCGCCCTCGGTCCTGGGTGTCGGGTTCAGCGCGATATTCCTGGTCATCGCCGCACTGTGTCTGCTGCTCGCGATCTGGTGGCACGTGCGGGCACCGAAACCCGGCACGCCGCATCGCATTTCACCGCGGGCCTGGCGGTTGGCGAAATTCCCGCCGTTGACCGCGGCCGCCGCGATTCTGGTGGTCTTCGAGGTCGTGTCGTTCGCCGCCGGGGCCGTGCGGCAGTACCCGGGCTTCTCGCTCGCCTCCTCGAATATCCGTGCGGCCATGGGTGATCCGTGCGGACTCGCCGACAAAGTGGTGGTCGAGACCGATCCCAATGCCTCGATGTTGACGCCACTGACCGGCGACCAGTTCTCCACCTTCACCGGTGGCGCCCACGGCTTCGTGCCGGACGGTGTCGGCGACGTGCGCTCCCCCGACGAGAAGGAGGAGACCAGTAGCATCGCCGCATCCTTCGGCAACGGGTCCAGCGTCGGCAACCGAAACGGTGACTCGGGCACCCAAACCGGCGGCGCCCCTTTGCCTTACGGTCTCGATGCGGCGACCACGCCGGAGCTCGGCACCTACGGACAGCAGGAACCGGCCGATCTCGTCACCGGCTGGTATCGGCTGCCCGCGCGGCACGAGCGCAGTGACATCATCGCGATCACGGCGGCGGGCCGGATCCAGGCATCGGGACCGGACAACAGCTACGTCGGCGGAGAGCCGGTGGAAATCGAATACGGCACCGCCGACTCCGCGACGAGCGCTCGCCCGCTGGGACGGGTTGCGCCGATCGATATCGGCCCGGCACCGTCCTGGCGGAATCTGCGCGTCCCGCTGGACCGAATCCCCGAGCGGGCCGACGTCGTCCGGATCGTGGCGAAGGATCACAATCTCGATCCGCAGCGCTGGGTGGCGCTGACCCCGCCCCGCATCCCGCGGACGCAGACCTTGGCGGACGTCGTCGGCTCGAAGCAGCCGGTCTTGCTGGATTGGGCTGTGGGCCTGCAATTCCCGTGCCAGCGCCCGTTCGATCACAAGGACGGCATCGCCCAGGTTCCGCGGTGGCGAATCATGCCCAACCGTGTCGGCGCCCAGGAAACGACCCTGTGGGAGAGCCACTCCGGGGGCGGCCCGCTGGGCTGGAGCCAGCAGTTGTTGCGCTCGCAAACCTTGGCCACCTACCTCCGATACAACTGGGATCAGGATTGGGGTGAGCTGCAACGCCTCTCCCCGATCGACACCTCGGCGGTGCCGGCAACACCGGCGGTCCGCCAGGAAACCCACGGCGGGCTCTGGTCACCCGGCCATATCTACACCTGGTAGGCCGAGACAGGCCGACCACTGCGGTGCGCAGGAGGTCGCGGCGGCGGGCGCGAAACCTGGGATCTCATCTACTGGGAGCACACGCAGCACGTCGGCGGCTACGAACCGGGCCGAGCACATCACGGCGGTGGTCACCGCGGTCCTGCCCAATGGTGACATCCGCTATTCCCAGCACACCACCAATGGCAGAGATTTCAGCCTCACCGACCGGATCGGATTCTCGAATCAGGACGGCGGCACCCAGAATGTTCGGATCATCCCGCCCCAAGGAGACCTGGTAGTTGAAACGCTCCGCGATCGTGTCCACCTCAGCCTTCCTGCTCTGCTTCGCAGCCGCCGTCCTCCTGCTGATATCGGCCGACCGGAAGCTGGACGAGCGGACCGCTGCGCTGCGCGAATCCCATTGTGCGCGACAGGTTCCCGTTCCGGCGTTCGCCGCCGTGGCGAGCTGGTCCGCCGTCGCGCTGTTGATCGTGGCCGCCGCCGCTGCGGTGGTGTTCATCGCTTCGGCCGCGCGCTTCTCCTCGGCGGCGGTGAAGATCCCCGCGATCGTCGTCGCCGTACCGGCGGCGATCCTTGCCGCCGGCTATGCGCTCGTCGTGGGTTTCGCACTGCTGCAACCGAATTCCGACGAACCGATCTCGCCTCGCTATCATCCGTGCGAAGCGTTCTTCCGACAGGGCTCACCATGACCGACGTCTGTATCGATCCCGCCACCGCTCGGCAGGCCGGGGTCGACATCTCCACCAACAGCACCGAATCTCGACCGGATCGGCAAAGCCGTCGACTCCATGTCGGAGTAGGAACGGCCCGGGAAATCCGTCCGGGCTCAGCGCACCTGGACCGGCTTGTTGTCCAGATTCAGCGGCTGAGTCGGGGGAAAGGTCACCGGCAGTGCCGTCAGGGCGCGGTGGAAGGGACCCGGCCGCCAGCTCGGGACATCGTCGGCGTCCACGAGCTGGATCTCGGGTAGCGCGTCCAGGAGTTGATCGATCGCATCCTGCGCGATGAGGTATGCCAGCGATTGCGCCGGGCAGGCATGCGGTCCGATACCCCAGGCCAAATGGGACCGGTTTCCGGTCATATCGTCGCGGCGAATCGCGGGATCGTTGTTGCAGGCGGCCATGCTGATCACCACCGGCTGGTTGGCCGGCAGCCAGACCCCGTCGATCAGCACGGGCTGGCGCGGGTAGGTGACCAGGAGATTCGCCAGCGGCGGGTCGTCGAACAGCACTTCGTCCACCGCGTCGCGGGAGGACAGGTTTCCGCCCAGCACACTGCCGCCGAAACGATCGTCGCTCAGCACCAGCAGCAGGGTGTTGGCGATCAGGTTCAGCTCGAATTCGATTCCCGTACCGTAGATTTGCGAGACGTGATGGGAGACCTCGGTATCGTCGAGCGCCGCGGCGTGTTGCTGTAGCACCGAGGTCATGTCGTCGCCGGGCTGGGCTCGTTTGAGCCGCACCAGACTCATCAGCGCCTCACCCAGGATCCGGTTGCCCTGCTCCGCGTCGACCCCCTCCAGCAGCGCGGCGGTACCGGCCGCGACCTGCGCGCCGATCTCCGGCGGGCAGCCGAGCATGAAGTTCACCAGTTCGAAGGCGAGCGGGTAGATGTACTGCGTGATCAGTTCCGCCTGACCGTCCTGGCAGAACCCGTTGATCAGCGGAATCGCCGTCTTCTCGACGGCCGCGCGCAGCGAGTGCAGATCGACCGCGTCGATCGCCGCCGTGATGGCCTGGCGGTAACGATGGAAATCCGCTCCCGAACTTCTACTGGCCATCGGACGCCATTCCAGCAGCGGCAGAATCGGGCAGTCCGCCGGTACGGTCTGCTGCCAGGTTCGCGGGTCCGCCGGGAAGTGTTCGGGATCGTTGAGAATCCTTACCGCGGTGTGATATCCGATCACCAGCGTGGCGGGCACGTGCGGCGCCAACTCGACGGGCACCAGGGAACCGTACCGACTGCGCATATCGCGGTACATCCGGTGCGGGTCGTCGGAGAAGTCCGGCGTGTACAACGTCACCCGCGGGCCGTCGGAACTGGTCGGCGAGCCGTGGACGACCGGGCATTTGGACGGGTGGGCCGGGAACTGCGAGGTATTCATCGACTACTCCGGTTGTCGTATCGCGCGCTCGGTCGAACCGCATCGCGGGATTCGGCGCGGCGGCGTGGCTGCGGTGATCGCATCGGACGACCCTGGCCGGACCGAACACCAGGCAGCGCATGAGTTTTCATGGCAAACAATGACGGCGGAACGTGTTTCCTCGGGCCGGTCGCAGCGCTGCGACGCCAGAGATTCAGACACCCAGCGCGGTCAGCGAATCGTGATCGTCGATCGCCGTGGTGATACGCCGCAGCAAGGTCAGACACGTCTCGGTCGACTGCATCCGGGGCTGATAGCTCGCGCGGCCGATCGTGAAAGCCCATGCGGCGTAGGCGAACAGGCCCTGCTGACGGTAGAGCAGCCAGGCATCGTCGAACGACGGCGGTTTACCGCCGGCCCGCCCCAACTCGTCGAGATACGCCGCGAGCAGATCCTTCTCCCACGCGCGGCGGTCGTCCGGCTCGCAGCCGGAATTGACGGTGTACGCGAAATCATGTGCCCAGCCGCCGCGCATGACGACCTGCCAGTCGACGAAACCCATCCGGCCGTCGCCGGTCACATAGGTCTGCCCGATGTGCGGATCGCCGTGTAGCAACGTCGGTGGGACCTGTTCGGTCGCGATGGCGACCGCCCGCTCGACGCCCGCCCACAATCGTTCACTGCTGCCGTGCAGGGCCGGCGGCACGACCTCCTCCGCCCGGCGCAGGCCTACCTCGCACCGCTTCTTCATATCGATCGCGGACAGATACACGTCGAGCATGAACGCCGGGGTGTTGAGTGCCGCGATGGACTCCGCTTCCCAGAAGGTGCCGTGCAGACGAGCGAGGTTGCGTACCAGATCCTCGGCCTGCTCGCGGGTGATCGATGCGGTGGGCTCGCTGAAAACGGTGCCGCGGGTCGCGGCGATGTCCTCCATCAGCGCGATCGATCGCCAGGAGGCCGGATCGGAGGCGCCCCAGTACCCGATCGGCGCCTCGATATCGACGAGGGGCCGGAAGTCGCGGAAGAAGCGCGTCTCCCCGTCGATCATCTTCCCGCCGCCCAGCAGGATTCGCTGGCTGAAACTGGTTGTGGTCTTGGCGAACAGCTCGGTCGGCAACTGCGCGCGAGCGCCCGCCTCGTTGTATTCGACCCGGATCGCCGTTCGCGTCGAGGTGCCGCTGCTGCCGCCGGAGGTGGTGAAACCCGTTACCTCGGCGCCGGGAACGTCGCGACACAGCACCGCCGTCAACCACTCGGTGCTGAGGCGATCACCGGAGATCGGTACGTCGTCGCGGGAACGCAACCGGGGTCCCCGGATCTTCTCGCCGAGCATCCGGGTCCCGACGGTGACGGATCGACCGAGCAACCAGAGCTTGTGATTCACGCACGTATCTCGATTCCGATGTAAGACAACGATTATCCGAGCGAACGGCCCCCACCGACTGCGGCGCCGGAAGCACACTACCCTATCCCCATCGAATACGTTGTAAGACAACGGAATACCGGCGTTACCGCCGCTTGCACGGAGAAGATACGGACAAGTCCGGTTGCGCGGCGATCTCTTTCACACTGCCAGTTGGGCCCGGAACACCCCGCGAACGGACCCGATCGGTCGATTCTCGGCGCCGGGGGCTTCCTGTGCGTCGGGCACGTCCTCGGCCGGGCAAATGGCCCGCGGCGGTCCGCACCGGTCGCTGTTCGCCGACGGCGCACTATCCTCGACGAGAACGCGGCGCGCCCGAGCCACCGGAAGGGAGGGACGTATGCGGCCACCGTGCGTAGTGGTGATGGGGGTTTCCGGCACGGGCAAGACGACGGTCGGCCACCTGCTCGCCGATCGGCTCGGCGTCGCGTTCGCGGATGCGGACGATTTCCACTCCCCCGCCAATATCGCCAAGATGTCCGCCGGGATTCCGCTGACCGATGCCGATCGTGCGCCCTGGCTCGCGGCGGTCGGGCGCTGGCTGCACGATCGGACGAGTGACAACAGCGGCGGCGTGATGGCGTGTTCGGCGCTGCGGCGCAGGTATCGCGACACCCTGCGCACGGCGGCGCCCGACATCTTCTTCCTGCATCTGGCCGCGAGCCGGGATCAGCTGATCGAGCGGATGACACACCGGCGTGGCCATTACATGCCGGTGTCCCTCGTCGATTCGCAATTACAGGCGCTGGAGCCGTTGGCGCCCGACGAGTCCGGCGCCGTCCTGAACACCGACCGGACCCCGGACGAACTCGCCGCGCAGGCGGCCACGCTGCTGCATGACCGCGGGTAACTCCGCGCCGGCAGCGGGTCGGGGTCGGCGGCGGTCTGTCTCGCTGATCGGGAGGTGGGCACTACGACCCCGACCGGAGTTCTAGCTTCTCCCCGTGCCCCGCAATCAGACCTTCCCGCACCTGCTCGCTCCCGGGACCATCGGCCCGATGACCGTGCGCAACCGCGTCGTCCTGCCGGCGATGGATATGAACCTGTGCGAGGACGGTGAGATCGGCCAGGCCGATATCGACCATTTCGCCGCCCGCGCGGCCGGTGGAACCGGGCTGATCATCACCGGCTGCTGCGCGGTGGCCTATCCGGTCGGATGCGCGAGCACCAAGGAGCCGGGACTGTCCGAGGATCGCTTCGTTCCGGGCCTGCGGGCGCTCGCCGACGCGGTCCACGCCGCCGGCGGCAAACTGTGCGTCCAGATGACCCATCACGGCAAGGTCGCCCGCATCGATACCGTGCACGATCGTCCGCTGCTGGTTCCGTCGATCCCCACCGGCCGCGCGGATCTGTCCGCCCTGGCCGACAACACCGCCGACGAACTACGGAAGCTGGCCGCCGTCACCGGCGGCAAACAGGCCAGCTACCGGGAGGCCACAGCAGACGATATCGACTGGCTGGTCCGATGTTTCGTGGAGGCTGCCGGTCGAGTGCGGGCCGCCGGCGCCGACGCCGTCGAAATTCACTGCGCGCACGGCTACATCCTCGGCGCCTTCCTGAGCCGGGCGGACAACCGGCGCACCGACGGCTACGGCGGCTCACTCGCGAATCGGGCGCGGGCGGCAGTGGAGGTCATCCGCGCGGTCGCGGCCGAGGTGGGCGATTCACTGGCCATCCTGGTCCGAATCGCCGGGCAGGAGTTCGGCGAGGAGGGCGCACTGACCACCGCGGAAGCGGCGGCGGCCGCGGTGCTGTTCGAGGCGGCCGGGGCACACGCCGTCCACGTCACCGGCTGGGGCCGAAATCCGTTCGCCAACTTCACCGATGGGCCGCTGCCCGACCGGGTCGGGGCCTACACCGAGTTGGCGGCCGCGGTGAAGAAGGCGGTGTCCATTCCGGTGATCACCGTGGGCCGGGTGCTGCCGGACATCGGTGAGCGGGCGATCGCCGACGGCCGGGCCGATTTCGTCGCGATGGGACGGCAGCTGCTCGCCGACCCGGATCTGGTGAACAAGCTCGCGGCCGGGACGCCGGAACACATCCGGCCCTGCATCAATTGCTATGTGTGCGTGCAGGAGAACTTCTGGGACGACACGCCGGTGTGCGCGGTGAACCCGGCGCTGGGCAACGAGAAACTGCTACCGCTGGTGCCCAGCAGCACTGCGAAACACGTGGTCGTCGTGGGCGCCGGCCCGGGCGGGCTCGAAGCGGCTCGCATCGCGGCCGAACGCGGGCACCGAGTCACGGTGCTGGACAAGGCCGATCGGCTCGGCGGCACGCTCTGGTTCTCCGGCCTCACCACGCCCGACAACCAGCGCCTGCTGGAGTGGCTGCGGCTCCAGGTCGAGCACGCCGGCGTCGACGTCAGGTTGCGGAGCGAGGCGACGGTTGCCTCGATCCGGGCGTTAGGACCCGATGTGGTCGTCGTGGCGACGGGCGCGGCGCGCGACCGGCCGCCCGTCCCCGGTGCCGATCTCCCGCATGTGCACACCGGTGATACATTGCGTGCCTTGCTGACCGGTGTCGGTGATCTGTCCCGGGTGCCGACACTGCTGCGGACCGTCGCGAGACTGGGCAAGCTGTCCGGGATCACCGGGAGCCCGGCCATGATCCGGGCCGTCACCCGGCGGGTGCTGCCGGTCGGCCGCGACGTCGTGGTGATCGGCGGTTCGCTGGTGGGATTGGAACTGTCGGAGTTCCTGGCCGAGCGCGGACGCCACGTCACCCTGCTCGAGGAAGGTCGCCAACTCGGGGTGCCGATGGCCATGCCCCGACGCTGGACCGCGGTCCGGCGCGCGGGCGAGGCCGGGGTCCGGATCGTTCGCGAAGCGACGGTGGAGCGAATCACCGAGGGGCACGTCGTGTTTCGCGTCGGCGACGAGACTCGCACCGCGCCGGCGGACATGGTCATCGTGGCGTCGGGTGTGTCGGCCCGGGCGCCGCTGGCCGAGGCACTTGCCGGCGTGGTCCCCGAGGTGCATGTAATCGGCGACGCGGCCGAGGTGGGATATATCGAAGGGGCGATGCACGGCGCATGGCGAGTGGCCACCGCGATCTGACAGCACCGTCGCGGTCACGCAGCGTCCGGTCGCGGGCGACGTCGTACCGGGCTAGTGCCCCGCTGTCCGCCCCGCGGGCCGCAGCACGAGACGCAGGCAGGCGCGCACGAGCCAGCGGATCGCGCGGCCGAGCCCGACCAGCAGTACCACGACCAGCGCCGCACCCAGCGCGCACCGCAACCAGTAGGCCGCGCCGGTCGGCGCCATACCCATGACCGCGTGCAGCCCGTTCTGCCATGCCGCGGCTCGCACCAGTGCGGCCGTCACCACGAAACCACAGACCAGCAGCACCGGCACGCGGTGCCGGCCGAACCGCGCGTCGACGTCGAAACCCCAGCGGCCCAGCGCCGTTCGCGTCAATCCGGCGATCCCGATGGCCAGGGCGACCGGCACCCCGGTGAGGATGGCCTGGGATGCGGAGGTCCGAGGCAGCACGGATGGAAGCAGCGACAGCACGACGGCGAGGGTGACCGCGACGACCGTATCGATCCGCGGCCGGGTCAGCAGGTGCGGATGCCGGCGCACGGGCGAGTTCTGTTCCTTCGGCACCCGGCGTTTCTGTGCCTTAAGCACCGGCCGGTCCTGCGCCTTCGGCACGGGCGGATTCGGTGTCTTCGGCACGGGCGGATTCGGCGCCTTCGGCACCACCGAGTGCGGCGTGAGGGGGCGTGGGGCGACTGTGGTCATGCGGCGGCACCGGCTTCCGGCACGGCACCGGCGGGCGCGCTCCGGCTCGACCGCATCCGCCGCCACGCTGCCAGACCGGCCCCGGCCACCAGCACCGCAGCCAGGGTCACGGGCCCGCCGACCCGCAGCAGCTGGTTGTCGAGATGTTCACCCGAAAGCTGGGTTCCGAAAAGATATTCCGGGTCCGGCGTCGCGTAGTTCTGGCGCCGGGAGTTCAGGTCGACGCCGGTCGTGGCGACCGTGGCCACGACGTCGCAGCGGGCCCGGGCGGCAGTGTCGCCGCGAGTGGCGCAGGCGTCGTGCATGCGCCGCTGCAATGTGGCGTCGATCGCCTGCCGGGCCCAGGGATGCAGGGGCTGGCGCCGCTGCTCGGCGTAGCGGAGCATGTCGTAGCCCAGATCGTGCGCCTTACACGCCTCGGTGAACTCCGTCGGCAGCTGAATCGGCGACGAGCAGTCGCCGTCGGGGTCGACCATCAACCCGTCCTCGACGACCGGGCGGTATCCGGCCTCGGCCGCGAAATCGGCCGGTACGGCCACCGACCACGGGTGGTCGCCGACCAGGTCTTCGACCGCGTCCCGGGCCGCGGCGTTCTCGATTCCGGATTTCGTCACCGCCGCCGACGCCGGCATGGCCGGGGCGAAGGCCAGCGGCACCGTCGCGGTCAGCGCCGCCAGCGCCACCGAGGCCAGCACATGCCGCACCCGGCCCGGGCGTCGGTGATGGGCTCGGGACGGTGCGGCGGGCTTCGGCTCGGGCGCGGCCCGACCCCGTGATGCGTCGGTCATGGATGCCGAAGGTAACCGATGGAGATGAGAAAAACCGACCCGCTACGGGATCCGCTCGCACCCGTTGCACGCACAAACCGATGTTGCGCTGCGTGGACATGCAGGTAGGCCCCGTTCCGGCGCCTCGATCGTCAGTCGCGCAGGAAGCCGATCCAGATGTGGTCCCGCGCGCGGGTCAGCGCGACCATGGTCTGCCGGGCGGCGAGTTCGGCGCGGTCGCGTTCGCTGCCGCGCAATCGGTCGATGGGTGCGGTGGGGGCGTCGGTGAGGTGGAAGACGGCGGCGAAGTCCATTCCTTTGGCGCGATGAACGGTGCCGACCTTCACGGCGTCGTGCTGGGTGCCGTCGTACTGGGCAAGGGAGATCGCCGCAACCTTCCTTCGATGCAGGGCGGCCAGCACTCGTTCGGCCTGCCGGTTGGTATCGGTGACGACAGCCGCATCGGTGCCGCCGAAGGCGGTCAGTGCCTCGATCACCTCGACCTCGGCCCGGGACCGGGAGAAGGTCCGGGTGACGACGGTGCCACCGGGCAGGACCACCTCGCTGTCGCGCAGCAGGAAGCCGGGGCCGCCGTCCAGATCGTCGACACGGTTGGTGGCATCGACCCGCTTGGCGTAGTCGTGGACCGCCGCTCGGTTGCGGTAATTGGTGCGTAGGACCGCGCCACGACCGACGATCGGGATCCCGGCGTCGGAGAGCCGCCATCCACCGGGATAGACCTGTTGCTGCCCGTCACCGACCAGCAGCAGCGGTGCGGTCGAGGTGCCACCGGCGATCTGGTGCACCAGCTTCAGCTCCATGAGGGTGAAGTCCTGAACCTCGTCGACCACGACCAGATCGTAGGGATCGTCGAGCGGCGCGGCGCGCAACTCCTCGACGGCGAGGTCGATCACGTCGTTGAAGTCGACGATGTCCAGATCCTGCAACGCCGCCTGGTACGGCAGGTAGAGATGATTCCAGACGAGCTCGCGGCGAGATCGGTCCAGCCGCAGCCGATTCCGGCCCACCCGGTCGATCTTCAGGTAGATCTCCGGATCGTCGATGCCCTGCCCCTTGATGACCCGGTGCAGCTCGTCCTTCCAGTAGCTCGGATTCGGTTCGATGGGTTCGAGATGGGTCCGGGCCGTGCGCCAGGCGTGATAGAACGCGTTGTCTCCGGTGCGGAGACGGCAGCCGATGTCGCGGTTGCGCAGGAATTGTGTGGTCCAGGCGTGCAGGCCGAGGAACTCGACCCGTTCGCCGGCATGCGGCGCGAGCCGGCGGAAACCCGATTCGTGATAGGTCGGCAGGGTACGCACGAAGCTGGTGAACAGTTGCCGCCCGCCGCCCTGCTTCGACAGGCGTGCCATCCGGTGCAGGGCGACAACGGTTTTGCCGGTTCCCGCCGGGCCACTGATGCGCGCCGGGCCGCTGTAGTTCCGGTAGACCAGATCGAGCTGATCCGGATCGAGGTAGATCATCCATTCCCGGAACGGTCGCCGCAGCGCTCGGGCGCGCTCGTTCGCCCGGAGTGTGGCGGTGTCGAAAAGTCCTTCACCCGTGACGGTTTCGGTGGCGACCGGCTCGGCGGACAGCAGCGTGAACCAGGAGTTGCGCTCGGCGACCGTCATCGCGATCTGCCGCGCATGCTGCTTCGACAGTGTCGCCTCGGCGAACAGGCGTTTCGCGATCGTTGCCGGATCGACCGCGATGTAGCGCGCTTCGGCCGGGGTCGGCGGCGCCTGAGCCATCAGCAGCAGGATCTCGATCATGTGCGGCACATACCTTTTCCGCCCCGCGGTGAGGTTGGCGAATGTCTCCTCGGCGCGCCAGCGGATCCGGCGAAGGTCCGCGGCGGCGGGGACCACATCGGTGAGTACCAGCGCGAAAACGCCGCCGGGACCGACAGCATAGGCATCGAACCGATCCGATCTGCTGTTCTCGCGTTCGATCAGGACGTGCCAGCCGTCGCGCAGCAGCGGAACCGAGAGGAATCGCCGCCAGGCCGGCGTCAGCACCACCTGTTCGCGGAGCGTGTGCTCGATCCGATGACGACGCTGTTCGAAGGCGATATCGGACATCGCAGTTCCCCCTTACCAGCCCAGCCGGCCGGGGACCCTGATCGAGCCGCCGCACCATGGCCGCCAAAAGCTCTGTCCACCAAGGTATTACATTGTCCGCACCCGTGCAGGGGTTACGACGGAAGAACATCCGCACGTGGTGACCCACACCACTGTTGACCTCCACCGCACTCGAGGTTTCAGGATGGTGCGATGATTGCTGACGGAATCACCCTGATCGACACGTGGGAGTTACCGGAAGATCGGATCGACGAGGCTGTCGAGCGGTGGCGCGAGCGCGTCGCACTCGTCCACACCGCCCCGGGTTTCCGAGCTGCGCGACTCCATCGGCGCCTGCGGCCGGAGACCCGGTTGGGTCTGGTCAACGTGGCTCGGTGGGACAGTGTCGAAGCGCGCGACCGAGCGCTGGCGAATCCCGCGTTCACCGCGTCCGCGGCCACCGCGAACGACTACGCCACGGTGCGCGGCGGGTGGTATCGGGTTGCGGCCGAATTCGGTTCGCAGCCGGACCGTTCCGATGCGGAGCCGGGCATCACGTTCGTGAACGTCTTCGAAATCCCGCCCGACCGGATCGACGGATTCCTGACCGACTGGGTCGACCGCGCGGAATTGATGAGCAAGGCGCCCGGCTTCCGGGACAGCCGACTGCACCGGGCGATCGCCGCCGATACCCATTTCCAGCTGGTGAACGTCGCGCACTGGGACAGCGCCCAGGCCTGGCGGGCGGCGATCGAGGATCCCCGCTTCCGGCAGCGCGTCGCCGGCGTACCGGACTTCGTCGTCGCCGATCCGGGACTGTTCCGGATGGTGGCCGGCTTCTCGGCTGCGGGTAACCTGGTGGGCCGTTAGCGACGGTAATGATCGGTACCGTCCCATGGATTCCGGAGGTCTGCCATGCCGACATCGCCCTCGGCACCACGCGAGGACGGGTCCCCGTCGCGTATCCGGTACGAGCGGTTCGTGGCCATGGGAGACAGCCAGACCGAGGGACTGTGGGACGGTGACGCCCACGGGGGCCTGCGTGGCTGGGCCGACCGCCTGGCCACCCGACTCGCCGAGGACAATCCGGATATCGCCTACGCCAACCTCGCCGTCCGCGGCCGCCGGCTCGCCCAGGTCCGGGACGAACAGCTCGACGCGGCGCTCGCCATGGATCCGGATCTGGTCGGGATCTGCGCGGGCATGAACGACGTCACGGCACCGGGCGGCGATTTCGCCGCCGCACTCGACATCATGGAGGAGCTGTACGCGAAATTGCGCGCCGGCGGTGCCACGGTCGTCACGACCACGTTCCCCGACGCCCGGCGCATCGTGCCGCTGGCGGCCCGGCTGATCGGCCCGCGGATCGACCTCGTGAACGACCGGATCCGGTTGTGCGCCGACCGCTACGACCTGTGCCTGGTCGACCTGTTCGGCGCGCCGTCGATGACCGACCTGCGGATGTGGAGCGCGGACCGGTTACACGGCTCACCCCGCGGCCACGACCGGTTCGCCCTCGCGGCCGCGGAAGCACTCGGTCTCGACGGCGCGGACCACAGCTGGGCCGAGGCATCCGCCGACGCCGAGTCCTACCGCGCCGGTGGTGTGATCGGAGAAATCGCCTGGGTCGCAGCGACCGTACGGCCGTGGTTGTGGCGGCGGATGCGCGGCGTCTCGACCGGAGACGGACGCCTGCCGAAGCGACCGCAACTGCGCCGGGTACTCGCCTGACCCGGGCGCGCGGCCAGGTGTCACCCGCGCAGTTCGGCGATCACCGGCGCGAAATCCTCCACCGCCGGTTCCAGCACCGTCACGTACGAGAAGCCGAAGCGTTCGCGACGCCGGCGCAACTGGTCGGCCATTTCGGTGGTGGTGCCGATCAGGAAGGTGGGCAGGTCGAGCACTTCCTCGGGCGTCAAATGGTCTGCGTGGGAAGCGATTTCGGCGGCCGCCGCGGCGCGGTCGGAGGTGGTGACGACCTGTTGGATCAGGATGTTGAACTCGGGATCGCGGTCGAATTCGGCGGTGAAGCGGCGCGCGGCGGCCACCCGCTCGTCCACCGTGGCGGCGGTCGACAGCCGAATGCTGCCGTCGGTACTGCCGGGGACGGGTTCCGCGCCGGTGAAGGCGATGATGTCGGCATGACGGGCCGCCAGCCGCAGCATCCGGTTGCCGCTGCCGCCGAGCAGGATGGTAGGTCGCGGATCCGGCAGCAGGCGATCGAGTTCGACGAGGGTCCGTTCGAGATGGTCGACCCGGGTACGCGGGGTGCCGAAGTCGATTCCCGCTTCGTCGAATTCGGCGCGCACATAACCGGTGCCGAGCCCGAGCTCGAGGCGGCCGGCGCTGAGCCGGGCGGTACTCACGACATCGCGGGCCAGCAGTACGGGATTCCAGAAGGCCGCGTTCAGGACGAAGGTACCGACCCGTGGCCGTTCGGTCGCCTGCGCCGCGGCGAGAACCGACGGGAAGGGGGCGGGCATCTCGAGATGGTCCGGCACCAACAGCACGTCGTAGCCGAGGGTTTCGGCCCGCCGGCATTTGGCTGCCCACTCGTCGGCGGAACCGGGGCTCAGAAAATTGACACCGAAGCGGAAATCGCGCACGCCGAAACCCTATACGCAGCCGCCGACACCGGCGCCCGTCGAATCGTCTACTCCGCCATCGCGGGCGTCCGCTCCACCACACTGGCGGGAATCCTGGGCAGCGCGTTCGGATGTTCTCGGCCCAGCCAGGCCAGCAGCTCCTCGCGCACCGCGCAGCGCAGTGTCCACACGTCGTCCGGATTACGAGCCGACATCGACGCGCGCACCTGAATACCGGTCGGCGTGCTGTCGGTCACCAGCAGATTCCAGGTGCGGCCGTCCCAGTCGTCGCGGGTGCGCAGATACTCGCCCAGATGTTCGCGCAACGCGGCCACGGGCGTGCTGGTGTCCAGGTACAGGAATACCGTGCCGGTGATCTGCGGCCCGCCCTTGGACCAGTTCTCGTAGGGCTTGGAATTGAAGTACGACACCGGCATGGTGAGCCGGCGGTCGTCCCAGATGCGCACCGTGAGAAACGACAGGGTGATCTCCTCGATCGTGCCCCACTCCCCCTCGACCACGACGGTGTCGCCGATCTTCACCGAATCGCCGAACGCGATCTGCAGACCGGCCACGAGATTGCCGAGCGTCGACTGGGCCGCGACACCGGCGATCACCCCGATGATCCCGGCCGAGGCCAGCAGCGAGGTGCCGAGCGTGCGCAGGTTCGGGAACAGCAGCAGGATCGCGACGGCCGCGGTCGTGATCGCGAGCACGGTGGTGATGATCCGCCGCACCAACGTCAACTGGGTGTGCAGCCGCCGCACCTTGGCGACGTCATGGGTGCGGCGGGCGTATTTGTCCAGCGTGTTCTCGGCGACCGCGTCGACGGCCCGCATCACCACCCAGGCGGCGGACAGGATCGCCATGGCGGCGAGCACATTGAGGACCACGTCGTCGCGCCGCAACTGGATCTGCGCCAGCGGGTAGGTGAAATGCAGCGCGAGTGTCGCCAGGAAGACCTGCAACGGCATATGTACCCGGCGCAGCAGGCTGGGCAGTCGGTTCTGCGGGTGTCTGCCGGCCGCGCGGCACAGCAAGCGATCGGCCAGTAGACCGGTGGCGATGGTGACCGCGAGGGTCACCGCGAAAACCACCAGCGGTCGAATTACCTCCTCCAAGGCTTCCACTCCCTTGCGACGGCTGTATCTCGATGCTCGACCAGCCACGGTACCGACCGACTCCGGCGCGCGCAGTCACCTGCGGTTGTGCGAAATCCGACAGGTGCGCGACCTGGCAGAACGCGGCGAATGCTGTTTCGCCGCAACGGTTTCGGGTATCAGTGCGCCGACGATGCCGTGGTCTCCCCGGCGGTGCTCGGCAGGAAGGAGTCCGCCGCGGGATGTAGCCGCGAATACGCCCGTCGGCGCAGGCGTACCGCCGGAAACCGGCCTACCCTGGGAGCATCGTGATTCGTTCCACCGGTGAGGCGGTTGCCATGACCGATTTCGATCCCGCGGTGTTCGGGCCGCCCGGTGTCC
Organism: Nocardia veterana NBRC 100344; assembly: GCF_000308855.1. Taxonomy (GTDB): domain Bacteria; phylum Actinomycetota; class Actinomycetes; order Mycobacteriales; family Mycobacteriaceae; genus Nocardia; species Nocardia veterana. The sequence goes on along the minus strand of NZ_BAGM01000203.1, from coordinate 9,244 downwards.
GGGTCGGCACGGCCGAACGCGAGCGGGCCGCGGCCGCGCTCGGCGACCATTTCGCCGCCGGGCGGCTGGATCTCGACGAATACGACGAGCGAGTGCGCCGCGCCTATGCCGCCAAGACCGCCGCCGACCTGCTCGAACTCTTCGCCGATCTGCCGCGCCCGGCACCCCCGGCACCGGCGTTGCCGCCGCCTCGCCGGTCCCGACCGCGTGCGTTCGTGCCGGCCCTCGTGGTCGCCGTCCTGGTCTTCGCGGTCGCGGTCGCCGCGACCACGCATATGGTTCCGTTCTTCGTCTTTCCGGTGCTGTTCTTCCTGTTCATCCGCAGTCAGCGCGGATTCGGCCCACCCGGATTCGGGGGACACCGGCACCACCGGATCTGAGTGTCCGGCCGTTCTCATAGCTGAGAACCACCGCGCGATCGTGCCAGCATGACAGCATGGGCGTCGAGCGGGTCGTACCCACTTCACGCATCCTGGCCGAAGCGGCTGCCCAGGAGCGGGCGACGTCACCGCAGGCCGCCGGCCCCGACGACGCCACGATCTGCCCGACCTACGGCTGGACGGGCTGGACCGTCGACCTGCCGGCGCCACCTCGCGCCAGGCCCGCGTTGCGGCATACGACCGGTCTGGTGCGGGCGCTGTTCCAGGCGATGGTCGACCACCTCGGCGTCGGTGACAAGGCGGCGGTTCCCGACGTGAACCAGGTGCTGCGCACGACCGGACTGGACGACACCATCGACAAATCCCTGGTCGCTACAGCACACAACGCCACCGTGGACAAGATCCGCGGCGTGACCCAGGGCTTGGTCAGCCGGCACCGGGACATCGCCGCCAAGGTGGCCGACGCGGCGACAATGGGCACCGAACTCAATCGCGAGATCTGGGACGAGGTGTGCGAACTACGGTCCGCACTGCACGCAGTGGGAACGGGGCCGCTGTCCACGAGCGTGGAAGTAGGACTCATCGAGCGGCTGCGGACCTCGCTGCGAAAGATCGCGAAGAAGTACGAGGCCGTCGCCGGCACGAACGAGTCGACCGGGGACGCGATGGGCCCGTTGACCCTGAATGATCTGAAAGCACTTGTGCCGAAGACGAATTCCGCAGCCGGCATTGCAAGCGTCCCCGATGGAACGTTGGCAAAATACCTACCGTATTTGAACAAGGCGATGCTGTCGGCCGAGATCACCACACCCGACCGCGAGGCCGCGTTCCTTGCGCAGGTGCTGCACGAGACCGCTGGGCTGAGAACCCTGGACGAATACGGGGACCGCGCCTACTTCGACCACAACTACGGCCCGCAGACCGCAGTCGGGCGTTCGCTGGGCAATACCCATCCCGGGGACGGCTCCCGCTATCACGGCCGTGGCGCCCTGCAGCTCACCGGCCGCTCGAACTACGAGGCAGCCGGCAAGGCCATCGGCATCGATCTGGTCGCGCATCCGGACAAGGCCGACGACCCGGACCACGCCTTCGACACCGCCGCGTGGTATTGGGAGAACAAGGATCTCAATAAGGTGCTCGAGAAAAAGGGCTTCGACGAAGTCACCCACAGAGTCAACGGCGGGAGCATAGGCGCGCACGAACGGCACCGTCTTTACGACAAGGCGCGCGACGTCCTCGACGCGGACTAGCGAACCGACATGCGCAAGATCGGTCAAGCGCGCCACCGCTCCGGCGGACCAGACTGAACCGCGTGACCACCGGACGCGACCGACTACGAGAACTGCTCGATTCCGTACTGGATGAGAACAACACCACACTGCACGACATGGCACGGGGAGCATTCGCCTCGCCGTATCACTTCTCCCGGCAGTTCGCCCGCGGCACCGGAGAGTCGCCGGTGGCGATGCGCCGGCGGGTACTACTGGAGCGGGCCGCGTGGCAGCTCGGAAGCGGCGCCGCCGTCACGGATGTGGCGTTCGCGGCCGGCTACGACTCGGTGGAGGGGTTCAGCCGCGCCTACAGCCGGGCCTTCGGACATCCGCCGAGCGCCACACCCGCGCAGGCCCGGCCGCGGTGGTTACCGGCCGTGAACGGAATCCACTTCCATCCGCCCATGTCGCTGTGGGTGGAGGGGGAACCGAGAGGTAGGCACGATATGGATCCGACATCGCTACTGCTGCACCACGATGTGGCCGACACCCGCGAATTGCTGGAAATGGCCGAGGACCTCGACGAGGCACAGTATCGACGGCAGCGCGACACCCGCGCCGTCCTGTCCTGGGACGGGCCGGACGCCTCGATCGCGACCGTCCTCGATCTGGTGATCTGGACCAAGGAGGTCTGGCTGGCCTCCATCGACGGCGCCGATCAACCCGAGCGCGGCGGCGACGACCTGCCCGAACTGGTCCGCCGGCTCGACGATGTCGCCCCGCGGTGGCTCGATACGGTCCGCGAGATCGATCGGCGTGGTGGCTGGGACGACACTCTCATCGACGCGCTGTGCGAGCCGCCGGAGAGTTTCGTCCTCGGCTCGGTCGTCGCGCACGTGCTGACCTACTCCGCCTACCGGCGACTGCTGGCCCGGCAATGGATCCGCAGCGAACTACCCGACCGCACAACGGAAAACGATCAGGGCGACCCGATCATGTGGTTGCGCAGGAGAGGATGAGAATGACCCGGACCGTGTACTACACCGCCACCACCCTCGACGGATTCATCGCGACTCCGGACCATTCACTGGACTGGCTGCTCACGCGCCGAGTCGACAGTGACGGACCGATGGGATACGACAGTTTCATCGCCAAGATCGGCGCAATGGCCATGGGGGCCAGCACATATCAGTGGATCCTCGACAACCATCCGGAAATGGACTGGCCCTATCCGATGCCGGTCTGGGTCTTCACCCACCGGCAGTTCCCCGCCCGGACCGACGGCGCCGACGTGCGGTTCACCCAGGAACCGGTCACCGTCGTACACAAGGAGATGGCGGCGGCCGCCGGCGACAAGGGCATCTGGATCGTCGGTGGCGGCGATCTGGCCGGTCAGTTCGCCGACCACGGTCTGCTCGACGAGGTGACCGTCTCCATCGCACCGGTCACCATCGGGGCGGGACAGCCACTGCTGCCCCGGCGCCTCGAACTCGAACTCACCGAACTCGCCCGCAACGGCGAATTCGCTTGTGCGCGTTTCGCTGTCGTGCGTCCGGAATAGGCTCGGGCGACGGCGCAGCCGCCGTCCACCGGCAGGACCGCCCCGCCGACGTGGACAGGCGCTGAGCACACGAGGGGCGCGGCGACCGTCGTGGGCTCAGCGCGGTCACGCGATCAGGCGCCGGGCGGCGGCGGCAAGGGCCGACCGTCGGGACCCAGCGGTGGCGGACACGGCTTGCCGTCGGCGCCGGTCGGCGGCGGTAGCGGTCTACCGTCCAGTCCCCGCGGCGGCGGCAACGGACGACCGTCCGGACCGGTCGGCGGCGGCGGGCAGCCGTTCCGCTCGGATGGATCGACCACCTGATGCCGGGCGGGGGCCGACGCAGCCGCCGTCGCCTGCCCGGCCATCAGGCCGAAGCCGGCGATCGCGGCGGCGGTGAGAAGTGCAGCCGTGGTACGTCTCATGACGATTCCTAGTCTCGAAAGATGTTGTCCGTCATGACTTTGGACGTCCCCGGGCCGTCGTGGTTCCCCGACGATCGTGATGTGAGCTACCTCATAGCGCGGCCGGTTCCCGGGCGGCCGTGACGACGACGGTGGTGTACGGCATCGTGAAACTCCCGCCCATCTCGTCGATGGCGGCGCCGACACCGGCGAGGACCTCGGCGACGATCTCCACCGGAGCCTGGGTCAACGTGCCCTGCGTGGGCATCTGATCCAGCCACTCGGCGCGGGTGTAGCGATGCTCCCAGTCGTAGTGCCACCGCTGCACCGCCCCGAACTCGCCGGTGTCCCGAATCCCGTTGCCCGAGTTGGTGAATATCGGCTCGTAATGTTCCATTGCCTGCACGGCGCCGGCGGGTACGCGGAACGGCGAATCCGGCAGCAGCCGGTTGTAGACCTCCGCGAAGGCCGCGACCACGGCGGGCGGCAGATGAAAGACATGCCAGAACAGCGCCAATCGTCCGCCCGGACGCAAGGACTCGGCGGCCTTCGCGGCGCCGGCCGCGGGATCCAGCCAATGCCAGGCCGTCCCGGACACCACCGCATCGAAGCGGCGGCCCGCCGTATCCCACTCCTCGAACCGCGCCACCTCGACGTCGACCCCGTCGCGACGCGCGAAGTCGGCCATTCGCACGTCGGGTTCGACCCCGAGCACGGCGCAGCCGGCCGCCCGGAACTGCCGCGCCTCGATCCCGGTGCCGCAGCCGACGTTCAGGAACGCCGGCCCCGGACTCGCCGCCACGATCCGGTCGATCATGGCCTGCGGGTAACGCGGGCGAGTGCGGTCGTAACGGGCGGCATCGACGCCGAAGGACGCTCCGGTCGCGCGGCGCTGTTCGGGGGTGACGATCCGGGGAGACGGTTCGGAGGAAGCCATGCGCCCACGGTAGAACCGACACACCGTATCGTCAACCACTGGTTGACAACTATCGACTCGTCAATGCAAAGTTGACATCATGGGCATTATCGGCTCGTCTGCTCAACGACCCCAGGCCAGCGTGATGCGGGTGGTGGCGAGGAAATCCGCGGTCAATTCCCGCAGCGCCAGGAACTGCCCGCCCGTGCCGTACTTCCGGCGCAGACTGCCGAAATCGGTGAAGGCGGCCGCGGCGGCGATCTGGTTGGAATCCGGGATACGGGTCGGGAACAGGCGCGGCAGCGTGCGATTCGCCTGCAGAATCTCCAGCGTGCTGCGGTGCACCGCCGACGAGCGCCGATATTTGGTCACCACGACGCCGAGTTCCTCCAGCGGCGCGCCCCACCGCGCGGCGAGGTGGCGCAGATGCGCCTGCACCGGCGGAATACCGTAGGTGGACATGATGTCCGGGATGGTCGGGATGACGTACCCATCGGACAGTCGTAATCCGTTCTGGGTGATCGGGCCCAGATTCGGCGGACAGTCGACGAACACGTAGTCGTAGTCCGCGAGCACGCCCGACAACGCCTCGGCCAGGACCGCGGTCGGCTCACAGTGCCGCAGCGACGGCATCTCGTCCTGCAGCGCAATCAGTTTCGGGGAGGCGGGCAGCAGATCGACCGTGGTCACCGTGCGCATGGCCGACACCTCCCGCTGGATCAGCGCCCGCACATCGGGTGCGGGCGCACCGGCCAGCGCGGCAGCGAAGATGGCGGCGAGCGTGCGGTCGACGGAATCCAGTTCCACGGCCCGGTTTTCGCCGACCATCATGGCCGTGAGATTCGCCTGCGGATCCAGATCGATCAGCAGCACGCGCTTGTCGAACTCCGCCGACAGAATCTCGGCCAGGGCCGCCGTGGTGGTCGTCTTTCCGACACCCCCCTTCAGGTTGAAGGTGGCCACCACATACGGACGCGAGCGGCCGGGCGTCCGATCTCGCTCCCAGATCCGTTGCGGCCGTTCCAAGTGCAGTACGCGTCCGGCACGGGCCCGGCCCAGCCAGTCGAAACCATCGTCCTCGGCCGCAGCGGCATCGGAGATCAGCGGCCGCGCCGCGCCGAGCGAGCCCGCCGCCGGACTCGTGCGCTGTTCGGACAGTGCCTCGCTTCGCAACTCCACCAGCCCGAGACCCTCCAATCGCACAACCGTCGGCACGGTTCGGTACAGACTAGTGATCGACACTCGGTGTGGGACTGCACGACACCACCGGGCCGGCCGGATATCGGACGAGTTTTCCTGCGATATTGCACGTTCGGCGGGCCGGGCGGCGAAGATACCAGGGTGCGAACGAAATTCTCCTCCGAGCTCGCGGCGCTCACCGATGAGCTCGCCCATATGGCGCAGCTGGCACACGAGGCGGCCGAGCGGGCCGCGGTGGCGATCGAGAACGCCGATCTGACCGCCGCCTACGAGGTCTTCGCACTCGAGGAACAGATCCAGGCCGAGCATGCCAGATGTGAGGACCGGTCGGTGATCCTGCTCGCCTTGGAGGCACCGGTCGCCCGCGATCTGCGAAATGTGGTGACCGCCATCCAGATCGCGGAAGATCTGTCGGGCATCGCGGGCGGACTGAGCCGGGTCGCCGACGGTGTGGTGCGCAAGTTCCCCGACCCGGTGGCACCGGCCGCGATCACCCGGCAGCTGTCGGCGATGGCCGCCGCCCTCGTCGGCCTCACCGGCGCCGCCATCGCCGTGATCACCGCACAGCAGGTGCAACCCGATACCACCCTGATCCCGCCGGACCCGGCGGTCGATCGGATCCACCAGCAGCTGCTACGCGCGGTCGCCGAGCCGGACTGGGAGTACGGCAATGCGATGGCCGTCGAAACAGCGCTGCTGGCACACCATTTCGAGCGCTGTGCGGCACATTGCGTCCGCATCGGACGCCTGATCCGGTTCTTCCACACCGGCGTGCCGCTGTCCGCGCAGACCGACGAGGAGTAGCCGGATCGGCGGGCCGCCGCCCACCGGACGCGCCGGCGCGGCACCGCACCGGACGGTCCCGTCCCGCGCCGCGAGCACCCGGGAAGGACCGCGGCTGCACCCAGTAACCTGGGCGCATGACAGCTGTTGCAGATCGTTCACTCGGCCCGGAACTGGCACGTACCGAGAGCATCGGCCCCGACACCGATGTCCTCGTGATCGGACTTCTGTCCACCGACGACGGGCCGGAGATCGCCGCTGCCGACATCTTCGACGGAGTGCTCGACAGCGACACCCGTGATCGGTTGCTGGCGGCGCTGCTGGCCGTGGGGGCCAAGGGCAAGGCCGAGGAGCTGACCCGGATCCCCGCGCCGGACGGGCTGGGCGCGACGAGTGTGCTCGCGGTCGGCCTGGGCGCTCCGGACGCACTCGATCCGGAACAGATCCGCAAATCCGCAGGTGCCGCCGCCCGCTCGCTCGCCGGTTCGGGCACCGCGGTCACGACGCTGTCCGGACTCGATCTGGGCGCCGCCGCCGAAGGCTTCTATCTGGGCGCGTACACCTTCACCGCCTTCAAATCCGACAAGTCCGCGCCGAAGCCCGGTGACCAGCCGGTGCAGCGGGTCGAATTCCTGGTCCCGTCCCCCGATGTGGGCGAGGAGGAACTGTTTCGCGCACAGGCCGTCGCCGAAGCGGTCGCCACCGCACGCGATTTCGTCAACACTCCCCCGAACGCGCTGTACCCGGCCGAATTCGCGGACCGCGCAGCCGAACTGGCTCGTGCGGCCGGGCTCGAGGTGGAAATCCTCGACGAGAAGCAACTCGCCGAGGCCGGCTTCGGCGGCATCATCGGCGTCGGGCAGGGGTCCTCGCGGCCGCCGCGACTGATCCGCATCACGTACGCCGGCGGTGAGAAGAAGGTCGCCCTGATCGGTAAGGGCATCACCTTCGACACCGGCGGCATCTCGATCAAGCCGGCGGCGAATATGGAGAACATGACCTCCGATATGGGTGGCGCCGCGGCGGTCATCGCGACCACGCTGGTGGCGGCCCGGCTCGGCCTGCCGATCACGGTCGTCGCCACCGTTCCGATGGCGGAGAACATGCCGTCGGCGACGGCGCAGCGGCCCGGTGACGTGCTGACCCAGTACGGCGGCACGACCATCGAGGTCATCAACACCGACGCCGAAGGCCGCCTGATTCTGGCCGACGCCATCGTGCGCGCCGGCGAGGACGAGCCGGACTATCTGATCGACGTCGCGACGCTGACCGGCGCCCAGATGGTGGCACTGGGCACGCGGACCCCCGGCGTGATGGGTACCGAGGAGTTCCGCGACCGGGTCGCCCGGATCTCGCAAGAGGTCGGCGAGAACGGCTGGCCGATGCCGCTGCCCAGCGAACTGCGCGCGGATCTGAACTCGAAGGTCGCCGATATGGCCAACGTGTCCCCGCACCGCTGGGGCGGCATGCTCGTCGCGGGCACCTACCTCAAGGAGTTCGTGCCCGAGGGGGTGCAGTGGGCGCACCTGGATGTCGCGGGCCCGGCCTACAACACCGGTGGCCCGTTCGGCTACATCGGCAAGGGCGGCACCGGCGTTCCGGTGCGGACGCTGGTCGCGGTGCTCACCGACATCGCGGGCGAGTAAGCAGCGCAACAGGATTCGCTCCGACCGGCCGCGACCCGCGCGGCCGGCCGGAGCGTCCGATCCCCACGGCGCCCGAGGCAGTGGCGGCTGCCGCCTACTCCGGTGAGAGGTCGCGCAACTCCGCTTCCAGCGCACGCTTACGCTCGATGCGCTTACGCGCGTCGTAGTCGCGCATGCGTTGCGGATAGCCGGTGCGGCCGACGTCGTACACCGGGATACCGAGTCGGCTCGACAATTGCCGCGCGCCGCGTTCACCCACGACCCGGCGGGTCCATTCCCCATCGGCGGCGATAAGAACCGCTGTGACATCGGTCACTGTCGTTTTGGGTTCGATATACGCTTCCACGCCGACGTGCGAGCGCGTCCACTCGGCCAGATAACCGATATCGGCGGCGTCGGCGCGCCTGCCCGGGCGGCCGCCGCGGAAACGATCGAGCAACCCCACGGCCACCTACCTCCTGTCCGGATGTCGGGTGTGCGCACTCCCGACGTATCGATAGTGCCAGCTGTCGGGCATTTCGGGCGGATGCCCAGCTTCGGGGACCGAGGCGCTCCGCACCCGCTCGTTCGGCGCGGAGTGTCGAACCAGACACGCCGATAGCCGAGATCGTTATCGAGGCAGCTCTCCGCCGTCGGAACGATGCTGTGAAATCGCCACGGCGCCGCGGACGGCCCGCCCTGTGGTACGTATCGCAACGGCGAGTGCAAGGATGGAGAACCGGAACAAGAACCGCACGGATCTCCGGTGCCACAGGAATGTTCGGTGGCAATCGGGTGCTCGCCGCGACCCGCGGCGTTCCCCCGCCGAGAGACGAACTGTTGTGAACCCGTCGAGCAGTTAGAGGAGTCAACGGACATGGCCTTCTCCGTCCAGATGCCAGCTCTTGGTGAGAGCGTCACCGAGGGCACTGTGACCAGGTGGCTGAAGCAGGAAGGAGACACGGTCGAGGTCGACGAGCCCCTGCTCGAAGTGTCCACCGACAAGGTCGACACCGAAATCCCGTCCCCCGCAGCCGGTGTGCTCACCAAGATCGTGGCCCAGGAGGACGACGTCGTCGAGGTCGGCGGCGAACTGGGCGTGATCGGCGACGCGGGCGAGGCGCCCGCATCCACGCCGGCCCCGGCGCAGGAGGCGCCCGCGCAGCAGGCCCCGGCCGAATCGGC
>NZ_BAGM01000204.1 GCF_000308855.1 Nocardia veterana NBRC 100344 | reverse complement strand
CGCCGCACCGGCGAGGACATCGCTGGGCCAGTGCACGCCCACGTGCACGCGCGAGTAGGCGACCGCCGCGGCCAGCGGCGCCACGGCAACCGCCAGTGCCGGCGCCTCCAGCGCCACGCCGGTGGTGAAGGCCGCGGCGGACGCGGCGTGCCCGGAGGGGAACGAGGAGGAGACCGGCGGCGAGATCAGCCGGCGCATCAGCGGCACCGCCTCGGCGGGCGGTCTGCGACGCGGAAACAGCGGTTTGGCAACCCCGTTCGCGACCCCGCTGGCGATCCCGAGTGCGACCAGTCCGCGAACGCCGGCCCGTCGCTGCGCCGGAGTGCCGAATGCGATCACCCCGGCGCCGACCGCGAACCACAGCCGATTGGCGTTCGCGGCGAGGCTGAGCGCGCGGAGGACGGCATCGGCCGAACTCGCCGGCAGTCGGGCGCTGCGATCGACCAGCCGCCGGTCCAATGCGGAGATGTGTCGCGTCCGCCGGGATACGAGCTGAGGCCTGCGCATTCACGCAGCCTACCGGCCGCGCCGACGCCGATCCGAAAGATCCGGACTTATCGGGCAGCCTCGTTCTGGGCGGGCAACTCGGCGTGCCGCGCGAAGGCCTGGTCGATGAGTTCGGAGGCCGCGCGGGTGACGATCAGCCGGGCGATGGCCAATTCGGTCTCCAGGCGCGCGCGATCCTTGCTGTCGCGCTGCGAGCGCTCGTAGGCCTGTCCGGCCAGGCAGTAGAAGAGTTCGGTGGCGTACCGATCGGCCATCTTGTTGCAGTCCGCGCGCAGCCGCTCCACCAGTTGGAAGGCGGTGCTGTCCGGCACTCCGCTGTCCATGAGACGCGCGGCCAGATCGCCGCAGCGGGGGTTGGTGACGCGATAGGCGTCCAGCGGATCGGAACTCGCGGCCAGCGCCTGCTTGACATAGTCGGGCAGATCGGCGAGCGGATCGTCGTCGGCCGGCTTCTCCTGTGCCGCAGCCGGTTCGCGCTCGGCCGGTGGATCGCTGACGCCCAGGACGTCGGCCAGTCCGTCACCGCGGTCCCAGGCCTCGAGTAGCTCCCGGATCCCGTTGAGTTTCATGCCGCGGCTGAGCAGCCGGCTGATGGTGTGCAGCCGTTCGAGGTGGTCGGACCCGTAGTAGCCGATGCGGCCCCGGACCTCCGGGGACGGCAACAGCCCACGTTCGTGGTACACGCGGACACTGCGCACGGTGGTGTCTGCTGCCCGCGCCAGCTCGTCGATCGTGTACTCCGAGTGCACAGCCATACCTCTTAGGAAATCACAACTTACCCCGTAGAAAAACGGACCGTACAAAAACGTCCCGTTAACCGACGATACATCGGTGCAACGACTTGGTCAATGTGCCGTTAAATAGCGGCAGAAGTGGTTGCTGTCCGTCGAATCCTGGGTTAACGTGCCGAGTACAGCAGTTCGCTGCTGGTTGCCGGGGACTGTTGAGCAGCCCCGATGCCCGCCCGACCATGGGCCACGTCTGCGAGCCGTCCTCTGCGATTGCACACGTGTGTCCTCGGCAACCTCGGAGACGGAAATGACAACGATTCACGCCCGCCGGATCTCTCTCGGAAACACTGCTTCCCAGCAGGTTTCGCACACCACCCCAGCATCTGCGCCGACCCCCTCGGGCCATCGCCCGCCGTGCGCGGACGGTCCCAACGACTGGGATCTCGATGTCGGCAGCCTGGAGTCCTGGCGATCGGCAGTCCGGGTATGCGCGAGCTGCCCGCTGCTCACCGAATGTTCCCGGATGGCACAGGCTTTGATCGCTCGCGGCGACGGCCCGCGCGCGATGATCTGGGCGGGTATCGCCTACGACAGCGCCGGCAAGGTCGTCGAGAACCTCGATCGTCACCGGATCAACCCGGTCGATCACAAACGTCCGCTGCGCATCATCCACAACGGCGCCCGGCCGGTGTGTGTCGAGTCCGCCCCGGAAACGCCGCGCCGACGTATTGTCCTGGGGCGCCGGTTGCGACCGGCGATCACCGGCTGATGCTGTCCGGGTATCGGCCGATGCGGCAAAACCTTTGTGATGGTGGGTAATTCATGACTGTGCTGGCATTGGCGATCGGATCGTCGCAGATCGCGGCGAGCCGGATCGACGACGAGGTGGGCGAAGACGAGATTCGCAAGGCGCCCGTTCCCGCCCGAGGGGTGTGGGAATGTTGTCGTGATCTGCTGTTGGACGCCGCCGGTGGACGCGAGGTCTCCTCGGTCGGCATCGGATCGTCCGGACCTATCGATATGACGGCCGGAGTCGTGGCACCGTCCGGTATCGCCGAGTGGCGAGCCGGATTCGAGCTGGTGGACGCGGTGAAGGGGCTGTTCCCCGCGGCGAAGGTGCCATTGGCGCTGGACGGTGTGTGCCTGGCGCTGGCCGAACGGAACTTCGGTCTCACCCATGAGGTCATGGACACCATGTCGGTCCTGTTGTCCGACCATGTGGTCGGTTCGGTCACGGTCGGCGGCCTGGTTGTCGTCGGGCGCACCGGCAATGCCGGACAGCTCGGACACGTGCTGGTCCCTGGCTTCGACGACAGGTGTGAATGCGGCGGAACCGGTTGTCTGGAGGCCGTTGCGGGCGGGCTGTCCGCGGTTCGTTGGGCGCAAGGGCAGGGCTGGACCGGAAATTCGCTGTCCGAACTGGTCGAATCCTGCGTCCAGGGCAACGAGATCGCGGTCGCCACGGTTCGGCGAGCGGCCACCGCGGTGGGACGCGCCATCGCGTCGGTCGCGCCCCTGCTGGATTTCGACACCGTCGTGATCGGTGGTGAGCTGGCGAATGCCGGTCCGGCGCTGTGGAAGACGATGAACTCGACGGTTGCGACCCACGCTCGGCTCGGCTCGGTGATGGGGATGCGGCTGCTGGCTTCGGAACTCGGCGATCTCGGTGTGCTCACCGGCGCCGGGGTGCTGGCCCTGGTGTCACAACCGGAGCCGCAGCCGTCGTAACTGTCGCCGGCGTCGAGTGGGCTGACGGGTATCGGTAAAGATCCTGTGACGAAACGTGCCGTTGAACGGCGGCATCCGGTGCATCATGGACATACTGCAATGGTGCACCAGCCGGCGCCTGTTGATTGTGCCGCTGTCTAACGGTACATTTCTTGAGTGCATGATCGAAGCAGTGATCGTGGCCGATCGAAGTGGCTGGTGCAGGGCAAAGTGCGATGAGCGACCCGGTGATTGCGTGGATAACGATAGAGACGCTGACCTCCGAGTGGATGTCGGTGGCCTCGGTCGGGGATTCGCCACGTGAATTCGGTGCCTGGCAGCGGGTTTTGCAACGGCATCTCGCGAAGATGCCCGCCGTCTACGACGGGTTGAACACTGCGGGTATCGCGGATGCGATCAACCTGGCGCGCAGCCGGGCCGAAGATGTCGAGATCCGAATCGGCACCCGGGCCGGGCCGCACCGGCTGCTGGTCAAACCGGTCTTCGGCCCGGCCGGAGATGTCCACGCGATTCGGTTGTGGATCGGCCCGGCCTCCGCGCACGTGCCGCCCCTGCGGCCGGCGATCGGCGTGATCTGGGATCTCGCCTCCCAGACATTGCAGCAGCCGGGCGGTGTTTCGGACCTGTCCGGGGTCACCCCCGAGGAGTATGTGCCGCGGCTCTCGATCGCCGAGCTGTTCAATCGAATGTCGGGTTTCAACCGTCACGCCGAGGTGCTCGACCTGCTCTACAGCCCGGTTCCCGGTGCCCGAATGCAATTCGAGTCGACGGTGCGATTCGAGGGGCAGCGGCCGGCCCGGTGGCGGTTGACGATTCGCGCACGTGCGGACGAACGGACCACCGGCGCGTGGCTGCTGATCGAGGACGTGAGTTCCGACGATCAGCCTGCGGCCGGGCCCACCCTGGAGCAGGTGGGGCTGCGTGAGGCGCATCGTCGCGCGGGAACGCATCTGGCTATCGTGCAATTGGAATACGCCAGCATTTCGCATTGGCTGACCGATCCGGCGCCCTGGGTGCGCTGGGACTATCTGTTCCGGCCTGTGGACGTCTTTCACCCCGACGACCGGGAACGCCTGGTCCGCCTGGACGAGCGGCTCCGCGCCGGCGATACCGTCGGAATGACCGTGCGAGCGTTGAATTACGGCGGCGGTTATACGCCGACCTCGCTACTGATCTATCCGTACCCCGGCTATTCCACCCGGCAGTTGGCGATTGCGCAGCTGGTCCGGGCGGTCGACGACGTGCCGGTGGTCGAACCGGTGTGCGCGGGGGGAATTTCCGTGCCGCGGCGTACACCGATCGGATACGACGACCAACTGCAACGGCGTCTGACCGGACGGAGGCGGACCGGCGCACGCGCGGTCGACTTCCCATCGTAGGGAACAAGTCGGCCCGGGATGGGGGTGTCGCTCTCTACCATTCCGAGAGTGCGGAGTTTTGCTGGTAGATCCGGGAATTCGGGCGAAGATCTGCTTCGCCGGATGACCGCGCGCCGGCGCCGCGACAATATTGTGGTCGTCGTGCTGGCCGTGCTCGCGGTACTGGGCGGCGGGCACGCCGTATTGTCCTGGTTTCGCAGTCCGCCGGCCGGACCGTCGGATTCGGCGACCGTTTCCTTGATCGGACACTCCGCGCTGGCGGCCTCCTTCGCAGAGGATTTCGTCGTCACCTATCTGAGTTCCACCGCTGGGCAGCAGGATCGACTGTCGTCCTATCTGGATTCCGGGCAGCAGTTGCGGTTGCCGGCGACTGCGCATCCGGTCTCCGATCCGCTCGTCGTTCATGTCGGACGCACCGAATCGTCTGCGGCGCTCGAGATTTGGGAAGTCACCGTCTCGGTGGTTCCGGGGCGCAACTCCACGGCGTCCGAACGGCAGTACTACCAGGTGGCGGTCTCGGTGACCCCGGACGGCCGCCGCCGTGCCCTGTCGGTGCCCGCGATGGTCGAGCCGCCGGGCATCGGACCCGACGTCACCCTGGCCTATTCGACACCGTGCTCGACCGAGACACCGCTCGCCGATGTGGCGCGGGGATTCCTCACCGCGTATCTCACCGGCTCCGGTGATGTGGCTCGTTACACCACAACGCAATCAGGCATCACCGTGTTGCGCCCGGCTCCCATGCGGGGGCTGGAGGTCGTCGGCGTGTCCTCGGACGACTCCACCTGCGGCAGTGGCCGCGACTCGGCTCGGGTGCTGGCGACTGTCGCGCCGAAGAACGCCGCGGCCGCGGCGCCCTCGGACAGCAGCGGTAGCCCGCAGTCCTCCCAGCACGATTCGGGTCTCGGAACCGCCCCCGGCGCCTCGAAGGCCGCCGGGCCCGCGGACGGCGCGGCCCTTGCCTACCCGCTGACCATGGTGCGCACCAACGGGCAGTGGCAGGTGCAGGCGATCGACCGTGTTCCGGCGCTGACCGATCCGCTCACCATCGTGACCAATTCCGGTGCCGGAAATCGATCGTCATCCGACGCCCCCACAACCACACCGACGACGACCGTGCAGATCCCGCCGGCGACCCAGAACTGATCCGAGAAGGGACTCGCGATGCAGCACCTCAACAGCCTCCTGTACTACATCCTGTTGGTCGTCCGCGCGCTGGGCATCGTTATCATCACCATCCTGAGCATGGGCATCCTCATCTCCGAATCGGCGAAATCCAAACTGTCACCGGCCAAGGTGCTCGGTGTCGTCGGGTCGGCGATTCTGGCTGCGGTGTTGTTCTGGATGTTGCCGACGATCATCAACTACGCGCGTTCGGATGCCACCAGCGTCGTGCCGGATCAGCCGATCGGGCGTTACCGATGACCGAAGTGGTCAAGGTGTACACCCCGATCAAGCGTGTTCCCACCATGATCGGCAAGGCGCAGAACGGGCAGAAGCTGCCCTTCGGGCCGTACACCCTGCCGCAGGTCGTCGGGGGAATCGTGGTCATCCTGCTCACCTCGGTGGCGGCGATGACCCTGCCGATGAACCCGGCCATCACCTTCGTGATCGGTCTGATCATCACCATCGCCACCGTCTTCGGATTGAGTCTGCTGCCCTACTCCGGGGTCCGGCTCATCTCCCGCGCGCTCTGGTTCGGCCGTCTGGTGTTCTTTCGCAAACCGGTGTCGGCCTCCGGATTTCCGGTGACCGCCGAGTCGACTCGGCATCTCGCCTTCGTGGACGAGACGGTGGTGATCATCTTCCCCAGCGACCCGCAGCCGCAGCATCGGCAACGTCGTCCCCTGGAACGTCCGCATATTTTCGAGAACCTGGCCGAGCGCGCAGTCACCCCGGGTGACGCGGCCGGTCCCGCTTTGGCCGGAGGAGTCCACTGAATGGCGTTCGAGCGAGACCTGCAGCCCACCGCAGCCGTTCGGGGGAATCTGCAATTCACGCACAGCGGGATGGTGACGGCGACCTACTTCATCACGCCGATGGGTTACGGGCTGCGCAAGGCCAGTGACAAATTCGACGTGAAGGCCGCCCATCATTCCCTGATCACGAATTTGCCGAACGGCTCGCTGTTGCTCGGTATTCAGGCCCGGCTGAATATCATCGACGTGCTGGGGAAGATGGTCGAGGGGGTAGATCTCGACGAATGTGACGATTACGCACTGGAAGTGATGGCATCGTACGAGCGGGTGCGCTCGATCGTGCCGCAGACGCGGATCCATCTGCTCTCGATCCCGGTGGGCTCGACGGGCCCCGGCCTCTCTGCGTTGTCGCGCATGTGGCGGGGGAGTACCACGACTCTGGACGCGACCGCTCTATCTCGCGAGGAGTTGCAGAAGTACGACGACACGGCGAACGAGATCCTGTCGCGTATCGGCACCGAGTTCGATCCGGTGCCGGTGCCGGCCGCGCTGTTCCAATGGTTGTGGGAGCACTACCTTTCCCGCGGCGCCGGCGGCGATCCGGTGGCGCCCACCCGGGCCGGGGTCCTCGACGACGCCACCGCGGCGGTATTCCGTTCCGCCGCGCTGGACGAGGGAGCGCAGGCCGACAGCAATCGCCGGCTGCGCCCGTCCTTCGTTCCGATCATCAAGGTGGTGCAGCCCGACTTCGAATACCGGCCCTCGTATCAAGCGATGCTCACTCCGGTGTCGTTTCCCTACGGGGGGATGAAATTTCCCGGGGGAAGTGAATTCCTGAATCTCCTGGACGGGATGGAAGGCGTCACGATCGACTGGGCCATGCGGGTCTCGACGCGGCCGGCCGAGAATGTCCTCAAAAGCAACGAGCAGAACCTGCGCCGGCTCGGCGAGCAGATGGACCAGCGCGATCAGGAGGTTTCGTTCGCGCAGAACACCCTGATGTCGAAGGTGCAGCTGCTGGGGGAGTACAACAACCACTTCGAGGTCAACGGTGCCGAATCGGAGGTCTCCTTCACCACCGTGATCGCGATCGGAAGTCCCTCTCGGGACACCACGATGGACGCGGTCAACACCTTGCGCCGCCGGTACAAGCGTTTCCAGGTCGAGATGACCGCTCCGGTCGGCGCTCAGGTCGATCTGTGGTCGATGATGATTCCGGGCAGTCCCCCGCGCCGTGCCTACGACGATTACGCGCATATCGCGCCGTCGGATATGTGGTCGGGTTTCGTTCCGTTCACCACCAGTCAGATCGGCGACGACAGTGGCCCGGTCATCGGTGTGAATCTGTTGTCGGGGAACTTCGAACCGATTCACTTCGGCATCATGGAGGCGGCGCTGCACGACCTGTCGGCGTCGTTCGCGGTGACCGGCGAGCTCGGTTCCGGTAAGTCGTATTTCCTGAAATTGATGGCCGTTCTGGTCCACGATATGGGCGGGCAGTTCCTCGCCATCGACCGCAGTCAGGTGGGCGAGTGGGAACATTTCGCCCGATCCATCGACAACGCGGTGGTCATCGATCTGACCAATCCGACGGTTTCGCTGGACCCGTTGCGGTTGTTCGACCCGCGCGTGGCCGGCGAACGGACCCTGGATTCGATTCTGCCGCTGCTGGATCTGTCACCCACCAGCGGCGCGGGCGCGGTGATCGGCAGTCTCCTGACTCCCAAAGGCATTGCCGAGCACGGGATCACGTGCCTACTCGATCTGTTCCGCCTGGTGCAACGGATGCGGGACGAACCCGGAGCCGGTGACGAATACGCCGATCTCGCCGCGCGGCTGGGCACCATCGTCGATCGGGTACCGGTGTTGTTCGATCCGGCCCTGCGTCCGTTGCGGCTGGATGCGGCCGCCACGGTGATCCGCAGCCACAACCTGGCGCTGCCGACGGCCGAGGAACTGGTGACCCCGCATCTGTACAACCGGCTGCCGCTGACCAAACGGCTCGGCACCGCCCTGTACGAACTGGTGGGCGTGACGGCGCGGGAGGCATTCCTGTCCGACAACGGTCGATTCGGTCTGCTGGTCGGTGACGAGGCGCACCATTTCACCCAGACCCAGGTCGGCTCCGCGGTGACCAGCGATTTCAGTCGCGACGGCCGAAAGCACCTCGCCGCCATCGGATTGGCCTCCCACGATCCGAAAACCGACTTCCAGGGTGCCGCACACAACCTGATTCCCAACCGCTTCGTGTTCCGTCAACGCGACGAGACGCTTGCCCGCAACAGCCTCGAATGGCTGGGCGTGGATCTGGAGGAAGCGCCGTTCCTGCTGCAGATCCTGCGTGAGGAGACCTCGCCACCGGTCGGCCCCGGCCGCCAGGTTCCGGAGGAACGGCGCGGCGAGATGTTCATGCGTGATGCCTTGAACCGGATCGGACGGGGGAAGGTGCTCGGCCCGGCTCGTGAGGATCGGGCCGCGGCGATCAGCAGCACCCCGACCGCCGGGGCGACCCGGACCATCGCGCCCCGAGCGGCGCAGATGCAACGGTTGGCCGCACCATGAGCGGCGGATCCGACAGCGCCGGATCCGGGATGCGGGTAGGGCTTTTCGACCGGCTCGACGATTACCGCTGGCAGCTCGAATTCTTCGACCCGGCGCGGTGGCAACCGTCGTCGCTGACTCACCGTGTGCGGCAGTGGATTTCGGCGAGTCGACGCCGATGTTTCGTCGTATGGACCACGGTGGTGGTCTTCGTGCTGGCGGTAATTCCCGGGGCGGTGGGCGCGGTCGCCGTGGCGGCGAGCGGATCCGACGACGATTCCAGTGGGTCCTCGGTCAACAGCGGGCTCAGCTGGATGAATGTGCGGGATTCGTCGGGCGTTCCACTGTCGGACTATCGGTTCGTCACCGACCACGGCAGCCTGCTGAATCCTGGCAACACCGCGATCTCGCTGGTGATCAGCCTGGAGTTCGCCGGCTGGTTGGTGCTGGTGACAACGGCGATCTGGCTGGTCGGCTACGCACTCAGTTTCGCCTGGCTCGACCTGTTCAGTAAAGCCCTCGACAGCGTGGCGAAGACGCTGAGCCGGCAGATCGCGACACCGATGTTGCTGATTGTCGCGGTGACCATCGGTGCGTTCTTCGTGGCCTGGTTCATCGTACGCGGATTACATGCCAAGGCCACCATGCAGGTGGTGTCCATGCTGTTGGTGGCGGTCATGGGGCCGATCTATCTGGCCGAGCCGCTGGCCGACGTACTGTCGTCGGACGGACTGCTGGCGCAAGGACGCAATGTCGGGCTCGCGGTAGCGGCCGGGCTGAACGGTAACAGCAATCCCACGGTGAATTCGCTGGTTCCGCAGATGCAGCGCGATATGGCCGACAATTTCGCCCGGCGGCCGCTGCAGGTGTGGAACTACGGCTACGTGATCGACAGCAACTCGGCCTGCAAGCAGGCGTGGACCTCGGGAATCCAGGCCGGCGGGGACAAGGCGGTCCGCTCGGGACTGGAAAAATGCGACAACTACGCCCACTGGTGGAGTGAGCACCCCACGGTCGGACAGATCGGGGCCGGCCTCATTCTGCTGCTGGCCGCCGCTGTGCTGCTGTTGTTCGCGGTGTATCTCGCGCTGCGGGTCATCAAGTCGGGACTCGATACCGTCTACCACGGGTTCATGGCGATATTCGGTTTCGCTGCCGGAGGTTTCGTCTACGGCCCGACTCAGACCTTTCTGGTACGCAATGTGATCGACGGGTTCATCGCCGCCGCGCGAATGGCCGTGTTCACCATATTTCTGGGCGTTTATGTGCTTTTCCTGGGAAATCTGTTCCAGCAGGCCGGCGACCAGGTGATGCCGATATTCGTCATCGGGGCCATCGTCGAGATCGTGGCGGTGTTCCAGCTTCGGCGGCTCAACGACGGACTGACCCGCGGCAACGAGTGGGTCGCCAACCGGGTGGCGCTCGCGATGGAGGGTGCGTCGTCCCGCGGTGGCGGCGGTGGCGGCGGCGGGACCGCGCTGGGAATGGGACATGCCGGCGCCGGACATTCGATGAAGGGAATGGGAATGCTGGCGAGTCTGGGGGCCGTCAGCACGATAAGCAATTCTCCTGCGACCGAATGGATCTGGGGCCGGACCCGGTCACCGTTGCGGCCGTTCTCGCGAACCGAGCGGACCTCGGCCCTCGCGCAGTGGGGCGTGTGGGGGGCTCCTGGATTCGGCGGGCCGACCGGTACCTACGCCCAGTCGTATCAGAACCGTCGATTGTTCGCGACGGCGGCTCGCAACGCGGCCCTCGAGCGTGGCGGGATCGACACGGTGGCCGGCGCGGCCGCAGCTCTGCAGGGCATCGTGGACGTCGGGGGCGGCCTGCCCGATGCCTGGGGTGCGATGGTCGGCGCCGGGTTCACCGACGAGAACATCATGCTCACCGCAATTCGCTCACTCGGCATCGTGACGGAGAATGCCGAGGACGAGACCTTGCAGGACAAACATCTCGGCCTCGTGGTGGCGGCCGTGCAGCGCGCACAGACCTCGGCCAACCGTCTGTTGCGCGGCCAGGGCAACGAACACGAAGTGGCGGCCGATATCGCGACACTGCAGTCGGCGGCATTCCGTTTCCGGCGGGCCAACGCCGGTGGAGTCACGCTCGACGGTGGCAACGCGTATGGACCGCAACGTGCGTTCGTCGAGAGCTATATGCGAAATCCGACGCAGGAACGGATCATCGCGCTGCGCAACGTCGCTAACGGAAATGCGCCCGGCCTCCCGGAGCTGGCGGGGATCGATCAGCAGGGTGCAGCTCGCATGATGCGCTGGATCGGTAACGAGCATGCCCGAGAGGTCGGTGAAGCGGTCCGCAACTTCGAGCGCAATCCGGCAGACCCGCAGGCGATCCGGGAAATTCGGCGAGTGGTCTCGCGGGCGACCGACACCGATATGTGGTCCTCGGGTAGTCACCGCACCCCGTGGAATGCGCCTCAGCCACCGGGAACCAATACGCCCGATCCGCGGTGGGCTCAGGTATTCGGAGATGTACACGACCGGATGTGGCGGTAGGCGGCGTCGTTGGAACCGTGCCGAATGCGGGCAGGAGGGTCTCGATGAGCAATCGGAACATGATCGCACCGCTGCTGTTGGCGATGATGCCGGTTCGGGTCTGGCTCGTCGTCGGCGTGGTGGTCGCGGTACTGACGCTCCTCGGCGGATGTACCGTCCTGGTGCTGGCTCCGGTCAGCACCCAGGCGACCAGTGCCGCCAACAATCTGCATTATCAGTGCGACGGCTTGATAGGTCCGGATCCGGACCTCGGCACTCGAGCAGTTCCCACTCCTTCCGAAACGTTTGCGCCGGAAGATCTTCCGACCGAGAACCCGTTTGCGAAGTTCACGGTGGAACCCGGAGATTCGAGTGTGTCCGATTGGATGCGTGCCTGCGCGGCGGTCATCACCTCGGCGCCGTATCTGCAAGCGGCGTCGACCGCGCCCAGCGCCGCGTATTGTGCAGCGCTGGTGTTGTCCGGGGCCACCGTTGCCGAGGGCGGAAGCGATATGGCGAGGCTTACCCGGTGGGTGGTCTATACGGCTTCGGTTGCCGCGGTCACCGGTCGCTGCGATCCGGTCGCGGTCGATGCCGTGCCACAGCCGACGGGCCGTGACGCGTGCGATTCATCCACGGCGGTGGTTTCCGGCCGCGGGAAAGGTGCGGTGGTACTTCCGATGACAATTTCCGAGCAGGCGATATGTGGTGCCCGGGTCTCGGGTGCGGCAACCGCCGGCGATCTGGTGTTCTGGGATTACCGCAAATTCGTGCCCGCGCGGGTCGGTATCGCCTCCGGACCGGATCGCATGGTTGCCCCGGACCCGAGTACCGGAAAAGTGGTGGAGCAGCCCATTCCTACCGGTAGTGATGTTCGGATCAAACGCGTTCTGGGCGGTGCCGCATGACCACGCCGGCGGAAGTCGATCACGGCGCCACCGCATCCGATCCCCAGGAGGGGGCCGATCCGAATGCGGAGGACGCGCAGACATCATCGGCGGAACTGCGACCCCTGCATCAGCGCGACGAACCGCGGCCGCGGGTCGCGCCGTCCGTGGCCCCCGGTGGGCCACGCGGGGATCCGAACGGACCCGCACCGAGTGGCTCGCCCGCGGCCCCGGCACCGGCCCCGCCCGCCGCGCCGCCGGGACCCCCGCCGGTCAGCACCGGTGCCGGGGTCGTCGCTCCGGCGGGGACGCCACCGGTACAGCCCGGGCCCGCCGGTGCGGCACCCGTCGTCGCCCCGTCCGGACCCGTCGCCGCACCGGGACCTGTCCCCGGTCAACCGGCGGCATCACCGATTCCGGGCATCGACCCGGACCTGCTGGCCACCGCTGTTCCGGCCGCCATGATGGGCGGGGCGATGGCGCTGTCGATGTTGCCGATGCTCGCCTCGGCGCTGGCCGGGCTCGGCGGCGGAAACGGTGCCGGTGCGGGCGGGTCGGGCGCGGACCCGCAATCCGGCCTGACCCCGCAGGCACAGCAGGCGATCGAAGCGCTGAAGGAGCTCAAAGCGGCCTACGGTGACGGCGATTCGGAGGACGCCGATACCGGCGGGCCCGGGAAGAAGAAGCTCACCGGTGACACCGGTGACACCGGCGGCACAGGGGCGACTGCCAACCAGGTCAAGGCGCGTCGTCTCTTTCAACGAAATGCGGCTCGTGCCTTCAACACTCTCGACAACGACCTGGTCAGATACATCACCAAACATGCCGGAAAACACAAGGTCGACAAGCGAGCCGTGCGTCAGCTGCTGCGGGATGTGGATGCCAAACTCGGCGAACTCGGGCCGATAGCCTATACCCGAGCCGGCCAGCAGAAGGTGCACCGGATACTGGAGGATGCGCTGCACGAGGCGCAGAAGATCGTGTCCGGCGGACAAACGAATTCGGCCGATACCGCCAAGGAGATCGATCGGCTCACCGCCCAATATCTCAACAATCTCTACGGGAAGCAGACGCCGGCGGGTGCCGGCGGGACCTCCGCGGCGGGGCAACGGGCGGTTCAGGTGGCACTGCAACAGGTCGGGAAACCGTATGTGTGGGGCGCGGAGGGACCGAGTTCCTTCGACTGCTCCGGTCTCATGCAGTATTCCGCCGGGGCGGCGGGCGCCAAGCTGCCGCGGACCGCGGCGGAGCAGTATCGGCAGTTGCCGAAGGTCGCTCCGAATCAGATCCGGCCGGGAGACCTGATCTTCCCGGCGGCACAGTTCAACGGCGGAAATCCGCAGCACGTGATGATGTACATCGGGGACGGAAAATGTGTTGCCGCACCGAAACCCGGACAGACCGTTCGAGTGGAGTCGCTGCCGAAGAGCTACGCCGCCACCCGATGGGCGAGTCAGTAGCCGACGTAGTGTCCGCCGGAATGCAGATTGGACACGCCGGGAACGTTGGCGACCGAACCGTAGCGCTCGATGGAGTACCGCACCCCGGCGATGATGTTGTCCACCGGATTCCAGATATCGCGGTGGCCCGGAAGTGAATAGGCGGCGAAGGTCGAATCGATGGTCTGCATCAGACCTTTGGACGGATGCCCCGCCGCGGCATTGCTGTCCCAGAGGTTGATGGCGTGTGGATTACCCGACGACTCGTGCGCGATGATCGTCGCGATATCGGCCGGATCGATCCCACTGGTGTCGTAGCCGTGTTCCCGCAGAATCCGTAGCGCCTCGGAAATCCACTGTCCCTGCTGCCCGGCAGGCATCGTCGAAGGAGGACCGCCCGAACCCGCGCGTGACCCCTGCCCGGCCGGGCGGGACGCGGTTGAGTCCGTGTGAAATCTCGCGGCCAACGCGCGGATTTCCGCGGCGGTGAGGTGTGCCGCATTCTGGTTGTGCCCCAGCACTTTTTCCGCTCGATCGAGCGCGGCACCGAGAGTGGACATGATCTGATCGCGGCCCGCGGCGGTGTGAGCCACCGGTCCCAGCGCGGTGAGAGCGGCATCCACCTCCGCGACGATCGCGTCCACTGCGGCGCGTCCGGCGGCGTTGTCTTCCGCGGCGTCCGCCAGGAGGCGATGAAGTTCGGAATTGAGATTGCCCAGAGCCGTGCCGCGTTCGGAGTGTCCCGTCGAGACCGCGGTGTATTGGCCCGACACCCCGCTGTCCCAGGCGATCGGGCCGGTCGGGGCGCCGGTACCCGATACCGGCGGGCTCGTCGCGCCTTCGGGAGTGGGCGCGGCGGCACCGGTGCCGAAGCCGGCGGAGATCGCGGCCAGCCCCGCCAGTGCCGAGGCGGCCATCGGGAGGTTTGCGGCGTGCCCGGACAGGCCTTCCGCGCGCGGAGGTGACGCGGAAGGCGTTGTGGTGGAGGCTGTCCGGCTACCCGATGCGGCCGGGGCGGCGTCGGCAGCCGCTGCGGGGGCCGGCACGCGGGCCGGTCGAGGTGGAGCCGGCCGGGTGGTTTCGCGCTCCCGTTCCCGCCGCGACGGTGCGCTGGTGGTCGCGGTGGTGCCCGGTGGGCCGTTGTCTCGACCGAGTTCGGTGTCCGCCATCAGTACCCCACATAGGGTCGGCCGTTGCGTACCGCGCGCACACCCGGCACGTTGTCGACCGAGCCGTACCGGGCGATGGCATAGCGCAGCGCGGCGACGATATTGTCCACCGGATTCAGGATGTCGGTGTGCCCCGGTGCGGCATAGCGGTCGAAGGTGGGTTGAATGGTCTGCATCACGCCCTTCGACGGATGGCCCGCCGCGGCATTGCTGTCGGTGTTGTTGACCGCCTTCGGATTGCCATTCGATTCGTGTCGGGCGATGAGCGCGACGTCACCGCGATCGATGGCGGCGGTGTTGTAGCCCATGCCTTGCAGAATCCGCAGGGCCTCGTCGATCCACTCGCCGAGGTTTCCTCCGACGGAGGTGCTCTCGGCCTTGGTCGTGCCGCGGCGGCCGTAGAGATTGTTCAGGTACTGCGCGGTGAGCCGGTTGACCTCCGTCGCGGTCGCTGTGGACGTGGCATTGCTGCCGGAAACCAGATCGTCGGCGCGCTGCAGCGCAGCCGCCAGGATTTTGTGTACCTGCTGCTGCCCTCGGGCGGTGTAAGCCCGCGGGCCGAGCTGCGCGAGCTCGGCATCGACATCGCGCAGGAGCTGGCGGAACGCGGTGCGGTCGACGGAGTGCTTACCGGCCAGCCGGGTGGTGTACTCGGCCAGGGAGTTGTCCAGGGTGTTGAAGGCACCGGCCACGTTGTGCTGATACAGCTGCCGGGCCCGGATCGCGGCCGCGGTGGAACCGGAGCCGGAACTTCCGGCGGTCGTGCCGTGCAGTCTTCGGCCTGTGGGACTCGAGGTGTCGCCGTCGCCGTAGGAGTCCCGCAGTGCTTTCAGCGCGGCGATCGCTTGCCGCGCTTGCGGACTCAGCGCCGGATTACCACCGCCGAGGGAGTCCTCGGCGCCCGCGCCTCCGGTGGAGCCGACCGGCTCTCCGGCACCACCCCGGCCGTCGCCGGCGTTGGTGCCGGCACCCGGATTCCCCGCGCTGCCCGCTGCTCCCGCCAGTGCGGACGCCAGCATGGGGAGCATGGACAGCATGGCGGGCAGTAGGGAATCCGGTGCGAAACCGTCGCCGGCCCGGTCGTAGCCGCCGTCGGTGCTTGCGGTATCGGCCGCGGGGACCATCCCGGCGCCGGCCGATGGCTGGGTCGGGACCGGTGTGCCGGCCGGCCCGGGATCGACATCGGCCGCCGGGGCCGCGAGCGCGGACGCGGTTGTGGCGCCGCCGGTTTCCGGAGGTGCGCTTGCCGCCGGCGGGGACGGCGCCGGTTGACCGGTGGATGCTGCCGGTGCGCTGCTGACGGCGGAATCGGTCGACGTGGCGGAGTCGGCGGATGATGCCGCGGAATCGGAGGCGGGTGTGGCGGAGTTGGCCGAGGTGGCCGGGGAGTCCGCGGTTGTTCTCCTCGAGTGGGTCGTGGAATCCGGAGCGGCTGCCCGAGAGTCGGCGGTGCCGGTCGCGGTATCGGCGGAGCCGGGTGGGGAGCCGGCGGAACTGTCCGCCGGAGCTCCGTTCGATGGGGTGGTCGTCGGTGATGTGGTCGCGGAATCGGCGTGCCGCCGCGGTGCTGTGGACCACGGGGTGGTGGATTCCGCACCACCGGTGGCGGTTTCGGTGTCCTCCGAGCCGTCGGCCGCGGATGCGGCGTCATCTGTCGAGACCGTTCCGGTCGGCACTTGCTCGGTACGGAGGCGGCGAACTGCCCAGGGGGAGGCGGTCGAGCCGGTCACGGGTAACTCCGGCGAAGACGAGACGACTGCGGGGAATCCAGAGTGGCCGGGGGCCGGTCGGAACACATTCGATAGCCCTCCTGCCTGCCTCGAGTCCTCGTCGGGAGGTCGCACACACCCACCGCCGCGCGCACTATCAATCCTGAACCGGCCGGCTTCGACGATGATTCCCACGATTGGGAATCGCCGAGAATTGAGATCGGATCAGTCATCGGAGCGGAGCGTCGCCATGGGTCAGCACTCGCGTTCCCGGTCGAGGAGGTAGCTCGATGGGTTTGGGCAGCCTGATCAGCGGTATCGGTAACTTCGTCAAGAACAACTGGTCGGACGCACTGATCGGAGTGGCCACGGGCGCCGCCTTCGCGCTCGGCGGGCCGTTCGGGCCGTTGACCGCAGCCCTCGCGGGAGGCGTGCTGACCGGGCTCAGGGACGGCATCAAGTCCGACTGGGACTGGGGCAAGGTAGGCGAGGGATTCGCCACCGGTGCAGTCCTGGGCGGGGTGACCGGCGGTCTGGGTGTCGCCGGCGGTGCCGTCAAATCGATGTCCAAGGCCGCCCTGGTGAACGCCGGAAAGAGCGTGCTGAAGAAGGACGCGTGGAAACAGGCCGGAAAAGCTGTGGTCAGCACCACCTTCTGGAAGAACACCGCATACGACACGTACAAGGATGTGCTCAAGAAGGGTAGAGGCACCGCTTTGATGATGGGCACCTACGCCGGTATGCAAAGTGGTTCGCAGCCGGCGCCGATCGGTGATATCGAGGTGATGCCCATTCATGTGCCCACCGCTGCCGTCGGAACCTGATGTGCAATGTCCGATGACATGCCACAGGTGTTCATGCCCAACCCGGACAAGCTGCCGAACGGCCTGACGTTCTCCACAGCGGTTCAGGAACGTTATCGTGGGCTGCCCAAAATGTATTTCGACAGCTGGGAGAGCTTCGGTAAAGGGACGAAGGAGGATGTTCCGGAGAAGCCCCCGGTTGTACAGATACAGGGTGCGAGCGGGGCGAACATCCGAAACTACGAGCTCTGGGTAGACACGCTGAAACAGATATATGACTCGCTGCGCGAAGACGATATCGGCGTTCGTGGTGTCGTCAAGAAGGCGGCCGACCTGGTCGACCAAGGTCGTGGTCTGGTTGCCGCTGAGATCAACGATCTGACCAGTTATGCGCGGATCAACCCACTGGATGTGAAGACGGTAAGCAAGCTGTTCTCGGGCGATGACCCGCCGCTGGATTCCAGCTTTCTTCCCACCGGAGGGGGCGAACTGACCGAGGACAACTACATGATGACGGTCGTTGCGTCCATGTCTGCGCGGCTCCACAAAGTGATGAGCGCCGTGCACGAGAAGATGGTGGAGACAGCGGATCTGCCCGATCCCGGGAAGAAACCTCCACTGAAGACGACGCCGGTGAAATTGGGAACCGATTCACCCGACGATCCGGCCGGCGATCCCAGCGGGAAGGGAAAAGAGACGGCGACACCACCGGGCGCTGACGTCCCGCTGGGGGCGAATACCGACCGGACCGCCGGCTCCACGACGGCCGATATGCCGCAGCCGTGGAACTGGGACGGTGCCGAACGAGGTACGACGGGCGCACCGGCCGGAGTCGAAACTGCGGCGTCCTCCGGAAAAGGGCAGTCGAGCGACGATGCACTGGCCAAGATCCGGGATCTCGAATCGCAGGCGACTTCGGCACCGGCGGCCCAGCAGAGCGGCGGATCGAATTCGCCTACGTCGCAGGGGATGTCGCCGCTGGGTTACGCACTGCCCGCGGTGATGAGCGCACTGGCCAATCGCGGTCCGATGGGCGATGCGATGGGAAACAGGTATCCGAGCCCGGTCTCGGGCGGACGTGCCGAGGCGGTCGGTCGCGCGCCGGGCAGCGGGGCGAACAATGCCCGCACTGCGCCACCGGCCACTGGCGGAACGCAGGCGCCGGCGGCGGCAGCGGCCAAACCGGTTGGGGCCGAGGACAAGAGCGCCGCACCGGCGAAGCCCGCCGGACAGGCCGGCCCAGCCCGTGTGTCGAGTGGCAACACCGTCACTCCGGTCGCTGCCACCGGGCCCGTCGACAAGGACGGGAGGGTCGTTTTCACCTTCGTGGACGGTCGCAGCGTGCGGGTGTCGCCTGTCGTGTCGCAGGCGCTGACCGCGGCGGTGGGCAACGCCGCCACCACCGACGCGAACAAGGCCTATGAGCACACTCCCGTCAAGGTTCCCGACGGGAAGGCCGTCGACGCGCAGAAGGATCCGAACGAGTTGATGACCGGAGACGTGGCGCGCTGGGAACGCCGCACCGCCCTGGTGGTGAAATTCGACGAGGAGCCCGACATGCACCTCGAAGTGATCGTCGAGGGCGGACTGCAGCGGTTCGAGAATCACATGAGCGACAAGGCGGGAGATTTCGGCCCGTTCTCCGGATTCGTGCATCCGCCGGGAATAGAACCGCAACCTGTCGGAGACGACGGCTCGCCCACGGTGATTCCCGTGGCAGCCTCGGCCACCGCGCCAGCGTGAGGGGTGAATCGGTATGAGTGACTTGGCGGGATTCGCCGTCAATGTGGGTGTGACGGCGCTCGCGAGCAGGCTGGGGGCGAAGTCCTTCGTGGCCGGTTTTGCCGGTGGCGCCGCCGAGTCCCTCTACGACAACGACTTCAAGTTCGATGCGACCGATATCGTGAAGCAAGGCCTCCTCGGGGGTGCGGGCTCCTGGGGTGGCGACAAATTGAGCGGCCTCGGCAACAAGTTGGGTCCGAAGGCGGCCGGCGCGGGCAGGCTGGAGAGGCTCGCGGCGGACAGGCAGAACGATATCAATCGGCTGTCGAGGAATCTTCCGAAAAACCGCCAAGACGTGATCGATGCGGAACGGGCGGCCGGGAACGGGAGTAAAGGGCCCCTGGATACTGCCAATGACGACTTGACTCGCCTCAACAATGAGATCAGAAATCTCGAAAGTAAGAAACGCCTTTCGAACAAGGATGCCCAGGCACTCGCTGACAAAAAGGTAGAAGCGCAGAAGCTGAATAACCAGCTCGATGACGCGTTGAACAAGGCGCAGAACCCGCGTGCCCTGAAGGTTGCCAAGCGGCAGAAAGATCTGCTCGACCAGAAGCTGAATGCCGCAAAGAAGAAATATGGCGACGACCTGTTCAAGGATTCGAAGGGGCTGAACAAGTTCGGTTGGGGCCGGACCGGGTTGCGGGCTCTCGGCTCCGGGACGGTGTCGGGAATCGGTAGTCTCTACAACGCATTGACCGGCGATGACGAGGGGCCGGGCAAGCCGCCGCACCAGGGAGGTAAAGACGGCGGTGGCGATCCTGGGGGCGATACTCCGTATCAGCCGGTGAAGTTCGTCTGGGACGGTCCGGAATTCTTGGGGGAGGAACCGTTCGTCAGGAATTCCACCATGTTCCCCGGCATCGAAGGGAACGGATTCCTGATCCGTCCCAAGGACCTGAGCGTCAACCTCGCGGACTGGTATGCGGGGCCGTCGGACTCGTTCGCGAAATCGCTGCACGACAACTATGCGCTCTTCGGGGATCTGAAGAACAAGAAAGAGGTGAAATACACCGAAACTCCGCAGCTCACCGAAGCCCTCGTGAAATACGGCGTGAAGTCCAAGGGCATGGAGGACTACACGACTGTGGTAAATGATTTCAACGAACGCGCCCGGAAATTCGACAAAAACGATCGCGATATGCTCGCCAAAGTGACGAAATCGGATACCAGTGTGGAGGAGGTGTCGAAACAGGGCGCGACAGATATCGGGAATTTGATCGCCGGGATGAACAAAGCTGTAACGAGCATGCGTGAGTCCGACCCGGGTTCCTTCGTGGCCGCGCTGATCCAAGGTTACGGTGAGCTGATCGATACGACCGAACTGGCCGCCGGGCAGAATGTGATCACCGCTGCCGATCTGCAGAAGATGGCCGACACCTACGATCAGAAGCTGAATGCCGGCTTGGCGGATGTCGGAAAGAATCTGCAGTCCAATATCGACAGCAGACTCGCAGGCCTGGAGAATCCCGGTGGCGGCAATCTGGCCGATCCGAATCTCGGCACCGGCGGCGACGACAGCAAGATTCCCAGCTGGGCCGATCCCGGAAAAGAGGACAGCCCGACCGATGCGGACAAATCCGCCGTCGACCGGGCGGCGCAGGATGCGATCGACCGCATCGAACAGTCCGCCGGTCAGGGCGTGCCGACCGGTGGCGGCGCGGGTCTCGGCGGAATGGGCGCCGGCGTCGACCCCGGGCTGGGCGCGGCCGGGATGCTTCCGGAGATGTTGAGCGGAATGGCGCTGCCCGCCATGATGCGCAACGGCATGATGGGCAATGGACTGATGGGTGACGGCTTGATGGGTGATCCGCTCGCCGGAGCGGGTACCCGTGCGCTGGACGACCGGGTCGACCGGCTGCAACAGGCGACCACACCACCACCGGCGCAACAGGCTTCGCAGACGCCGTGGTCGAACCAGAACCAGAATCAGAACACCGCGACCCCGGCCGCGCACACTCCGCCCGACGGCGCGAATTCCACGCAGCAGGGTACCGGCACGACCCCGCCGGTCCCCGGCGCCGACGGAAAGGTGCCCCACACCTTCCGCAACGGCAAGGTGCAGCGGGTGTGGCCGGCTGTCGATGTCGCGCTCACCGCGGCCGAATCGAACACGAAGGACACCGACGCGAAGGCGGCCTATGCCGGGACGGCGGCGAAGTGGTCGGACAACAAGCAGATCGGTGCCAGTATCGATCCCAGCCAATTGATGACGGGCGACGTGGCGACCTGGGACGACGGCCATTCCGCGATCGTGGTCATCTGGGACCCGAACGCCGATTCCGCGGCCCCGGCGGCCCCCGCGACCCCGTCGCCGGACGCTGCCGTGCCGGCGTCCGGACCGGGGCCGAGCCCCGACGCCGGCGGTGGCGGTGCCGATGAGGGTAAGGCCGAGATCGTGATCAACGGTGAACTGAAGCCGCTTCCGGAGGTCCTCGCCGGCAGCGAATTCGGGGCCTTCTCGGGCTTCCGGCATCCCAACGGTATCGAGGGGACCGGTGGCGCGACCGGCGACCATACGGCTCCGCCGCCGGACGCCGGTGTCATGCCGGCGGTAGCGGTGCAGACGGCGTGAGATGCGACAGCGTGAGATCGTGGTGACCAGGTGAGAGGAGAGCGTCATGGCACTGAATGTCGATCCGGCTGAGCTGGTTTCGATGGCCGGCGAGCTCGCCACGATGGCACAGATCACCGGCGCGGCGCTGCCGAAGGACTGGGTGGTGCCCGCCGGCGCGGACCCGATCTCCGCGCAGGCGGTGCCGCAACTCAACGGCCACGCTGCCACTGTGATGAACGGGCTGCTCGGGGTGTTGAACGAGGTCCATCGCTCGGCCTGGAACGTCGGTGCGGCCGCGGTCGACTACACCCGGACCGATGACGAGAACGGGCGGAAGGTGGCCGGTGCCGGCGGCAGCGAGCAGGCGGTCAATCCCGTCGCCGAAACACCGCCGCACACACCGCGATTCGCCCCGGAATTCCGGTTTCCCATGGTCGGCACCGAAGTGGACCCGCTGACCTTCGCCCAGCAGTTGCATTCCGGCCCCGGCCCCGGCCACGCGGCGCAATTCGCGCAGAATCTGCGCAGCTACCTGGCCACCACACATACCGCGGCCACCGGGCATATCGACCGCACAGCGGCAGGTATGCAACATTGGACGCCGGTCGGCAGTCTCGCGGCGCAACAGCTGACCGAACATCGCAGTTGGCTCGACCAACTGGGTTCGGCACTGAGCGAGTTGGCCGATGGTATCGAGAATTACAGCAACGCCTTCACCGCGGCGAAGGCGAAACATCCGACGCCGGCCGAGATCATCGCGGCCCGGAAGGAACTCGTCGCCGCGATGCGCTCGAAGAACGAAGTGGCGATGCAGGATGCGCTGGCGAAATTCCAGGAGCAGAATGCCCGCTCGGCGCAGACCGTGGGCGAGTACGAGATATCGGTGAATTCGAAGACCCCGGGTAAGAACGGCACGAACGGCACCGCTCAGGCCGGCTCCGACGGCGGCGGGCAGGATCTGCAAGCCTTGATGCAGATGATCCCGGCGATGATGTCGATGATGCAGACCGGTATGTCCACCATGGGGCAGGACGGACAGTTCGACAGCATCGGTGATGCGGAGTCCGGCCTCGGGGAGTACGGCGATTACGGCGATTACGGGGTGGGTGGTTACGGCGGGAACGCAGCCACCCCGATCGGCGATCTCACCAGCTCGATCGGGTCCGGCGCCGGCGGTGGCGGTGACAGCCTGCCGTCGGTGACGGTGGGTCCGATGCCGACGGTGGCATCGGTCGCGTCGAGCTCACCGGCCTCGAATCCGTCGGCCTCGAACGCGTCCGCCATGCCCAAGGCGCCGGTGATCGACGCGCTGGGCTCGTCGCCGGCCGCGGCCACCCGCGGCGTCGCCGGTGCGGCGGGAATGCCGTATATGCCGATGACACCCGGAATGCCCGGTGCCGGCGGCGGAAACAACGAACGCAATCGAGTCGTGGCCTGGCATCCCGATCGCCTGATGTATGTCGACGATACCCCGCACACGGAGCAGGTGATCGGCGAGAAGCCGACGATCGCACCCGCTGTCACGCCGCCGACGCCGTCGCCGGCCAAGCAGGCACCAACGCAAACCGGAGGTAACGCATGAGCGGAATCCATCCCGACGTGCAGGCGGCCTTGGATGCCGCACGTGAACTGCGCCATCGCATCGCCGATCTACGGGAACGGATCGATGGCATCCGGGCCCGCCGGCCGTCGCCGAGCGGCCTGGTCATCCCGGAAGTCGATGCCATGGGCAGACTGACGGACCTGTATCTCGCGCCCGGGACCGTGGACCGGTTCGAAGCCGATGAGCTGGTTACCGAGATCATGGCGGCGATCCGGGAGAGCACGGCCGACGCGGCGTTGCAGTATCAGACGATCATGGACGCCGAGCCCGAGCCGGAACTCGACGCCTTCGTCGACGCCGGTTCGGAGCCTGGGCAGTGACCGAGCCCGGCGGCGTCACCGTCGGCGATACGGTGAGCTGGCTGCACGACGAGGGTCTCATCCGGCTGTCGTGTCTCGGCGAGCGGGCACTGAGCCCGATCGCGGCCTACACCGTCGATGTCGCCACCGGCACCGTGATGGCCTACCCGGCCACCGGCGGCGGTGTCGGTTCGGAGATCACCACCCATGCCGCCGATGATCTTCCGCATCCGGTGGGGACGCCGAAACGTCTTGTGGTCGTGGGTGTCACCACCTCCGAGGCGGTGCTGATCGTGGATCTCGCGACGTCCGTGACATTGTCGATCAACTCCGATCGGCCCGAATACGCCGCCCGGTCCTGGATTCTGCAGCTGCTGCTGAATCCGGACGTCACCATCTCCACCAACAGCGCCGATATCGCCATCGGAGACAGCCCACGCTGCCGGCGCTCGTTCATCCCCGGCGGCAGTTCGACGATCGTCAATATCGACGATATGAATCCGCCGTTGACCACGGTGACCTTCAACGCCGACGACGAGGGGCCGGATCATCTGGACATACTCGGCGACGGGACGGGCGAAATGTACCTCGGTGCCCGGTTTTGGCCGTTGCGGCAGGTGATGACCGTGGGGGACAAGGCCTGGAACAAGCTCGTCGACCAGATGTCCGGCGGTGCCGACACCGCCGGGCCGGTCACATCGTCCGGCGCCGGACCCTCCTCCGGCGTGGCCGCATCTGTTGCCGACGCCCCGCCGCGGGTCGCGCCACCTACCTACTGATCGCCCGCTACTGATTTCGGAGAACGACGATGACCGAACACGACGACAACGACGATTTCGCCGGCGACCTCGACACCGAGGAGCGTGCGCCGGACTGGAAGTCCATGGTGTACGAGGTATTCAATCCCGAACGCAGTGTCGGTGTGGCCTGTGGCCGCGACGGCGAGGTGATCGGATTGCATCTGTCCGACGAGGCACGAGACAACGGGGACGCCTGGCTGGCCGCGGAGATCATGCGCGTGGCTCGGCTCGCTCATCTGAAATCCCGGGTCGGGTTGCGTGCGGAGATGGAGTACAACGGGGCCCGCCCGTACACCGTCGACTCCTTCGACCTGCCGACCGAGGCCGCGTACCGGGCTATGGAGAACGCCGAATTCGGTATCTCCCAATAACTTCCGGAAAGGAGCCGGCAATGATCGATTACGATTCGGCCGATTCGGTGATCGCGGCATCGACGTGGTTCACCGGCGGAGTCAACGCGTCGACCGGGCATGCCGGGCGGGCCGCGGGAGAGTTCGTGTTCGGGGACCGGCCGCAGTCCGATTTGGACTATCGCCTGGTCGCGGTACGCGACCGGATCGCGCGGTGGTTCGCGGAAGCGGTCGACGACATCGATACCCACAGCGCAACGACACACGGGGATATCGTCGGCACCGCGAACCTCCTCGACGCCACCGATCGCGACGGTGGCACGCAGGTGCGGATGGTCTGATCACCGATGGGATACGAGCACGGCAGTCGGTACTGGGATGAGGTGGTCGGTAAGAACTGGCCGGCCATCTCGGACGGTGACTGGCGCGCTCTGGAGACGATCGCTCGGGATGCCGCCGAGGCCGCCGACCCGATCGAGGCCGATCGGGCGGAACGGCTGTACACCGACCGTGTCCGCGCGGGCGTGAGTCTGGAACTGGCGCACGAAGATATGCGTCGGCAACGCGATCGCCTGGGTCGGCTGGTGGACGCGCTGGTCGCCGCCGCGGACACCTTCGGCGACATGGCCGAGCTGGTCTACCGCACTCGGCACAAAATTCTGGACGTCCTCGACCGTGCCGAGGACGACATTCGGAAGGTGAACAGCAGCGCATCGGAAGACGACGACGAGGAGGATGTGGAACGTCGTCAGCGTCGTATCGAGGCGATTCTCGAGCAGGCACGCCGAGAGGTGGACGAGATCGCGCGGGCGGCGGCGAATGCGGTGGGGCCGCAGACATTACCGGAATTGCGGATTCTGGCCGAGCTGCTGGGGCGGGGAGACCCCTGGCGCCGTGGTCACGGTGGCGGGGGAGGACAGGGCGGTCACGACGGTGCCGGCGCCCGGCCTCGGCACGACGGCGGGCACCCGAACGCGGATCCCTCGGTCCCACAGCATCCGGTCGGTCACGAAGGCGAGCGGGGACGGTCACCATCCGACGTGTTCGCGCGAATCCCACTGTTGCCCGACCTGATTCGACTCGACCCCCGAATGATGCCGCACGGGAACTTCGACGAGCTGATGCGGCGGATCGGCGACCGGCTGCTCGGTATGCCGGACCGGGCGCCGGTGGACGCGCCCCCCGTCGATTCGGGTCCGCCGGGTGCGGGGCAGGCGCTACCGGGTCCGCCGGGAAGCGCGGTGTCCGGCGCCCCCGAGCCGGGTCCGGCGGTGGGCTGGGCGCCTGCCGGGCATGCCGCACCGGGTGCTGCGCCGTCCGAGACGGGTACCGGCGGCGCCGATGCCGAACCGGAAGCGGATACCGCGGCGGGAGCGGCACATTCGGCATCCCATGACGGGCCGGGTGACCATCTCGACGGGGCCCCCGATCGCTCGGAGCGGCCGGACCGACCCCATTCCGATCCGGCGACGCGGCACATTCGAACTCCCGAGGACGATGTGACTGCGGCCGCCGTGCGGGCCGCTGCCCACGACACCGACTCCGACACCGACCATCGGGCAAACGGTCCCGTGCCGGTCGCACCGCTGATACCGTCGCCGTTCACGGGATTCGGCGGGCCCCCTGCCGGTCCGGTGGTGACCGGCTCGCCGCCGGTCGGTGCTGCCCCCACCGCATCCCCCGGTCCCGCGACGAGTAGCGCTGCTCCGCCGGAAAACCGGGTATCGGCTCCCACCGACGGGCGCGCGGCAGCGCCGGGACCTCGGATGCCGAGCAGCGCGGTAGCCGGTCCGGCGGCCGCGGCGCCGCCGCCGGTCAAACCACCATCCGCGGGGCCGGGGGCCGACGGTACCGGCAACGCGATGCGCGACGCCGTGGGCGGCGCGATGTTGGCCGCGGCCGCACCGGGATTCGTGCTCGGGGAACGCGTGGACGGCGATCTCGTGCTGGCCCGCACCCTGCTGAGTAGTCTGCTGGCGGCGACCGGGGCGGAGTCGCCCGGCGTGGACGCCTTCGGGGTCGGATTCGCGGTAGCGGTACTGCGTCACGCGAGCGGAATCAGTGCCTTCGTCACCTCGAACGAGGGCCGCGGATGGTTGCCGGCGGGACTGTATCTGCCGCAAGAGATTTCCACGCCCTGGGTGTGGTCGGAGGCTGCCGGCTCGGCATGGGAGGGGCTCGCCGATCCGGCTCGGGTGCTCGCCGAGTTCGCGTTGGCATGGGGTTCGAAAACGGGTGCACGCCTGACGGCTTTGGTCTCGTCGTTGCCCATGGACGAGATATTGCGGGCCCAACTGGGAGCGATACCGGCGGAGGGTGAAGTCACCGCCGCTGCGGTGATGGACTTCTCCCGGCCGGGCGCCGGTTTCGTGGACCGGCTCGAGTTGGTCGGCGCGCGGCCGCTGCTGGATCGGGTGCGTGACACTCCACCGGAGCGGATCGCCGAGCGATGTCTGGATCTGGCGCGCGATGGTGCGACGAGGATTCGCCGCGCGAACGGTACGCGGCTCGAGTCGCTGAGCCCCGCGCCCGTGCGGGATCGCATCATCGATGCGCTCGGTCGTCGCGAGACGGTCGG
This sequence comes from Nocardia veterana NBRC 100344, assembly GCF_000308855.1. GTDB lineage: Bacteria > Actinomycetota > Actinomycetes > Mycobacteriales > Mycobacteriaceae > Nocardia > Nocardia veterana. The sequence continues at coordinate 31,972 of NZ_BAGM01000204.1, read as the reverse complement.
CCGCGAGCAATGGGACGAACTGCGTGACGCCGACACCCTGCTCGCGGCGTCGATGCTGCCGTTGGGTGCGGACGTGTCCCGAATACCGTTGCGCGAGTTGCGTTCCGAGCGCGACGGCCGCGACGGCACGCAGGCGGCCACCCTGCGCGCCATGGTGGGCGAGCGACGTTGCGACGAATTGGTGCTGCTGATGGCGGCCGAGCCGAACCGGCAGACCCTGCGCGATGCGGTGTACGCCCACGCCCAGCTGGTCGATCAGTTCCCGTCCGTACCCGGTCCGGACGATGATGCCGGCGCGGCGCCGGCGCGGCGATCGGCAGTGAGCGTCGCTCCGCCGCGACAGTGACCGACTGCCCGGGGCTCTGGAGAAACGGTTCGTACTTCTCTCTTCTGGGAATATCGGCTCCGGTGCGGGCGATCCGAACGCCGACAATAGGAGAGTTGGTGTGCGGAAAGGATTCGATTCGGCATGGCGGAGATGGATATCGACCCTGCGGTGCTGCGTCAGCTGGCCGAACAGCATCTTCGAGTAGCCGAAGAGACGCGGGCCTGGGCGAAGCCGCCGCAGGATTGGCTGGACGCCTTCATTCCCACCTATGGCAAGATCGCGAGCCCCGTCTACGACGCACTGATCGAGTATTACAACGCTCGACAGCAAGCCGGTGAGAATCTGGCCGATCAGCATGTACGCACCGCCGAGGAATTGCGGGCCGCGGCCGACGCTTACGAACAGGCCGACCACGATTTCGCCAACAAGATCCGCCAGGCCGGCGAAGGGCACGACGGAGCTCCCACCGGGCACGGTGGCCCCTCGACCCCGACCCCGACCGGCATCGGGCCCGCGCCGGTGGGTGGCCACGCGCCCGCCGATGGGGTGCGTCCGGCCGTGCCGGTTTCGAGCGGCCCGGCGCAGACCGGCATCGCCCCGATGACCCCGGCCGGCCCTGCCGTTCCCGAGATGCCGGCGGCGGCGTCTGCCGACCCGGCGATGGCTCCGGGACAGAGCGCGCCAATGGCACCGGCGGCCCATGCCGGAGCGGATTCCGGCGTCACCGGTACCACCACATCGACCTCGCCCGGTTCGGGCGTGTACGCCGGGACCGCTGCGGGACCGGTGCCGACCGGGCCCGTTCCGGTGGGGCCGATGGGGTCGACGGCGGATTCGCAGAGTGCCGGGCAGCCCGGGGTTCCGGCGAACGGTACGAACGCCGACGCGGTGCCGGTTCCGATGGCACCCACCCCGTTCGGAGCGGCGATCGCCAAGGCTCGCGAGAAGCAGGCGGCGCCGTCGTACATGGTCGGCGAGGAGGTCGACGGCGACCTGGTGGTCGCCCGGACGCTGTTGCAGGCCGTGCTGGCCGCCACCGAAGCGACGGCCATCGGATTGCACTGGTCGGTTGCCGTATTGCGCGGGCCGGCCGGTGCGGGGGTGTTCATCACCTCGAACGAGGGCCGCGGCTGGCTCCCGGCCGGAATGTACCTGCCCCGTGAGGTTTCCACACCGTGGGTGTGGGACGACATGCTGGGCGATACCGGAGGCGCCGGTTCGCCATGGGAAGGAATATCCGACCCCGCGCGAATTCTGGTGGAGTTCGCATTGGCGTGGGGGCCGAAGGCGAATGCCGAGCTGGTGGCGCTGGTGTCTTCGGCGCCGATCGACGGTGGGTTGCGAACGCGTTTCCCGAATGTCGCCATGGAAGGGTTCGTCGGACCCGAATACGAGGTCGATCTGCGAATCAATACGCCCGACACCGCCGACCGGCTGGCCTTGGCCGGTTCGGCCGAAGCGGCCGACAGCACAGTCGAGGTCCCGGAAGCGCAAATCCGTGCGCGTCTGGTGCAATTCGCCGCCGATGCGCACGGGCGGGTTGCTCGGGCGGTGGCCTCGACACCGGATGCCGCCGAGTCCCGGCGGATCCGCGACCGTATCCTCGCCGTCGTCGAGGCCGGGCAGCCGGTGTCGCGTCAGTGGTGGGACGAGTTGCGCGAGGCGGACGATTTGCTTGCCGCCGCGATGTTGTCGCGCCGGATGGATGTCGGACGCGTGGAGCCGGGAGAACTGCGGGTGGACGAGGAGGGCGCTGCCCTGCGCGGCTTGGTTTTCGAACGCCGCTGCAACGAACTGCTGTTCCTGCTCGCCGAGGAGGAATCGAACCGCCAGCTGCTTCGCGACGCCACCTACGCCTACGACCAGATCATGAATCATCCACGCTTCGAGGATGTTTCGGTCCCGGTGGCCGTCGGTGCCGAGGAGAAGGTCACCCGTCCGGTCGGTGTGCCGGGCCAGGTGTCCGCGCCGTCCGTCACCGCCGGCCCGCCGCCGGGCTCCACGGTGAGCGCGCCCGCCGGGCCGCCGCCGGTGATCACCACCGACCGGAATTGAGGAGGTGAGCTGTGCCTCCGAAGGACGACGGTGGTGACCCGAAACCGCTTGTCGACGACCCGACCAAACCGGGCAAGGACGCGACCAAGGAGCTCGGCAACGGCCTGGATGTCGGTGGCTATCTGGGCACCGGCCAGAAGATCACGTCCGAGAACGGGCAGTACACCCTTCAGCTGAAGGACGGGAACATCGTCGAGACCGGTCCGGACGACCGGGTGCTGTTCTCGTCGGAGACCAAGGATCCGCATCAGGAGAACACGAGCGGCGACCCTCGGGCGAACGATGTCGGTAAGGCGATGGGCGTCCTGTTCGACGCGGAGGGACTCGCCCTCCGGGTCAACAGCTACTACCAGGCCACCACCGGCTGGCAATTGAAGGCTGACCTTCCGGAAGGGTCGAAGCCGACTCGTATCCAGCTCAACAATGACGGCAGTATCGTCATTATCGGCACGGATAAGGACGGCAAAAAGGACACCGTGCTCCAGGTCGTCCAGCAGCCGGACGACAAGGTCAAACACAAACTTGTCATCAAGTTGCACCACCCGATGGGCGATACCGGTGAGGCCGAGGGTTACAAGAAAGGCGTGCTGCACAAGACCATCGATGCCGTGCAAGAGTACATGCAGGTTTCGGTGGATCTGATGGGGATCGGAAAAGCCTCGAAGGCACCGGATTTCGACGAATTGCTGCAGGAGAAGACCGGCCTGCGCGATTTCACCGATCAATCCGCGATGATCGATGCCTACTCCTCGCATCTCGACGGTATCGACGCCGCTAAACAAGAGCTGCACAAGCTGGCGCTCACCAAGGACGAGGCCACCGCGAAGGTCGATGAACACGCCAGGACGGCGATTCAGACGATCGCCAACATTCAAGATGATCTGAATGCGAAGTTGCGGGCGCCCGGTAGTGCCTCGGACGCCCCGCAGGCGGTGAAGGACAAGCCGGTCGATATCACCTACGACAAGAATGGCGACGCCGAGGCGAAGATTCCCGCGGCGACCGTCAAATATCTACTCGGCGCACTACACGACGCGGTGGACCAGACACACACCGTCGTCGCCGGCGTCGCGGCGGCCGCGGACGAGGGGAAGGGACATATCGACCAGAATTCCCCGGAATACAAGGCAGGCAAGAAGGACGGCTACGACGCCGGAAAGAAGGACGGCTACTCGCAGGGCAAAGCCGATGCCGAGAAGGCCAACCCGCCGGGCAGTCCCGGAGACGCCACCCCGCCCGGAGATCCCGCGGGGGACCCGACGGCCCAGCAGACGGATTACAGCTCGCTGTTTCCCGAGGACCTCGGCGCGGACCCCGATCCGCTGGGACTCGGTGACGACCAGGGCAACGGGACCGATGACGGTACGGGGCAGAACACCGGCGGCGACAAGGACACCGGTGACAGCAGCACCGATCCGTTCCAGCAGGCGATCGACAAGATCGTCGCGGCCGGAACCGCCGGGACCGGCGCGACCAATGGTGCGACCGGGACCGGTCAGCAGGGATTCAACCCAGCGAACCTGGCGAACATGATGAGCCCGGCGAACATGATGAACCCGGCGAATATGGCCGGTGGCTGGGCCGGCATGGGGCAGCAGCTGGCGAATCAGTTCAATCCGATGTCGCAGTACGGTCTGCCCGGTGCGATGAGCCAGAACGGCACCGGCTCGCGGACGGGTATGTCGCCGTCGGGCACCGCTGTTCCGGCGACCGCGAATACCACCTCCCCGATCCGGAACGCGAACGGTGGTCTGGTCTCGGCGGATCCGAGTCAGTCGGTGGGCGCCCGCCAGGCGGCGGCCACCGCGGCGGAGCCCGGCAGGCTGGTCGACATGAAGCTGGCCGCCGATCCCACGCATTCGCAGACCGTGCCGGCGATCGTCTCCGATGCCGTGACCAAGGAGCTGAGTAATCCGAACGGCACCGATGTGGCGGCAGCGTATGCGGGCACGCCCGCGGCACAGACCCAGAACTGGACTCCGATCGACCCGTCCCAGTTGAAGACCGGTGATGTCGCGCAGTGGGGCGACAACCACACCGGACTGGTGGTGATGCGGGATGGTCACCCCAACATCGTCGTCAACGGTTCGATGCACCCGCTGGATCCGGAGCATGCGCCCGATGGCGGGAAGTACCACGCCTTCTTCCATCCCGCCGGGATCGATGTGCCGCAGAAGCAGTCCGGAAGTCAGACCGCGCAGGTGTCCGCCGATGCCGGATCGCAGATGCGGCCGGTGCGGCCTCAGGCCCAGGTCTGATCGCTGAGCGGCTCGTCGCCGTCGTGCTCCGGCTCCACCGGGTCGGCGGCCGCGTCCGGCGCAGTACCCTCGGACTTTTTCCGCTGGTAGGAAGTACCACGAAACTGCCCGGTATCGGGTGGTGTGACGCTGGGCGTGCCGGTGTTCGCCGGGGGCGCCGGCGCGGCGCCGACCGGGGCCGGGGCCGTGCCGGGCGGTGTGCTTCCGCTGGGTTGGGCGGGTGCCGGAGCACCGGGGGGTGCGGTAACACCGGCTGGTTCGACGCTCGGCGGGGCTGTCGCGGGAGAAGCGACCGCCGGGGCAGCGGCGGGCTGTCCGGGCGCGGGCTGCGCGGGATCGGACGGGGCGGCGGGGGCGGCCGGTTGTGCGGTTCCCGGGGCGGCTTGCAGCTGGGGGTTCTGCTCGTGCTGACGCTGGTTGCCCTGCAGGACCTGCTGGACGATCGGTGCCAGCGCCATCAGCCCCATCGGAAGCATCATGCCCAGCATCGGCAGCATTTGACCCAGCGCACCCAGACCGCCGCCGCCCGCTCCCGCATCGGCCCCACCGGTTCCGTTCGACGTGCCACCGTTCGTGCCGGAGGAGGTGCCACCGGCTCCCGTGCTCGAGGTGCCGCCCTTGTTGTCGGAGTCGGACTTTCCCTTACCGGCCATCTGGCTGTTGAATTCGGCCACCGCCGATACCTTCTGGATGACGGCGTCGAGGGCGTCGGCGATATCCTCCATCAGCTTGATCTCCTGAGCCGACTTCAGTTTCGCCTTACCGACCGATTTCAATTCGGTTTGCAGTTTCCCGACGATCGTCTTGATCGCCGCGAGTGTCTGGTCCTTGCCGGCCGCGACGTGGATCGCGGTTTCGAGAACCCGGTTGTCCAGGGTCAGGAGATTTGTCTGGCGGGCCTGAACCGCATTCAACGTCTCTTGATACGAGTCGCTGGCCTCGCCCTGACCGAGGGACTTGTACACCTTGGTGGTCAGGAGATCGTTGACATTCGGCGGCGGCTTCATGGTGCCGCGGCCGAGCATGTCGACTGCGGTTTGAATGGCCGTCTCCGCCATGGACACAAAGCTTTTGAGCGCCACCGAGCCACCCGGCGGGGGAACCAGTTCGACGGTCCAATAGTGTTTTCCCACACCGTATTCCGGCTGTTTCCCGGGATCGGGCGTCGGATGTTTCGGCGCGGGCTTCCCGCCGTCGGTCTGGGATGTGCCCGCGGTGCGCGCCGGCGTAGTGGCCGTTTGCCCTCCGGGAGTTTTCGCACCGGTGGGCTGTGCGAGCAACAGCGCCTGCGGGTGCAGCATTCCGGGCAGGATGCCGCCGTACTGCGGGTCGGCCGCCGGTGTGGCGGTCACCTTCAGCGACTCGGATTGCCCGACCTCCACTGCCATACCCGCACCGCCTCTCTCAGTTCTCCCTCATTGTCACGGCTTCTCCCCGGTGGGAAGATATGCGTTTCAACTATCCCGCGCCGTGCCGCATAGTCGGTTATCAGTTCTCGGGCCCGCACGGCTGCACAGTGCGCCGAACGTCGCGACTGGGCCGGATCGGAAGAAGGCGGTCGGTGATGAGCGAGGGTGGGGCGGTGTCATGGCGCCGGGACTGACAACCGACCTGCACGGCGTGCTCGAGTCCCTGCTCGGCCTGTACGGAGCGGGGTCGCCGGCGGCGAGGACACCCTCGGCGGTCGCGGCGGCCATCGACGCGCTCGACGGTCACAAGGGACGAATCGCCAGGGACTACGGGGAACTGCAGGGGATGCGGTCGGCCGTGGCACAAGCGCAGGCGGATCGTGATGCGGTGGTGCACAAGGCCGTTGCGCACACCGGCAACGGAACGGTCACCGGCCGCGGCCGATTGGCCGATCACATCGCCAACTTCCGAGCGCAGGCCCAGGCCATCGCGGGAGTCGGCAATCTGCGATTCAGCGGTCCCGCGCTCCTCGACGCTGCGCACGCCACCATTACCGATGCGTCGCGGCAGGTCGATTCCGATCTGGCCGCCGCCCGGAAACAGGCGGCGGCGATCAGTCCGCTGCCGGTGGCCCAATCGCCGCGGGGCCGGGTCAGCGCCGCCCGGCGTCGTCCGCGGCGCCGGACCCGCACCCGGCGCGTCGCAACGACGCGCACCGCGGCATCGCACCGCAGCGCCCGTCCGATACGGCCGATCACCTCGGACGGAACCCTCGGCGGTCAGGCCGTGAGTGCCGCGAGCGCCTGGCTCGGCACGCCGTATGTGTGGGGTGGCGGCGGCGCGGGCGGTCCGTCCGGTGGTGGATTCGATTGCTCCGGACTGACGCAGTATGCCGTGGCGCAGGCGACCGACGGCCGAGTGGTGTTGCCGCGCACCACATATGAGCAGATCTACAGCGGCGTCCGGGTACCGGTCGACGATGTGCGGCCGGGTGATCTGGTGTTTCCGGCGAGCTCGTTCAGCGCGCGGGGACCCGAACACGTCCAATTGGCCGCCGGAAACGGGATGGTGATCGAAGCGCCGTACACAGGATCGACGGTCAAATGGTCTCGGATGTCGCCCGAGTCGGTCGTCATCCGGGTGATGTGAGGCTGCGGGGGATCGGCCGTGTCGATAGAGATACCGCACGAGGTGGCACTGTTCCTCAACTTCTGCGGTGTGCCCTACCCCGACATCGATGAGGATCAGGTGCACGAATTGGCCGACCGGGTCCGGGAATTCGCCGACAACGTCCGCGAAACCCACGAGACGGCGGGCACCACGATCAAAGAGATGGGCGCGGTCTATTCCGGTTACTCCTACTCGCAGCTGCTTCGAGTCTGGGCGGGTATGAGCAACACCCATATGGTGGCGCTCGACCGTGGTTGCCGGGCGGTCGCCACGGCTCTGGACCTCACCGCGGAAGTCATCCGCGCGATGAAGATCGCGGTTTTCGCCGAACTGAGCGCGATGGCCGTCAGCTACGGAACGGCCTTGTCGACGTCGATCGCGACCGGTGGTCTGTCCTTCGCGCTGGCCGAGGCGCTACGTGCCGCGGCGCGCAAGTTGTGCAGCGTCATGGAACAGGTGCTGCTGGGATACATTCTGTCCGAGGTGATCGGGAAGGCGATCGAGCCGCTCGAACACACCATCGATTCCTTCGTGCACGGCACACTGTTCGATGCCACCCGCGACCTGCTCGGCGTTCCCGAGGCCGATCCGCACGAGACTCTGCGTATCGAACCGGACGAGGTGACTCGTTATGCGGGCGTCCTCGACGATCTTGCCGACGACATCCTGCGGCACGCCGCGAACTTCGCCGACGCGGCCGGCAAATTGACCTTCACCACGGCGGGCCCGATGGTGCCGCCGCCGATGCCGGAGGCACCGGCGCTGCCACCCCCGGCCGCTCGATTGCCGATTGCGGCCGCACCGGGTGGACCACCGCCGACCGGAAATGTGCCGGCCGAGGGTCCCGATCCGGCAGCTGAACCGGTGGGAATGTCGGCAGGGCGAATCGGCGGCCGGTCGCTGCCGGTGGATCCCCTCGAAAACCATGGCGTGGGCGCTGATTCGGGGCTACGCGCTGCCCGGCCGTCTCAGCCCGCTGTGGCGAGCGGTGGTGCGCCGGCCAGTGCAGCGGGGGGCACGACCTCGCCGGGGCAGTCGAGTCCCTGGTCTGCTCCGGTGGTGTCGGGTGCAGCGGCGCATTCGTCGGTCCCCGGCGCAGGCGTCTCGCCGGCTGCCGAACGTCCCGCTGTGCAGGCGGGAACCGACGTACCTGTGACTGCCGAGTCGCCTGGGAAACCCATAGATTCTGTGGTGGCCGAGTCCATTTCCACACCACCGGGGGCCGCATCACCTCCGGGCGCGGGACACGCTGTCGGTGCCGTTGCGGGCGCGTCGGCGAGCGGCGAGAACCCGGCCGCCGCCGCGAGCGGTGATCCCGCCTCGGCGCCACTCCGGTCGGCCACCACCCGCGCGTCGCCGACGGGGCCGGCGGGCGTCCCCACCGGCAAAGTGCGGTCGAATCCTCGAAAGACCCGCAGCCGCCGGGATACTCGTGCGGCGGGAACGCCATGGGCTCGGAAGCGGCGGCGCGTCGACGTCGCGCAGGTGGAAGCGTCCGAGGTGACGGCCACCCCGTGGTCGAAGGATCCGGCCACCGTCGCCGATGCCGCGGCGCCGCCGAAGGTGTTCGCACCGGAATCCGCGCGGCGGCCGCGCGAGCCGGTCGATGACGTTGCGGCATCACGGGTAACTGCGGAGGTTGCGACAGAGCCGGCGGACCAACGGCGGTGAGAGACCACGGCCGGGGCTCCGGGGCGGGCCGACATCTGTGCCGATGTCGGCCCGAGCAGACCGCAGGCTGCATGACACGGCGACCGAGGACCGGGTTGCGGTGGCGTGGACGCCGCCCCGAGCGGGTCCGCAGGATGAGGACTGCCGACCCACTTCTAATTTACCGTCAAATAACGGCACAGTCAATGACGGACCGTTGAACAGTGGCAATATTTCGCCTGTCGGATCGGTGGAATCGGTGTCACACAGGCGGATTCGGCCGACCGGGATGGTTCGGGTATATTCCCAGTGGTGGGAATGGCGCTCCCACGGCTGGTGGCTCGGATGTCTATCGTTCGATCAGGCGAGTGCGGCGGAAGGATGTCCAGGTGTCAGCGGCCGAGGACGCGTTCTACACGGGTGTTCAAGCTTTGGGATTGGTTGCGGGCGGTGCTCGCAACGAGGATACGGCGTTGGCGGCCTTCCGGGCTGCGACCGATGTCGATCCGGATATGTGTGATGCCTGGCTGGGCCGGGCAATGGCAGGCGAAGTCACCTCCGAGGTGATCTACGGTGCCTATCGGTCGGTTCACAACCTGTACCGCGACCAGCAGCGCGCGGGCCTCGTCGAGCGTGCGCTGTGGTGCCAGGTCGAGCTGGGTATGTACGGCTTGCGGGTGGCGATGGCCGACCGCGATCAGATCGCGATCGCGCAGGCCTGCTCGTATGCCCAGGGCGGCGAATGGCAGGAAGCCGCCAACATCCTCGATCAGGTGCCGAGTGACGACGTCGCGGAATTCGTTCGCATGTCGTTGTACTACCGCACGGAGCGCTGGCCCGACGTGATTCGTGCGCGGACCGCGAAACCCACCCTCGACGACGGCCTGCTCGACATCGCCGCCGAGTTGATGGCTACCGAGGCGATGGCCCGGATGGGACGTATCGGGGAAGCGCTGCCACGGGCACAGCGCATCGTCGAGGACAGTTCCTCGGGCAATCTGTCCTACATCTGGGCCGATGCGCACTTTCTGCTCGGAATGCTGCTGCGGCACAACGGTGATCACGACAGCGCCGAAAAGGTGCTGGCCGGTCTGCAGGGGTCGGCGCTGTGGTCCGAGCGGCCGCAATGGCAGCGTGCGGTCAAGGACAAGAGCTACCGATTCGACGTGGTGACCGACGCCGTCATCGCCTCGCGCACCGACATCTGGGACCCCTCGACCGGTGACGATCCGGCCGAAGTGGCTGCCACCGCTGCCCGCGCCGAGCGCGAGAACCTGCTCCGCGAGGCATCGGAGTTGCTGCAGGCGCAGATCGGCATGGATTCGGTCAAGGAACAGGTGGACCGCCTGAAGTCCGGGGTCCTGATGGATCAGGTGCGTGCGAAACGTGGTCTCGCGGTGGAGTCCAAGACCCAGCATCTGATCTTCTCCGGTCCGCCCGGCACCGGTAAGACGACCATCGCCCGCGTCATCGCGAAGATCTTCGCGGGACTGGGCGTGGTGGAAAATGCGGAGGTCATCGAGGTCTCCCGCAACGATATGGTCGGGACACACCTCGGCCACACCGCGCCGAAGACCAACGCGCTCATCGACTCCGCGCTCGGTGGCGTGTTGTTCATCGACGAGGCCTACACCCTGATCCAGGAGGGGCTGTCCGGCGGCGACGCCTTCGGCAAGGAAGCCGTCGACACGCTGCTGGCCCGGATGGAGAACGATCGCGACAAGCTGGTCGTGGTGATCGCGGGATACGAGGATCAGATCGATCGATTCCTGGCCTCCAACGACGGTTTGGCCTCCCGGTTCACCAAGCGGATCCGATTCGCGAGCTACGATGCCGACGAACTCGTCCAGATCGCGGATCACATTGCGCGGAAGAAGGATTCGATTCTCTCCGAGCAGGCCCGCGAAATTCTGCGGGAACGCTGTGTCGAACTTTCCCAGCAGACTCGTAACGGCCGGCGGCTGATCGACTTGGCCGGTAACGGCCGCTTCATCCGCAATGTGGTCGAGGCGGCCGAGGCCGAGCGGGACTACCGGTTCACCCGTGAAAACGCCGATATCGCGAATATGACCGATGAGGAACTGATGACCGTCGATGCCTTCGACATCACCGCCGCGCTGGCGGGATTGGCACCGACCAGCTGATCCATGGCGCGCTTCCGGGTGGTGACCAAACACCAGATCTCGGGATGGCGGTTTCTGCTGCGGCGCATCGAGCATGCGCTCGTTCGCCGCGACGCGTCGATGATCGACGACCCTCAACGCGGGCGCTCCACGGCGCTCTCGATCGGCATCGCACTCGCCTGCGTACTGGTCGCCGGTGCGGCGGTGATGGCATTCTTCAAACCGGCCAAACAGGTCGGTCAATCCGACATCATCGCCGACAAGGATTCCGGCGCCCTCTTCGTCCGGCTGGGCGAGCGCCTGTATCCGGCACTGAATCTCACGTCGGCTCGGTTGATCACCGGATCGGCGAAGAACCCGGTGCAGGTTTCGCGCGACGAACTCGCCCGATATCCGCGCGGTCCGTGGGTCGGTATCCCCGGCGCCCCCGGCGTCATTGCCGACAGCGGTGAGCGTGACTCGTCCTGGACGGTCTGCGATACCGCCCGCATCGGGGCTGCGGCACCGGTGAGCCCGGCCACCGGCCTGCCGATCGCGGCCAACGGTGCGGAAACCACGGTCATCGGCGGGCCGCTGACCACCGACGGCGACTCGATTCGTGATCTCGCCGACGACGAGGCACGACTGCTGCGCCAGGACGGACACACCTGGCTCGTGTATGCCGACCGAGATCGCCGGGTGGTGCGGGCGTCGATAAACATGACGGACTCGGCGGTCATGCTGGCCCTGGGACTCGATGCCACCGCGCCGACCGTGCCGGCCTCGAAAGGGCTGATCGACGCGATCCCCGAAGTGCCACCCCTGCAGGTTCCCGAAGTTCCCGGCGCCGGAATGACATCCGCGCTGTCCGGGGGCATCTCGGCTCCGGTCGGTTCCGTGGTGACGGTGTCCAACCCAGGGCGCGGCGCCTCCTACTATCTGGTGTCCCAGAACGGTCTGGTGCAGGTGAGCCCCGTGGTCGCCGCGATCATCCGCAACGCGGACTCGCGCGGCACGGTGGCGAGTATGACGGTCGGTCCGGACGCGGTCGCGCAGAATCTGCGGCCCGGGGACTGGCCCGGGACGGCGTCGTACCCGACCCGTCCGCTGCGGCTGGTCGATCCGGAAAAGGCCGGGGTGACCTGTTATCAGTGGTCGAAGGGGCAGGCCGACGCCAACGCGGTTACCCACATGCTGGTCGGCCGGCAATTGCCGTTGCCGGCCGAGCAGCAGGCCCAGGTGGTGCCGCTGGTGACAGCGCCGAGTTCGCACGGCGCCACCGCGGATGCGGTGTACATGCCCCGCAACACCGGACGCTTCGTGCAGATCACCGGTGACGATCCGGGTTCGCCACTGCGGGAATCGCTGTATTGGATCTCCGACAGTGGGGTGCGATACGGCATCGGCTCCGCACCGGGGGAGAAGACGAATCCGAATGCCAAGGCGCTGGGCTTGAGTAGTCCGGTCGTCGCTCCGTGGAACATCATCTCGCTGTTCGCGGTCGGCCCGATGTTGTCGGTCCAGGATGCCCGCGTGGTGCACGACGGCATCGCACCGGATCGGGCCGCCGTCGGCCTGCCGGAGAAAGCCGGAGGTGGTCCGTGACCAGTACCCGTCGATTCGTCCGCCCGGCACGCATGGTCCGGGGCCCCAAGGCTCCGGCGGTCACCGAACTGCGCTTACAACCACCGACGGAACTTCCGAAACCGGTTCCGCCGTCGCGACTTCGGATGATCATGCCGGTCGTCATGGTGGCCGGTATGGGCGGCATGATGGTGATGATGTTCCGCAACGGCGGAAGCATGTCGCCCACCATGCTGTTCTTCCCCATGATGATGCTCGTGTCGATGTTCGGCATGGTGGGCGGTTCGCTGAGCGGCAACAGCGGTGGCGGCGCGGCGAGCCTGAACGAGGAACGCAAGGACTACCTGCGTTCGATCGCGGATCACCGCAAGTCCGTCCACGCGGCGGAGGTCGAACTCCACGAATTCCTGCGCTACACGCATCCGGGGCCGGAGGAGCTGTCGCGTTTGATCGGCGGCAAGCGGATGTGGGAGATCCAGGTATCGAGCCCACAGTTCCTCCGGGTGCGAGTGGGATTGGGGCGCATCGCGAATCAGGTTCGGGTCATCGTTCCGGAAGCGGCTCCGACCTCCGATCTGGATCCGGTGGGCGTGGTCGAGGTGACCCGTTTCGCCAAGGCGTATTCGACCGTGGGCGGAATGCCGGTGGCGATCAACCTGCTGTCGGCGCCGCAGGTGGGTTTCGACGGCGACCCGGCGGCCATGGCCGGTTTGATGCGAGCCATGCTGGCCGAAATCGTCGTGCTGCACGGGCCCGACCAGGTTGCGGTCGCGGCCGTGATCGGCGACCCGGACGCTCCCGAATGGAGCTGGCTGAAATGGCTGCCGCACACCCAGCACCCCGACGAGACCGACGCCATCGGGTCCGCGCGCATGGTGTATCGCACCGTCGGCGAGCTGCGCTCGAAAGTACTGTCGAAGTTGAATCGCGGACCGTTCTCGGCCAACAGTCAGCCGACGATGGACCGCACACACTATCTGCTACTGGTCGATTCGTCCGCGTCGGGCAACGAGCGGGAGATCGCCGGAATCGACGGCTGCACCTGGTTACGGATCGGCGTCGGCGAGCAGTCGATGCCACGCGCGCTCAAATTCACCGTTGCCGACGATCGGCGGCTGTTCGAGGTGACGTCGCGCGGGGAACGGCCCGTCGGTGTCGCCGACACATTGTCCGTCCCCGCGGCCACCGCGATGGCGCGCGCGATCTCGTCCTACCGGCTGTCCACCGTGGTCGAGGCGGTGACGGCGGAGCAATCCAGCACCGGAACCTCCTGGGAGGAAATGGTCGGGATCCCCGATCCGGGGGCGATCCGGATCGAGCAGCAATGGCCGCGCCGGCGCGACGCCGATCGCGGCCGGCTCAACATCCCGTTCGGGCACGACCCCACCGGGCAGGTGGTGTATCTCGACATCAAGGAATCGGCCGAAGAGGGTATGGGCCCGCACGGCATGTGCATCGGCGCTACCGGTTCGGGCAAATCGGAATTTCTACGCACCCTGGTGCTTTCGGCCGTCGCCACGCATTCGCCGGATGTGCTGAATCTGCTGTTGGTCGACTTCAAGGGTGGTGCGACATTCCTCGGATTCGACCGACTGCATCACGTCACCGCTGTCGTCACGAATATGGAGGAGGAGGCCGATCTCGTCACCCGTATGGAGGACGTGATCAGCGGTGAAATGGCCCGGCGGCAACGCATTCTGCGCGATGCGGGAAATTTCGCCAGTGTGGCGGACTACGAACGGGCGCGCGAACAGGGGGCCCAGCTCGCGCCGCTGCCCACACTGCTCATCATTCTCGACGAATTCGCCGAATTGCTCGAGCAGCATCCGAACTTCTCCAAACTGTTCGTCGCCATCGGCCGGCTCGGCCGCTCGCTGCGCATCCACCTGCTGCTGGCCTCCCAGAAGGTGCCCGCGAACCGAATGGGAGAGCTCGAGGCGCATCTGTCCTATCGAGTTGCGTTGCGTACCAACCAGACCAGTGACTCGCGAGACGCCATCGGGACCGCGGACGCCTACCACCTGCCGAAGAAGCCGGGCGCGGGGTATCTGCGAGTCGGGGCCGGTGACTTGCAGCGGTTCCAGGCGGCCTATGTCGGTGCGCCGTACGTGCCACCGGCACAGGCCAGCGCGGTGGGCGCGCAGCGCGCGCGTCGCCCCGGCGGCGGCTACCGGCCACCACAACAGTTCACCGCGGCGTTCATCGGCTCCGCCCGCAAGGAACCGGTACGTGTCGCGCCCGAGCCGGTGGTCGTCGATCCCAATGGTGACGGCGAGCCGGTGACCCTGATGGAAACCGTGCTGGCTCAGTTCGCCGGGCACGGACAGCGGGCGCACGCCATGTGGCTACCGCCGCTGGGCGTTCCACCGACGCTGGACGCGCTGGTACCGGCGGTAACGCCCGGCGCACTGCAACTCCCGATCGCCATCGTGGACCGCCCCCGCCAGCAGCGCCAGGATGTCTGGACCGTGGATCTGTCCGCGTCCGGCGGCCATATGGCCGTGGTGGGCGGTCCGCAGTCGGGCAAATCCACCGCATTGCAGACACTGATCCTGTCGGCCGCGCTGACACACACACCGGAACAGGTGCAGTTCTACTGCCTCGACTTCTCCGGTGGTCTCAGCGGTGTGCGCGGGATACCACATGTGGGATCGGTGGCGGCTGCCCGAGATGTGGACCGGATCCGGCGCACCTTCGCGCTGTTCACGAATTTGGTGGCCGCCCGCCAAACCCTGTTCGCCGATCTGGGCATCGACTCGGTCCGGGAATTCCGCCGTCGGCGCGCCGATCCGGTGGAATCGGCCGAGTTGACCGCGCGCGGCGACGAATTCGGTGATGTCTTCCTGGTCATCGACGGCTGGGATATCGGCTTCGCCGTCAACGGCCCGTACTACGACGAATATTCCGGGGTCGTCGAATCCATTGCGCTACAGGGCCTCAACTTCGGTGTGCACCTGGTGGTGAGCAGTTCGCGCTGGGCGGCCATCCGTCCGGCGGTGAAGGATCTGCTGCAGACCCGGCTCGAAATGCGCCTCGGCGACCTCACCGATACCGTATTCCACGCCAATCGCCAAGTGGTGGCGGCGATTCCGCCGGACCGGCCGGGCCGATGCATCTCCAACGACGGGCTGCACATGCTCACGTCGCTGCCGCGCATCGACGGCGTGCGCGATCCGCAGTCGGCAGGAGCTGGTTTGGCCCAGGCTGCCGAACAGCTCACCAGGAACTATGCGGGACGGCAGGCCCCGCCGGTGAAGCTGCTGCCGGACCGTATCGGAGTGGACGCTGTCCATGCGAACATCCCCACGCCGACCACGCTGGCCGAACGGCTCGTGTTGCCGTTCGGGGTACGGGAATCCGATCTCAGCGTCGCCGCGGTCGACTTCGGGGTGTCGACACATATGGTGGTGCTGGGCTCCAGCGGATGCGGTAAATCGACGGTGATCGCGGCCTTCCTGGATTCGATTCGACGGCAGTTCACCCGGGACCAGGCGCGCGTGCTGCTCGTGGATTACCGCCGCCAGCATATGGAGGCGATCCCACAGGACCAGCTGATCGGCTATCTCACCAGCGAGCGTGACCTCGTCGAGGGGCTGCCGCCGTTCGCGGCGAAGATGCGCGAACGACGCCCTCCCGACGGCGTGACGCCGCAGCAGCTCAAAGAGCGGTCCTGGTGGAGCGGTCCGGAAATCTTCGTGGTGGTCGACGACTATCACATGGTCGCCCCGCGAGGCTCGATGAACCCACTCGATCCGCTGCGGGATCTGATCGTCGACGGTCGCGACACCGGTCTGCACCTGATCGCCGCCCGGAGCATCGCCCAGGCCGATATGGCGTTGTACGACAACATCCTCGGGCAGATCAAGAATCTGAACTGCTCGGGTTACATCATGGACGGCACCAAGATGGACGGTGTGCTGATCGGAGATGTGAAGGCCACGAAGCAACCGCGCGGCCGCGGAATCCTCGTGGAGCCGTTGCATTCCCGGCGCGATCTGGTCCAGACCGCGATGGTTTCCGAGGAACAGTGACGGGCTGGTCGGGCGGAATGCGAAGGGCGTTCCCAAAGGTGGGAATGCCTTAGCGTTCTTCCTGTACCGCTGATTGCCAAGCGGCTCCGGACATAAGGAGTTTCCTATGACTCTCCAGGTAATCCCCGAGGATCTGCCGGGCATCGGCGCGCTCCTCAGCACCATCGAAACAGGCCTTGCTTCCGCGCTGAGTTCGGCGGCCGCAACCGCTCATCCGGCGCCCGCTGCTGTGGATCCCGTCAGCCAGGCTGCGGCCCTGTGCTTTACGGCCTATACCGAGAGCCTGACGGCATGTAGTGCGCGTGGCGTCGGATATCTGCGCGACGGATCGAGTGCGCTGAACCCGGTCAGTATCGACTACTCGGTTCGAGACATCTCCAGCGGCAGCGATGTCGCGGCCCGCGGAATTTTCACCCCCTGATCGGTACGGAGCTTTGCCATGGGCGGTATGAGCGATGCCCTGGCTTCGGCAATCGCCGGTGCCGAGGCGCTGGGCGAGGAGATCGCGTTGGTGGCCGCCGGACTGGCCACTGCTTCGATCGGCGCCGTGGACTTCTGGGCGTTGCCGCCCGAAGTCAATTCGGCGCGCTTGACCTTCGGTCCGGGTCCGGCTCCGATGCTGGCCACGGCCGCGTCGTATGCCGAAATGGCCGATGCGCTGGCAGTGGCGGCGAGCGCATCCGATGGATCCATGAACGCGATGGCCGCCTCGTGGTCCGGTGACTCGGGCGCTCGTGCCGAGGGCGCCTTCCGTCGGCACGCCGAGTGGCTGCGGCAGCAGTCGCACGTGGCCGCGGGGGCTTCCAAGCAGGCCGCTCAGGCGGCTGCGGCCAATGCCCAGGCTCGGGCGACGATGGTTCCGCTGCCGGTCATCATCGCGAATCGGGTCGCCGCGGCGACGTTGGCGGCGACCAACAGCGCCGGCCAGAACACAGCGGCGATGGCGGTGAACGAGGCCCTCTACCTCGCGATGTGGGGTGAAGCGGCGATGACGATGCAGGTCTACGCCGCGGAGACGGCACATGCGATATCGCAACTGCCGCCCCCGGTTCCGCCGCCGCCGATCACCACCGGCGATCTGGGCCCGTCGGTCACCCCCGATATCGGTCCGAAGGGAGGGCCCTCGGGAGGCCCGACCACCCTGCGCAGCGGGCCGCGACCGGATACGTCGGACACGGGCCGTTCGAATTCCACCGGTGGTCAGCATGCGAACGATACCGGGAAAACGGGCAACGAGGGAATCAGGGATTCGCCCGATCACCCTGGTACGTCCACGAATTCCACGGACCCGACCCAGTCCGTCGGGCCGGACACCGAGGCTCAGCGGGCGATGACCGACATCGACAATGCCCTGCAACCGATGAACGACTCCCTGGCCGATCCGGGCGTGGGAGGCAATAGCTTCGGCATCGACGACCAAGGCTTCTACGGCACCTCACCGTATTCGCCGACACTCGCCGGGTTGAGCGGCGGCGTGGGCAGTTCGGTGGCCCTGTCGATGATGCGCGGAGGTCTGGGTTCGATGTCCGGGGCATCGACGGGATTCAGGTTGCCCACCAACTGGAATCCGGCAGGTGTGCGCGCCTTCGGCGCCACCTCCGCGCCACCCGCCGGCGGCAGCGGCCCGCTGCGCCGGCCGCCGACTCGCGGCGCCGTCGCGCCCAAAGCGCAGATGCGGCGTCGGCGGGACAAGAAAGATGAGCAGCCGTCGAAGGTATTCGTTCCGGGAGAATTCCAGGAAGTTCCGGTATTGGAGAAACCACCGATCATCGGAGTTATCGAATACGACGAGGGTGACCGCCCCGAGGATGTTGTTTCCGACGCATCCCCCGCGGTCGGTGTCATCGACCGAAACGAGGAGGACTCCGACTCGGATTCGGTCCTGGCAGTCACGGAACGTCCCCGGTAATCGTGCCTGGGCGGAATTTACAACCGGTCGCGAAAGGAACGCGAGATGAGTGAAACTCACAACGGAATCACATTCAATGGTGATCCGCACAAGATGCAGACCACGGCGAACAACACCCATGGCTGCCATGTCGAGCTGGAGGCCCGCCTGTCAGCACTGGCGAACCTGCAGGACGAATTGCACGCCGCGGTGGTGAGCCAGGGTGCGGGTAGCGCAATCTACAACGCACTCGGAAACGCGCACACCAAGGGCAAGGCGCTGTCCTCGACATTGCAGGAAATCGTCACCACGCTCAGTGATTTCGGCGTGAACGCGCAGGTGACCGACGACGATATCCGCAATCAGATCAACAGGGCCGCGGCAGAGGGTGGACTCTCCGACGGCACCTGGTCGGGCAGCGAGGCGGCCCTCAAGGGTATCGATACGAACGCCGGCAACTTCAAGGTGGACACCAGCACCTGGGCGTAACCGGGCATTTATCGTCCACGGAGACAAAGAAAGAGAAAAATCATGAAATACGATTTCCACGCGGTCGACACGCATACGACCAACCTGGACAGCCTGATCAAGGCGATGGACGAGAACACGCGGAACATCGACCAATTGGCCAAGAGCTTGAAGAGTGAATTCATGGGTGCCGGTGCCGAGGGGTACGACCACATCACGAATACGCTGACCCGCAAGCTGGACGATTACAAGCAGTCGATGCAGAACTTGCACAACGCCATCAGCACCACCTCGGGCTACGGCGGTCTGATGAACCAGACCGACAAGCACAACGGCAACCGCTTCCTCAACATCAAAGCGTAGCGGCAGTGCATTCCTGGTCCGTGTCGGACACTATCCATCCGGACGGCCGGGGCGGCTCCGTCGAAACGCATGTCGGTACGGAAGCGGATGACGATCCGCTCGCCGTGGAATTGAATGTCGATGCCGCCCTGATGCTCAGGACGGTGGTTGGTATCGACAGTTACCCGCCGGTGTTGGCACTCATGCCGAATATCTACCTGGTGGAAGACCGGAAGCGAGTTCACGAGGTCGTCGGTGCGCAGCTCGCGGAGGTGGGTGTGCTCGTCGACGGGCGGGTACACCCGACCGTGGCGCACTGGCTGCACTGCCTGAACCGGCCGGACATGGAAATGGCGGCCCGAATCCTCGATACCGGTTTGGACGGCGAAGCCCGTGGGCTACTGCGGATTTCGTTCGTGCGCGCCGGCGCGGACCACGTGTTGGCGCTGCGCAACGACGACCATGTCGTGCTCCAGACGGTATTTCAGCAGGGCCGGGAGCTCGATAACCTGGCGGCGGTGCTGATCTCGGCGCTCGGTTCGGTGGCGGCGCTGGAGTTCGAGCCGATGAGCGCCACGTTCGAACAGCTGAACGAGGTGCCCGCCGACCCGGTCGAGCGCCGCGCCGCCCTGGTCGAATTGGGCGCGCAGCCGCGGACTGCGGCAGCGTTGACGCGCGCGCTCGACCAGGTGGTACGCCGGGCCGAGGTACAGGTGATCGAGCACCACGACGGTGGTTCGGTCGTTCCGGAGGTGGCACTGAGCATTCTGGATACGCTGTCCGGGCGGGTGGTGGTCACCCCGAGCCGGGCGATGGACGGTGAAATGTGGTCGACCTATCTGCCGGGCGACGATGCCGCCATTCAGCGCGGTGTGAGCGCGCTGATCGACCTGTTACCCGCCCGGTCATGGTTTGAAACCAGCCGTACCGACTGAAAGTCACGGTAGGTTTCGAGAAGGATGTGAGTATGAACCGAGCAGCGAACACCAATGGCAGTACTGCTGCGCCTGTGCGAGCCAAAGGTGGGTACGACGCATACTTCGCACCTGTGGCCGAACCGGGTGGGCCGTCCGCGCCCGCCCCGGGTGACACTACTGCCGGTGCGACCGTCATGCGGCCACCGGCTCCCCCGGTGAACGAAACTGCGCGTGCCACAGCCGGTTCCCCCTCACAGGCTCCGGATACGGCGTCGTCCGGCGAGCCACCGAAACCTGAGGCGCCGAAATCCGACCCATCGGCAACGGAATCCCCGGCACCGCGGGTGCAGTCGCCCGCGCCCGGCGGTGCCACGGTGCCGCCGGCCGGTGGATTGCCGTACAGCGCAGGCGGATACGGTGCTTTCGGCACGATGCGGGCGAGCCAGACCGGCCCGCGCCCGGCCGCGAGTGGCCAGGAGAGCGTCGCAGCACCCGGCGCGCCGATGTCGTCGACCCCGGCGCCGAACGCCGAGCCGAGCGCGCGCGCAGCGGAGCCCGCGCCGCACACGGTGGGCCGGCCACCGGCACCCGAACCGGCCGCTACCGCCGCACCGCCCGATGCCTCCGCGGTCTCCTACACCGAAAACCTCGCTGCTGCCCGGCAATCCGAGGCTGCCCGGCAATCCGAGGTGGCCCAGCACTATGCGGAGCCTTCGGGCGAGCCCACGGCCGGCGCTGCCGCCGCCCCGGCATGGACGCCGGAGGCGTTTTCGGCTCCGTCTCAGCTGCCCGACCGGCTGGCGCTCGGCGACCCGGCGGATCGGATCGAGGTGCTGCCGGCCGCGTTGACCTCGATGGACCTGCTGGCCGACATCACCGCCGCACATCGGGCACAGCTCAAATCCACCTCCGGAGTACGTGGTGCGCTGAACAAGGTCGGTTTCAATCTGGGGCTGTCACCGGCCGAGCAGCGGACCGAGAACCGGCGCGGGCGGATCCGACGCCAATTGACCTCCCCGTATCAGATCGCGGTGATCAGTGTGAAGGGCGGTGTCGGTCGTACCACGGTGACGGCCGCGCTGGGGTCGACGTTCGCGGCGTTGCGACCGGACCGCGTGGTCGCGGTCGATGCCAATCCGGACTTCGGCGACCTGCCCGCGCGGACCGCACCGCACCAGTACGGTTTGACGCTGCGGGATATGGTCCGGGCCGGAAATCTCGATGCGTTCTCGGCGGTGCATTCGTTCACTTCCATCAACAACGCCGATCTCGCGGTACTGGCATCACCGTGGACGACCGAATCGGTCGAGGCGCTGTCCGGTCGCGAGTATCACTCGGCGGTGCTCACCCTGCGGCGCCATTACAACCTGGTCCTCGTCGATTGCGGCACCGGCGTGCTGGATTCGATCACCCAGACCGTGCTGCAGACCAGCGATGCCATCGTCGTGGTGACACCCGCGACCGTAGGTGGAGTGAAAGGTGCTGTGGCAACACTCAATTGGCTCAATTCCCACGGTCTGCAGCATTTGATCGCCAGTTCCGTCGTCGCGATCGTGCAACACCACCCCACCAAGCCGATCGTCGATGTGAGCCAGATCGAGAAATTGTTCGCGGGTGCGCAGCGGCCCACTCGGGTGGTGCCCTACGACGAACATCTCGCCGAGGGCGGCGAGATAGACCTGCGCTTGCTGGACAAGGACACCCTGTTGTCGTTCGAGGAACTGGCCGCGACCTTGGGTGACGGATTCCCCCGGTTCCCCGGCGCGGAGCGCGGGGGCCGCCGATGAGCACAGCTGTCGCGCCGTCGGTCGCGCCGGCCGGGCCGCAGGCCGCGGAGGTCGCCCAGGCCCGGGTTGCGGTCCTGGTCGCCAACTACCAGGTCGACGTGGTTGTACCGACCAAGTTCACGATCGAAACCTTCATCGACGATCTGATCGGTGTGCTCGCCAACGCCATCGACGACGAGAACGTCGACTTCACACCGCCGAACGGTCAGTGGAGTCTGGCCCGCCCGGGCGAACCGGCGATGCCGCGGTGGCGCAGCCTGGCCGACCAGGAGGTGGTCGACGGCACCCTGCTGATGTTGACGGTCGTGGAGTCCAACGAGGTCTTCACGCCACTCGTCGAGGACATCACCGATGCCTTGGCCTTGATCAACGAACGCGAGTTCGCGGAGTTCGACGCCGAGACCACGGCGAAGGTGGGCGCCTGTGCCCTGGGCGCCGCCGCGGTGGCCGCCGCCGTTCTGCTCTCGTGGTCGTGGACTCGTACCGGCTCGACAGGCTGGAACGGCCTGCCCGCCTTGCTCCTCGGTGCGGGCTGCTGGGGAGCCGCGGTGTTCACCGGCCGGCGTTCCCCCGGGCCGACCGCGTTGGCGCTCATCTGGTCGGCGTTGGCACTGCTGTTCGCAGGCGGGGCGATGCTCGTGCCTCCGGCCTACGGGGAGCCGGGCAACTTCGCCGCTCCCAATATCGCCGCGGGTGCGGTGATCGCTGCGATAGCCGGCGTCACGCTGTTGCGGGCCAACAGGTTCGGTATCGCGACCTTGATCGCGGCCGTGCAGGTCTGCTCGGTGGTCGCGCTGGCCGCCATACTGGCGACCTATATCCGGGTGCCGAATGAGCGAGTTTTCGGCGGCGTCGTCTTCGTCGCCCTGATCCTGTTGACCGCCGCACCACGAATCGCCGTCGTGATCGCACGGATTCGTCCGCCGGACCTGCCCGACCCGGGTAACGAGGTCTCGCCGGCGACGCTGACCGACATCTTCGATGCGGAGACGCCGCACGAGGGCGAGATCGGTCGGGACGGGCCGCAGATTCCGGACAATACGACGATCGAGGGTCGGGCGCGGATGGCGGTGACGAGCCTGCGGGGTTTGATCGTCGCGGTGTCGCTGTTGCTGGCCGGCGGGACCGTGTCGATCGCGGCGGCCGCCCCGGGGGGCGTGCGCGAAATCGTGCTCGGCGTCGCAGTGGCCGGCATCCTGGTCATGCGTGCGCGGTGGTTTCCGGACCGGGTCCAGGCGGTGACGCTGTGCCTCGGAGCTGCCGCGGCGGTTATCGGTGTGGCGGCGACGACGGTGGGTGCGTACCGGACCGACCCGGCACGTCTGGCCGTGGTCGCGATCGTGGTGCTCGCCGCCGGCGCGGCGTACGCGGCCGCGATGCGGCTACCCGGGCGGCGGTTGTCGCCGGTGACACGCCGGGTCATCGACCTGGTGGAATACGCGTTGATCCTGATCGTTCCGGTGATCTGTTTCTGGATCATGGGCATCTATACCGCCATGCGGGCGATCTGATGAGAATCTTCCGACCCGCGAGTGTCGTGCTCGCCGGGCTGCTCGTCGCGCTCGCCGCGGGCCCCGCGCTGGTGACTGCGCCGGCGGTCGCGATAGATCCGCCCGAGGTGGTGGTCGGCACGATCCCGCCGGACGGACCTCCGGGGCCCGAGGTGCCGACCAAACAGAACAACGGCTGTCTGGCGACCGGGGTGCTGCAGGGCACCGATCTGTCCCAGACGCCGCCCCCGGATCGCGCCTTGAATCTGCGCCAGGTCCGGGCATTGAGCCGGGGTGCGGGAGTGACGGTCGCCGTCATCGACACCGGTGTGTCCCCCGGCCCGCGCTTACCGCACCTCGCCGGTGGGGGCGACTATGTGGCCGCCGGTGGAGACGGATTGTCGGATTGCGATGCGCACGGCACCCTGGTTGCCGGAATCATCGGTGCCGCACCGGATCCCGCCGACGGCTTCGCCGGTGTGGCCCCGGACGCGCAGATCATCTCCATCCGGTATCAGTCGGGCGCCTT
The DNA here is from genome assembly GCF_000308855.1 of Nocardia veterana NBRC 100344. Lineage (GTDB taxonomy): Bacteria > Actinomycetota > Actinomycetes > Mycobacteriales > Mycobacteriaceae > Nocardia > Nocardia veterana. The sequence continues at coordinate 7,963 of NZ_BAGM01000204.1, read as the reverse complement.
CACCGAGGAACAAGTAACCAGCGATCAGACCGAGAAGCTCGCTCGACAGGTCCGCACCTTGGCCCGGGCGATCACCCATGCCGCGAACCTCGGTGCCGGGGTGATAGCGGTGACCCTGCCGATCTGTGTGCCGGCCGCCGCGCGGGTGGACCAGTCGATGCTGTCAGCGGCTGTCGGTTACGCGGTGCACGTCCGCGGGGCGCTGATAGTGGCGGGTGCGGGTAACACCGGCGCCAGCGGGTGCGCACAGAACCCGGATATCGATCCGGGCAAGCCCGACGATTCGAGGAACTGGCGCGGCGTCACGACCATTTCCGCCCCCGGGTGGTTCGTGCCCGATGTCCTGACGGTGGGCTTCACCACGGCGGCCGGCGATCCGATGCCCGAATCACTGTGGGGCCCTTGGGTTTCTGTTGCCGCTCCGGGCACCGGCATCGAATCGCTGGGACCCGGCGGCGGTGGTTTGATCAATGGTGTCGGCAGCCCCGACAAGCTCGTTCCGGTTGGTGGGGCATCCTTCGCCGCGGCGTATGTCAGCGGGGTGGCGGCCCTGCTGCGCTCGCGCTTCCCGAACGAGACCCCGTCGCAGATCATGGCCCGGTTGCAGACCAGCGCACATGCGCCGGCCCGCGGTGTCGACAACGTGGTGGGAGCCGGCGTCATCGACCCGGCTGCCGCGTTGAGCTACGCCACCGCGCCCCAAGCTCCGGTCGGGCTGTTCGGCGGTTCGCGATTGACGATGCCGCGCGCGCAACGACCTGCGGACCGGCGGCCCGGCACGGTCGCTCTGGTGGTGATCGTCGTGGCGCTCGTGGTCGGAATCGGCGCCGGATACGGAATCAGCGCGGTGCGGAGACGCCGATGAGCGCACCCAAGCTTGGTGTCGGGGGTGCCGAACGTGCTCCTTTGGCGGTGGTGATCGTGATCGGAAGCGTGATCGGCGCGGGACTGTGGGGCCGCGTGCCGTGGTGGATCGCGCCCGCCGCCGCGACGGTGCTCGCGGTGAGCTTGACGCTACGGGTGAACGGCCGCAGTGGTCCACGCTGGTTGGCGGACTGGTGGTCGTTCCGGGCCGGTATGGCCGCCCGTGCCGCGGCCGTGCAACGCCGAATCCCGGCTCGTGAGGTCTCGGTGCCATCGGGCGACTGCGGGGTCTACGAAACCGATTCGGCGCTGATCGCGATGATTCAGCTGGCGCCGAATCTGGACCTGCCGACCGTGATCGCCGAGCGTGAGCTCTACACCGAGGACACCGTGCCGGTCGAGGCGCTGTTGCCGATGCTCGACCAGTACGGGCTGGTGATCGACGTCGATATCGTGACCACCGGTCAGCGGGTGCGGCCCGCAGGCGGGTACAGCATGCTCTACGACCAGCTGATCGGTACCCACCCGGTGGTCGGCGATCGGATGACGTGGCTGGTAGTGCGATTGGACCTGCAGCGCAATCTCGTTGCGTTGTCCAAACGCGGTCCGGTGGCGGACTCGGGGCCTCGCGCGCTGGCCTCCGCGGCGAATCGGATCGCGGCTCGCTTGCGCGAACGGGGCATCTCCGCGCACCCACTGCCCGCCTCGGCGTTGGTCGAGGCGACGCGGTTGCTGCACGGCGGCGTGGAATTGACGGATTTGCGCGAGAAGTGGGGGAGGCTCGAGACGTCGGTGCCGAACCGCAGCGTGACCAGCTTCCTCATCGACTGGAGCCGGATGGAGGGCGCCGGCCTCGACGACTGCTGGTCGTGGAACAAGGGACGGACCACCGTGGTGGTCAGCCTCGCGGGCGGTGCCCTCGGAGCGCGGGGACTGGTCCGCTACGTCGGTCCACCGGTGGCCGGCTCGCCGCCGGGATACTTGCGCCCGCTGGGGGGCAGGCAAGCCGAGGCCTTGCTGGCGAGCTTGCCGACGGAGACGTCGGTGCACGACCTGCCACGGCCCCGCTCGGCCGGAGATCTGGCGTCCGCGGAGCAGGTGTCGCAGCTGTCCATCCCGATCGGCCCGAGCGGGCAGATCCTCGGCGCCATCAGTGGCCGCCCCACACATACCCTCGCGATGCCGCTGTTCGACCCGGCTCGCTACAACCCGCGCCACCGCACCATCGACGTCTACGCCGAACTGCCGGTGGCGCAACAGATTGTGCTGCGCGCCATGGTGGTCGGCGCCGACGTCGAGGTGTATTCCGCGCGCCCCCAGCAATGGCAGCAACTGGTCGCCTCGGTGGGCGACCCGGACTCTCTGCGGTTGGCACCGGAGCCTCCCGGCGGCCGGTCGACCGCGGCGGGCTCCTCCGCGACGATCGCGGTCTTCGATCAGGTTCCGCCCGCCGGCTCGGCGGCGCCCACGACCGTGACGATCAACGATCCGGGTGCGCCGCGGCGCCGCTCGGCCGACCTAGCGATCGACCAGGTCAGTTCGACGGCCATCGATGTCAGCATCCCGATGCGGACCGTGCGGGTGGATCTGATCGAGCCCCGCGGTGAAACACGGTATGTCAACTCGGCCGGCGACTTCCCGGCATCCGGGCCACCGGCGATCTCCGCTCCCGAGACGTTGTCGGCGCCACCCGGGCAAATACCCGGAGTTATCCGGGGCGGATCGAATGAGGTGAACCGGTAATGTCGATCAATGTGGTAGCGGATTCGGTATCGGACAACAGCGAAACTTTCGGCGGGGACCGTTCGATGCGGCACTCCCGCAATCCGGGTGGCGGCGCTCGCGGCGAGTCGTCCGCGGGTCGATCGGGTCTGCCGGACGGTGAGTCCGGTACACACCGTGTCGAGGACGACGATCCGCTGACTCCTCGCCAGGCCGCCGCGGCAATCTTCTCGCGTCGGCTGTCGGAACTCATCGCCGAGTCGGTGGTGTCGACCGAGGACGGCGTCACCCGATCGTTGACGTTGTATTCGCTGGCGCAACATCTCGAACTGGCGTACCCGGACGTTCCGGTGTCGCAGTCCGGCTTGTACCGACTGGTACACGGAGACGCGATTCCGAGGCTCGACCTGATCATCGCGTTGGCCCGGGTTTTCGATGTGCCCCCGGAGTACTTTGTCACCTCCGAGACGACGCGCTGAGCCGCCTCGGCTCGCCGGCGGTCGACCTTCTCCGTGACGGGAATAGTGCTGCCACGAAACGGTTTTCGGCCTGGCTACCATCCAGGGTATGTCCGACCAGGACCATGCCGACGTCTTTCTGCGCCATCGTAGTGCGGTCCTGGATACGCTGCTGTCCGATCCGGAACTGAGTGTGCGTTCGGTGGCGACACCGCCCGTCGATTCCGGCGCGGGACGTGTCGATCCGCCGGAATTCGATCCTGTTGCGGCACAGCAAGATTCGGTCGGCGCCACGGCGGCCCCGCCGCGGCCCCCGTCGGCCACGCGGGCGAGCGGCGGAGCCAGAGCGAGCGATCGGATCATGGCCCTGCTCAACGGGCAGTCGCCGGACGCTGGGGGCGGCGGGCTGGAATTCACCGCCGATTATGCCGAGCGATCGCGCTCTCGGCTGGATTCCGCCCAGAAGGCCGATCCGCCGCCGGAAGCTCCTCCAGCGGAGGGAAAACCGTCCGATCGGGGCGGTGCCGGCGCCGGCAATATCGGGCAGACACTGCTCGTGACCGTTCGAAAACCCAAGGTCGCCATCGGATTGGCCGCCGCGCTCGCGGTGGTGATCATCTTGGCGTTGATCACCACCTCGGGTGGTCGGAAAGACCAGGGAAACACGCGGGTCGTGACCGCGGTGGCGGCGGCCCCCAGTTCCCCCGCGGCGCCGAGCTCGCCCGAGCATGCGGTCGGCGGTTCGGTGATCGCGGTCAAGGCCGCGACATCGCATTGCCCGGCGGGTAGCACGCCCGGAATGGACGCCTTCTCCGGCCAGGCGGACAAGGCGTGGTCGTGCGTGCGGGCGTACAAGGTCGACGGCCAGGTTCTGACCATCGACTTGGGGAAGAAGTATCAGATCGATTCCATCGGGATCGTCCCGGGCTGGGACAGCGTGGGCGCCGACGGCAGTGATCTGTGGACCAAGTACCGGACGGTCAGCCGGGTTCGGTACCAGTTCGACGACGCGAATGCGACCGCCTATACCCAGCAGACCCTCGACCAGCGCAGTCTCGTGGTCACCAAGATCAGCCCGCCGGTGACCGCGTCGAAGATCACCCTGAGCGTGTTGGAGTCCAAGGGTGACAGCTCGATCAACACCACCGCGATCTCGTCGATTGTCATTACAGGCCAATGAGACCGGTGCAACGGATCTGCGAGTACTGCTCACACATCGGCAGCGGTGACGAGTCGCGATGTGGTCATTGCGGAGCACCCCTCCGGGTACTCGGTGAGCTCGCGCGTGACGCCGGGGAGATCGCGGCTGCGGCATCGGGCGTGGAGCCGGCGGGCGCCGGAAAGCTGCTGACCGGCCTGACCGCGGCGCTCGGCGGCGCCGAGAAGCTCGTGGCCGGTGCCGAGAAACTGGCCGGTGACGTGCACTCGGCAGAGGACGCGACGAAACAGGAACTGAAAAAGGTCTTTCCGGCGTGGCAGTGGAAGGCGGCTCTGGGCGGAATCGTCGTCATGATCCTGCTGGCTGTTTTGCTGCTGCACTCCTGTTCGACGAATGTGCCCGCGATCGGTGAGTTGACTCCGATGGATGCGTTGCCGGTGTTGATACGCGGGGCGGCGGACTGCCACCCGGAGCCGACCGGGCAGGGCGATACCTGTGTCGTCGCGGCCGATGATCCGCTGCTGTCGGGTGCGATCACCGGTGGGCGCCCGTTGACCCTCACCATGCGCACCGACGCTCCCGATCGCATCGACGATGCGATCGCGCGGTGGCGGTCCTCCGGCGGGGTCGTCGTTGCCGACGGTGCGACCTTCGTCGAGATCGGTCCCGCGGTTACCGTCTGGTACGCCGATCGGAATTCGGGTTTGCACCTGGAGACGAGTAGTTTCGCCAATCGTGCGGGCGCACAGACGTTTTTGCTTCGCTCGGGTTTGGTTCACTGAGAAACCGGGTAAAGCCCGCAGATCCTTGTTACACTAGATAACGTGCCGTTGTTTAACGGTACATTCTTCAAGAAGATCCGCACGGGTGTGCGGTACCGATTCCGATCGCGGGAAGGCACGGGTCGATGGTGGCAACTACCCAGCAGACGATTTCATGGAAGCGATTCCGTGATGATCCGACCGATCTGGAGGCGGTGTACTTCCGCTGGATCCAGCCGGGAGCCGCGGCGCCGACGATCACCGATCGGGCCGAGCAGATCTTCCGCCATCATCTCGAGCTCGCCGCCGGCCGCCGCCCCGGCACCGCTCTGACCAGGCTGTATCGGGCCGAGGACGGGAGCGGGCTGGGTCCGGCGCTGCAGATCGTCAACGACGATATGCCGTTGCTGGTCGATTCGCTCACCGCGGCGTTGCAGCGGCTCGGCGCCACCGTGGTGGAGGTCGTGCATCCGGTGTTCGACGTGCTGCGGGACCGGCGCGGGCGGCTGCGCGCGATCGCGCCCAGTGAGGGTTTCGAGGTCGCGCAGGAGAATCCGGCGAGCCGGGCCGAGGCGAGCGGGAACGTTGTCACCGAATCCTGGATTCATGTTCAGCTGGGCGCCGGGGAGACCGATGCGGTGCTGGATCGGATCGAGCGGGCGCTGCCACCGCTGCTCGCCGAACTCCGCCAGGTCGCCCACGACACCGACGCGATGACTCGGACGATGGGAGCACTGGCCGCGCGGCTGGATCTGGTGCCGCAGCCCTCGGCCGCCGAGGCCGCCGAATGCGCCCGATTGCTGCGCTGGTTGACCTCCGGGCATTTCAACCTGCTCGGCTACGGGTACTACCGCGTCCATCACAATGCGGACGGCCCTGAGCCGCAACAGGTTTCGGGGACCGCGCTGGGCGTTCTGCGCAACGGCGCAGGGGTCGACGTCGGCGCCGCGACAGCGGGCTCGGATCAGATTCTGCGACTGTCCAACGGATCGTTGGATTCGTTGCTGCCCGGCTCGCCGGATGTCTACGTGGTCAGCGTGGCCGATTACGCTGCCGAGACCACGCCGTCGGTGGCGGGCACGGTGGTGGGCGAACACGTCTTCGTCGGCACCTTCACCGTCAGTGGCCTGCACGAGAACATCCTCGACATTCCGGTGATCTCGCGCCGGGTGCATCAGGTGATCGAATGGGCCGGGCTGGCCTTGAATTCGTTCTCCGGGCAGGCCCTGCTGGAGATGTTGCAGACCTTCCCGCGCGTCGAACTCTTCTCCACCGACGCGCGGCGGCTGTTCGAAACCGTCTCGGCCGTCATGAATTTGGGGCTGCGCCGGCAGATCCGGCTGTTCCTGCGCCGCGACGCCGCCAGCAACGCCGTCTACTGCCTGGTCTATCTTCCGCGTGACCGGTACTCCACCGACGTCCGGTTGCGGATGCACGAGATCCTGCGCCGGGAGTTCGACGCCGAGCAGATCGCCTATTCGGCCCGCGTCACCGAATCCGAGCTCGCGGTCGTGTATTTCACCGTCCATCGCGGCGCCGACGCCGAACCGGCGGACATCACCGAGTCCAATCGGGAACGGATCCAGGACCTACTGTTCGCCACCACCCGCACCTGGGGCGATCGGCTGGTCAGCGAGGCCGCCGGTGTGCCCGAGCTGCCGGCCGCCGTGGCGCAGGACTACGCCGCGGCCTTCCCGGCGACCTATCAGCAGGAATACGAGCCGGCCCGGGGACTCGACGATCTGCGCCGGCTGCAGCGGCTGGCCGACGGGCAGATCGATACCGATCTCTATCGCGTCGCCGGGGCGCCGGCGGGCGAGTGGCGGTTCACGCTGTATGTGGCGGGCACCGAGGTGTCACTGAGCCGCGTGCTGCCGGTGCTGCACAGCCTGGGTGTGGAGGTCGTGGAGGAGAAGCCCTACCGGCTCGAACTCCCCGGCGCGAGCACCCGCTGGATCTACGACTTCGGTCTGCGGGTGCCGGCCTCCGCGCTGCGGGTCGTCGGAGACGGTGATCCGGAGGCCGATCTGGATCGCGATGTCGAACTGGATGCGTTGCCGCCCAGCAGTATTCGCCGTCGCCTGCCGGAGGCGACCGCCGCGATGTGGTTCGGCGACTGCGAGGTCGACGGCCTCAACGAACTGGTACTGCGCGCCGGGCTGCACTGGCGTCAGATCGCGATGCTGCGCGCGTACGCGAAATATCTGCAGCAGGCCGGCTTCGCCTACACCTTCGCCAACATCACCCGGGTGCTGCTGGCCCAGCCGAGTACCGCGCGGGCGTTCACCGAATTGTTCGAAGCCTATTTCGATCCCGAACATCTGGGTCCGGTCGCCACCGCACGTGCCGCCGGGATCTCGGCCCGCCTGCAGGACGAGATCGACGCGGTGGTCAGTCTCGACACCGACCGCATTCTGCGGGCTTTCCTCGGACTCATCACCGCCACGTTGCGCACGAACTACTTCCGCCGGGACGCGGAGGGGAAGCCGCCGCGGCACCTGTCGTTCAAATTCGACCCGCATGCCATTTCGGAATTGCCGCGTCCGCGTCCGCAATTCGAGATCTTCGTCTACTCCCCGCGGGTGGAAGGTGTGCATCTGCGCTTCGGCGCGGTGGCGCGTGGTGGTTTGCGGTGGTCGGATCGGTTGGAGGACTTCCGTACCGAGATTCTGGGTCTGGTGAAGGCGCAGGCGGTCAAGAACGCGGTGATCGTTCCGGTCGGCGCCAAGGGCGGTTTCGTGGTGAAGCGCCCGCCGGCCACCACCGGTGACCCGGCTGCCGATCGTCAGGCGCTACAGGCGGAGGGGATCGCCTGCTATCGGACCTTCATTTCCGGACTGCTGGATGTGACCGACAATGTCGACCACGCCAGTGGTGCGGTGGTGCCGCCGGAGCGGGTGGTGCGCCGCGACGGGGACGACACCTATCTCGTCGTCGCCGCCGACAAGGGCACCGCCACCTTCTCCGACATCGCCAACGAGGTAGCCCAGCAATACGAC
>NZ_BAGM01000205.1 GCF_000308855.1 Nocardia veterana NBRC 100344 | reverse complement strand
GGCTCCGGCCGAGGCCGCCCCACCGGATGGGGAACCACCGCCCGCGGACCCGCCGCCGGGCGAAGCACCGCCGCCTGTCCCGCCCGAGAGCGGACGGCCCCCGCTGGGGCCACCCGAGGGTCCGCTCGGCGGTGGATTGGGCCCGCCAACGCCTCCGCTGGTGGCGTTTTCGCCTTCGGTCATCTTGCGGGCCACGGACCGGTCGCCGCCGGCCGAGCCCATCGCGATACCGAGGGCGCCACCGGCGAGGGCGGCGCCCGCTCCTCCCCCGCCTCCGAGGGTCGCCACCGCGGGAGTAACCAGCCGCATCAAGGCCGGCAGCACGATAGTCACCGACAGCAGCAGGATCATTCCCAGCAGCACCAGTTGCGGATCCTGTTGCTGTCCGGTGGTTTTCGTGCCTGCTGCGGTGAAAGCGATCGCGTAGACCAGGGCGCCGACCGGTTTCCACAGCACAAAAGCCAGCGACCACGACAGCATCCGCTTGTATGCCTGCGATCCAGGTCCGGTTCCGGCTGCGGCCGCGGCCAGCGGGATCGCGGCGACGACCAAGATCAGCACTGCTTGGCGGACGACGAGCATCGCGAGCTGGACGAGCATGCTGATCAGGCCGAGGACGGCCAGGACGAGCAGGACCCCGGAGCCGAGGTTGCTGTGATCGCGCAGGTTGTTGTCGACCAGCCGCTCGACCGCGCCGCGCAGGTCGCCGCCGGTGGCGTCGTTGATCACCCAGTTGCTGAACGCGTCACCGGCTTTCGTACCGGTAGTGATAAGGGCGGAGAACATCATCGACGCGAACACCGCCCGCGCGAACATGAGAAAGCTCTCCTGCGCCTCCCCCGCGACACCACCACGTTTGGCCATCGCCAGCCGGGCGGCGGCGAACAAAATCCCGGCGATCATCAGCAGAACTTGCAGGCCGCTGGTGTATCCGCGGATCGATGCCAACGCAGGCCCCGGCTCCCCGGTAGACGCCGCGAGCTGCGGAGACGGCAGGTTGACCCACCAAGTCATCACGAATCTGATTCCGGATGTCATGCCGTTGACCAAAGAGTCAACAAGGCTGTCGAATGCGGAGTTGGCGGCTGAGTTGGCGGCTTTGCCGCCGAGTTGTTTCAAGACGCACACCGCGCCGGGCCCGGTGGGCAGGTCACACACGATGTCCGGCAACTGAGCGTGTGCGCCAATAGCGGAAGATATCGTCATGTGGTGGTCCTCCATTGCCCGAAGCCGGCGAGGGAAGAGAGGGGATCACCGGACTGCCAGAGCGTTTCGATGTCCTCAGGCAGACGCACTCGCCAGTCACCGTCGTAGGCCATCGGCCAGGACGCGTAGGTGTATCCCACGCCGGTTCGGGTGGCGATGTCTATGACGGCGAAGTCCGGCCGATAGCCGTCGCGGACGCGGATGCCGTCGGGGACAGTGACATAGCGAGCAGCATCCGCTGTGCGAGTGCGGCTACGCGTCACCCTGGCGATGAACGCGTCGGTATCACCGACGAAGCGAGCACGAACAACGTTCTGCCACACACCTTCTGGCGCTGCGAGGGTGCGGGCGAGCGCGTCGCAGGCGGCTAGCGCGGCGCCTTGTGGTGTGTCGGCGAATCCGGAGGCGATCCCGTGGTCGATGAGGGCAGGCCCGTCACTCCCGGACGCCGGTAAGGCCGCACCGCCCCATCCGCGTTGCCACGTCATTCGCGTTGGGGCCGCGGTGAGGTAGTCGTTTGACGATGGGGTGGCGCGCGTGGCGGGGTCTTGGGGAAGGGCTCGGCCTTCGTCGCCGACGACGTCGAGCCGGTTGCCGAACAGGTCTGTGGTCGGCGGCTGGGCCGGCGACCCGATGAGCGAGCGTCGCGTGGTTCCGGTAGGGATCGGTGTGGATGTTTCAGCGGACGGAGGTTGAGGTGCCTCGGTACCGCATCCGCTCAGCGGGACGGCCAGGGCTATCGCGAGGCCGAGACAGCGGTGGCGCCTCCGCATTGTGGTCGTGGTGGTGTTCATCGGATCGGGAGCAGGATCGTGTCGGTGGGCAGGGCGTTGAGTGCGGTGACCAGTGCGGGGTGGTTCCCGTCGGGGAGCAGTAGTTTCCAGTCGCCGTCGGTCCAGATGGCGGTGGCGGTGTTGCAGGTCAGGGACGTGTCGGGTTGCTGGGTGTAGATCGCGGTGTCGGCCCTGGCTGGGGTGTAGCCGGTGATGCGGTAGCCGAGGATCTTCGGTGGCGGGCCGGTGACCGGCGTGGTGATCGACATTTGTGCCCGTGCCACGGCCCAGTCGTCGCGTCCGGCCCCGGGGGCGAGCATCTGTTGCCCCACGGCGGCCCATTGATCGTCGGGCGCGACGGAGATCCGAACGAGCGCGTGGATGGCGGCCAGGGCGGCCCCGGCCGGGGAGTGTGCGAACCCGGTGGCGACCGCGCCGGTCACGGTGTGAGGTCCTTGGTCGGCCACGGGGAGCGTAATGCCCTGGTAGGTCGTGGTGGTCAGGTTCGTTGGGGCGGCGTGGATGTCTGCGGGCAGCGATGAGGGGGTGTGGTTGCCGGGTGTAGTGCACCCGGTGAGGGTGGCGATGCCGAGCAGTCCGATCAGCGCGGTGAGGCTGGCATGGTGGGTGGTAGCCGGGTTCATTGGTGTCTCTCCCGATCGGCTGGGTTCAGTGGGTGGGGAACAGGGCTGCGGCGATGCCGCTGGCGGAGCCGACGAGGATGGCGGCGAGCAGGGCGCCGGCGAGTCCTTCGATTGCTTCGTCGCGGTGTAGTCGCCACGCCAGTTGCCAGCCGATCCAGATGGTGCGGGCGATCGCGAGCAGCAGGACGAGCCAGGCGAGCCAGGCGAGCATCTGGGTCAGCGGGGCGAGGACTTTCGGGTCCATGTGGGTGATGGTCATGACGCGCTGTCGGTGTCGGCGGCCAGTTCGCCGTCGTGGTCGAGCAGGAGCTGGTCGACGTCGGCGTGGTAGGCGACATCGAGCGCCGTGACGATGGTGTCGGCGGCGATGTCGGGGTCGGTGCGCGGCAGCGAGTGCCCGGCGTCGGGCACCATCTGCTGGTCGGCCCAGATCTTTTCGGCGAACCGTGTTGATTGGGCGGCGGGGACTACGCGGTCGCGGTCGCCGATGATCACGAACGACGGCACCGACCGCAATGTGGCGGCGATATCGGGGTCGAGGTAGAAGTGGCGGTAGGCGTGCATCAGGTCGGTCAGCACGCGCGGATCACCCGGGCGGGTGCCGGTCGCCAGCGGTGCCTTGGAGCCGAGCCGGCGCGCGGTGCGGCGAAAACGTCGTTCAGCCAGCGCCGCAGCCGCGGCGGCAAGGTAGTCGAACCGCCCGCGGCGCAGGCATTTGATCCGTTCCGCCGCGGTGGTGAAATGCCTCGGTAGCGCGGGGAATTCTGGGAATTCGCCGGCGGGGTTGAACAGCACCAGCCCTGCCAGTGCGGCGGCGCGAGCCGGGTAACGCTGCGCGTAGGCGGCAGCGATCATCGACCCGGCCGAGTGCGTGACGAGCACAACGGATCCGGTGGCCTGGGTGAGCACCGTGTCGAGGTCGTCGGCCAGATGCTCGAGGGTCGTCTCGGCGCTGCGGTGGGGGCGACCGGAGCGGCCGTGCCCGCGCTGGTCCCAGACGATCTGGGCGATCTGCCCGTCGAGACGAGCGTGCACCTGCTCGGTCAGCGGCTGCCACCAGCTGCCGTCACACAGCAATCCGTGTACATAGACAACGGTCGCGGCGGCGAACGACGGACCACAGCGATCCCCGGCCAGCACGAGCCCGTCGCTGGCCGGCACGGTGAAAGGGGAGGTTTCAAAGATGGGCATTCGCACTAATTCCTTTGCCTGAGAATGCATTACGTTGTTGATTCCGCCCGTTCCGCCGGGCAGGGTGCCATCCAGGTGCGGAAGGACGAATGGCATTGGCGTTACGGCTATTTGGCGACGATTTGCGTCATGATGGATCCGGCGCTGGTGGCGATGATTCCGCCGACGAGGGCGCCGAGCACGATCTTGGGGCTTTCGACCGCGCCGCCGTGCCAGCGTTCCCATCCGAATTTGCCGCCGGCGTAGATGAGAGCGGCGATTCCGGCGAGCATGACCGCCCAGGCGAGCCAGTTCACGACCTTGGTCAATCCCTCCGAGCCCGGGGGCGGTTGCGGCGTGATCGGAATCTGTTGTGCTAGAACAGCGATACCGTCGACAACGATCGAGGTCATGACGATCTCCTAGGTGGTGGAATCGGGTTGCACCGGTCGGGTGGCGGCGATGCGGGCGGTGATCGCGGCCCCGGCCCGGTAGACGTCGGCGGGGACGGCGACACTCAGGTGGGCGCGCCGCGGCGGCGGCGGATCATTCGGTGCGTAGGTGGCGAGCTCGTCGAGTTCGTGGGTGAGCAGTTCGTCGTGCCACTGGACTGGCCATACTGCGTCCCCGACCAGCTCTGCGACGGTGCTGCGATAGCGGCGCACCGCCTGCGGGATGCGACCGGGCCGCGGCGGAACCAGTACCAGCCCGACCACGATGACCGCCGGGGGCGTGAGCCCGGCGTGCCATTCGCGCAGTCGGTCCGCGGCCGCGACCAGGCCGGGTAGGCAGTCGCGCGCTGCGACCACGACTCGCTGGGTTGTCACGGTGTTGGCCGGCCATGCGAGCCCGGTGTCGGCGGCGTGTGCCCACCAGCGAGCCAGTGTCGAGGTGCCGGCACCGCCATGGGCGCCGAGCACCGCGAACAGCGGAGGGTACGGTCCGGTGACCGGCAACGCTGAATTCCTCACCGGTGCGCGATGTTCCGGATCCGGTCCATCGACAGTGGACGGGTCGAGACGTCCGTCGGCGGGCGTGTCCTCGGCATGTGCGGCGATGGCGGCGGTCATTGGGCCGCTTGCTTCTGGATGTTGGTGATCAGCAGGCCGGCACCGTCGGGGCGGGTATTGATCACCTGCAGGTAGTCGGTACGGCTACGGTCAGGATGTCGCTCGACCACATGCACGTTCGCGCTACCGGCGGCGATCGGCGTGATCGCCACACAGTAGGTGCTCCCCTCCGGGATCGAGCGAATCCCGGCGGCGAGCACATCAGCAACCAGACCGGCCTCCGGCGCCACGACTCGCAAGGCCGCATCCGCGCTTCGGAGCCGGTAATAGGCGTGTTCGAACGACGCCACTACCCCGGCGACCGTCCCTGGGTCACCGTATCGATCGGTGACCGTGGCGCCGCTCAGTCCGGTGCACGCCCCGCCGTCGACTGCGGCGTTGCTCGACGGCGCGGCCGCGGTCAGTGTCGGGACCGGGGTGTGTTTACCGAGGTTCGCGACCGTCAGTGCGCCGATCAGTACGGCCACGGCGGCCACACTCACCGCCGCCCCGACAACTATCCATGCCCTCGCGGACGGCAGACCCAGTCGCGGAGGCTCCTGCCCCGCCACCTCCGGTTCGTGAAGGATGTTGTCACCATCCGGATGCAGTTGTGCGGGCTCGGCCTGCCGCTCTGCCGAGAGGTAGGGCTCGAGCCAACGCCATTCGTCACCTGCGACGGGGGTGGTGTTTGTGGATATGTTGTGCGGCAATGTGTTTCACCTCCTCGGTGTGGATGGGCGTGGCGATGATGGGCCCTTCGGCGGAGTCGGCCCGCGAGGAACGAACTGATCTCTCTGGCGCAGAGAAACCGTCTCCGCCGAAGGGGTTCAAGGACTCGGCACGGCAGGGGGAGGGGTTGCCGTGCCGGTCCGCTCAAGGACGGAACCGGGCATCCTCGACGGATCCGGCACCGTGGTGGTCGGTAGCGGTGTTTCGGTGGTGGGGTGTGTGGCGGCGAGGTCGTGGGCCAGGGCGGTGAACCAGTCGGCGACTGCGGCGAGGGCTGGTGTTCCGGTTGGGGTGGCGGGGGTACTGGTGTAGGCGGCGTGGTGGCCCGCGGTGTTGCTGTATTGGGTGTAGGTGGCCAGCTGGTAGAGCTGGTTGTCGTCGGTGACGGTGGAGGTGATGGCGTCGAATGCCTGGTTCACCCAGCCCAGGGCGGTGTGCGGCGGTACGAGGTCGGCGACAGCGCCGGCGAGTTTCGTGCCGAGGACCCCGAGCGCGGCGGCGGGGTTGGCCATCCCGACAGTGGCCAGCTCGGCGATCGTGGCCGGGGTGAACACCTTTTGCGCCACCGACATCACGGTGTTGAGCCCGATCGTGCCGATCCGGAACAACGCGGCCAGCGCGTCGTCGGGGCCGGGCATGGGGGTGTTCGGGTCCGATGCTTCCGCCAGGCGTTGTCCCAGGGGTTTGGCTGGTTGGTAGTTCAGTTCGTCCAGGCTGTTGCCGGCGATGTCGTCGGTGGCGACGCCGATCGCGGTTTTCCAGGTGGTGGCGGCCAAGGCTTGCGCGATGGTCGAGATCGCCGCAACCGGATCACCGAGGTTCGATTGAGCGGCAATGTTTTTCACCGTTTGAGTCAGGGGCGAACCGGCGGGTGCGTCGCAGGCCAGGTCACCTGGTGCGCACAGGTCGGCGACTCGACCGGTCAATACCCCGAATCCCGCGTTCCCGCCGCCGTTCGCACTGATGCCGGTGCCTGCGCGTGATGTGTTGGCGAAGTGGATAGACCTGACGGCTGTTCCCGAGGTGCCGGGTGCCGCTGTTGGGGTGGTCTGCCCCGGACGGCCGGGAAGAACGTCGCTGCCCGCGCGCGCTGGGTTGGCCAGCAATGCGATCCCGGCGATGGAGTCGCCTTCCACGGTGGCGGTGTTGTCGCCGACGCGGTGGGCGAAATCGGTGACCGCCGACGCGCCCTGCCCGTAGCCGGCGACGGCGATCTTCGTTGCCGGGCAACGATGGACGACCTCACTGGCCTCGGATTCGAGCCGGCGCGCGGCACTCGTGCTGGCGTGCTCATAAGGCTCGGGTTCGCCGGTCTCGTCGCGTCCGTAGGGGATGTAGAGGCGTTGGATCAGGTCGCCGGCGTGCGCGGCCAAGGGTGTGAACAGTTGGCCCAGGGCGCCGGTATCCAGAGTCGGTGCGGTGTCGGGAGCGGATTCGTCAGGTCCCTGGACCCCGAACACGAACAACGCCGGGCACTGGCGCCCCAACGGGACCGCCGGGTCAGCGGTTCCGACCTGGGCGCTGCCACCAGCGATGAGCAGACCTCCAACGGCGACAGCGGTGCCCCTCCGCAGCGCGTTAGCGAGAGCAGTTCGGCGTATATCCCAGTTGCTGTTGCAGCGCATCACTTTTCACTCCTCACGCGATCGTGCGAGGCAGTCGGCCAGGTGGGCGATGGTTTCGGTGATGGCGCCGCGGGCGGTATCGAGGTGCCCGCGGTCGTAGTTGCGCCAGCTCACCTCGACCCCGGCCTCGCGGTAGGCCGACAGCAGGCGGGTGCTCTGTCCGATCGGCACCAGCGCGTCGCGAGCGCCGTGATAGAGGTGCACCGGCACGCTCGGTGCCTGGTCGAGCGGGATGGTTTCGCGGGCCAGGACGTAATGCCACATGGGATCGGTCCACGGCTGTCCCCGGTCGCACCACTGCTCGATCGGCCGCCGATGCTGCGCCAGCAGCACCGGGGCACTACAGATTTCGGCTTCAGCGATGATCTGTCGGCCGTCGGCAGAAAGCACGTGCCGCAGGGGCAGATGGTGATAGGCGCGCGACAAGCCGATGAGCCCGGCCAGCACGAGCGCGGAGAACGGACTAGTGTTCAGCAGGGACGCCAGGGCGCCGGGAACGGTGATGGTGGAGCCGGCTGCGATGCCGCGCAGGTCCACCTCCGGTGCGTAGGATCGGTGCAGCTGCGCCGCGATCGTGACCGCGCGAGCGCCGTCGGCATACCCCCACGCCACCACTGGTGCTTCGTGTGTGTTCAGTTGCTGGATCGAGGCGGTGGCGCGGGCGAGGTCGAGGGTGTGGTGTGCTGCGGCGCGGCCGGCGAGGAAGGTGTGCGGGCCTTGGCCTGTGATGCCGAGGTTTTCCCCGTCTGGGACAGCGACGATCCAGCCGCGAGCCAGCGCCGCGATGATCGGTGCGGTGTCGGGTTCGGCACCGATCGCGAGCAGCCGAGACGGTGCGCAGGGTCCGCCCAGCCCGTGGAAGGCCGGGCAGTACACCATGATCGGGCCTGGCCCGAGTTCGGGATCGGTGTCGGGGGCGATCACGAATCCGGAGGCCGCGGTGAGTTCTCCGTGGGTGTCGGTAGAGGTGTAGAGCAGCTGCCACGCGGCGCCTGCTCCGGTCAACGCGGGCGTGCCGGTAGGGCGTATGCGCAGGATGCGACCGGGCTCGATGGAGTCGTGGAGGGTGGGCGGGGTGTAGAAGGCGGTGCCGGTGTCATTCATGACTGGTGTCCTGCGGCGTCGTAAGCGAGTGCGGTCATCCAGGCAAGGCCGGAGGCGAGTTGGCCGCTGGCGAGGTAGCCGTTGTGGCGGGCGACGGTGTCGCCGTAGCGCATCCACACCGCCGGGTTGATCAAGTCGGCGTTGTCGGCGACCAGCTGGCCCCAGGCGGCGGCGAGCTGGCCGGCCAGCTTCGGCACGACGCCGAGCGGGTTCGCTATCGCCGCGGCGGTGATCTGATCCCATCGCTGAGCGGCCGCCTCAACCTGATCCGGGCCCGCTGCCGGGGTTCGGGGGTCGGCGGCGTCGATGAGTCGCTGCGCC
This sequence comes from Nocardia veterana NBRC 100344, assembly GCF_000308855.1. Lineage (GTDB taxonomy): Bacteria > Actinomycetota > Actinomycetes > Mycobacteriales > Mycobacteriaceae > Nocardia > Nocardia veterana. The sequence goes on along the minus strand of NZ_BAGM01000205.1, from coordinate 50,911 downwards.
AACGGTTTTGCCGGAAGGTAGTCGGCGGTACCGGGGTCGGTGTGGAAGTCCTCGGCGAGCACCGTGGTCCACCCTTGTCCCATTGCCGTCGAGAACAGGCCGTTGATCGATGTCAGGGCCGCGATCGGGTCGCGCAGGTCGGCTTGGGCGGCGATTTCCGCGCCGACGCGCAGCAGGGCCGCGTGGTCCGGCGCCGAGCACGCCAGGTCACCGTCGGTGCAAATATCAGCCACACGACCGGTCAACGACCCGAAGCCGCTACCGTCGGTAGCGATACCGCTACCTGCCGCGGGCGGGTTGAGAAGCTGCACCGTCGCGACCGCGCCGCCCGACGTGCCCGGTGCAGGGTCGGGCACGGTTTGTCCCGGCCGACCGGGAATGACCGGAGAGTTCGGGAGCCGGTCGGGGTTGGCGTAGAGCGCGATCCCGGCGATCTTGTCCGGCGGAACAGGCCCATTGCCCGCTCCGACCTGTTGGGCGAATTTCGCCATCGCTTGGGCGCCTTGCGAATACGCCAGACCCGCCAGCAACGTGCTGGGGCAGGCATTGGTGATGTCGGTGGCCGCTGCATCGAGGCCGGCCAGCGCCTCGGTCACCGATTCCGCATATGGAGCCGCTCCGCCGCCGGGGACGATCCCACCGAACCCGGCTGGGTAAGGAATTGTGCTGTGCTGCACCAGGTCCGGGGCCGCAGTCTGGACTTGGGCCAGCAGTGCGCCGATGACTCCGGTGTCGGCGGTCGGGTCGGGGTTCGATTGGCCGGTGCCCTGGATCCCGATCATGTACAACGCTGGGCAGCCGGGGCCGATCGGCACAGCACCCGCCGTGGTACTACCCAGACCGCTCACCATCGCGGCGCATGCCGTGCTCACCGCTATCGTGGTCAGCGCTTTCACAGTCAGAGTCGTGTCGGTCACGGCTGGCCCACCCCGACTCCGGCGCCGAACCCGGCACCGACGGTTCCGCCGGCCAACGCGCCAACCACCGCTGCGGGGATGCCCGCGATGGCAGCGCCCGCTGCCGCACCGGCCGCGGCACCGAGCGCCGTTCCCGCGACGCCGGAGGTGACGGTGCCGACCACCGGCACCGGCACCACGGTTCCTACTGCGGCACCGGCGATTCCGCCGATCGTGCCTCCGATCAGCCCGCCCACGGCCGCGCCCACAGCTCCTACCGGTGCGCCGGTCGCGACCGCTCCGGCCGCGCCACCGATCCCAGCGCCGGCGAGAGTTGCGCCGCTGACTCGATCGGAGCGCCCTGCCGGGATACCGATCGAATCCAGAGCGGTGGCAACCTGTGCTTCCGCCCCGGCCGCGGTGTTGTTGATGCAGTCACGCGCTTGGAGTGGAAGCCAATCCGGCGTCGGGGCCTGCCATTGACCGATACGAATCGTGTTGTCCGGCGGCTGGATAGGCGCGACCGGCGCCACGGGTTCGGGCAGATGCAGGTATTGCACCTGCACCGGCGGCGCCGGGTCGTCGGCGGGTTCGGGGCGCGGGGTGGGCCCGTTGCGAACCTCAGGTGGCTGCTCGACGTAGGCCGGCTGCGGCTCGGGTGCCGGTTCCGGTTGGGGTTCCGGCGCCGGCGGCGGTGGCGCAGGTGGGAGCGGCGGTGTCGCGGTGCCGGGTTGTGAAGGACTGGTCACGCCAGGCTGGTCAGCGATCGAAGCCGTCGACGCGCCCGCCGGGCCGGTGCACGCCAGCGCGATCAGCAGCGGAACGGCACCGGCGACCACGAGCGACGCGGGTCGGGGCTTCCCTGCCTGTGACCGCTCCCGCCTTTTATAGGGTGCCGCGGTTCTTCTCTTGACGTTTCTGAATCCTGTTTTCGGCATGCCGAATAAACCCTTCGAACGGAGGGTGGGAAAGAGGAAAAGAATGAATGGTGTGACGTTTCGGGGAATCAGCGCCCCGGCGTCGTCACCGCCGACAACCGAGGCGCCGATCAACCGTTTCAGCAGCTCAGAGGAACGGCAGTACGAGCGAGAGCACTTGGGCGGCGATCGTCAGTCCGTTCGAGATTGCCGCAGAGCCGGTATCGATCCAAGAAAGAACGACCATCGGATCCACAATCAATTTCCCTTCGAAGCAGGAGCAGTTGCCCTACCATCAAAACGTGGAAAATTGTGATTCACCAGGCCTTGAAGGGACCGGGCTTTTATATACACCCGCGGCATCTCCGCAAAGAGGTCGGTTCACCTGCGACAGCGACGAGAATAGATACTCGGAGTATCCCTTGAAAATTCTTAACGGCCGCCGCCGCGTCATGGACACCACGGAGTGAACACCGCCGCGAGGTCGAGCTCGAGCGGGCATGTTCGCCGGTGGGACCGCTGGTCATTCGTTGCCGTCATCGAGAGCTTCTGGTAGGAACGAAAGCGCTCGGGGGAGAGAGCTTTTCACCAATTCCTGCATTCGCTGGCACGAAAGTGTCGGCATTCGAGGGGGCTTAATGACTTCCGCCACACGCGATTCACCTGGGCCTCGACAGCCGCCGGATGTCCACCGGTTGGCTGGTGATGTGCCGGTGAGAATTCCGGCACTCGGGCCCTGGCTGCGGGTGATGCGCGAACACCGCGACCTGACCCGCGAGCTGGCCGGCCAGTACACACACGTCAGTGCCACCTATCTCAAGTCGGTTGAGCTTGGTTCTGCGACTCCGCGTCGGGACACACTCGACAAGATCATCACCGGTTACGAACTCTCGCCCGCACAGCGTCGCCACACCATCGAATTGTGGGAACCCGCAGCAGTCCTGGCTCCACTGGACGAGCTACGTGAACGCATAGCTGTTCCTGGTCGGCGGGGGGAGTTGGCGGCATGGGACGCCCGCTCAATTGTCTGTGGCTTCTGCGATCCCCTGTGGAACATCGTGGCGGCCAATCAGCAGTTCCAGAACATGTTTCCCGGCCTGGACCAGGCCGAGAACAACCTCGCCATCTGGAGATTCTTCTCGGCTGGCCCGTCGTGTCGCCAGGATCCTAGCGAGCAGGACGCCCAATTCTTCGTGGCGACGCTGCGTGCGGCGTTGGGCCGCTTCCGCGAGGCGCCTGAGGGATCCCGGCTTCTTCAACGACTCGCCGGCAGTGCCCGATTCGCGCAGCTGTGGCGTAGCGGTGTCGAGGTCGCCTACGGCGTAGGTCCGTCCCCGCGCCGCTGGGGCGACCGGGATGAGTTGGTGACTGTGCAGGTCACCGAGCTCGTCGAGGAACCTGGGGTTCGGCTGTTTGTGGCGTATCGATCGCGCCCAGCCGGGCACCGGGGCGCGGACGAGGCTGGGGCACAGCCGGTTTCTTAGCGTGACGGAGGTAGTGGTGTGTCGACCGATGAGCAGGCAATGACTTCTGTTCCGATGATGGCCCGGAACCGGTGGCGGCACCGCACGAGCCGACGTACCCGGTTTCGGTCGGTGCGTGTGCTCTGCACAAGTCCGAAGCGTGGTACGTGCGGCAGTTGAAAGCCGGCATGCTGCCGGGGCATCGGGCTGGCCTGACATGGTTTCTCACCGCCGCCGATATCGCCACCGCCATCGAATGCATCGCGACTAAGGCGGCCGCCACGCCGCCGCAGCGGTCCTCCGTGTCGGAGCCGCAGCGGCGCCGTCGTCGCCGGCGCCGCCGCCCCGGTACCCCGTGACGTGCGCGTCACGGGCCGACGTGGCCCGGAGGGAAGACCGCCAGGCATCCGCCTCCTGTTCCCTCCCGGGTCACGTTCCTGTACCCGTCGTCGCCATCTGTTGAGCGACGGGAGTGAGCTGGCCCAGCCACCACCCGACCCGGGGCGGGAACCGCAGCTCGGCCGAAGTGAAGGAATAGTCGCGGGTGTCTCCGGTGCCTGGGTTGGTCATGCGCGCACCGTAGATGAAGCCAGCGTTGGCGGGGCGTGTGGTCCACAGCGTCTCCCATTCCGGGACTTGGCTGCACACGTCGAGCAGCCGCTCCCGCTCACTGTCGGGCATCACACACTCGATCAGCGGAGCGGCGCCCCAGACCAGAGCGTGGGTAATCGCGTGCCAGTCCTGCCCGAGCAACTGCCGCGTCCGCGGATCGGTTACCAGCCACTCGTAGATACTCATCCCAGTGCGCAGCCGCATCAGCGACTCACACGCCCTGTTGGCTGCCACGACCCGGCCCATCACGGTGTTCAGAATGAACACCGGTGCCTTGATCGCCTCGATCGCACGCAACTCCAGATCACAAGGAGCTCTGTCGTCGGAACGAAGCCGCCCCTCCCCCGCAGACAGAAGGAGGCGGACGTAGTTCTCCTGAACCTCGAGTGCGGCCAGCACTTTTCGGAGATTGTCGTCGACAAGAGGCCGCTTGTCGAGTTCTATCTTCTTGATCGTTCCCCCCGCCAAGCCGACTTGTCGACCCAGCTCGAATCGGTCCAAACCCAGTTGTTTCCTGCGTTTTTCAATGAACGCACCCAGATTGCTGAACCTCACCGGCACCATAACGGTCGCCCCTCCCCACCGATCGTACTGAGCAACCGGGCACAAGTTGTCCCCGCTGCAACCGTTGATCCCCTGCACGGTCGACACAATGCTAGAACCAGATCGCAAGCGCATACAGGCCGCAATCACACAACGCAGTGTGATGCCGGTCATGAAATACGAAGGTGTACAGGCGCTTCGACCGACTTCCAGTCGAGATATTCCATCGCGCAGCACGTTTGGTTCGAATGCGCCCACGGGGGCGACACGGGAGGGAATCAACAATGAGCCCAGAGCGCCGAGCGTTGTTGTCCTTCGACCTCTACGCGGTTACCGGTCCGCGACGCAGGTCCGCGATGCCGCCGACCTCATCAAGACCGACACCGACACCGACACCGACACCGACACCAGGTGACCACGAACCGTCCGAATTCGCGCAAAATCCGCCACCGAGCTCCACACCGAAATGCATCCTCCGCGAACGGGCGCCACTACTGGCCGCCGAGAAAGCCCCGCACTTCATGGGCACAAGTCAGGGCCCGCCAATGCGCCACTATCAGCACAAAGCGCTGACACGCCGGTGATCGGTCACAAATCAACGCACGGGAGCACTGAGACTATTCACACTTCGGATCGGTCGTGTCCATGTCGGGGAGAAACAGAGGAAACAGGCGGGTGAACCGAACACACAGCCACACAGACAACAGACACCCACCCAGACACACGCGACCCGGCCACGCGGCAGCGAGGGTGGAGATGCCGAGCCTGCCGCCCTGGTTGGAACAGTTACGCACGGAGCGTGGCTGGTCACGCGAGACCGCCGGCGCGCGCGCCACGATCAGCGGGGCCTACGTGACCAAGATCGAACACGGCCGGTCCGTTCCCACCATCGACACCCTGGCCAAAATTGTGCGCGGATACGACCTCAATCCCGCTCAACGTCGCCACACCTACGACTTGTGGAATCCACCCCAGCGGCTTCCGGCCGACGACGAACTACAGCACCAGGTCTCGACACCGCAACTCACCGCTCATCTCGCACATCTTGATGCGGCACACATCCTCTGCGCATACACCACTCCCCTGTCGACGGTGCTCGCCGCCAGCGCCCGGCTGCATGACGCATTGCCCGGCCTTCGTGAGGCCGGCAACAATCTCGCGCTGTGGTTTTTCCAGCCGCCAGCGCGTGGGCTGGTCGTTGACTGGGACGACGAGGCGCCTCACGTGGTCGCCGCGCTGCGCGCGGCCATCGGCCCCTACCGGGAAAGCCACCATGCCCGCGCCCTCCTCCGCACCCTGGCCACCAATCCGCAGTTCGCCGAGCTCTGGACGACACACCCCACCGCCGTCGACTATGGCCGACCGTCCGGCAAGCCGGTTCTATTGCAGCGCAGTGGTTCTTCCGATCCGGTCGCTATCTCGCTGCAGATCAGCGAATTCCACAGCCCGCACGCCGTCCTCGTCGCCTACGGCATCAGCAACGCCAGCGCGGAATGCGCGTAACCGTTTGTGTCACAGCACTTTCCCAAGGTAGAAACCTCATCATCAGCACGCCGGGGCAGGTCACGGCGGGTATCGACAACGACCACGTCCAGACCCTCGGCCGCTACAGCCTGTGCTCCACCACCGCGGCCATCGTCCAGCCCGGCAATCCGGGGCAGCACGCGGTCGAGCTCCGCCAGCAGACCCACATCTACGACGTATACGATTTCGCTGGTGGTGATAACTACGGCGGCCTTGCCCAGCACGCCAGCGAGGTCGGTCGCGAGGGGGAAAAGCTTGGAATCGCCAAGCCTTTCCTGATTGCCTCCTCGTCTTCAGTTCACTCGTGGTCGGGAGTTAGGTAACAGCACCAGATGACAACACGCGAGGCACAGCAACCAGGTAGGTGGAGCGTGGTGTGGGGACTGTGCGGCGGTGTCGCAGTCGCGGTGATCTACGTTCCGATCACCATCGTGCTGCAGCATGCGCTCAACGTCCCCGAACCGACTGCGGTACCGCGCCACCTACGAGCCCCGCACACCGATGCGGTCTCACCGCCGTACTGGGCAAGCTGGGCGTACTCGGCGTTGCTGCTCATTGCGCCGGCTGCTGTGCTCGCGATGTTCGGGCGGACCCGCCGCATCGGGGCGGGATACGCTCTGATCGCCACCTTGATCGGCGGCGTCCTGGCCGCGGCCGTCATCTCGATGGACGTGGGCGGCTTCGCACCCAGCTGACCACGTCGGACCCGCCTGACCCGTCGCCGGAAATCCGGCGCGGCCATGGTTGACGGTGATCGAGGACGACAATTCCCGCGCCATCGCAGCCGAATATGCGGTCAACCTCGGTGTCGCGTCGTCGTTGAAGACCGCATTGGCGCTGCGGCAAGCGATCTGGCGCAAACCAAACCGGATTGGCACGTCGACGTGCTCTACACCGACCACGGCAGCGACTTCACCTCCCACCACCTCGAACAGGTGCTGGCCGATCTGAAAGTCCGGGCGGTGTTCTCACTGCCCGGCCGGCCACGCGGACGCGGGAAGATCGAACGCTACATGCGCACCATCAACCAGATGTGCCTGTCACCGCTGCCCGGCTACGCCCCCCGCGGTCTGCCCGACCGAGCCGGACCGGCACGGTTGACCCCTGCCGGAACTTGATAACGCCATCGGTCAATTCATCGGTATCGGCAAAACCCTGTCCGCCCGCCGCTACAGCCACTGGGACACCGTCGAACCCGTTGTCCGCCACTTCTGGTTCGTCGAAGAAACCACCGCACCCGAACAGGCACTGTCGGCGCGGACCGTCTTCGACACCCCGAAGGTTTACAACACCCCCGTACCGTCGACCAAGAGGTCCGCTCCCTGGCCTGCAGTCTGAGCTGGGCGCTGGAAACAACCCTGTACCCCGACCGGGCGCTGTCATCGCTCAACAACGACGGCCTCTACACCGAACTGGTCATCATCGACGAAGCTGACCGGCTCAAAACTCCCAGCCTCGAAGTACTCGCGACCCGCCGCCACCACGGCCGAACCGGTGGAAGCGGCGAGAGAGGGGAAGCTTGGCCGCACGACGTGCGGCCAGAGCACGCCTGCCGCCACTTCCGGTGGCTACCGCACCGCGTGTACGACCACCCGCCCCCGAAGTGCTCATGGCACAACATCATTCCCTACCTGGCATCGGCGAGAGACCGTTTCGGTCAGCGCATGGACCGCCGCTCACTGACAGTTTCGTGCGGCCGGACCACCGACATTTTCGTGCGGCTTCGCACTTGGGATCGGTGTCAGCGGCGGTTTGTTCGAACTGTTGTGCGAGTTAATTGCGTTGTGGGGCAACGAGTTCGGTGAAGCCTGTCGGTGGTCCGGGTTACCGTTGATCCGTTGGTTTTCGTTGTTGTGCAGCAGGACTCGGCCGTTGTCGGTGTGGGCGTTGGCCGAATTACTCGAAGGGGGTTGGCTGTGCTGGTCGTCAACGAGCGAGGGGATGCTCCGTATACGGAGAAGGTGGTGGCCGGGTGGCTACGGTCGTGCCGTGTGCCCGGTCTCGCGGTGGCTAGCGGGCATGTACCCGGGCGTGGCCGGGCCGCAGGGGGCCAAGAAGCCGACTTCATCGTTTTCACGCCGAATGTGTGCGTGTGTATCGAGGTCAAGGGCACGCTGAGCCGGACTGGTGGGACTTTGTCGTGTCCGGTGAACGGGCGGTGGACGATGCCCGGGTTTCCGGGGGATCCGGTGCATGTGCGAAAAAGCGATGTCAATCCCTTGGATCAGGCACGCTCGGCAATGTTTTCGCTGAAGTCGATGACCGAGGCGGTGACCGGCGCGAATCGGTTCGTTTCCGCGCTGGTCGTAGTCGTCCCGTTGAGCGGCACCGTCGTGACGTTGGACAAGCCGTCGAAGGCGATGATGCCCAAGGGAGTGGACGTGCTGCTGGGAGACCGGCCGCACGAGTTGTTTTCCTGGTTCCAGCGCGGCAGGTCTCGCGCATCAGTATGGACCGCGGAGCGGGTCGCAGCGATGTTGGACGTCTTGGGAGTCAACGACCCGGTCGCCAGCATGTCTACGCTGACCGCGGAGGGATTTCCCAGCACGGCGACCGCGTCGAGGCCCGTCGCGACCTCACCGGGCGGGACGACGGCGTCCGTCACCGATGACGACCCGTTCCGAGTCGATGTCGATCCATTCGCTCCGGCCACACGCTGGCGTGATTCCGAGCCCCACGCGTCGGTCGGCTCGTCGGCCCCGGCTGGAACAAAGTCATCGTTCGATGATCACCACGATTCGTGGCGGCAGAGCTACGGCGAGCCCGTCTTCAGCACGACACCGGTGTCGCCACCGCCAGGCAGACGCCCGGCGTTTCCCGCACCCACCCCCCGCACCGAATATGGCGGCGGACGCGCCCGCGTTCGGTCTGCTTTACTAGCGCTCACCGTGATGGCGTTGGTTGGGTTCGGCGTCTGGTACACAGTCGGTGTCGATCATCCCCGCTCTCGCCACGATTCCACCGGAGGTTCCGGCGGCACATCGGTGACCGAAGCCCCGGCGCCGACGGGCGCACCGCCGGGACCAGCAGATCCGGCTCCGATGGGTGACCCCGGTTTCCGGCCGTGCTATCCGTTGCAGCCTGATTGCTGAGCGGCACCCCTGACCGGCTGGGCCGGTCGGGATTGCTCCGGACTTGTTTGGGAATGCTCTGCGGCCGTTCGACCGTGAAACCGACCGACGTGGGTCTGGGAGAATCGACTCCATCAACCTCGATCCAGAGGGAATTCGAGCCGATGAACCATTCGAGCGACAACGCGGCAGATACCCTGTATGCCAGGCTGGTCGCGGCCTATGGGCCCGACTTCGGTATCGATGACTTCCGGCCGGACCCGAGGCGCCGCCGACAAAGCCACCGCCGGCAGTGATGGCCGAGGAAGTTGAACGACCGCAACGCCAAACACGATGTGGCCGTGAGTGATATCGATCCGGTGAGGTTGCGGGGCCGGTTGTCGTATCGGCGGCTTGGAGCTGTTCGAACAGCACACCGCCGATTGCGCGTGGGGCCGTTCACCCTGCATCAACTGCGCCACTACCGGTGCACCACGCTGCCGAGGACGGGCCCTCGACCCGATACTCATACGGAATGAGCGGGCACACCTCGGTGTGGTCGCTGGGCAGGTATGCGCGCCCCGTCGGCGGAGGCGCTGATGGCCTGGCCGGCGCGCACCGGTCTGCCGCCCGGCGCACAGCACGCAGGAGGCGACAGGTGCCGGTGAACGGGATATTTCGGCGGCGGGCGGGCGGCGCGACGTCGGGAGATCGTGACCGCCGCGGCGGCGGTGTTCGCCGCGTACGGCTATCACGACACGAGCATGGACGAGATCGCTGGGCGGGTCTGCATCAGCAAACCGATTCTGTACAAGTCGTTCTCAAGCAAGCACGAACTGTACCTGGTGGTATTGCGCGACGCGGCGGAGAAGTTGGCGCGCGGGCTGAGCGAGGCGTTGTGCTGGGCCGCCGTGATGGGGACGGTCGCGTCGGCGACCGTGGTTGCCTACTTCGATTTCGTCGATGACTATCCGCACTGTGCGCAGGACTGACATCGCGCGCCGCACCCCGATGCCACCGGGGCTGGCAGAGGTATGCCGGGATCAACGGGGGCGCTAGACTCATCACGGCAATCGCTGACAACAGGGGGAAATCATGGACAGCAGCGCGGACTTCGGCGCGCGGATGGTGCGCTACACGCTATTCGTCATGGTCCCGCCAACGGATGACGATTCGGACGGATTCGACTCCTTCCAATTCGTGGTCACCGGGCCGTTGTTGCCACGGGCGGGGGAAAGCCTCGAATTCGACGGGCCCGGCGGGTTCTCGCTGTCGCTGCTGGTCATCGAGGTGACGCACTGGTTCTTCGACGCTGCCGACGAATCCGGGCAGCCGTTCCGGCTTGTGGTCGAGGCCCAGCCGGTGCCCACAGGGCTCGCCGACGCGCAGAAGCTCCTCGACCCCACCGCCCTCGAACACTGGATCGGGCAGCACCCCACACTGGCACTGGCCGCCTGACCCACGATTGCCGGTCGGCGCATCGGACCGCTGTGTCCGTAGCCCTATCTACTGCGCTAGGTTCTCGAAGTGGTGAGGCCGCCCGAGGTTCGGTTCTCACGAGTGCCGCAGCCATTGATTGATCACGGCGACATGGATCGTGACTTCGTAGCGGACAGCAAGTTTGTCGTACCGCCTCGCTACGGCCTGACGCTGTTTTAACTGGTTGATCCCCCGCTCGACGGATTGCGGTCCCGGTAGATCGAGTGGCACCCCGCAACGCCGCCACCGCATCACTCACTTCGAAACAGAACTTAGCCGCGCCGCCTTCCGTCCATAGAGCAAACGAGCCGCTGAGCTCCGGTAGTTCAGTCAACACACACGGACGGAACACCCGCCGCTGACCCGCCCGCAACTGCGCCTTGACCTGCGCGACCACCCGGCGGGTGGTGCGTTCCCCACCGGTGAACCCCATCGCGGTGATCCGCTTGTGAGCCACATCGGCGCGGATATTGCTGTTAGAACGAACCACCAGTTCTTCGATTTTCGGCAGATACTCATCGATCGGGCCGCGCACGATGCTCCCTCGCCACCGGGCTCCCAGACGCCCGCAACGGGACATACCTTGCGACCGTGTGATGGTCGCAGCCGGCCAGCTCCGCCGCTGCCCGGTAACTCCCCGTGAGGTCATATGCCTCAAGGATTTCCACGATCCCCCTACCGCTCTTCACCGGGCGAGCAGACCCGCCCAGCCTTCCGGAACATGCGCAACACGCCGGGGAAATATCTGGCCGCCCACGGGAAGTCGATGACCATCAGCGGGGCGTCATATGGCCGCCCACGGGGGGATCCCATGGCCGCTGCCACTTGGATGACATGCCGTCGATCCATGCAACAGCCCGCTGTCGGTCGACCAACTCCCGCCAGTGGGCGGCCGCTGACGCTTGGCTCATCCCCGCGTGCGGGGAGCACGGCGAACTTGACGCCGAACGTCTCCTCATCTTGGGCTCATCTCCGCGTTCGCGGGGAGCACACTTGTTGACGTGCAGGTTTGCACTCGAACCTACACGCGGCAGCACAAAGCAAAACGAAGGGACAAGGTAGAGAGTCGAAGAAACCGGCCGGCGAGCGGCAGGTCGCCGGTTCCTATAAAAGCGTCATGGTGGGCCTGGCGACTGCCCTGCATAGAGACCCGGCTATCCACGTTCGTTGGAGAACTGGTGGATCCTTCATCGTGCCCGTCAGTACTCCAGACGGATATGTTTGGCCCCTTATTTCGCAACCGAGAATCGGCCGCGCAGACGGCCCTTCAAATAAAACACTCTGCATAACAGGCGATCCGGCCGGGACGTAAGTGATGGCGCTTCGCGGACGACTGATACGAGTTGATCGTAATGAGGTGATTGTCACGTCACGCATAATCGTCGAGATGGATGTGAAATTTCAGTCGACATCCGGTATACCGCCATTCCAGAGAACCTTTACTACCCGTTATAATTTCGATCGGAATTGGTTATCATGACAAGATTGAAACGGCAGCGAAACTCGTCGGCGGCCGATGCCGTCGGATCGAAATCGTCTCTGTTGCTCGCCTCCCCCACGTCCGCCAGCCATGTCGCGGAACCTAGCCCGCCTCGACCGAGAACCGCGTGGCTTACAGCGTCTCGATCGAGGCGCGTGCGTGGATCAACCAGTGACGACGGTTCGTTCATCGAGCGGTGACACCGGATCGCCGAACTCGGCCGCCTGCTTCGACGGTGCGTATTCCAGATCTGCGGGGTTGCGGCCCAGGACAAGTCGAAGGATCAGAGCGAACACGACTATTCCCAGACCGATCGTGGCGAGGCCCAGTATCTGAGTGGGCAGCCAAGGGTAGTCCCGGTTTACCGCTATCCAGGAAGGGAGCGCGATCGCACCATAGACCGTCGTAACCGATAAGGGGGTGATGACGAACATCGACAGCGAACGCCAGCCCTGCAGGGCAGATTGAAAGCGGTACGCCAGAGCCGCAGCGAGGAAGACTCCGATCGAGTTGCACGGGATCCACCACCAAGGCAACTGAGACACCAGGATCAGAGGCTGGTTGCCGTAGTAGTGGTAGACATCGAACTTCAACAGAAGCTCTTCGAAGACGACGTCACCGACAGCCGCACCACCGAGCATCAACCACAGAGTCTTGGTCTTCGGTTTCGCCGCGAGCACGGAAAACATGAAAAAATTGAAGACCCCGTAGCCGAACCATCCCGCCACGATCCACCATGGCATGTGGCGTCCCAGAATGGCGTAGGCGTTTCCGAGCGGTTCTGTTGCGCTCCACGGGAAGTACACAGCGCCCATCACATCGAAGAAGACCTCCGGGATACAGATCAACGCTCCACTCAGCGCGATCATGAGCGGTAGTACCGATCGGGTCCGCTTCCATTGATAGAGCCCCAGCCCGACGCCGACGAGGCCGACGAGCGTCATGACGATCGTGCACCCGATGTTGCTCCCGGCAGAATAGGGTAGGTCAGGCGGTGGGGGTGTTCCATAGGTAGGATCGAGCGCCACCCTGTGATGCCCTTTCAGGCCTGTGATCAGAAGGCACACAGCGACGAATACAACCGCCGCCGTACCGATCCAGATCTTGTTCGTCCTGCCGAGGGACCTCACAGAGCTCCTTTGTGCACCCATCTGTGCACTCGTTGCCGTTGCCATCAGATTGTTCACCTCCGAGATACGCACGGATATCCACCAGGGCCGTCGGCGCACCCGCCGCCTGCAACCATCTCGATGGTAGAGCTATAGATAGTCTATGGATGCATTATCGATTAATCTTGTTTGAGTATTTCTCCGAGATCGGATAGTTGCGGAGTCCGTCGACACGCACTACCTGCCGCCGACGAGGTGTTCCCTAACGTCCGGCCGGCGCAGATTCACAGGCTAGAAGCCAAACCCATTGTGTAGCAGTGGATCCCGTTGGACACTTCCATCATAGCCTCACATGCTGGTGCCCACTTCGACGCCATCGACCCGCCGCGTCCGGTGCTGACGCCACGCGGAGGCGTCAGGCTTGCGAGCAACCCAGGCGAGGCCTCTCATTCGCACACTCTCCAGGCCGCATCCTCCGGTCAGGCGGTATGCCGCCCGAGCCACACCGTCGGACGAGGCCCGAAGAAGATCAATAGGGTTGTCACGCAATGCAATTGATAGACAGGCTTCCGCTCAGGCTGTCTCACGAGGCCCTCGGTCTACGAATTCAGTGTGATCCTGGACACGAAGCCACGCATATGCTTCAGTTACCTACTATCTAGTCTTAGAGCTTCGGAGGTAGCGGTCATGGTGGACATCACACGCCCTTGGGTGGTGGATCAGCCGTTGAGCACTCGTTTCCCGGTGTACACGCGGGCCAATGTCGGCGAGGTATCGCCGCATGTCTTTTCCCCACTCGGAGGGTCGATGATCGGCGGCCCGGCTGCGGAGCAACCATGGAAGCAGGCTCTGGTCGACTTCGGGGCATTCGATCGTGAAGAATTTCGCGACGACGCGATCGATATACAAGGTCTGGTGCACGGCTACATCTACCTGAACCTGTCCAATCTGCGCGTGTTCGGCGCGCGAATGCCCGGCGCATCACCGGAGCTCATGGACCGCACCTACCTGGGTGAGCGCTCCGACGCGCCCGCGTATGAGCCACACCCGGACGATGCCAAGCCGGAATACACCGAACGCATTCTCGCGACGGTCGAACGAGTTTTCGCCACCGAGTCGCGTGATGATCTCATCGTCGACGCGGCGCACGCGGAGAGCATTCGCGCAGCGCGGCCGGACTACGCGACGCTGACCGACGCGGAACTGGTCCAACACGAGCGACGGATCCTGGCCGAGGAGTACTACCAAATCCTCTACAAGCATCTGATGATGGTCTACGAGTCTTCGCTGGTGACCGGCCTGCTGGACCAGGCACTGGCTCCATTCGAGGATCCGAGTCTCGCAACGCGCTTGCTCGGCGGCTGGGGCAACATCGCTTCAGCGGCGCCGACGGCCGAGTTGTGGAAGCTCAGCCGCCTGATCAACGATTCCGGCGTTCTCACTTCGGTTTTCGACGAGGGAATCGATGGCGCACTGGATCGACTGCGCACCAAGGCGGCGGCCACGGCCTCGGATGCGGCCGTCGCGACGTTCCTCGCCAGGTGGGACCGCTTCGTCTACGACTACGGTTCCCGCTCCGCCGCGGAATGGGACGCTATGCCTCATACCTGGGAGACCCACCAGCATATCCCGCTCGGGCTGCTCGAGCGGATGCGCCACCAACCCTCCGACCGCGATCCCGAACTGCAGTCGGCCCGCCTTCGCGCCGACCGTGAACAGCTGACCGCGCAACTTCGGGAAAGGCTCGCACATTCCCCCACGGAACTCGGCCAGCTCGACCTCGCTCTCCGGCTCATCGGCATCTACATGCCGGCGCGAGAGTTGTCCAAAACCAACACGATTCGAGTCTTGCACGAAGCTCGGCTCGCTCTCCGCGAGTTGGCGCAGCGCTATACCGAGCGCGGCTATTTCGCCACTCCCGAGGACCTCACGATGGTACGAGAGGACGAGCTCGACGCACTGCTTGCCGATCCGCAGGCTTGGCTGCCCACCATCGCCGAGCGGTGGGAGTGGTTCCACGAACTCGAAAAGCTGGAACCGCCCTACATTGTCACCGCGGGGAACGTCCCGCCGATTGCCACCTGGGCCGAAAAGGCTGCCCCCGCAGTCAGTATCGCGCAAGCGGGGGATCTGCTGACGGGTCTGCCGGCCTGCCCGGGCACTGCGACCGGAACGGCACGCGTCATCAACAGCCCGGACGAGGCCACCGACTTGGAGCCCGGTGAAATCCTCATCGCTCCGATCACCGATCCCGGTTGGACCCCGCTGTTCACCTCTGCCGAAGCAGTCGTCGTCAACGTCGGATCGACTCTTTCTCATGCCGCTATCGTCAGCCGCGAACTCGGCATCCCCTGCATCCTCGGTGTCACCAATGCCACGAAGCGCATCCCCGATGGTGCGAAACTGACGGTCAACGGCACCACCGGGGTCATCACAGTTCACTGATCGTCGATCGGTCTCGCGGCCGCGCGGGAGGCGTTCACCGATCGCGACGCAGCGCGGAGATTGCGAGTGCGGCGAAATTTCGCTGCACTCGCAATCGGACGCCCGCAACGCTCGCACAAGATGGACTACCAGCCCATCGTCAGCCGCTCTTCGAGTACCACAACCGCGATGAATCCGGTCATCACCGCCCGTCACATGGCGTATGACGGCCAAGGTTGCAGCACAACGGATTCTGCCGCGAACCTATACGCGGCAGAATCCCGCCCCGACCGCCCGATCGTTCATGCCGGCAACTCACCGCTCACAACACGCGCTACGAATCGACCGGGGCTCCGGCTACGAATTGCCGGTCGGGCTCAGCCTCAGCGCGGCTGTCGGGCAGTTCTGTACCGCCCGCTGCAAGAGCGTCGTGTCGGCCTCATGTGCCGCCGCGGCGTCGATGTCCACGGTTCCCTCATCACCCACGGTGAACACGTTCGGCAGCAGCATTTCGCATTGGCCGGAACCGATGCATACATCCCGATCTGCCTCGACGATTCGGTTGTCTACCATGCCAATTGCTCCGCTTCACTCTGTCTGTTCGGCGTCATAGGTCCGGCGTCGCAGCCTGGCTCATTCATCGAAGGAATCGAAGCTCAGCCGGTAACTCGGGTCGGTCAGATCGCGCGCGCCGGGAATGTCGTACTGCGAACGCCCGCCCTCGGTCAGCATCCGCGACGGCTGACATTGGTTCCATTCCACGGTTATCCGGCGCTGCCAGATCCGCCAGATTCCTGACCGCTTTACCAACTTGTCCAGGTAGCGACCACCGGTCATGTATTCGTGCTCTGCTTCGAGAGTTCCTTCCGCCGCACAGCGGTCGGCGTAGGCGGGTCCGAAGAAGGCGGCCACCGACTCTCGCCCACCGGGCACCCGGTGGTAACCGAACAGATACGACTCTGCGATCGCCCGATCCCCCTCCACCTCGACGAGCTCGTTGGTGACGTGGTGAATTCCATAGCTGGTCTGTGCCCGCAGCCGAGGCACCATGAATTCGGCGAACTCGTGTGCGTTGCCGTCGAAGGAGCCGTGAGCGTCGGTGGCGTCCTCATGATAGACCGACTTCAGCAGTTCGACGTCGCAGCGATCGATCGCCCTGGCATATCGGTGCAGTACCTCGACGATCTGCTGCCGGTCGTAGACCAACCGCAGCATTTCTCCCTGGTCGTCGGGCTCTGCTCGCGGCGTGAACAGCATCCGGCCCTCCGACGTGCTCTGCTTGCTCATGACCGCGTCGACCGCACGTATTCCGCGGCGGCCTCGCCCGCCATCCGGCCGATGCCCGCGGCACTGGCGAGGGAGCTGCCGGAACCTGAATATGTCGGTCCGACAATGCCTCCCGTGCACTCACCGGCCGCGAACAGACCCTCGATCAGATCGCCGTCGACACCGATGACACGGGCGTGGTCGTCGATACACAATCCGTAGCCGGTGTGAGCAATCGCCGTCGGTCGCACTTCTACCGCGTAGAACGGTGCGGTCGAGATCGGGTTCAGGAAGCGGCTCGCTTTGCCGTAGTCGGTGTCGCTCCCGGACTCCACCAGGTGGTTGTAGCGGGCGAGGGAACCACAGAAGTCGGCTGCCGGGATGTTCACGGAGTCCGCGAGAGCCTCCAGCGACTCGGCCGTGTGGACCCGTGGGTGATCCTTGTACTGCTCCATGACGTCGGCGTTGTAGTGCTTCGGCTTGAATTTCGCGTGGTTGGGCCACACCTGCTTGTAGGCATCCGCATATCGGGCCGCCTTGTCGGCCGGCGGCCGCAGCGCAGCATCGTCGAAGACGACGTACCCGACGTTGTTCCTGGCCTTCAGCAAACTGTCGAGGATTCCGTACGGGGCGGTCTCGTCGCAGAATCGCTGCCCCCGCTCGTCGAGCAGCACCGTCCAACCGGGCAAGAAGGCCTCGTGCAGGGTATCGACGCCGGGGTTGAGCATACGGAGGCCGCGATTCTCGCCGGTCACCTGGGCGCCGACCTGATCGGCGAACCTGAGGTGGTCACCGCGAGCCCCCTCGGCGCCGATATAGAAGGTCTCCCCCGGAATCCACGCTATCGGATAATGCGCGGCCAGGTACTCCGGGTTCGCGCCGAAACCCCCGGTGGCTACGATCGTGGCGGCAGCGTTGAGTTCCTCGCCGCCTGCCCGCACCCCCGTCACGCGTCCATCGGCGCGAAGAATCTCGTCGACTCTGTTGCCCAGGGCGAAATCGATCCCTGCCGCGCGGCACTTCGACACCAATGCGTCGACGATGGCCTGCCCTCCGCCCTCGACACAGTGACCGCGCGGACGACGATCATCACCACTGAAGATGAGGCGCTCGTAGAACGGGACACCATGGTCCTGAAGCCAGTCGACCGTTTCGCCACTGCGGCGCGCCCAGCGCTCGACCGGTCCCGCGGCGACATCCCAGACGTTGATGGCCATGTATTCCTTGAACATGTCATCCTCGGCATCTTCGATGCCGCCGGCTCGCTGGAGCCGACTTCTGCTGCCCATCACGACACCGCCGCAGAGCCGGGTCGATCCTCCGACAACGGGCTCCGACTCGACTATCAGAACGTCCTTGCAGCCGTTCTCGACGGCTGTCAGGGCCGCCGCGAGGCCACCCAGGCCGGATCCGATGACGATGACTTCGACGTCCGGGCTGTTCATCTCAGCTCCTTCGTGCTGCGCCCGCCGAAGCCGGCGCAGCGTGGTTTGAGTCGTTGCAGCGATATTCGTCGTCCCGCGAGGAGGTCACAGGTACCGGACACGCGAAGGTCTGCGAAGCGGTCACCGTTGGGGTTCCGCATCCGGCCCCGGCGTCGGCGCGTGAAGGCGCAGGCGGCTGATCCGCTGCTGCGACGGCATCCTGTACCGAACGATATGACGTAGATTACTCTATAACTAAACTATCGCAACCAAGAGTTCGTTGGCCGTCGCGGTGGATCGCAGGCCGGGTCTATGACCCCCACCCCGGATGTCGACGGCCGACCCGAGTGCAGTACACGAGGATCGTCCGACTTTCGAGCGCAAATTGTCGACCAGATAATAATCTATACGTAGACTATATACGTAGCGCGGCACGGAGCCGCTACAGGTCCGTTTGCGTCGCGCCTACCGAGACCATTCGTCACCACAGCAGGAGCCAGCAGTGACAGAAGTCGTCCAATCGTGTCCCTACTCCCCTTCCGACCTGTCCAGGTTGTTCCGGCTCGAGCCCGCAGTGGTGCGGTGCCCGTACCCGCTCTACGACGTCCTGCGGGACGAAGCCCCGGTTACCTACAACGAACAACTGCGGGCTTGGGTGGTTACTCGCCACGACCACATCGTCGAAGCTCTCCGGGCCCCAGAGACCTTTTCCAGCGCCCAGGCCTCGGGCCCCAGCTCGGTCACCGGACTGGCCCAGCAATTGCTCGACGATCCGGCTACTCCCGCACCGCTGCGGGCGCAGGCCACACGGCGCGTCCAACTCTCGAAGTCCCCGGTATTGCTGTTCACCGACCCTCCCCTCCACAAGCGCCAACGGGTGCTCGTCAGTGCCGCGTTTCACCCGCGGCGTGTCAAACTGCTCGAGCCCGATGTACGCCGACTCACCAACGAGCTCATCGACGGATTCCTCGACGCACGCCAGGTCGAGCTCGTCAGCCAGTTCTCGATTCACCTGCCGATGACCATCATCGCGACGATGCTCGGCGTACCGCCGGAGAACATGGACACCTTCAAAAGGTGGTCCAACGCCTTCACCGCCGGCGTCGGCGCTCTCGAACAGTCACCCGAACAGGTCGCCGAAATCTTCGCTGCCGTCGACGAGTTCTATGACTACTTCACCGAGCAGGTCGCGGTCCGTCGCACCAGCCCCCGCGACGATCTGTTGTCGGATCTCGTCAACGCCCGTATGGAGGGCGAACAACCGCTGACGATGGACGAAATCCTGCAGATGCTGGTGCAGTTCCTCGTCGCGGGAAACGAAACCACGACCAACATGATCACGTCCATCATGTTCCGTCTGGCCGCCGACAAAAGCTTGCAAGATCGAGTGCGCGCGAATCCGTCGCTGATCCCGGCACTCGTCGAGGAGATGCTCAGGCTGGAGTCCCCGACGCAGGGGATGTTCCGCGTGACGACCAAGGACGTCGTGCTGGGCGGCCAAGCCATCCCGGCCGGCGCACTCGTATTTCTCTGCTACGCGGCGGCAAATCGGGATCCCGACGTATTCGAGGCACCCGCCTCGGTGGACCTCGACAGCGATCGCCCTCCACATCTCGCCTTCTCCCGCGGCGAGCATTTCTGCCTCGGCATCAACATCGCCAAGCTGGAATTACGTGTGGCGGTGGAGATCTTGCTCGCGCGACTCGATGACATCACCCTGGCCGAGCCGTCGCAGTCGGTCGAGTACCACCGCAGCTTCATGCTGCGCGGTCTCGAATCCTTGCCGCTGCGATTCACCGCACGAGCCTGATAGCGCATGGGAGGCGCAGTGAGCGCCTCCCATGTTCAGGCCCTGCGCTCAGCTCCTCCGGGCGACCCAGTTGAGCGCGTTCGTCAGCAGTCGGCGGTACGCGGGATTTCTGAATGCTTCGGCGCTGTCGCCGAACTGCACGTAGACGATCCTGCTGCGGGGGTGTTCGCGGACCCACGTGACCACACCGGAACCCGCAGGATGCTGCCAGCCATCGTTGGTATCCCGCTTGCCTACGACCGCATTCCACGTCGACCACACTGTGCGGTCGGTCAGTTCGGCGTCGGTGACCAGCAGCGGAGTGATGTCGGCATCATGAATCTGAGCGAGGTAGACCTCATCGGTGATGTCGAATCCGTCCTGCAGCCCCTCGAGTACCGGGTGCGTGGCAGCGGCATCCGAAATCGGGACAATCCGCTGCTCGACCGCGTGCCGATAGCCCGAATCGGGATTCTCCCGGTCACGAACGAATCTGAAGCGACCACCCATCACACCGGCGTATTCGGCCCAGGTGGGCCATGCAGCCAGGGCATGGTGCATGAAGACGAAGCCGTGCCCTCGATCGACCAGCGAAGTGAAATCGGCCCGGAACTCCGGCGGCGGGTCGAGGAGATCGGGGGCGGAATGGTCGGGATCGAAACGGAATCCCGGCATGTCGTACATCAAGTAGGCGTCCCAGCGCGAGGGTTCGTCGCCCGCGAAATGTCGCTGTGCGGCGGGCTGTTCGACTTGGGTGCACTCAATCCCGGGTAGCCCGTCGAGCATCGCGCTGAAGGCGTTGCGATCGTAGGCGTGGCCCTTGGTCACAGTCATGATCTGCAATGGGGCAGTCATGGCAACCTCACCTTCAGTGCTGGACGCGGCTGAGCATGCCGCCATCGACGACCAGGTTGGCCCCGGTGATGAAAGATGCCCGGGCGCTGGCAAGAAACGCCACGGCGTTCGCCACATCCATCGGCTCCCCGTAGCGCCCGAGTGGAAGCTTGGACTTCACGAGCTCGTACACATCGGGACGCCCCTGACGCACGTTTCCCCAGGCGCCACCATCGACCTCGATCGGACCTGGAGAGACGGTGTTCACGCGGATTCGGGCGGGAGCATAGGCCCGGGCGAGCGCGGACGCGTGGTGCAGCACCGCAGCCTTTATCGCCCCGAAAGAGGTTGGCCCTGACGGCATCTCGACATCGAGCGCACTCGTCGAACTGATCGCGACGATTGCCCCTTGGCCGGATGCGGCCAGACAGGGTTTGGCCGCGTCGGCGAGAATCGCAAACGCCTGCAAATCTCCGCGTGCGCTGTCAACCCACGAGTCGTCACCCTTCAGACTTCCGGGCGAGGCATTGGAAACAACGATGTCGAGACCGCCCAGGGCGTCCGAACTCTCGGCAACGAAGCGTCGCACCGCGTCGTTGTCGGTGACATCCACCGCGTCGGCAAACACGCTTACCCCTTTGCTCGCGAGTTCGGCGCGGGCCGCTTCGAGCGAGTCCCGGTTGCGAGCACACAACGCCAACGCGCATCCCTCATCGGCTAGGACCTCCGCGACCACGCGCCCGATACCCCTACTGGCTCCGGTGATCAATGCCCGTCGGCCGTCCAACCCAAGATCCACTCTCGACCACCCTAATACTCTGATATAAAACAATTCATTACACGACTATAGTGACATAGACCTCACGTAGCGCAACCCTGAAGGAGCCACAATGCCTGCACAGTTGGTGAAGCCCACGATCGACATCGGCATCGTCACAACCGATTCCGATGCCCTGGTCGACTTCTACGGCAACGTCATCGGGTTTCCCGCGCTGTCCGACGTCCCGATGGACGGATTCCTCGTCAAGCGCTTTCAGGTGGGCGATTGCGTCCTCAAGATCGTGCAGTACGTCGAGGAGCCGGCGGGGCGGGCGGTTGTCGGTGCACTCGGCGAATCGACCGGTCTGCGGTACTGGACCGTGTCGGTGTCAAATCTCGACGAGCTTCTGACCGCGGTCGAAGCCGCGGGTCAGAAGGTTGTCGAGGGTCCAACGGAGGTGCGTCCAGGCGTCAGCATCGCGATCGTCACCGATCCCGACGGCAACCTCGTCGAGTTCGTGAACCGTCCCGCTGGCTGAAAGGCCCCGTGAAGCCCCGCGATGTCCATGCACGTTCGATAGGGCGAGTTTGCCGGCCTCGGCGCGAGAAATTCTCGAGCACTTGCACCGAGGCCGGCTTCGCTCATTTATTCAGGCCGTACAGCCAATTATGTCGGCATAGCCCCTGTCGCGAACCATGTTTCGAGCTGTTCCCGGCGGTCGTCGTTCACATATTCGATACGAGCGCCGGCGAGATGTCCCGCGCGGGCGTAGATCGCAGAAATGCCGCCATCGGCCCTGCGAATGACGGCGTCGATCTGATCACCGTCGGCCTCCAGCCGACGTAGCCGCTCGACAGGGTCGCTTTCCCAGACGCCCAAGTGATGCAGTCCGGCCAATCGCTCGGAGTACACACCGTTGCCCTGGCCGGCGATCACCTCCAGTCGGAAGGGCCCCTCACAGGAGTAGGCCGCGACCAACTCCACCGCGCCGGTCTTGTCGGCTACGCGATCCTCGACCTCGGGTATGGCGATTGTGATCGGCGCGTTGAACGTATAGCCGAACCTGCGAGTCAGGTCGTGCATCGCAGTCGCGATGTCGGGGACCAGGATTCCGGCGTGGTAGGGCATCAACAGCATGTGCCGCTCCGTTCTGCATCGAGGCTAGGCCGCCAACCGCGGCAGCACTTTGTCGGCGAGCAACTCCAGGCTCGCCCAGGACAGTTCCGGTGGCAGTCCGCCGAGCAGCGGGTGCACCCGAAGCTCGTAGTCCGGTGGCAGCGCTCGCAGCCGCGCGACCGCTTCGTCCGGCGTGAGGATCCACATCGTCGGATCGGCCTTGATCGACTCGATGCCCCCCTTCTCTTGCCAGTAGCCGTTCACCGTCGCGTTGCCGCGCTCGGTCGCCCACGCGGCGTACATATTGCTGGCGTGGATCAAGTGCGGGGCTATCTGCCGCAGTGACTTCTCGGGGTCTTCGGTGATGTGCACGAAAGCCGGTCCATGTTCGGGAAAATGCTCGCGCGCAGGACGTCCCAGCTCCGCGCACTGCTGCTCGTAGTACTCGTAGAGCTCCTTCGAAGCGGGGCGGTAGCCGAAACCCAGTCGTGCCGCACGGCGTGCCGAAGGCTTTGCGTTGCCGCCGATGTAGATCGTCGGCCCACCCGGTGTCGCGGGTGCCGGCGTCACGCGGACCGTTTTTCCCTCGAACTCGAAATCCTCTCCCGCCCAAGCCTTCTGCAGTACCTCGAGATTGCGCTCGAAGACCTTCGCGCGATTGGGGAAATCCACGCCGAACATGTCGAACTCGACCGGGCGGTACCCCATACCTGCGGTAATCAGCACCCGACCGGGTCCGGCGATCAAATCGAGTACGGCGAGGTCCTCGGCGAGTCGGACCGGGTGATGCATGGTGATGCACAGGGCGGAGAAATGAACGGCGATGTGTCGCGTCGCACCGGCGATCGCAGAGGCGAGCACTATCGGCGCCGGACAGTAGTTGTCCTCTGCTCCATGATGCTCGGCGAGGTACACCGCCCCGAACCCACGCGCGTCGGCCCACTTGCACTGCTCCACCGCCGCGTCGTAAAGAGCTGCCGGAGTGGGAGACTCCGGCCCCAGATCCGGCGCCCGCATATCGTAGCGAAGCCCTATTCTCATGCATCTTCTCCAGTTCGATCGCTGAACAAGAGCGGCGGCAACCGCCACCCACTCACCAGGGCTCGATGAACGGCCGACGACCATCGACAGTGGCGCCCTCGACCACAATGCTGTCGACCGACCTCTTCAGCCTGGTCAAGCGCAATCGGGCGATGCGCCATCGGCCATCGACCTTGCGGTAGCTCTCGGTGTAGTGCCCATAGCCCGTCAGCACCGGATAGCCACTGCGAGCTGAAGGTTCGACAGCGTCGAACATCGCCCAAATGCCATGCGCCGTCTCGGTACCGACAATTCGTATCTCCGGCATGTGCCCGTGGTGCACGCTCGTCGCTTCGTTCAAATGTCGTCCGACAGAAGCCACGAACTCCTCCGGCGTTTTCGGCGACGACGTGGACTCGCCGATCTCGAATACGGCGTCATCGGTGAACAGGTCGCGCAGTTCAGGCCACCAATGCAGGTCGAGGAAACGGAAGTAGCGCGCCTTGAGCTGCTTGATCTCCTCAATGTCCTTGAGCTGCTGCACATCTGCGAGAGAGACGCCCGGCTGGGCCGGGCACTCGTCTCCTGCGCTCGTCACGTCTGTCATCGGGTCGTTCTCCTCGGTACCGACACCGGCCAAGCCACTGTTGGGCGGCGGAGCTCCTGGCGAGGCACAGCAGATCCGGCCGACATGCGTGGCCTCGACCGTCGCACCGATGGTACTCTACGAATGCACTATTTATGGATCGATTACTGGCGGCAACTGTGCTGAGGCGGTAGCTGACGAATCCCCGCCACGACTGCACAGTTCCGAATCGCATCGAGACGGCGACGCGAGAGGTTTGTGACTGGATGTGATTCCCTGGCGGAGACCGGCGCGCCCGAGGGCTCACGCCACTGATCCCGGTACGCGGATCAAGTCCGACGGCTCGAAGGTGGTTCTGGTCGGAGTCGACGACTCGGTGTCTTCCTGGCGTGCGGCAGCCTACGCCGCGGGCCTCGCACGCCGCGAAGACGCACTTCTGATAATGATCTACATCCGTCCGGTCGTCGCGGTCACCGGCCCGTACGGGTCTGTCGACGTAAGTCCCGACCACTCGCACAGCATTCTGAGCCACATCACCGAGAGTCTGCGGCACACAGCCGGACGAGGCGTTCCACGATGGCAGTTCGTGGTTTCACGCGGAGATCCGTCGACGGGGCTGATCCACGCTGCCGATCGATACCAGGCGGATGTCGTCGTCCTCGGCACGTCTCGACGTCGATGGGGCCGGTTCTCGAGCTCCGTCTCCTGCACGCTGGTCAAGACCGCCCGGTGGCCGGTGACCGTGGTGCCCTAAGCTGTTGCGGCAAGTTCGGGCGCCAGCTCGGCCCACCCCGGCTAGCAGTCGGCCATTGGGCCTACGGGGTCCCCGCTGTGGGTTCACAGACCAACGAACAGACTTTCGTTCGGCAGGCGGTCCTTCGGCAGGCCGTTCTCTCCACTTCGAAGAATCAATTCGATGACACACTCGCGCCGCCGGCGACAGTCATGAATGAAGTTGTACGCAGCCTCGACAGTCGCCCGGTAGTCGAAAGTCATCCCACCCAGCCGGATTCGCAGGTGCACGTCCTCATCGTGCATCTGGGTCCGCATCCCTTCGGTCGGTGTCAGCATCGAAACGGCCGCCTCGTGATCGAGTCGCATCGCGCTGAGGCCCGGGTATCCCCGACCGCGTCCGCTCGCATCCCCGGATGCGCTGATGCTCCCCGTGGTTCTCGGGGGTCAGCGTTGTCCAGCTAAAGAGAACAGCAATAGTGCCGCTTACCGTTGATAGCAACATCGTCACATCGACCGATCATCTGTTTCCAGCTGCTGGGTCGACGTGCTCGATACCCGCACTCGCTCGAGCTGCCGGTACCGGGTCACCGCATGGTCGAAGGTCGGCGCATCTGCTGCACGGCCGGATAGGTGTTGTTCGATTTCGAGGTAGGCTTCCGCGACGTTGTACGCTCGGGGCGCCGACTCGAGCAGTGCATGGGGAATACGCCGATACCGATCGGGGACAGGGAGCGGCGCCATCACCGCGCCGTCCCGGCTGCCGAACAGCTCGACCTCGGCGAGCTGTAGATGACCGGAATTGCCCGTCAAACGTAGGTCACCACGCGTTCCATTGATCTCCCACAGCAAGTTCGTGGCCGCACACATTCCGCCGCGGAAATGGATCGACGCGACTGCCCCGGTCTCCAGCACACCGGTGACAGCAATCTGATCCTCGGCTGTCATCGGGACCGACTCGCCGGTAGCCGAGTTAATGACCTGACGCCGCCGCGTCGCCGTGGTCGCGGTGACATCATCGAACTCCCCGAGCACCATGGCCACAGCATCGGCCGTGTGTCCGAACGGGATGGTCAGCATGGTTGCCCCATTCGAGTCATCCAGGGTGTATTCCTCACGCTCGGATACCGTCGCGCCCCACGCTCCCCCGGAGCCGATCACTGAGGTGGAAAGAATGTCGCCGATATAGCCGTCGGCAACCAAGTCGCGAAGGTACCGGACAGTCGGAGCCGACCGCGCCTGCAGGCCCACGAAAGCCGGCGTCCCTGCGGCTCGCGCAGCATCGGCGAGCTCGATGGTTTCGGCCAACCCGTTGCCCAATGGCCACTCACACAGCACGGCTTTACCTGCCGCGATCGCCGAGCGCACCAACTGCCGATGTTCCGGAACCTTGACGGTAACGACCACGAGATCGACTTCGGGCTGCGCGACGAGATCGTCAACGCTGTCGAAAGCTTTTGGTACACCGAACTTCTCACCGGCAGCCGCAGCGGATGCCGAAGTGCTCGCAACCAGCCCACGCAGCTCGAATCCGCCCAGGCTCGTAACGGCGGGCACGTGAGCAGCGGCTGCCCAGCCGCCGGAGGCACTGAGCCCAACAATTCCGACTCCGATCCGCCCGCCGCCTAATGTCGAAGTTCGCACAACACGTCCCTTCTCTACGCGGCGCCGCGGTACCTGCGGCGCTGCGGTGCTTGCCGCTCAGCCGAGCCGGGGTTTCCCGACCGGCACCATGCAATATACTCTACTAATTGACTATTTATACTCAGAGAGATCGCCCAGCGGTCGCCCACGGTCCCAGCGCCCGCATCGACATGGCGGGGCCGTAACTATGTCCCCCAACTGGAGAAGACCATGTTCGACGACAGCGCTGCCGGCGACCTGCTCATGGCCGAGCGCGATATCGACCGAGCACTCGCGGCCTACTGCCGGGGCATCGACCGTCGTGATGCCGAACTGCTCCGATCCGTCTACCACGACGATGCCATCGACGACCACGGCGACTCCTTGGGAGGCGCTCCGGATGCCTATGTGGAATGGGTGATCGGCTGCCGGTACATCGATCGGTTCGAAAACCGGCCCGGGCCTGGCTGGCGAATCTCGCATCGCATCGTCGTCAGAGAGTGGCGGATACGCCAGCCGATGTTGCCGGAGGCCGACCAGCCCCCAGGCTTCGCGCGCTCGCGCCGCGACCGGATCGATCTCAGCTACCTGAAGCGCCTGCCGACACGTGCCGAAGCAGCCGAGGCCGGCTCTTCGGCGCAGTGGTGGTAGCCAGGCCCGGGCCGAAGGTAAGGAACGCACATGGTCACCACAGTCGGACAGATCCTCGAACTTCTCGACCTCCAGCCATGCGGGCCCGACCGCTACCGTGGGCCGGAGCCTGCCGAAGAGCGGGAGCGGCTGTTCGGCGGACATATCGCGGCACAGGCTCTGATGGCGGCCTCCAAATGCCTGTCCGAGGGCGGGCAGGTACCGCTCGGATTCCATTGTTACTTTGTGCGCCAAGGGATTCCCGACGTCGCGGTCGACTATTCGGTCGAACGGCTCAGGCGCGACTCGACCGTGTCGACCTGCCGCGTGACTGCGACGCAGAACGAGAAGACAATCTTCGAGGCGATCACAGGTTTCGGTGTTTTCGATCCGGGGGTCGACGATCTCCACTCCCTTCCGGACGCTCCCGATCCCGACACTCTCACGCGTATCGAGAGACAGCTCGCCCCATACGCCGAGGAGCATGACGGATGGTGGATCCGCCGCCGCCCCTTCGATATCCGCTACGTGAACCCGCCACCGCGAATTGCTGTCGACCAACCGGTCGCACCGCCTCCTAGGAGCAGACTCTGGCTTCGGGCAGAAGAGCCGGTACCGGACGATCCGATCGCCAATCGCTGCATGCTCACCTATTTGAGCGATATGACGCTGCTCGATCCCGTCATGCTCGCCGCCAGGCGAACCACCCGAGGACCCGGTTTCATCGCGTCCCTGGATCACACGATCTGGTTTCACCACTACGCCAATTTTTCGGACTGGCTGCTCTACGACAAGCACGCTCCGAGCATCCAACGGGGCCGAGGCCTCGCCCGTGGCCGCATCTACAACCGCAACGGTGAACTCGCGGCGACGGTGGTTCAAGAAGGTGTTCTAGGCCGCTGACGCGGCATTCGAAAAGTATGACAGCACAGAGAGATTGGATTCCCATCGTCATGAACGACCCCGAACGGATTCTTATACTCGACGGCGCCCGGACCCCGATCGGCCGGTTCGGGGGCGCCTTCGCCGGCGTCCCGGCGCACGAACTGGGTGCCACGGCAGCGCAGGCAGCTCTCGCCCGCGCCCGCGTCTCCGGCACCGATCTGGATGAAGTAGTGATGGGTTGCATCGGGCAGGTCGGCCCTGACGCCTACAACGCCCGGCGAGTAGCTCTGGCAGCCGGCGTTCCGGTCACGGTGCCCGCGTACACCGTCAACCGGCTGTGCGGATCAGGACTGCAGGCGATCTGGTCGGCAGCGATGCAGATGCGCTGGGGCGGAGTAGATTTCGCACTAGCGGGTGGCGACGAGAACATGTCCCGCATGCCGTTCTACGACTTCGGCGCACGCAGCGGATACAAGCTCGGCGATCGCACCCTCACCGACGGCACGGTCGCGATGCTGACCGATCCTTTCAGCCGGGTGCACATGGGTGTCACCGCGGAGAACGTCGCACGCAAGTACGGAATCGATCGAAGCATGCAGGACGAATTCGCCGCCGAATCCCAGCGACGGGCCGCCACCACCGCGGCTGCCGCCGCATTCGCCGAGGAGATCTGCGCCGTCGACGTTGCGGGCCCGAAAGGCACGACGGTCACGGTGTCGACGGATGAACACCCCAAACCCCAAACCACCGTGGATACGTTGGCGGCGCTGCGCCCCGCCTTCGAAGACGGAGGCACCGTCACCGCCGGCAACGCCTCCGGAATCAACGACGGGGCCGGTGTCGTCGTACTCGCCCGCGAAGCCGTGGCCGCCGAGCGCGGCCTGCGCGGATTGGCCGTCATCGAATCCGTGGCCACCGCGGCAATCGAGCCGGAACTAATGGGCTATGCGCCTGTGCCCGCGCTAGCGAAGTTGTTCGAGCAGACGGGCCTGACGCCGGGAGATATCGACATCATCGAACTGAACGAAGCTTTCGCATCACAAGCGGTAGCCGTCATCCGCGACGCGAAGCTCGATCCGGCGAAGACCAATCCTTACGGCGGGGCCATCGCGTTGGGTCACCCCGTCGGGGCCACCGGCGGCATTCTCACCCTGCGGGTGGCCAAGGCTTTGGCTCGGGAGGACGGGGAACTCGGGATCATCACCATGTGCATCGGCGGAGGTCAAGCGCTGGCCGCGTTACTTCGCCGGGTGCACTGATACTGCCCCCACCCTCGCTCGCAGCGCCGGCCCTCCGATGTCATCGACGTCGGAGGGCCGGCCACCGCGGTGGATCGGATCAGTGGATGGTGACGGTGCCTGCGGCGCCGTCGACAGTGAGAATCATTCCGTCGGTGATCCGTTTGGTCGCGTCCTTGACTCCGAGCACACACGGAATCCCCAGCTCGCGGCTGACGATCGCCGCATGACTCATCGACGAGCCCACATTGACGACCACCGCCTCAGCGGAGGTGAACAGCGGGGTCCACCCGGGATCCGTCCACGGCGCAACCAGAATCTCGCCCGGCTCCAGATCTACACCGTCTTCGGGATCTTCGATGATCCTCGCCCGGCCCGTAGCCACGCCCGCACAGGCCGACAGCCCGGTGAGAACGTCACCCGATTCCGCTGTCTCGGCAGTGGGATTCACCCTTTTGCCCCATTCGGTGACTGGTGGCACCTTGCCCTTCTCGATGAGCACCGGGGGCTCCAACTCCGAGAGCAGCTTCCACCACTCCCACCGCTCCTCGATGGTCCGCTTGAACGCCTGCGGATCGTTCACCAGGGCGTCGAGTTCATCCTCACGCAGCATCACGATGTCGTCCGCGCGATCGAAAATTCCACGGTCAGCGTAGCGCCGACCGAGTTCGACCAGGCACAACCGCGCCTCGTGGAGGACGCGGATCGTGTTGGTCTTGCTCTGCTCGCGCGCAATCGAATACACGGTCACCGACCGCAGGACGTTCTCGAGTCCGGCCAGCTCGTCCGGCTTCCCGGCCAAACGCTGACGTACCTCGTCGAGCAGCGCCTCACGCTCGGCTCGCAGTCGCTTACCTTGCTCGGCGGGATTCTTGCTCTCCGGCTGCAGGCGCATGCGGTCGATCATGCCCAGTGGAATCGCCGGGAAAGACTCCCACGTCTTCGCATTCGCTTCCCACTCCTGCGTCGACCGCGAACCGAAGCGATAGAGCAGGTCGTCGAATCCTTCGACGAACGACACGGCCGCGGGATCCGACGACGCGCGCAGGCGCTGCTCGAGGCCTGCCACTCCCTTGTCGAATTCAGCGGTGAGCACGTAGGAGCCGGCCACCTGCCGGCCCAGTTGCCACATCGCCTCGTTGGGCGCCGCGGACGCGATATTGCCGAGGCCGCTCATCAATCGAACGGTGAGAGTGGGATCACCCAACGAGGCCAGCGCGTCGTCCAGGGCGCCGGTGACGACCGAACCTTCGTAGACCATGCGCAGATGAGTGCGAAGGAGCGGCGGGTAATCCACCGACATGACCTCACGCTCTCGCGCTACCAACTCCGCATCGGTGAGAGTCGACAAGTCCGGCCGCTGTGACCGCAACTTCTCTGCGGCCTTGCGGTGTTCCTCGACGTCGGGACGCGCCGTCTCACTCAGCACACGCTGCACGGTAGCCAGGATGCGTTCGGTGTATTCCGGCTTGTCGTCGTCTGGATGCGGCTCGTAGGGCGGAGCTTCCTTGTCCCCCAAGTAGGTTCGGTCCATCAGATCGGGCGTGGCGCCCGGCATGCGCGCGCCGAAGGTGCGCATATTCGACAGATTCAAGTAGACGTAACCGTGCACGAGACCCTGGATATCGATGACATCGGGCCGGAATTCGTCCAGGTCGAAGGCGCCGAATTCGACCAGCGCCTGTTTCCACTCTCGCTCTGCGGGTGGACCGCCCACCATGCTCCAGAACAACGGCGTCGCAGCGGTGGAAGACACCTCGCCTACGTTGCCTCGGGTGTAGACCGGCCATCGGGAACTCAGTTCGTTATCCACTACCCACGGGCGCGTGATGTCGACCATTGCCGATTCTCCTTCTCTTCCTCGGCTTCTCGCACCTGGTGCTGCGCAGAGCCCGGCCGATAGGCCAGTACGCCGGAAACCTGCCGGCAATCGAATATGTGATACCTCCCACGGTCGGCGCCGTGTGATGTACATTACGTGACAATAGTCTATAACGAGACTATTGACAACAAGACTAAGGAGTTGCGATGCCGACCGCGAACAACGAAAAGGAACAGCTGGTTCTGGACTTCTTCGCCGCGATGGGGCCCGACCTGGAGACCTTCAAGAAGACGTACCGGACCTATCTGGCCGACGACGTCGAATGGGAAAGCGTCGGATTCGACCATCACCCCAATCTCGAGGATTCCCTTCGCTACCTCGATACCCTGGCCGAGCAAACCGGAATGGCCTACTGCAACATCAACGTGATCAACATCGCCTCGGCCGGGGATCTCGTCTTCACCGAGCGGGTCGACACCATGAGGAAGGCGGACAACTCCAAGATCATGGACTTCCGAGTCGCCGGAGTGCTGGAGGTCCGCGACGGCAAGATTCACCGCTATACCGATTACCTGGACAGCCTGGGCACCGCTACCCAACTCCAGTCTCTGGCGCAGGAGATGGGCCACGTCCCGGCCGGCAGCTGATCCGGACGACCGGACGGGCGCGGGCGGGTCGCCCCCATCCGTCCGGTCGCACATCGCGCAGTTGTGAACGACCGGAGTTCAGCCGATGATCCCCGGAATCACTTCAGGATCATCGTTGACGACCGCGCGGCCCTGTTCCCGCCAGGCAGACAGCTTTGCCGCGACACCCGGGCTACGCAGCGCGTTCTCATCGAAGTTGTGCGCGTAGCGTTTGGCAGCCAGTGCGACCTCCGGGTCCTCGGTCGCCGCCTGCGATACCAACGCGCCCGCCCGCATGGCCTCGGCGGTAGGACGCTGGACACCGATCAGCTCCGCATCAGGATAGGCACCGTCAGTCGAGACCGCCATCGCGAACACCGTGTCGATAACACTCTTCATCGCAGCCTGCGTGCGCCGGCCCAGCCCCGCGGTGTCGGGATTCTCCGCCAGGACCTGGGCAAAGCACAGCGCCTCACACGCCGCCACCGACATCCCCTGTCCATACAGCGGATTGAACGCCATCACCGCGTCACCGACCACGAGATACCCCTCGGGCATCCGCTCGAGTTCTTCCCACATGCGCCGCCGGCTTCCTCGAATCCGGTACGGCACAACAGGTCCGAGGAACTCCGCCTTGCGGGCGATCTGTCCGACGATCGGGCTGGGAGCCGAATCGAGGTGCGCGAGAAAGCCGTCCAGGTCCTTGGGCGGGTCCTGGTTCATCATTCCCAGACCGGCTACGAGGTAGACCCCATTGTCCGCCGGAACCACCGCGGCACCACGACAGTTGTCCGGATTCGGATGTGCCAGCACACCCACGACACCGTCGGTGAACACATCGTCCGGCAACCGGACCTCCGCCGTGGCATATCCGATATGCGAGCGCAGTTCCTTTTCCTGCGGCTCCGGATACCCGAGGTCTCGAAGCCATTCCGGCGACTTCGACACCCGCCCGGTCGCGTCGACGACGAGATCGCCCTTCATGACGTTTCCGTCCAGCAACCGCACGCCCGTCACTCGCGAGCGATCGCCGGTAGCGGTCAAGCCGGTCACCGAGGACGTCACCAC
This sequence comes from Nocardia veterana NBRC 100344, assembly GCF_000308855.1. Taxonomy (GTDB): domain Bacteria; phylum Actinomycetota; class Actinomycetes; order Mycobacteriales; family Mycobacteriaceae; genus Nocardia; species Nocardia veterana. Next base: position 17,995 of record NZ_BAGM01000205.1, on the reverse strand, counting down.
GCCCACATTGGGCAGGGCCAGCACACGGGAACGCACGACGTGTTCGAGCTGCGGCCGGCGCATCATCACGGTGCGTGCACCACTGCGCACTCTGCCCGCCCAGCCGTGACGGCCGAAGACGGCCAGGTCAGCCGGCGAATCGACCATCCGCGCGCCGGCGGCCTCGAAGTCTTCGACTATGCCGGGAAGCAGCTCGGCCATGGCGTCTTGTCCCGCACCGAGCAAGGCGTGCACCTGCCGCCCCTGCGGCACTCCCCGGCGGGGACCCGGCTCCTCGGCCAGCACATCCTTCTCGACGATCACAACCCGGCCCACATGGGGGCTGGCCGCAGCAGCCATGAGCAGGCCGGACATCCCCCCACCCGCCACTATTACCGAACTCGGACCCACGGGGCCTCCTACATCCGACGACTCAGGAATACATTGACGCTATATAGTTTGTCATGCGAGTATTTATGTGACAAGCAACATAGTCGAGGGAGAGACACACACGATGAACATCCACCCGGGCGCGGAACCTCTCACCGATGCCGAGAAGGCCGTCGTCGGCTTCCTCGACGACTGGGGGCCTGGGCGGTGGCCGCATATGCGGGAGTGCTACGACCGGTGGATGACCGACGATGTCTCCTGGGAGAACACCGGATCACCGGCCACCAAGGGGAAAGCGGCCGCCATGCAGTTCCTGACCACTCTGCACGACACGCTGGAGATGGAGTACTGCACTGCCGAGCTGCTGAGTCTCGCCTCGCGCGGCAACGTCGTACTCACCGAACGCGTGGACCGGGTCCACGGTGCCGACGGCAGTGTCCTCATCGAGATCCCGATCATGGGCACCTTCCTCGTGGAGGACGGCAAGATCGCGCGCTACGCCGACTACAACGCCGACTCCCCCATCAAGCAGCGCTTTCCCCGGCACCAGCACTGACCGCTCGAGCGCAACGACGATTGGCAGGCATACCTTGAACAACAGCGAACTGGAACGGGCTGTCCATCGGCTGGTCGCCATCGAAGAGATCCGGCAGTTGAAGGCGCGCTACTTCCGCTGCGTCGACCTGCGGCAGTGGGAAGAGTTCGCAGATCTCTTCACCGACGACCTGACGGTCGACTTCGCCGAATCGACCTCGGATCCGAAAGGCAAGAAGGAATTCCTTGCCAGCGTCGCGCGGCACTTCGAAACCGGATATTCGGTGCACCACGGCCATATTCCGGAGATCGATATCGTCGACGAGACGACCGCCACGGGTGTATGGCCGATGTACGACCGCGTCGAATCCCCGGCCGACAGCGGCTACGTCTCGCACGAAGGATGGGGACACTACACCGAGACATACCGCCGATGCGATGACGGAAAGTGGCGCATCTGCCGCAGCCGGCTCAGCCGCATCCAACGCGACGTTCTGCCCAAGCGTGAGGAGTCGGTGCGATGACGACCATCGGACTGTCCCTCCCTCAGCTCGGTCCCGTCGTGTCGGCGACGCTGGTACGCGACTTCGTTCAGCAAGCCGATGCGATGGGCTTCGACACCCTCTGGGTGCAGGACCATTTCATGTACGCCCTGCGGCAGGCAGGCGAGTACGGCGGCAGCGCCGCCGAACAACCGAGCGTGTACCGATCCGTCTGGGCACCAACGGAATTGCTCGCCGCGGCAGCAACCTGGACCGAGCGGATGGAGTTCGGCACCAGCGTGCTGGTCGGCGGGAACCATTGGCCAGCCCAACTCGCCAATCGACTCGCGACCATCGATCGCATCTCGGGCGGCCGGTTGTCCGTCGTGGGCTTGAGCGTGGGCTGGTCCGAGGAGGAGCACCGCGCCGTCGGCGTCGACCCCAAGACCCGCGGTAGGCGAATGGACGATTTCGTGCCGGCTCTTCGGGCCTGCTGGGGAGCCGATCCGGTGGAGTACCACGGCTCGTTCTTCGACATCGGACCGGCCATCATGCAGCCGAAACCGAGTCGCATGCCCAAGTTGATGTCGGGAATGTATTCCGAGCCGGGTCTGGCCCGGACCGCCCGCGACTTCGACCTGTGGAATCCGGGTTCGATGCCGATCGATGCTGTGGTCACCAGCTTGGCAACCGTCAATGCACGCCGTCCAACCGGGAAGCCGCCGGTCGGTGCCATCTACCGTATGGCCCAAGAATCCACGGCGGGCAAACGCCTGTCCGTCGACGAAATGACGCTGCGCGCCGAAGAATGTGTCGCAGCGGATCTCGACGGCATCATCGTCGAGACCAATTTCTGTTCCGAGATCGATTCCCCCGCCCAGTGGCTGAACATTCTCGGCGCTCTCGAACCTGTCGTGAACAGCGTCCGCGGACATCGTGACAGCTGAGCCCGCCAACCGAAAGAACGATCCGATGATTACCACCACCGAACGACTGACCCTGCGCACCACTGCCGTTCGAAAGATCGCCGACGATGTCGTCGAGTTGACCTTCGCGGATGCGGAGGGGCACGAACTTCCCGGGTGGGAGCCCGGGGCCCACATCGAGTTGGAGTTGCCCTCGGGTCTGTCTCGGCAATATTCACTGTGCGGCTCGCCCGCTGATCGATCTATCTACACGGTCGCGGTATTGCGTGAAGAGAACGGCCGTGGCGGATCGCGAGAAATTCACGAAATCGCCAGCACCGGAATGCAATTCGAGATAAGCCTGCCGAAGAATCACTTTCCGCTAGTCGCTGCGGACTCGTACCTGTTCATCGGCGGTGGTATCGGAATCACTCCGCTGATCCCGATGATCGAGGAAGCGCGGCGCCGGGGCGCAACGTGGCGGCTCGTGTACGGCGGCCGGAGCGCGACATCGATGGCTTATCGGGATGTCCTGGCGAACTCGGGCGAACAAGCCGATATCTGGATCGAATCCGAGCGCGGATATCCCGACCTGCCCGCGATTCTCGCCGGTGCCCCCGCCGGCACGCAGGTGTACACGTGCGGACCGACAGCCATGATCGATGCCGTCGCCGCGGAGTTCACCCGCCATCCCCACCTGGGCGGACTCCATTTCGAACGCTTCAGCGCCAGCGGCCCGATCGACACCGGCGGCGACTCCTTCGAGGTGGAACTGCGCCGGACCGGTGCCACGTTCACGGTGCCCGAGGACAGCACAATCCTCGCGGAGGTGCAGAAACTTCTCCCCAACCACCCGTCTTCGTGTGAGGAAGGCTATTGCGGGGAATGCGAAACCCGAGTGCTCGAGGGTGAACCCGACCACCGCGACGACTATCTGACCGAACAGGAGCAGGAACAGGGCGACGTCATGATGATCTGCGTCAGCCGCTGCAAAGGTCCCTGCTTGGTCCTCGACCTCTGATCAGCGGAAAAGGGGCCGGGGCGTCGTCCGATCGGACGACGCCCCGGCCCCTTTTCTCGCGTCAGGCCGACGGCGTTCTCATTTCAGGCCCAGCGGCGCGAATGGACCGTCCAGGAACAACTCCGTCTGCCCGGCGCCGATCCATTCCCGGCCGTCGGGTGCTGTGGTTCGCGTCTGTACCAGGTACTCCTTGCCGATCAGATCCCGCTGCACCGTGCCGTCGTGTTGGGTGTGGTCGAAAGGCTGTGTGCTGACGTCGATTTCGTCCCACTCGACGCTGATTCCCGGACCGTGATAGGTCCGCATCGATCCGCCGTCGCGCCAGGAACCCGCCTGGTACCCGATCGTGGAGGTCACCCACGGAAGACCTGCCGGTTCCACCTCCTGGATCCATTCACCACCCGCGGAATCGGTCAGCACCACCCGTCCGGAGCGCAGCAGCCGCGTGCCGTCCACCAGCTCGATCTCACAACGCCCCGCGACGAGTTCGTAGACCTCCTTGTCCCACCCCACGGTCAGGCGGCCTTCGAATGGCGTGCCGAAGGTATCGTTCATCGGCACCTGGCGGCCGTGAGCATCCTCGTGGATGGCGTAGAAGCCGGACAGGTCGCCGGAACCGAACAGCGTCCAGAAGCGCATGGCGCGGCCGACGCCTTCGGGCTGCCGGGGCGGCAGCAAACCCGGCGCCGGCGCCAATGGGGCCCGCTCGAAGTACACGCCCCAGGAGTGGTCGCGACTGCCGTACCAGTGTGGCGGACCGACGGAGATTCGATCGCCGTCGATGTCGATCCATCCCTCCACCGTGCCAGGCTGGGAGTACCGCGACTGATCGGTGGTGGGCCGGCCACGATTGGTGGCGAGGTGGTGCGCCTCGAGGTATGCCGGCGCACTGCCGTACCAGTTCAGCTCGCACGTCAGACCTGAGTCGTTGGGCGCCAGTTCCAGCCGGATGTGCCGATAGGGTTCGATCACGCTGATCCGATAGGGGCCCACCTCCGTGGCGCAGTTGTCGCGCCAGGTTCGGCTGAACCGCACGGTGCGCTGCCGGCCGTTGCGCTGCAGGCCCACGTAACCGCCGATCAGATCGGTGTTGGGCGAGATTCGCAGTCCCTGGAAGCAGAACGTTCGCTCCACCGCCGAGAAGGCCCCGAAATAGTAGCCGTCGTCGAATCCGGTACTGGTGTCCGCGACCACCGACAGTGGCCGGGACGTCTGGTGGACCGGGTATTCGTCATATGGACTGAGCACGGTAGCTCCTCCTGTGCTGGTGGACACATCTGCGGCACCGATATACTCTACACATAGATGTTTTAGTACTCACCTATTTTGAGGAGACACGGTGGCCGAGACAGCGCGGGCCGGAACCTGCCCGGTAGCCACATTCGATGACCTGCTGGCGCTGCGCGAAGACGTGGTCCGCTGTCCGTACGGCGCGTACGAGACCCAACGCACCACCGAACCCGTCGCCTACAGCGAACGCCTCGGTGGTTGGGTGGTCACCCGTCACAACGACATCCTGGCCGTCCTCCGCGATACGGAGAACTTCTCCAACCGTCTGGCCAGTGGCCCCAGTTCCGTGTCGGGACTCGCTCAGCGTGTCGTCGAGGACGACCAGCTGCCCGAACGCACCCGCAAGGCCGCGGCCCGCCGCATGGAGTTGAGCAAGGCGCGCATCCTGCTGTTCTCCGACCCGCCACTGCACAAACGGCAGCGTTCCCTCGTCAACGCGGGGTTCACCCCCAAACGTGTCGCTGAACTGGACGACTCGGTGGAGGAGCTGACGAACGAGCTGATCGACAACTTCCCCGTCGACGGGCCGGTCGACATCGTGCCCGCGTTCAGCCACCCGATCCCGATGACGATCATCGCGCGCATGCTCGGCGTTCCGATCTCGAAGTTGCGCACCTTCAAAGGCTGGTCCGATGCGTTCACCCGCGGTGTGGGCGCGCTCGACCACGACAACAACGCGGTCATCGACATGTTCGACAAGGTAGACGCGTTCTACGACTACTTCACCGACGAGCTGAACAAGCGCCGGGCCGAGCCTGTCGATGACCTGCTCAGCGATCTGCTCGCAGCCCGGCTGGACGGTGAGGAACCGCTGAGTGAGGCCGAACTGCTCCAGATGCTGGTGCAATTCCTCGTGGCCGGCAACGAGACGACGACCAATCTTCTGACCTCCTGCGTCTGGAAGCTCGCTACCGACCACGAGCTGCAGCAGCAATTGCGCGAGCATCCCGAGCAGATCCCGAACTTCGTCGACGAGGTGCTCCGCCTCGAACCCCCGGTACAAGGAATCTGGCGGGTCACCGAGACCGAGGTCGAGATCGGTGGCGTCACCGTTCCGGCGGACAACTTGATCTATCTGGTCACCGGTTCGGCCAATCGCGATCCCGAGGTGTATCACGAGCCGGACGAATTGGATATCGATGCGACCCGTGCCCGCCACCTGTCGTTCGGCCGAGGCGAACATGCCTGCCTGGGCATGAACCTCGCCAAGCTCGAGGCGAAGGTCGCACTCGGAGTGCTGCTCGCCCGGTGTCCAGACATCAAGCTGGCCCAATCCGACGACGACCTCGTCTTCCACCGCAGCTTCGTCCTGCACGGAATCGGATCACTGCTCGTCACGGTGAAATAAATGTCAGGCCGGGAGCCGCCATCATCCCGGCCTGCCGAAACGACGGGAGGGGCGCTGATGATCAGCGCCCCTCCCGTCGTTTCCCTATGTATGAACCGCTCAGCGACGAGGACCTGTATACGCGTCGCGTTCCCAGCTCAGACGGCCACGCAAGTGACGCTCCACGTAACCGCGCGCCGCCGCGCGCACCGCCGACTCACCCTCGAGATCCGCCGCGACCGCTTCGGCGAGCTGCCGCTCCAGCGCCGCGACATCCGCCCGTGCACTGTCGATATCCGGCCATCGGGATGTGGGTGGCTCACCGACCTCGTGGCCGAGTTCCACAAGAACGGCACGCAGATCCGCGGCTTCACGCACCAGCACCGGGAGTTCCTCGCGCAATCGGACGTCGAGTTGGCGCAGCATCTGTGCCGCCGTTCGGCAGAGACTGCCCGCGTAGTCGTCGTCGATCGCTGGTTCTATGTCGTTTTCCAGCGCTCCGATCACCGCGGCGATCAGTGTGTGCGGGTCAGGTGCGATGCTCATACCCCTCCTCGCTTCCGCATGTCATGCCACCTGTTCGGTGAGGAGATTTCCGGTGTACTCGGCAGCCAGCCGGAGCTCGCTTCGGAATGCCACCTCCGTCGCGGTCCAGACGAACCGGAGCGGCGGGACGGCGTGCCGGCGCACGACCCACGCGGCGTGCTGGGTGTACACGTGTTGCAAAAGCGCCATCACCTCGCGGTAATACGCAACTCGTTCGAGCGTCACGGTCGAACCGGTCAGTTCCCGGTAGTACGCCAAGGCTTCGGGCATACCCCATATCCGACGGTTGTCGACGACGATGTCGGCGACCAGCTCCTGGCACTGCGCGAAGTCGAAGGCCGGGTCGCCGATAGCGGCCAGCTCCCAATCGCTCATGGCGACGATCCGGCCGTCTCGCCACACTTCTTCGCCGTGTCCGTTGGTTCCCTTGCAGAACGCCAGGCGGTCCAGATCACGCGGTGCCCGCGCTCGCAACGTCGCGATGGCTTCGGCGGCCGCCACGCTGGGGGCGCCCTGGTAGCGCCGCAACTGGTCGAGCAGTCCGTCGACGACAGTCGCCGCCGCGTCCTGCGGTGACGCCGGCGCGCCCAGTATCCGGTCCAGGCCCACACCGCGCCAATCCACCGCGTGAACCTGCGCGAGCCGGCGAATGTGCTCACGCGCCAAGTCGATTCGCCGGTCCGCGACCTCTGCCGGATCCATGGACAGCTCCGGAAGCCGCCAGTCGCCCTCGATGCTTTCGCGGATGTAGGCGGGCCGCCCGTCCGGCATCCAGGCCGGATCGTCCTCCCACCACAACGCGCGCGCGTGCGGCACGCCGGTGCCGGCCAGGGCCGAATACACCGCGTACTCGGTCTCGAGCGAGGTCGGGATCACGCTGCCGACCTCGTGGTCGCGGCGCACCATCAGTGGGTGCTCGCCGGAGTCGTCATCGACCAGCACCGACCAGGTCTGCCGAGACACCCCGCGGGACATCGGCCGGACGTCACGCACCGACAGCGAAGCGGAATCGAGGCCCAGAACGTCGGAGCGATGAACCAGCCACTGCCGCACGAACTCGTTGTCTGTCAACATGATCGGAAGTCCGGCGTACGTTTCTCGAAGAAGGCTCGTGCGCCTTCCCGGGACTCCTTGGAACGAAACGCCAGCGACTGCCCCATCACCTCCGCCTCGATCGCGTCGGCGAACGACCGCTCGAAGGAGGCGTTGAGCTGCCGTTTGATCACCGACAAGGCGCGACGGGGACCGTCGGCCAACCGTGTCGCCCACTCCACGGTGGCTTGGTCCAGTTTCGTGTCGGGCACGCAGCGGTTCACCAGGCCCATCTCGCCGGCCTCACGCCCGGTAATCCGGGATGCCAGGAACATGATTTCCTTCGCCCGGCCGAGCCCGACCAGCCGCGGGACGAGCCACGACCCTCCGCCGTCGACCGACAGCCCGCGTTCGGCGAAAATCTCACCGAAAACAGCTGTGTCCGAAGCAATTACCAAGTCAGCGCACAGGGCGAGGTTGGCGCCGTAGCCGACAGCGCCACCCCGTACCTTCGAAATGACCGGCAACGGCAGATCGTGGATCAAGGTGCACAGATGTCCCACCCGGCGCATGAAGGTCACTTCGTCGGGTTCGATGCGCTCGGACAGATCCATCCCGGAACAGAACGACGAGCCGGCACCGGTGAGGACGACGACGCGGCACGCGTCGTCGGCCCCGATGCGCTCCAAGGCGGCGATGCCCTCGTCGACCATCGCCTTGTTGAGCCCGTTCTTCCGTTCCGGACGGTTCCAGGTGACCGTCGCGATCCCCGCGTCGCTGAGCTCGGTGACCACAGCGGGCGTATCAGCCATTCGCGGCCTCCTCGAGCAGCGTGCTCGCGAAACGAGCGCGATGCGCGGCCGGCGAACCGAACAACGTCTCCAATACCTTCGCGCGCCGAAGGTACAGGTGCGCGTCGTGCTCCCAGGTGAAGCCGATACCGCCGAAGATATGCAGCGATTCGTCCGCGACCCGGGCCGCGGCGTCACCGCAACGCGCTGCGGCCGCGCTGGCCGCGACACCGAGTGCGCGAGCGGCACTCTCGGAAGGAGCGGCCAAGTAGGCGTCGGCCGCGGCGACCGCGACATCGTGACTCGAACGCGCGAGTTCCACCGCCATCAACAGATCCACCAACTGGTGCTTGATCGCCTGGAACTGCCCGATCGGACGATCGAACTGGATACGTTCCTTCGCCCAGGCGACCGCGGCATCATGGCAGTGTTGTGCGATGCCGACCTGTTCGGCCGAGATCAGCACCTGCGTGACATCGAGTGCGGCTTGCAGATTCACATCGCCCAGCACAGTGGCCGAAGCGTTGTCCAAGGAGACCGATGCCAGGCCTCGAGTCAGATCGAGGCCTGGCATGGCCTCACGCCGGACGGACGGTGCCGATGTGGACACCGAGACGACGACATCGGAGTCGCCGTATCGGGCCGGGAACAAGATCACATCGGCATTCGCACCGTCCAGCACGAATTCGGCACGACCGCTGACCGTCACCTCGGCTCCCTCTCCCGGCTGCCCATCGGCAGCGAGAAGGGGCGCCGCGGTGTGCGACGAAGGATCGGCCCAGGCCACGGTGGCGCAAAGCCCCTCCGAGGCAAGGCGATTCGCCAAGGCCGTGGCTGTCGGCGTGCCGGTCAGGCGAAGCAGACTCGCTGCCGCGCCGAGGGACGAGAGCGCGGGCACCACGGCCAGCGCACGGGCGAGCTGCTCCAGTACCACCGACAACTCGGCGATGCCCGCCCCCGCTCCGCCGTCTTCTTCCGGAATCAGCAGACCGGCCAAGCCCATCTGCTCGGTGAGCACTTTCCATAGCCGGACGTCGCGGGCCGGGTTGCCGCGATCGTCGAGGAATTCACGCGGGCCCGACGACGCTGCTTCGCGAACCGCCTCGGCCAACGCATCGCGCTCCTGCGCGTCGATGCCCATGATGGTTTCTCCTATTCGGATCGCGCGCGCAGCGCCACCGGCGACGGGTTGTCACGCGTCGGCAGGGCGATGGTGGCGGTGCCCGGCATGACGTCGGCACCGCGCTGGTTGCGCGAGAACGTCGTCACCTCGACCACGTGCTCACCGGCGTCGTTCACGGACTTACCGGTCACCTGCCCGCCGAGGGTCACCACGTCGGACAGGTACACGAAACCGCGGTACTGAGCGCTGCAGTCCACCACCCATCCCGCGTCGCCGCACCAGTTGGTCAGCAGTTGGATCTGCCAGCACTGCCGTTGGAAGCCGACGTCGTATTGGAATGCGACACCCATTGCGTTGGCGGCCGCCTTGTTGTAGTGGACGGCGTAGATGGGTTCGCTGGAACCCATGACCGGGTCGCGGAACGACCACGCCGGGTGCAATTGGTAGTCCGCCAAAGCGGCGGCGTGAGCTTTCAGCCGAGGAATCGGTGTGCCGCCACCGGCGATGAAGGCGACCTCATCGGTGAGACCGATCGGCCCCTTCGTCAGCGGGTCGATCGGGTCGCCGACCTCGACGTCCTCCCAGAAGCGCGGTTCTGTGCCCCGGGGCTTCTCCGAGAGCACCTGTTCCTCGATCGCCTGGATCTGGTTCTCGGTCCACGGATGCGGCAGAACCAATTCCGGTTTGTTCGAGTCCTTGGCCCTCGACTTCGCCGAGCCGCGTTCGAAATTGACTACCTGCCAGTTGATTTCGGCGACAAGCTCGTCATGCTGGTTGCGGTAGCTGTTGACGAAGTGGTCGGTGACCATCCGACCGGCGAAGTTGCTCGGCCGCGGTCCGGTGAATCCGTCGTAGCGGCAGGTGGCGGTGATCGTGTCGCCCCAGTACACCGGCTTGTGGAAGTGCGCCTGAGTCGCGTTGTGAAACGCGCCCAAACCGGGCCAGCCGAACTGGATTCCGGAGAAACAGCCGATCACGAAGGACGGCGGCGCGACGGGAGCGCCGTAGTCGGATGCGGTGGCTTGCTCGGCGTCTGTCCACAACGTGTTGATGTCGCCGACGCCGCCGACGAACTTCGTCACGGCGATGCGCGTGGCTTCCTCGTTGTTCACCGAATGGTCGATGCGCAATTCGATGCCGGCTCGCGCTTGCATCGAGGCGACCATCTCATCGGTGATCACGGCTTCGGGCATCTTCGCTTCGGTGGTCTTGTCCACCGACTGCTGTTCGGTCGTCGTCACTTGGACCCCTTACCCGGGTTGGCGGTCCAGGTGTTGCCGCCGGACGGCACCCCGGCGTCGGCGACGGCCTTCTCGAGCGCATCCAGGGTCCACCGGCCCTCGGTCATCAACTTCCAGCCGGAGTCCTTCTGCCACGGTTGGATTCGCTGCACCCTCGATCCGCCGACCAGGAAGACCTCACCGCTGAGAACGCAGTTCGGTGAGAGGAGATAGCCGACGAACGGCGAGACGTTGGCCGGATCGAACCGGTCGAATTCGCCCTCTTTGCCGCTGAGCGCATCGCCGAAGGCGCCTTCGGTCAGGCGGGTGCGAGCCTGCGGCAGGATCGCGTTGACACGCACGCCGTAGCGCTGCAACTCCTTGCTCGCGACCTGAGTCAGCGACGCGACACCGGCCTTGGCCGCCGCGTAGTTGGCCTGCCCCGGGTTGCCGAAGACGCCCGATTCGCTGCTGGTGTTGACCACCGAGCCGGCTACCTGGTTGCCCGCCTTGCTCTGTTCACGCCAGTAGCGGCCGACCTCACGTGTCATCAGGAACGTTCCGCGCAGGTTCACCTTCAGGACCAGGTCCCAGTCCTCGGGGTCGATATTGACCAGGACGCGGTCGCGCAGAATGCCGGCATTGTTCACCAGCCCGTGAACACCGCCGAAGGTGTCGATCGCGGTGGCCACGATCCGCTCGACGCCGGCGGGATCGGCGACGTCGTCGCCGTTCGCCACGGCCTTGCCGCCTGCGGCGGTGATCTCGTCGACCACGTCCTGAGCCGGACCGGCCGCCGCGCCGCTGCCGTCCTGGGCCCCGCCGAGGTCGTTGACGACCACGTTGGCGCCTTCCTTGGCGAACAACAGCGCGTGCTCGCGGCCGATCCCCCGGCCCGCGCCGGTCACAATGATCGTCCTACCGTCCAGATGTCCCATCGAATTCTCTTCCTGTTCTGTGGTTGTCGTATCCCGCCGCGGCGGGTGCGGAATGCGCCGAGCGCAACTCCGCCTGTCACACCGCTGCCGGCTTGTCCTTCGGCAATCCGAGCGAGCGTTCGGCGACCGTGTTGCGGTGAATCTCGTCGGTTCCGCCACCGATGCGCATCCCGGGCACACTCAGCACGAACTCGGCCCAGGCGAACGACTGCGGCCGGCCCGAGTCCGCCGCCAGGTTCGGACCGAGCGCGAGACTCACCAAATCGCTGAGAGCGCGTAGGTTTTCGGTCAATGCCAACTTGCCCAGCGACATCTCCGGCCCCGGGACGCCGCCGGCCTTCACCTTCGCGTCGGCGCGGGCCCGCATCGCCTTGGCCGCGGTCACCCCGGAGTACACCCGCGCGTACGCCTGAACGACGGCCGGATCCTCATGCCTGCCGAGCCCGACGATCCACGCCGCGAGATCGTCCATGCGGAACAATCCGCTTCCGCCACTGGAGGATCCGCCGATGGCGCCGCGCTCGTGCATCAGCATGGCGATGGCGACCGACCAGCCCTGCCCGACCTCACCGAGCCGCCAGGCGTCGGGTATCCGCACGTCGGTCAGGAAGACCTCGTTGAAGTCCGCTTCGCCGGTCATTTGACGAAGCGGCCGGACCTCGACGCCCGGCGCGTGCATATCGACAGCGAAAGCGGTCAAATTGCGGTGGCGCGGCCCGTCCGCCGTGCGAGTGAGAATAATGCCGACATCGGCGTAATGAGCACCGGTGGTCCACACCTTCTGACCGGTCAGCCGCCATTCGCCGCCGTCCGAGTCCTGCGTTGCCTTGGTGCGGACCGCCGCCAGATCGGATCCGGCTGCCGGTTCGCTGAACAGCTGGCATCCGATGACGTCCGCGCGACGCAGACCACGCAACCACCGCTGCTTGGCCTCATCCGTCCCGAATTGCGCCAGCGTCGGGGCGACCATGCCGAGACTGACCGACAGCGGTCCCTTGGACGGGATCGCATACCCGCGCTCGACGGTGGCGAATGCCTTCTCGTACCGGGACGGCAATCCCGCGCCGCCGTATTCCACCGGACCGCTGATCCAGCCGTATCCCGCGTCGAACGCCGCCCGCTGATATGCGATCGCGGCATCGATCTCCTCCTGCGTCGAACCGGAGAAGAGCACGTAGCGGGATTTACCGTCCCCCGGCTGCACACGCACGCGATCCGCGGTCACGGATTCCAGGAAAACCCGTGCGCCGTCCACGAACTCCTCGAGTGTCGGAGTCACCGGACCACCCACCTTAATAGTCTAGTAGTCGACTTTCTGAGTATAGAGTATTGATCTAGCGAGCACCATGCAACCCCGCTGGCTGGGGGTTCCCAGCAGCTCGAGGTTGCAGCGCCCCCGGCTCGGACGGACGATGGCCCGGACATGACAAAGCCCGTCCGGCGCCTTCTCTCGAAGTCGCCGGGCGGGCTCCGATGAGAATCAGACGGCGGCGAGCAGCCCGCGGTAGGCGTGGCGAACCGGCTCGTCGTCCGGTTGTGCGTCCAGTCGTGCTCGAAGTCGGCCCAAGACCTGTACAGCCAGCTCGGCGAGTTCCTCGTAGTGGCGCTCGAATGCCGCGTAACTCGCGCTCTCCGGCGGGGCCGGTACGACGACCTCGCCGACGTGCTCACCCGCTCGCTCGAGCCACCGCGCGAGTTCGGCCGATCGCACCACCAGAGCGAAACCGACGTTGTCCCAATCGATTTGCGCCAGCACCGCTCGAATCTCCGCCAGCCGGGACCGGGCATGCTCGCTCGTGAGTTCCGGACCGATCGTGTCTGCCAATATGGAACGAATCCCGGCGACGACTTCCGACGGACGAGGTCTCATTTCGCACTCCTGTCCACAGTGGCCGCAGCGTCGAGCAGCCCGGTCTCCAGCAGAGCCAGCTTTTCGACCCTGTCGGTCGGCCCCGCGGGGCGGTCGGTGGACCCGTCGCAGAATGCGCGGACGCCGGTCAACGCGATGACTGCGAGCCGGAAGGTCGACATGACCTGCCAGAAATGCAGGCGGTCCGGCTCGACTTCCATGCCGGATTCGGCAGACCAGCGTTCGAGGAAGTCGTGGGGCTCCCAGCGCCCCTCGAGGAAGTGCTCTCGGCGATACACCGAACACGTGTACCAGCCGAGATCGTCGTGCGGGTCGCCGAGGTGGGCAAGTTCCCAGTCCAGCAGCGCCGTCACGCGACCGCCGTCGACGAGCACATTCGCCGGCCGGAAATCCCCGTGCACCAACCGGCACGGCACAGGCGAGGGAAGATGATCCGCCAACCACGCGATGACCTCGCGAAGGCCTGGATGTGGTTCAAGTTCGACACGATCGAGCTCGGCGATCCAGTGGTCGAGCTCGGCGCGTGCGGGGTCGGCCGGGGCGGTCAGGACTTGCGAAAGGCCCGTCTCGTCGACGTCGAGACAGTGCACCCGCGCGAGCAGCGCGGCCAGCCGCGCGGCGACGTCCAGCCGCGCGGGTTCGCCGATGGCCAAGGGGTCGGTGTCGCGAAGTAAACCTCGATGTGCGCGGCCGGGCAGCCGGTCCACGACCATGCCACTGCGACCGAGGCGGCGTCCGTCGTCGAGTGCGTAGACCCGCGCCACCGGAAGATCGGTTTGCCCCAGCTGACGCAGCAACGCGAATTCCACATCGCGCGGGGTATCCACGACGCCGGACTCGGGCTCGCGCCGCATCAGCAGCGGCAGTCGGATCGGCCCATGTGGGCCGTCGATCATCGCGTCGAAGGCCCAGTTCTCTTGGGAACTGCCGCCGCCGAGCCGCGCCGGAGCGCTCACCTCTCGAACACCGATGTCGGCCAACATATCCAGCAGGGCAGCCTGCAGATCACTCATGACGGATCAGCTCTGCTTCCGGCGCGGCGGCGGCAGCGCCTCTTCGTACCGGCCGTAGCCAGGCAGCACCATGTATTCGATCACTCCGTAGCCGATCTTGCCGTCACATCGCACTTCGACCAGATGGTCCGAACCCGCCTTGGCATAGCGATAGAACGTCTCACGATCGGTGAGGTCCCATTCGTCGTGCTCGGCGGTCGAGTCTCCGCGCCAGAAGCCCTGCTTCCACCCGTTCCATCCCTCGTATCCACCGCCGCGAAGGTGGGCACGCCCCGGCTTGGCCGTAATCTCGAGCACGATCCGGTCGCCGCCGTGCAGTAGCAGCGTCACGGTGCCGCCGACGAGAGTCGGTGCGGCAGCGTCCTTTTCCCATTCGAGATCGTGGTCCACGCCGACGATGACCGGCGCTTCCCGACCGGCGCCCGGAGCTCCGACGATCCCCGCCGAGAGGTGCACCGGAAGTCCCGGCTGCGACTCCTGCACGTACAGATGAACCGCGAAATCCGGTAGCTGCAACGGGGCGAACATAAGCATCCGCCATTCCGGACGCTCCCCCGGCGGTTGGCCTTCGGCTCGGGGCAGGGGCCGGGTACCCCAGGAGTGGTCGCGCTCGGCCCACCAACGCTGCGGATCGAGCTCGAGCGTCTCACCGTCGGGCGTCCGGATCCAGCCGGTACCGCGGCCGTGCTGCACATAACGGATGGCGTCGTAGGTGGTCCGGGCACGGCTGATCTGAAAGAACTTACCCTCGAGCAGAGGTTCGAACGTCGCGTCGAAGCCGACGTCGAAGCTGAGCCCGGAATCGTTGTCCGACAAGGTGAATCGCAGTTCCTGCAGGGGTCGGCGCACATCGCACGCGAAGGGCCCCACCCGCATCGCATGGCTGTCCGGAAGCAGGGACCGAGACAATCGCAGGTTTGTCTGCCGGCCTGCCCGGGACAGACACGCGAACGCCTCCATGACGTCCTGATTCGGATACCTTCCCAATCCCAAGGTGAGAACGGTATCTCCGGCCTCGGTGTCCTGGAAACTCACCCAATACCGTTCTCGCCACGAAGGATCGCTGGTGTCGACCATCGCGTGCGTGAGCGCGGTCTGATGGGTGAAGTATTCGTCAGCGGCGCTGAGATGCATGCTCATCCTTCCCGCGGCGACTCGAGCAGGGCGGCCTTGATCGCCTTCTTGTTCAGTTTCTCGCCCGCCAGAGTCGGCAGAGCCGTATCGCCGATCCGCCATACCGAGGGCACCTCGAAGTACGCGAGGGTGCCCTTGCAGAAGGCGCGCAACTCGTCCGCATCGACCGGTTCGCCCGGCCGGTAGGTGATCGCTGCCGCGAGCTCTTCGCCCAGATCCTCGTGTGGCAGTCCGACGACGGCGGCCTCGACCACTGCCGGGTGGCTCAGCAGCACGCGTTCCACGTGCGCGCAGGCGATGTTCTCGCCACCGCGGATCACGATGTCCTTGCTGCGGCCGTCCAGGTACAGATATCCGGCGTCGTCGAGATGACCCAGATCGCCGGTATGCAGCCATCCTTCGGCGTCGACCGTTCCGTCATCGATACCGAGATAGCCCAGCATGATGGTGGGCGCACGAACGAGCACCTCACCCGAACCCGTCGCATCCGGATCGTCGATGCGCAACTCGACCACCGGGTAGGGGCGCCCGACCGTTCCGGGCCTGGCCTCGAGGTCGGCATTACCGGCCACGGTCATGAAGCCGCCCGTCTCGGTCATACCCCAGGTATTGGCCAGCCCCCGCTTCTCGAGCTGCGGCAACTTGGCCGTGAGTCGTTGCAACAATGTCCGCGGCAACGGCGCGCCGCCGAGTGGGAACGATCGTAGGCTCGACAGGTCATAGGACTCGAACTTCGGATGTTCGAGCACACGTACGGCCATGGTCGGGACGCCGCCCCACGCGCCCACTCGCTCGGTCTCGATCAGCTGCAGGATTTCACCGGCATCGAATCGGCCCGCGGTCAGGACCAGTCTGCCGCCGGTGATCAGATTGGTGAGCGCGTTCGAGATCCCGCCGATATGAAACAAGGGAGTGCACACCAAGCCGACGGGCTGCGGCGCGTCCGGATCCAGATTCTGTGGCAGTCGCCGTGAACGTGTCAGCAGGTTGTGCTGATTGACGATCACCGAACGGGCCGACAGTGCCACGGCTTTCGGTGCTCCCGAGCTGCCGGAGGTGAACAGCACTACTGCCGGATCGTCGAGATCGATGACCACCGGCTCCGTCGGCTCGGTGTCCTGCTCGTCGAACGCTCGCGCCAGTTCGCTGATCCGCACGACACGTGTGCCGGCGCCGATCAGTGCGGGCGGGAACTGTTCCGGCGCATCGGTCAAGACCAGAACGGGTGCGGTGATGCCGACACTGTGCTCGATTTCGTGGCCGCTCCACCACCGGTTCGCATAGACGGGGACCGCACCCAGCCACCATGCCGCCCAGGTGGCGAGAACGAATTCCGGGCAGTTGTAGCAGTGGATCAGAACACGATCCCCGCGACCCACACCGGCCTGGGCGAGTTGCCTCGCCGCAGCGGGTATGGCCGCCCGGAATGCCGGGTGGGAAATCCGGCGTTCGCCCTGCACGATGTAGTCGCGACCGTCCCATTGCCGGGCGGAGCGAAGCATCGCTGGGAGAGAGGCCGGAGACGGTTCGTAGAGAAGTCCCCGATGCCCCGCGTAGACGCCTTCGACAACGTCTTCACCCCAGATCACCGCAGCGTCAGCATCGTTCATGCGCCTGTCCATCGTCCCTCTCGTTTCTCCTTGAATGCTTCGACCGCCTCGACGGCATCCGCGCTGCGATTCGACAGCGCCTCGAGGTAGAAGCTGGTATCGAGCACCTGGTCGGTCGCTCCCGACAGCACCTTGTTAAGCGAGCGTTTCGTCAACTGCGTCGCGAGAGGCGGAATATTCGATACCCGCCGGGCCAGCTCGAACGCCGTATCCCGCACCCGGTCGGGGTCATCGGCCAGATCGGTCACAAGTCCGAGTTCGAACGCCTCCTGACCGGTGAGGGGTTCTCCCCAGAGAAGTTTGCGTTTGGCCCGTATCAACCCGGCGCTCAACGGCCACGCCACGCAACCGCCGTCACCGGCGACCAGTCCCATGTGCACGTGTGGATCCGACAACCGGACCGTGGGGGTCGCGACGATCGCATCGGAGGTGAATATGAGGCTGGTGGCGACGCCGAAGCTGTGGCCGTGCACCGCCGTAACCAATGGTTTGGGGAAATCGGCGAACGCGCGGAAGAGCCGGCGCCCGTCGTCGACACCGCGAAGGAGAACGTTCAGATCCCGGTGGCCGGCGAGAATCGTCTCCATATCGCCACCTGCCGAGAAATGCTTACCGGTCGAAGTCCACACCACAGCGCGAACATCCCCGTCGCGGGCGAGGTCGATCAGTACGCCCGGTAGTTCGTTGACCAGTACGTCATCGAAAGCGTTCAACGTCTCGGGGCGACTCAGGCGCAGTTCGGCGACATGGTCGTCGGTGTGGACTTCCACTGCCCGGCGGGTCATGGGTT
>NZ_BAGM01000206.1 GCF_000308855.1 Nocardia veterana NBRC 100344 | reverse complement strand
GGGTTGGTGACCTCTTCTCGGTATAAGTTCATAGTACTATGTTGCCATAGTACTATGCAACCATGAGGGGTGTGACCCCTGTCACTATCGGAGCGCGGCGGGGGACCGGGGGCGGGCCGGACCGTGTTCTGGTGGCGGCCCGCCTCCGGTAGTGGTTACTGCTCGGTGCCCTCGGATTCGCGGATCGCCTCGTCGGCGCTGAGCTCACCCAGCGGCACCCGCTCGATCGGGGCGGCCACGTAGCCCTGCTCGCGCAGAACCTGCAGGTAGTACGCGACCAGGGATTGCGTGCGGGTGCTGTAGTGGCCGCTGGTCGCGGCCTGATCCGCCATCCGCCAGTAGTTCGGCGCTTCGTCTTCCGGGCGGGCCTTCTTCGCCTGCATCCGGCCTTCTATCGCTCCGGCGGCCAGTGCGAACAAGATCACCTGCGCGCGGTTGTCGCTGCCTTTGTCGGCGACCTCCGCGCCGGTACTGGCGAGCTTTCCGGCCGGGTCGATGCCGGTCAGTCCGAGCAGGTCGGCGGCCAGATCGCGCGCGCTGTGCTCGCTGATGATGGTGGCATCGGCCGTGAGCACGTGGGCGGTGAACTTCGCCGCGCCCTTGAACGGCTTTGCGCCGCTGAGCCGTTCGCGCAGCCAGTCGCGCCGCACGATCGTTGCCGCGCGGGCCAACCGGTTGGCCGCGATCACGCGGCGGCGGGCGGCGCGTTCGGCCTGCTTGCGTTCGGCTTCGGCCTTGGCGGCGGCCTCGGCGTCGATCGGCTCGCCGTTGGCGGCGTTGCCACCGCCGAACAGCGATGTCAGACCGGCCCCGGCCAGATCGGTGCAGTAGTACAGCGGTTTCCACGTTGTCACCCACCGCACCTGGCTGGCGTGCATCAGCCCTTCGGCGGGCTCGCGTTCGGGGTCCTCGTCGGTGTCCCAATCGACCGCGTTCTCCTCGACCGGTTCGCCGGTCTCGGCGTGGCGCAACTCCTCGTCGTCATCGAGCTGCACCACCCAGTGCGCGGGGTCGCTCACGTGTTCCTCGGTGGCTTGGGCACCGTCGGCGGTGCGCAGATACCGCATCGGGGTGCAGGTCGAGTACTCCTGATACGGCACCCATTGCTCGCGGACGGTGAATCCGCGCTCGCGGTACTCGGCGGCGGCTCGCGCCCAAGCGGCCTGGGCCTCGCGCTCGCTGCGCACCTGCGCGGCTACGTGCTCGAATTGGCCGCTTTTGGCGGCGTTGACCAGTCGCTCGACGGTGGCGGGATCGTCGCCGCCCAATTCCTCGACCACGGCAATCTGCATCAGATCCAGGTCCGTGGACTCGGCCAGCGTCTGCGCGGCTGTCGAGCGGGCCACCGTGCGCGCGGCGCGCACACGCTCCGGGGCAATGGCGAATCGCTTCGCCACCTCCTCGACCTCGAGCCCCAGTTCCAGCGCCTCGGCGGTGAATTGGGCTTCGGCGGTCGCCGACAGCGGGTTGACGTGCTTGCCGGTGTTGAACTGCCGATCAAGCCGCGCCAGCTCGGCGGCCTTCTCGTCCAGATCGGTTTCGGCGCTGATGATTTCGGCCTTCATCAGCTGCACTTTGGCCTTGCGGGCGGCCTGGACGCGGTGTGCACCGTCGCGCACGTCGTAGCGGCCGTCGCTGCGGGGAATCACCTGCAACGCAATGAAATTGCCGTGCTGCTTGATCGACGGGGCCAGGGCGCGCACCTTCGCCGGGTCGGTCTTGCGATTCTTGGCTATGACCAGCTCCTTGGTCTCGAGCCACACCACCTGCGCGGCCGTGTCTCCGGCCTTCGGCGCGGGCGCGGCGGCCTGCGCCTGTGTGTCGTTGGTCTTCTCGGTCGTTGTCATCCGTCGTGCCTTTCGCGTACGATCCTGGGTTGAAAGGCCCCGGGTAGCTACTACCTACCCGGGGCCTTTTGTGTTGGCTGGGTGGGGGATTCACGCGGGGGCGCTCGCGCCTCCGGCCCTCGCGTGAGGTTCACGCCAGGATCGCCGCTGCCGGGCGTCCGAACAGGTCCACGCCGAGCACCATTTCCAGCGGAACGGACTCGATCACTCCGGCCTCGACGCTGAGGATCTGGAACGGCACCCGGCGCACGGGCGCGCCGATACCAGTGGCCGCCTCGCGAGCGGCCGCGAGTACCTGAGCGATGTCAGCCGGCGCGATCGCGCTGTCGACACCGACCGTGCACCGGAACCCCATCGCCGCCGCCGTGTCGGTCACGTCCACCAGAACCAAACCCATGGCTTTTGCCCTTTCCCTCGGCGGCCCTTCCGCCGATACCTTCATAGTACTACGTCACCATAGTACTATGCAATTCGGAAGGGAGTGACGCGCATCACAATTTGCAGGTCACGCATGGTTTCTCGGCACGGCGGCGATGGTCGAGGCGGGGGACGGGCCGCGCACGTACCGGCGGGCGGCTTCGGCGGCCAGGGCGTCGCGGTGACCGGTCCACAGTTGCAGCGATTCGGGGTCGGCACGGTCGAATGGCAAGCTCCGTGCCCGCTCCGCCGCGCGGTGGGCGCGGTGGTACTCGGCCAGCAAGTCGGCTTCGTCGATGTCCTCGAGGCGTTCGCACCGCGAACGCAGCAACTCCGGCCGGAACTGTGCCCGGATTGCACCGGGCGGGGGCGGTGCGAGCTCTGGTTGCGGCTGCGCGGCGGGCGGGGTGGTGCGCTGCGGGTGGCGGGCCAGCAGGTACGCCGCGAGCGCGACGGCGGCCGCGACAGTAATGGCGAGCGCGAGCGCGCCCGCCTGGCGGGCGCTGCTCGGTCGGGCCGGGATGTGCATCACGCCTCCCACGCGCCGTGGCCGGTCAACTCGCGGGCCTGCATGATGCTGCGCCGCTGGGTCGGGGAAAGCGGGCGGGCTCCCTCGTCGTCGTCGTGAGCGATCTGCGCGACCAACCGCGCCATACTCGCCGGAGCCTGCTCCCAGTCATGCACCGCGTCGGCCAGATAGTCCCAATCGGCACGACCTTCCGGCCCGGACTGCTCGCGCCAGCGCCATTCGATCGCGTCGGCGACCGCCTTCATCGGCTCGTCACCCATGCCGCCGTTGACCCAATGCGCGGCATTGAACCGGTAGGCCAGCGCGAACTGTGCCCGGAAAACCTGCTCGGAATCGCCCGCTGCTCGCCGGGCGTAATACTGCGCGCGCAACTCCTGCGGGTTGTGGCTTACATCGAATTGCCCGGCCAGCTCCGCCAATCGGTCCAACAGCTGCCACTGAGCGCTCCGATGCTCGGCGGCGAACCGCTCGATCAGATCGGCGTCCACATCGTGGATGCGTTGGCGGCGCATCTCGGCGCGGCGCATCGCGTCCGGCAGTGTGGCGATGCGGCGCAGCTCGGCCGTCCACGCCCGGTCCGCGGCCAGGTCTTGCGCACCGTCGAGCACATGGCACACCCACTGTTCATGGCGGTGATAGGCGTGACATTCCAGCACCACCCCCGGCGCCGGCGCTCGCAAAGTCCGGTACCTCTGCGGGCACCGGGTGCTGAAATCGATCTCGCTCATGGTGTCGACTCCTTCCGTCGGCCTTTCTCGCTTACAGTTCCATAGTACTATGACACCGTAGTGCTACACAACGTGATTGTCTGTGATACAGATCACGCCCCGTCCGGCTGGACGGGGCGTGATCGCTGCGGGCTCCGGCACGGTGGGGGCCGGGCGGCTACTACCCGCCCGGCCGATGCCGCTACGCCGTCAGATCCAGCAGTCGGCCTCGCGCACGCAGCGAGACCAGCAGCAACCCACGCGACCGGGCGTAGATCTCCTGGTAGGAGTCGCTGCCGACACTGGCTCGAGCAAGCTGCATCCCCTCGGCGGCCGCCTGCTCGCAATACCGCACGCGTTCGGCCAGGTGCTCAGCTTCGCCGTGTTCGGCACGCGGCTCGGGCAACATGTCGAGCTCGGGCAGGATCGGCGGGGTAGCGTCGCCGTACATCGCCGCGAATGCCGCCTCACGAATACGCGCAGCCTCGACGGCCTCGCCGAACGCGCGCACCATCGGCGTGGACGCATTGCGCCGAATCGCTGTGCGGTGCAACTTTTCCGCCCATTCGACCCCGGCCGCGAGCAACTGCGCGACAGTGTCGCACTCGAGCATGGTCAGCCACTCCGACCGACCAACGGGCCGGTGCCGGTAGCAGTAGGAGAACTCGCCGTCTGCGGTCACCGAGAGTATGTACATGTGCAGCGCACCGGCGCTCTCGGCGTCGTAACCGACCCTCTCCACGGCGACATCGTGATCCTCGTCGGCCGCCCACGCCTCCCACGACGTGATCGTGAGCTCGCGGCCCTGCTCGGCCATGTCCATAACCCATTTGCCGTGCATAGGCACCTGGTATTGCGGCGACCCCCACGCCAGGTGGTAGTTGACGGTCTTGCCGCCGACGCTGAGCGTGGTGATGGAGCGTTCGCCCATGAGAGCCTCCTGATTTGGATTCCGACGGCCTCTCCGTCGGTACTCTAATAGTACTACGTCACCATAGTACTATGCAAGTGTTGGCCGCTTTTCCGATGCCCGGGTTCTCTCGCCGGCGAGCGGGGCCGCGCTTGGGGGTGGGCATACGCAAGCGGGCCGGGTAGCTACTACCTACCCGGCCCGCTTGGTGATCGGTTAGCCGTTGGTCTTTAGATTGCGCATTCCCTCGGCGAGAATCCACAACGCCCGGTTCAGCTTCACATTCTGATCAATGCCTTTGACCTCGCGGGTTTTGGTGCGGCGGCCGGTCCGGGTGCTGCTGGGCAATCCGCCCCGGATGACGTTCTCCTGTACCCGGTTGAACGTTGACCAGAGATCCGACGGCCGGTCCTCGATCCGGCGCGGCCGCAGCAACTGCCGCGCGGCGATCGGCGCGGGCTTGCCGTCTTCGGGCTCGTACCGCAGTGCGAGCGCGGCATCGGCGAAAACCTGCTGCTCGGCCTCGTCGAGCGGCACCGCCTTCATGCCGTCCCGCTGGTTCTCGACAAGCTCGAACTGGTCGAGAACCTGATACGCCCCCTCGATGACATCCTCGACCGCCCGGCCCGAGTGACGGATTCGGATGTCTTCGATGGTTTCCCCGCAGACCATGCCGTTGGCGCAGACGAAGCGGAACATTCCCGCGAGCATCTGATAGCTCGAACTGCCGTCATGGGAGTTCAGCAACACGACCTCGTTGGCCTCCTCGGCGGCAATCGTGTTCGCGTGCCGCAAGCGAATCATGTGCTTGGTGAATGCGCGGCGGCCCTCGTCCCGGACGCGGGTCTGCGCGACCGCGAACGGCCGGAATCCCTCCTTTTCGAGCCCTCGCAGCACCTCGATTGTCGGGATGTGGGTGTAGCGCTCGCTGCGAGTCTCGTGCGCCTCGTCGGCGAAGATCGACGGCGCGACCGCGCGCATCTTGTCTTCGCTCAAGGGCTCGTCGGTCGAGCGGATCGCGACGGGGTTGCTGAACTTCGATGCCAGAGCCACAGTGCCTCCTTGGTAGCGCCTCGGGGCCTTTCCCCTCGGCCTACTTATATAGTACTACGTTACCATAGTACTATGCAAGTCTTTTCGGGCCTTGACCAGCACTTTTCTCGGCGACCTGGAGCGGCGCACATGTCCCGACCGAACGACTTGCCTTCCTCCTCGCCTGCTTCATCGGCGTGCGCAGCGCCCCGCCGGCAGTGGAGGATGCGGCGGAATCGGCCGCCGACCCTGCGGCCAGCAAAAGAGTCACCGTCGTCGAAGCTGCCTCTCTGGATCCGGGCGTAGCGCCTGGTGCGACACCGGCGCGCATCCACGCCCCGGACCTGCCCTGACGCCGAGAGACACGCAGCGTGCCCGTGAGGGCAAGGCTGGGGCCTCGGCATCCATACGGCTTGCGCGGGCTGAGAGTATCCACGTGGATATCTTCTCGTCGCCCCCTCGCGGTCCGGTGCGGATGGAAAGGACAGGGTCTGCACCGGACCGCGAGAGCCCGCGGGCTAGGAGTCAGCGTCGGCGGCGACTCGCTGTCCGGCCTCGTTGCCGGGCGCCCGGGAGAGGGGGCCGGAGCCCCCGGGCCCGCTCAGCCGAGCAGGGTCTTGGCGATGCCGCATTCGTGGCAGATTCCGTGGTCGCAGTACTCGCATTCGAGGACGGTCTGGGCGTAGCAGCCTTCGCCGCTGTTGCAGATCGGGCAATCCTGGGGAACGGATGGCCAGTCGATGCCGGGGATGACGGCGCGCTCGAGCGTGAGCGGCTGGCCGTAGACGGTGACCGTGGTGGGTTCCCAGCGGCCGTCACCGAAGCGGGCGAGGCTGGCCGGTGCGGGGGCGGGGTTGGTGGTCATGGTGGAGTGTCCTTTCCGTGTTCTGGAATCTGGGCTTGCCCAGATCGCGGCGGGCGGCCGGTGTGCTGGGGTGGGCGGATGTCCATCACGCAGTGACGCGGTAGCGCCCTTGAACATCGGCTGTTCGCTGCGGTATGCCGTCGGCAGATTCCGGGATGCGAGAAGGGCACAGCACGATGCGCCGACTCCGCTCCCGCACCGGCCAGATTCGGGCCTGAAGGTGCTCGGGCGCCGGGAGCCCGCCGGGGCCGTCCACGGCCAGCCGCTCACGCTCGAACGGGAGGGGACCGGCATCGACTGGCCATCCGTTCCCCAGGATTGCCCGGCGGCGGCAGCGGCGAAGCGGCTACGCGCGGCCCGTTCTCGAATGTGTTTGCGGGACTGCGGAATTGCCTGGTGCGCGGCTACTGTCGGCCCATATCGGTGCGGGCGCGGTGGTGCTGGAGGTGGTAGGTCGCCGAGTGTTTGGCGGCGGCCGCGACGACGGCTCGCGGAGCACGGCGAGCCCATCGGTCGATGGCCATCCGTGCCAGTGTGCCCATCGGCAACCGGCGAGGCACAGTGGGCGTGAGCTGCTGGTCAGCGAGCGTGCCGAGCATGAGCTGAGACCGCTCCTCGGCCTGGTACCGGCCTGGAAACCGGCGCCTGGCCGCGGCGCGGGCATCGTCGATGGCGGTGCTGTGGGCGGCGCGGGCATCGATGAGCAGACTCTCGGCCGGACCGGCGTAGAGCTCGGGCAGATAGAAGGTCACGTGCGTGTCGCCGGGGAAGCGGTCGGCGCGGCCGTCACGCTGCGCTGTACGGATCCGGGCCGCGTACTGGGCCACCTCCGTAGGTGTGGGTGGGGCGGCATCGAGTAGATCGATGACCGCGGCTGCGAGGCAGTCCGAACTCGAGGCGGGTGGCCGTCCGTCGTCTGTGAGGTAGGTGCGCCGGCGGGGGCGGTGGAGTTCGCCACGCCACGCGTTGACCGTCTTGGCTTGGCTGGCTGTCAACTTGCCCGTGGAATACTGGCGTGCTCCGCTGATTTCGGCCGTCCTGGCGGCGCCCTGGCCTCCGGGGGTTTCGGCGGCTTTATCGCCGCTCGCGTCCGGATCGGCAGTCGTATCCACGTGGATACGTTACCCAGCGAGGCAGGGGTGTTCGAACGAGATTTGTTGCGCTGCGCCGTTCTACGCCGTTCCCACCACTCGATCGGCACGGATCTCGAAGTCACCGCCGGTGTCTTCCGGCACCACGGTGTAGCCGTCGGGGCCGCCGTGCTCGTCCCACCAGTCGACGCGCAGGACGTAGACGATCCGGTCGTCGTCGAGCTGTACTCGTGTGCCGGGGGCGTAGCCGCCGGCGGTG
Source organism: Nocardia veterana NBRC 100344 (assembly GCF_000308855.1). Classification (GTDB taxonomy): domain Bacteria; phylum Actinomycetota; class Actinomycetes; order Mycobacteriales; family Mycobacteriaceae; genus Nocardia; species Nocardia veterana. The sequence continues at coordinate 55,075 of NZ_BAGM01000206.1, read as the reverse complement.
TGCACCAGGACGGCGTCGAGGGTGTCGCAGGTTCCGTAGTAGGGCAGCCCTTCGGCCCTCGGCCACTCGTCGAAGGTATAGACCGGGGTCAGTGCGCGGTGATACCAGCCGGTGAGGGCGCGGCGGGCTTGCCACCCCGGCCCGGTCTGCGCGTCCAGGGCTTCGACGTGGGCCTGTAGCTGCTGCTGCCACACGCTCGCCGGACTCTGGGCCAGGACGCAGCGCACCGCGCGGTCCAGCGGAGCGAACGCGGCGTCGATGGCATCGAAGTCGGCGGCCGCCACGGCATCGTCGGGCACGGTCGGCGCCAGCTCGGGCCGGGCGGTGAGCACCATGTCGTAGAGCAGGCTCAGCAGCTGGTCGCGGCCGCGCGGGGTGTCGTTGAAGACCAGACGGCCGCGAACAACGCGCCTGCGGAAGCGATTCCACAGGTATATGCCGCGGGTGCCGGGATCGGCAGCCCGGCGGGCGTGCCATTGCGGTGAGCCAGCGAGGACCTGCGGGGCGGCAGTCGAGCGGGCCTCGTGCAGGGCGGTGGTGTATTTCCGGCCGTCCCGGGCGGCGGCGCGGGCCTTCTTGGCGGCGGTGGACTGATGTTTGGGCATGACGTGCTCTTCCTCCGGCCGGTCCCACACCCCGCCGGCGATGTGCACGGCGCGTGGACAGTCCTGAATTTCGCGGGCCCCGAAAGACCTTGGCCGTCGTCGACTCCGCGGTGTGGGCGCGGGTCTGGGCGGGCGGCGTACGCGACTTGCCGACCGCACCACTGTAGCCGCAGGGACCGACAGCTATGTCCCGTGCGAAAAGGTCTGCGCGGGTGGGCGCAGCCCGGAGTTAGCGTTTGCGGCCGACTCCGGCGTAGAAACTCACGCGCTCGTCGGCACCGGCGGTTGCTTTGAGGGTGTCGGTCGGCCAGCGGTGTGGGGGCACGAGTCCAGGCGCGACCAGTTCGAACCCTGTCGCGGTGAAGAATTCGGTGATCTCGTCGCGCGAGCGGACTTGCGGGTCCAGGCCACTTTCACGGTAGATCCGCACCGCTTCGGCAACGGTATCGGGCGCGAAGTCGCCGGTGGCCTGGCTGATCACCAACCAGGATCCGGGCGCCAGGGCCGCAGCGATCGTCTGCAGCGCCTCCAGTGGTCGCCGGGAATCGGGCAGGAAGTGCAGCAGCGCGACCAAGCTGAGTGCGACCGGTTGAGCGAGGTCGAGCGTGGCGCTCAGCTCAGGGGATTGGAGGATGGCCTCGGCGTCGCAGGCGTCGGCGGCCACGAACGCGGTCCGGCCTTCGGGTGTGCCCTGCATGAGAGCGCGGGCGTGGGTGAGGACCAGGGGGTCGTTGTCGACATAAACCACCCGTGCCGCAGGGTCGACGGCCTGAGCGGTCTGGTGCAGATTGGGCTCGGTCGGGATGCCAGTACCGATATCGAGAAACTGGCTTATCCCTTGGCGGGCAAGGTATTCCACGGCGCGGTTCATGAAGTCGCGGTTGGCTCGTGCCATCTCCGGCGCGGTCGGAAACACCTTGAGTACGCGCGCGGCCGCCGCACGGTCGGCCTCGTAGTTGTCGTGGCCGCCCAGATAGAAGTCGTACATGCGAGCACTGTGCGCCTGGTCGGTCCGCAACTCGTCCACCATGACTCCCGACTGCCTTTCACCACCGGTTACACGCTCGATCGAACACTAGTCCTGCCCAATGACTTTCGCTGCGCGCGCGGGTGCTGATGTCATTCCGTGGCGCTCAGCGTGTTCGGAGCAGACCAGTCCGGCGGCGGTGTCGCGCCAGCCTCGGCGTGCGAGCCACCAGTAGACCAGTTCGGGCAGCTGGGCGCCGGGCGCGGCGGCGTCGATAGCGAGCTGCCCGCCGAGAATGGGGCCGTTGTCGCAGTGCGGATCGGCGCAGGTAATCGGGAACCGTTGCGAGGGTTGGCATTCGGTGCAGTGGTGGGCGACGATCATGCCGCCGGGGTTGTCGTCGGAGGGGTCCGGTTCGAGCCAGCTGATCTGCAGATCCTGGTGCTGGGCGAGGCGGCCGCCGCGGTGGCCGGGATCGTGGCCGCAGGACGGGCATGGCGCGGGTTCGTCCCACCGGTTCTCGCGCCGGCGGCCGCGCTGGAGGGCGGCCAGGGCCCGCGCGGCGCGGTTGTCCTCGGTGGGAACGAGCGGGCTGGTCTCGCCGGTGGGCGGGGTCGTGGTTTCGGGACTCGCCAGCGCTGCGGGTGCGATCGCGGCGGCGGCCGCAACGGTCTGCAGTGCGGGGGGATTCGTGTCGGTTCGGGTTTCGGTGGTCGCCGGTGCTGATACGGGGGTGGTGCGTCGGGCGCGGGGGCGTTTTCCGACGGTGCTCTTGTCCAGGTGGCCGTAGAGGGTGGTGCGGCCGACGCCGAAGATCTTGGCGATCTGGTCGAGCGACTTCTCGCCCTCGTCATAGAGCTGCTGGGCGTGGGCGATCTGTTCGGGTGTGAGTTTGGCGGGGCGTCCGCCCTTGCGGCCTCGGGCACGGGCGGCGGCGAGTCCGGCGCGGGTTCCGGTGCTGATGGTGCGGCGGTGCAGGCCGTCGAGCCGGGCCAGCAGGTCGAGCTGGGCGCGGCCCGCGACGGTGGTGGTGTCGATGCCGTCGTCGAGCACGCGCAGATCGGCCCCGGCGGCGGCCAGTCCGGCGCCGAGAGCGACCAGCGGCTGCACGCCGGGCGCGAGCCGGTCCAGCGCGGTGACGGTAACGGTCGTCCCCGCGCCGGCGGAAGCGCGCACACGGTCGAGCGCCGGACGGGGAGCGGTCCGATCTAGGGCGGTCACGGTGTCGACGTGAATATCGGCGGTGTCGACCCCTGCGGCGCGCAGAGCCGCGATCTGCGGGCCCGGATCCTCGTCCGGCGCCACGGACACATACCCGATCAGCATGTGTCGAGTATATGCAACTGACCGTTTTCTGAACATAGATTTCCGACATTGCCCAGGTTTTCGACAGTCGGCGTCTGACCTCCGATAAGTGGGCATTATCGGCTGCTGTAGCGGCGGGCCACGGCGGAGCGGCTGTTGCGTGTCGGACTGTCGAAATTCGCACCGTTTACCGACGTTAGCGCAAATGTATTTACGTCCTTGCATGCCGCGAGGGAGGTAAGTACATTTACCCCTTGTGAACGATGGAGCAAGCGAGCCGGATGGTTGGCTGATCGATGCAATCGCCGGATTACGGTCGTCGGCCCGGAGCGCGCTGCGCCGCCACGCTCATGGTGCGCGGGGACCAGGGCCGTTTCTCGCCGAATTGGGCGCGCTCGAAGCGAAACTGCGGCCAGCCGTCGACGGCATGATGGCCGATTGTGCGGCGCTGGCACTGGCGCATGGTGCCACCTTCGAAGATCTCGGTACGGCGGTAGGGATCACCCGGCAAGCTGCGAGCCATCGGTGGGGCCATCTCCGCGGCGAACGGATTGTGGTGGTGATATCTCGGCGCGACCGTAGTCATCCTGCGCCGGAACATGATTCGCGGGCGCGAGTCGGCGAGGTCGGCGGATCCGGCCAGTACGACGCGGATCGCGGATGGTGGCCGATCGGCGCCGATGTGCGCGCGGCGGCCGCACATGCCGTCATCGCCGTCGACGGCGAGGTCCGCCGGGTCTACGCGATCGACACCGGCGGCTGGGACAGCGACGGACGAAAGTGGCGATTCCGCGCCGTAGACGACCGTCCGCTGCCAGCCCAGGAGATCGACAGACTCCACACCGCAGGTGACTTGCCGTATCGCCTCGGCGACCCTTGCCCGACGAAAGCGGGCGGCGCGTACCGGCCTGAGCGCTTCTGACTACTGAGCGATAATGGTAAGAGGGAGAGGAAGTTACGAATGGACAATCTCGATGCGGCGGCCGCCGTCGCGCTGCTCGTGTCCGCGGGCATCTGGTCCTGGCTCAGTATCCGTGCCGATGAGCTCGCCCGATCCATCGCCGTTGGACTCTTTGGAACTCTCGTCACTGGAGGGATCGCCGCGCTGATGTGGAGCTCAGGTCATACTGCCTACCTGCTGACCGCCAGCGTGATCACGGCAGTCCAGCTGGCCAACCTCGCGATCCTCGGTGTCGCCGCGAGACGTTAGGCCGGACGACTTGCCACGGTGACCGCCAAATGGCCTGCGGCGTAGGAGCACTCGTCGAGCGTGACTTGGGATGACGGGTCTCAGCCGAGTAGCTCCCCGGTCGGAATGCCTGACAGTAGACGAAGGGCGCGCATCTTCTGATGCGCGCCCTTCGTGCCCTTCCACCGGCTCGAGCAAGATCCGGGAGCTGATGATCGGGCCAGATGTCCGTTCAGTTGTTGCCGATGCTGCCCTGAGGATCGCTCAGTAGCCGTCCCCGCCGTTCGGCAGCTGCCCGCTGGAGTCGACATTGTTGGGGTCGTACGGGGTTGTGACGCCAGGCTGGATCGCGGGGGCCGGGACCGAATGTCCTTCCAGGTACGGCGGCCGCTCACCGTAGCCGTCCCAGGCTCCGGATTCCGGGTCCACGCCGGTGTGGACCCCACCTGTAGTGACTGCTGCGTTGGCCGCGCCAGCGCCGAGCGCGGCGATCGCGAGACCGAAAGTAGCTGCTGCTACGGCCTTTTTCAGTGTCATTGGTGCTGCTCCTTCGTGTCCGCGGCGGCGCCGGGTGCGCGCGCCGGCGGCGCGTGGATACGCGCCCTGCTGCCGAGGCCCCGGGCAAGGACAAGATGCAGGGGTGTTGACTGTCCCGCCCGGGAGTCGAAATCAGTTGTTGGGGAAGGGGATACTGCCCTGCGGGTCTACAGTCGGGTTCGTCACGCCGGGCTGGACCGGAGTCGACTGCCACTGACCGCTGTTTCGATCCCACGTCCAGTTGCCCGAGTTGTCCGGTGGCGCCGGAACCGAGCAGCCCGCCATCGGATCGTCACCACATCCGGCATGCAATCCGCTACCGGCGCCGATCGCGGCGTTGGCCGCGCCGGCGCCGAGGGCGGCAATCGCCAGGCCGAAAGTAGCTGCTGCTACGGCCTTTTTCAGTGTCATCGGTGCTCCTTCGTGTCGCGGCGGCGCCGTATGCGCGCGCCGTATCTCCAGCGGCCACCAGTGGTGGTTGCTGTGGATTACGTGGAGTGGAAACCCGAGCATTTCCCCCCGGCGGTCTCTGTAATTATCGGACGTTAGCAGACGGCGTAGCGCTGAACAATGATTGTGAACTAGCCAATAGGCTGGAACCCAGCTCGTTCGTGGTGCGTCCCAAGTTATCGATCCCTTGGAAAGTGGCATTTGGACGGCCCGGTTAGACTGCGGTTCATACCGGCATGCAAGTCGTTTCTGTGCTTATTTGTCGGGGGATTTAGCAGTTGCGGTTCCATGCTGCCGAGTGGTGTGGACAGACTTTCGAAGGGGATCCATGAAGCACGTGAAAACGGTGATGACTGGCGCTGCGCTGGCAGCGGCGGCGTGTGTCGGCCTGCCGAGCGTGGCACAGGCGGAGGTCATCACGTTGGCGCCGCACGAGCGGACCATCACCACCGAGGACGGCTGGAACGTCAAGATCCGGCTCGAGGATGAGTCGTGGAACAAGGTTCCGACCACCAACATGACGGGGACCAGTCGCGAAGGGTACGGCTCGCTGCGCGCCGTGGTGGAGATCTCGGGCAAGGGGGACACGCCGTTGAAGGGCGCGCAGGTCTCGGTCGGGTACGTGATGGGCTGCTTTGCCACGCTGAACAGCGTGAATCCCGGCATCCAGCTGAATGTGGGTCCGAACATCGGTTTCAATGTCGGGCCGTTGGATCCGGGCCTCCGCGCCGGCGTGGGGGCGTTCGTGCAGCCGTCGGTGAACGCGTCGATCTCGCCCGGTCAGATCCAGACCGTGCCGGTGAGCTCGAAGAACGCCGAGAAGACTAAGACGGTCGTGCAGGTGCGTGAAGCCCACATGAGCATGGACGGCTGCTTGGGGCCGCTGCAGGTGCGGGCGTACGCGAGTGTCGGGATCGATACCAAAGAGGTCAAGGACGGCACGGTTGTCTATGGCGACACGTTCCCCATCTGAGCTGCGGAGATAGCACCATGAGCAGACGTCACCCCAGCAAGTATCTGCGTCGCGCGGGCCTTGTCGCGGCCACCGCGGCTGTCGTCGTCTCCGGGGGGCTGAGCATCGCGTCCGGTGCGGCGGCCCCGGAGCGCGACCCCGGCCCCGAGATCGGGAATCTCCCGACAGTGGCGCCGGACAGAAACGGCAGCTCGGACTCCGGCAAGACCGACCCCGGGCATAGCGGGCCCGGTCCCACCGTGCAGCCAACCGGCGGCGGTAAACCGACCCCTCCGCCACCAGGCGACGGCGGCCGCACACAGCCCTGGGTACCGCATGTGCTGGTGCCCACCATCAGCTCCGCTGTGCCGACTACGACAACTCCTCGGCCACGGCAGAGGAGTGTTCTTCCGGGAATTGCAACCGATCCCGGCGGGTCGCAAGTTCCGGATGCACCGTGGTCCCCGTAGCGGGAATCAAAGGGTCGAATTAGAACAGTTTTCGAGTCCGCCGAGAGTCACGATTCTCGGCGGACTCGTCGTTTATTCGACATTTCTTGCTGGCGAAATAACGGATTGTTGTTACAGCACAAAATTCGCCCGCGACATGGCATTATGTTCTACCTGCGAAAATAAGCTCCAACGACCACGCATTGCGGTTGCGAATAGTTTGCTAACGGGTCCTTGTTGCTGAGGGAGTCTCGCCACTGTGGTGATGGGATACTGACGCGGTGCGTGGAAGCAAGGCGGGGGTGGGCCCCGCACATTCAATGCAGCGAGCCACATGGCGAGTTGCGGGGGTTTCGGCGGTGGTCGGAATGGCTGCGCTGTCAGCTCTGATCGGCGCACCGGCGGCGGGTGCGTCCGGTCCACCGGCGATCGATCCGGGGCAGCTGCCCGCGGCGGCCGCTCCGGCGCCGCCGTTCCCAGTCGAGCCTGCCAATGCGTGCATCAACACGTTCACGGTGCCGTCGCCCGCTCATCCGCCTGCGCAGGCGTTCCTCGATGTTGAGGCCGCGTGGCGATGGAGTCGGGGCGCCGGCCAGACGGTCGCGGTGATCGATACCGGCGTCGCCCGGCACCCGCGGCTACCTCAGCTGGTCGGCGGAGGTGACTACGTCGCGACATCCGATGGCACCGAGGATTGCGATTCGCATGGCACGGTCGTGGCCGGATTGATCGGCGCGCAACCCTCGTCGGCGGACGGCTTCGCCGGGATGGCGCCGGACGCGCGGATCATCTCGATCCGCCAGAGCTCGGAGATCTACCGCCCCAAGGGAACTCAGCCCAATCCCAACGACCCGAAGAACGGCGGCGGTGTCGGCACCACCACCACGTTGGCTCAGGCGGTGCGCACAGCAGCTGACAGCGGAGCCACCGTCATCAACATTTCCGAGGTGGCGTGCGGGCCGGGTGGCACCGTAGCCGATTTGGCGCTCGGTGCTGCGGTCCAGTACGCGGTGCAGGTGAAGGACGTGGTGATCGTGGCGGCCGCTGGCAACAACGACAACCCGGCCTGTAAAGCCGGAAACGCGGATATCGACCCTCTGCATCCAGCCGCAGATCCGTGGGACGGCCTGCGTACGGCCGTGACCCCCGCTTGGTATGACTCCTACGTTCTGGCTGTCGGTGCTACGGATCTGAACGGACAGCCGTCGAAGTTCACGGTCCCCGGACCGTGGGTGGGAGTGGCCGCGCCGGGTGAGGAGATCGTGTCTCTGGATCCGCACTCGGCGGGGTTGATCAACGCCACTCAGCCGCCCAACGGCCAGCGAAACGCGTTGGCAGGTACGTCATTCGCGGCTCCGTACGTCGCTGGGCTGGCCGCGCTCGTACGGTCCCGGTACCCACAGCTGAGCGCGACAGAGGTCATCAAGCGGATCGAGGCGACGGCCCACAGACCGCCCGAGGGGTGGAATGAATGGGTGGGGTTCGGCAGTATCGATCCGATGGCCGCGCTGACCCATGAGGTGCCACCAGACCTGGCATTGGAGAAGAAGCCGACCGCACTCGCGCCCGCGGCGCGGGCGCTGCCGGTGCCGCAATCAGCGCCGGAGCCTGATCACACCTCTCGCAACGTCGCACTGATCGGATCTGGCATCGTGGGTGTCCTTTTGGTCTTGGGGGTTCTGGCCTCCTTCCCATTGCGGCATGCGCTGCGACGGGATGACGAGTGATGGGCGACATCGGGCCGATTCGCCGCCGCATCGAAGTGGTCCCGGCCACCCGGCCGGTGCTTCCCGTGCCTGCCGAGCCGGATCGCTCGCCGGCTGATCCTGAGCCGATCCGGCGTGAGCCGGAACCCGCGCGATGACCGAGCCAGTCGTAGGGCTCTACGCGCTGCGGACCTTCCGGGTGGAATCGGTGTCCGGGCGGCTGCTCCCGGTCACTACCTACACCGCGGCGCGTGGGAACAGCGCGTGGGACGGGGGCGTGTGCGTGGCCGAATGCGTCGAGCCGACCTCCAATCCGCATCGGCCACCTTCTGAGCAATGCGGCTGCGGCATATACGGTTTCGGGGACCTGCAGACCTTGCACAGTGAATACCGCCGCCAAGCGCACGCGATTGTCGCGGTGATCGCGCTTGAGGGCACGGTCCTCGAGGGTGAGCGCGGATACCGGGCGGAAGCGGCGCGGATCGTGGCGTTGTGGGCCGACAGCACGATTCTCGGCACCGAGCTGGTCGCCCGCATCCGCGGCAACCTGCCTGACGTCGCGTACTTCGACGACGTCGAGGAGTTGATCGCCGCGCATCCTGGCCTACGCCATACCCCTGCCCCTCGGTCCGCCGGCGACATGAGCGGTGCCCCCCGAGCGGGACGCAGTCGCGGACTGCTCGTCGGCCGGTGGCCGGTGCAGCGGGCCCAGGCGGTGGCCGTCGGCCGATGGTGGATCCGAGTCGGAATGTGGGTCTCGGTGTTGGGCTGGCACGGGTTCGTCGGCGCCGATGCGCTGCTGGGGCTGGGGCGGCTCGCTGATGCCCTGATCGAGGTTGGGCGATCGGCGACGGCGGCCGCGCTCACCCTTGGAGCTCCAGACGAGATGTGGTGGGGCCTGCTGCCGCTAGCTGTGGTCGCCGGGCTCTACATCATCGCGCCGACACGAATGCTTGCGCGGCGCTTCACGTATCCGGCGGCGGTAGCTGCTCGGGTCACCTCGGCGTCGTCGATCGTTGCGGCGTTGCTCGGTCATCCCTCGCTCGCTGGTTCGCCGGTGGTGTGGCTGACTGCGGTCACCGTCTCGGTTCTCATTGTGATCGTCCGATCAGAGCCGAAACGGAACGTTCTGGGTAGCACGCAGATTCGGCGCAGCACGCTCGGCTGAGCCGTTCGCGTCCGGCGAGAGACGTTGTTTCCGGCCGTGGGCCGGGCCCGGCGCGATGGCGCCGGGCCCTGATGGGTCAGGCCGCGGACGTTCGCGGGGCGCGGGTGATCGCGACGGTCTGGGTGGTGAGGTCGACGCGGATGCTGTCGGCCCGCAGCTCAAGCGTCGCACGGGCGGTGCCCTCCCGATCGGTCCATGCGTCGGCCGTCAGGCGGCCGCCAGAGACGGTGACCAGGGCGCCTCGGGCCAGGGAGTCGACGGCGTGTTCGGCGAGGGTGCTCCATGCGGTGACGCGGATCGCGGTGGTGTGGGCGTCGACCCATTCCTGCCGGTCTTCGTCGTATCGGCGTGCATTGGCCATCACCGTGAACGAGGTGACGGGGACTCCGTTGTTGGTGACGCGGAGTTCGGGGGTTTCGGCGAGGTGGCCGGTGATTTCGACAGCGACGCTGGTCATGGTGTGCTCCTGTGGATTGGTGAGCCGTTGGCCCTGATTGGTCCCGTCTCCGGGTTGGTCACGACTTCGCAGGCCTCGACGGGCGGTGCGGTGCCAGGCTCGGCGCGCCGCGCCGACACGCCTCGGCCTGGCGGTGACCGGTCGTCGGGGTCATCGTGGGGTTGGGGCCTACACGGAGTTCGGGGTGAGCAGGGGCGCCGGGCGAAATCCATAGGCGCACAACAAGAGAAACTGCGCTGAGATCCTGGCCCCTGTCCGGTCGGTTGCTCGGCCTCACCCACGCGGCCGCTGGGCTCCTGCTTCACGGTGATAGCCGACAGTGCGCTGTGTGACGGAGAGTTAGGGGCGGGGTGCACCCTACCAGCGGGAACCGTGCCATAGTAGAACGCATGTTCGAGTCGAATCCGGGGCGCAGTGCGGGTGCCCGGCTCGATCCGGCCCTGGCGGCGATGCCGATGGGACGGCGCCTGGACGAGCTGCGGCGCCGGATGGCCGCTATCCCAGGCAAGGTCGGGGCCGACGCGCCGGCGACGATCGCCGCACACGACCTTCTGCCGATTCCAGGTCCACTCGGCGAGTTACTTCCCTCTGGCGGCCTAATGCTGGGCACAGTCGTGGCGTGCCCGCGTGGAGCGATTACCTCCGCGATCCTGGCGGCCGCTACCAACTCCGGGCACCAAACAGCCATCGTGGGCGAGCAGTTCGACCGGCGGCGGCCGAGCTTGATCGACATATGGGAGATGGGCGGGACGATCGAGCGGGTGGCGCTGGTCGACGCGTCCGGAGCCGATCCGGCCGAGATTGTCTCGGTACTGGTCGACGGCGTGCCGGTGGTAGTGCTGGCGATCCCTGGCCTGCGACTGACACCGAGTCAGGTGGAGACGCTGCGAGCCCGGGTGCGCGGCAAGCGAGGGCTGTTGGTGGTCACGGAGGGGTCGTGGGCCCGTCAGCCGCACATGACGATCGGCTGCCGCCTGCGAGGCGTTGGCGGGATCGGCCGGGGCGTGGGGCGGGTCAGTCGGATCGAAATGGACGTCGATGTCACCTCCGGTCAGTACGTACGGAGCGGGCGATTGGTGTTGGCGGCCAGCAAGGACGGGCGTAGCCGGTGGATTCCCGCGCCTACGCCGGCGGGTCTCTTGCGTCTAGCGCACACCGGGTGATCGAAGTGGAGAAGGATCGGGAGCCGCAGATGATGCGGTGGTTGCCAGCTCCGCGGCCGGTGCTGGTGGATCCGCGGGCCGTCTTCGTGTTGCCTCGTCGGTGGCCCGCTCCTGGCGAGACAGCGTTGGGGGTGCTGTCGGGCGCAGTGGATCCGATGCTGAGCGAAAGATGGGTTCCGGCTCTCCTGCACCGATGGTTGCGGACCAATTTGGGCGGCCTCTGGATGGGTGAGGTGGAGATCGTCCTGCAGAGCCGCAACCGGATGCTGCGGGTGCCGATTCGGCAGTGGATAAACCAATCTGCCATCCGGCTACCTGACGACTCTGACTAAGGCACTCGAGATTGTGCGTTCGGGTCGCTATCGTGGAGTCGAATGGCCTGCACGCGTGGGGTTTTCGGGTTCGGGGAGGCGCAATGAGTTTTCAGACGTGGGTGCGGCTGGCTGGCCGCCGGCTGCCCTATGCAGAGCTGCGGGCTGAGCCTGATCGTTTCTCCGGACTCTTGTCACGGGCCTGGGCCGACAAGGACGCCGAGTGCCTGTGCCGGACTCCTGCGTTGCCGTTGGTGACGCGCTGCCGGTCCGGCCACTATTCGCTCGCTGTGTGGCCCCACGGCGGCCCTCGACATAATCCGATGTGCGCGTTCTTCAAGGTGGACGGCGAGCTGAGCGGCCAGAAGCCGTACACCGGAGCAGCGATCCGCGAAGGCGATGACGGCGGCGTGGCGATCAGTTTTGCGGGCCCGCTCGCTGCGAGCACGCGGTCGGATGCGCTGTCGCGTGAGCCGGTCGACCGCTCGGTTTACCCGGGAATCGGGCGCTCCCGGATCGGCCTGCTGGGCATTTTGCACTGGCTGTGGGAGGAATCCAGGCTCACTACCTGGCATCCGACCGTGCGCGACCGATCGTGGGCCGACGTGGTCCAGGCGCTGCGCAGTCAGGCCGACACATGCACGATCAATTCCCAGCCAGGCTCCGACGTCCTGTACGTCGTACCACCCTGGAGCCGTGGCAGCCTTCCGGCCTTCGATCGTTTTCTCAGCAACCTCGATGGACGCTCCGCGCTGCGGCGAGGCTTCGTCGTCGGCGAGCTCGCGCATCGCCACGAAGCAGAGTTCGGGTACCGGTATGAGCTCGTGGACCAGCGGGCGCGGCAGGTGATGGTCCGAAAAACTCTGCACGAGAGGCTGAACCGCTCCTATCGGCATGCGGTGTCGCGAGCGGCAACCGAGGCCGGCGGCCGTCGAGTTCTGCTGGCCTACGTCGAGCGTTCCCGCACGGGTTACGCGGTGGCGGTCGACGCGGCGATCATGTTGACCAGTCAGCAGTGGATCCCGGCCGATTCGTCGTATGAGGTGCTCGCCGCCGATGCCCTGGTCCGTGCAGGCCGGGCCTTCTTCAAACCATGCCGCTACGACGGCGATGCGGTCTTCCCGGACTATGTCTTCCTCGACCAGCCGCAATCGTTCATGGAGGTCTGGGGTCGGGAAGACGATGCTGAGTACCGCCGCAGGAAGCTGGAGAAGTTGCGGCACTACCGCGAATCGGGTGCGCGCCTTTTGGAGTGGAGTGCGCCGGGCCCGATGCCGTCGCTGGCGCTGGCTGGGTGACCCAGCTCGGCGATCGACTCGCCGTACGGGCGGCTCACCACCTGGGCGTCAGGCTGCGTGGACGTACGCGCGCAGCGTTTGGCGTTCCTCTTCTGCCTCTCGCGAACCTGGAAAGTGTTGTGCCAAAAGCCCATCCAACTGGTTTAGGCGCTTCCTGACCCAACTGAAATGGTGCTCGATCGGCTGTTCGAGCACCGGCGAAACAGCGGCCAGACTGGCGTCCAAATCGCCGACCCGAGCATTGGCCATCGCCAAATAGATGGTGGTCAGCATCTCGTCGCCCGGCGACCGCTGGACCCGCCAAGCCTGCAGAGCCTCCTCTGAAGCCTTAATGGAGCGATTCAAAGTCTTCAGGTCATCGGCCCACATCAGCGAAAAACCGTGGTAGTACACCTGTTTGGCCGGGGTGAAAGTGAATAGGCCCGCGATCTCGTCGCTGTTGGCGCCTTGTGCCCGAGCGCGGTCTGCCTGCTTCAGCAATTCGAGCGCCCGCTCGCTTTGACCGAGATTCGCTACCGAAGCGGCGAGGCCGCACAGGAGCCGCGGTTCGGTGGTACCAGTCGACTTACCGACATAGGTCAGACCGTCCTCAGCTGCGGCGGCCGCCAGCTCGAAGTCCTTCGTGAAACGGTGGGCGAGTGCCTGTGTGCCACGTGACCACGCGCGCAGCTGATCGTGGCCGGCGCGCTCGCCGAGCTGAAACGCTGCTTGGGCGTGGACCTTGGCATGATCAGCCTGACCGAGGTCGAGAGTCAGATAGGCCAGGACGCCACAAACACGGCCCAGCGCTACGTAGAGATCGCGAATCGCGTTCGGGCTGTATGCGCCCACCTGTAGCCGCCGCGTGAGCTCAGCACGCAAGCCGAGGGCGCGCTCCAGCGTTAGGTCGTAGGACTCAAGCCTTGCCTTGGTCGCGATATCTACGATTCGCTGTTCAATTTCATCGAGTGAAGCACCGTCCGGAGCTAACAGCAGTTGTTCCGACCCGCGCCGGGCATCTTCAAGCAGTCGCATGGTGTCCGCCGCTTCTGCGCGTTCAGCCTGGTCAGCGTCCCAAGCGGCGACCAGTTCACCGCCCGCATCCAACGCCAGATCCGCTTCTTCGACCCAGCCACGATTGCCGGGCCACCGGCGGCCTTTCTCGACGCTCGTGATGTAGGAACGATCGCAGAACAGGACCGCCGCCAGCTCGCGTTGGCTCATCGGCTGGGCGAGGCGGAATCGGCGAAGTGCTTGCCCGATTCGGTTCGCGTTCATATTCGGCAATCGTGCAGTCGACGGGGTCATCTCTCATCATCCCAGGTGGTGACAGATCACGGATTCGCGTTTTGTCACCACCGTAGTCCTACGGACACGAGCAGGTCAGTGGTGAGCTGAATTCACCGCGCGGCCAGGGAAATTCCCGCTTCGCCGAACGGGTCGAAAACCACGATCAGGAGGCAGAGTGCCAACCATCGACATGGAGCGGGATGTGACGCACGGCGACTGCGATGCGGACCTCAATGGGTTCAGCAGTCTGGCCTCAGCCTCGGCCGTCATGAGGTCACACGCTTCCCACGGGCCGTTTTGCATGCCGTATCTGGCAGCGCATGCCTACGTATCCGCTGGGGTTGAGGACTGATACCGGTCGCGAGGGCGATGGGAGACGAACGGTGCAGATGCATCTGGTTGTCGAGTTCCCGGCACTGCCGCCATTGCATTTTCGCGCCGACGCGGGGGCCGCCCGTGCATTCCGTGCGGAAATGGCGCGCTGGCACCGACATGTGTCGGTCCGCCTGGACGACGCCGTGCTTCCGACCATGAGGCCTTTGCCCTGTCATCGATTGTTCGAGAAGACGTGATGCCCACTGTGACCACAACCGACGAGGACGAGTTGCCTCAACGCGTCGCGCGACCGGTTCCCGCCCCTTTCAGACCGATCTGGACCGAAAGGGACGCCGAGCTTATGCGCAGGGTCGCTCACGGCCTAACCAAACTCCAGCTGTGCGGCCAGGTACACAACCCCGAAATTCTTTGTCCTATATGCCAATTGGAACAGGAGTAAGTTCATGCACACCGTGATTACGGGTGGCGCCGGCCTGATCGGCAGTCACCTCGCGGCCCGGCTGCTCGACGACGGCCACCGCGTAACCGTGATCGACAATCTGAGCACCGGCCACAGAGCAAACCTCGATGAGGTCGAGCAGCATCCAGCATTCACGTTTCGTGACGCCGACATCACCGATCGCCGGGCCTTTGCCCGGCTGGACGAAGTGAGCGGGATCGTGCATCTCGCCTGCCCAGCCGCACCTGCGATGTATCAGCAGCGGCCGATAGAAACCCTGTGGGCCGGATCCGCTGGAACACTCAATGCGCTGGAAGCTGCGGCCGCTCATGGTGCGCGGATAGTGCTCGCCTCATCCAGCGACGTGTACGGCGACACCCCGATACATCCTCAACTTGAGACCTGTCTGGGCGCTGTCGACCCACTAGGCCCGCGCTCGGCGTACCAAGTGGCGAAGGTCTTCACCGAGGCTGCTGCATTCGCATATCACCGCGGCGAGGGCGCCTTGGTGGGCGTGATTCGACCGTTCAACGTCTACGGGCCACACATGTGGCACAGCGACAGCCGGGCAGTCCCGGCCTTCTGTGCGGCCGCGTTGGCGGGGCGAACCTTGACCCTGCACGGCGGCGCTCAAACCCGCAGCCTGCTGTACGTCTCCGACGCCGTGGACGCGATATCCGCCATGCTCGACTCGCAGGAGTTCGGCCCGATCAATATCGGTGCTACAGAGGAGGTCAGCGTCAAAGAGCTGGCGATGATGATCATCGCTGCAGCTGGCTCAGGGCAGCTCGATATCGCCGAGGCTCGTGAGCAGGAGGCGCCGGCTCGATGCCCGGACCTGAGCCGGGCTCGCGAGCTACTGGATTGGGCCCCCCGTGTCTCGCTGGCCGAAGGGATCGCACTCACGATCGGATGGATGCGGGAGCACCGCAACGGGCATGAGGTGGCCAAAGCATGAGCCAGGTCCGGTTCATCCTGCCTGCGAACTGGGCGACCCTCACCGGCAGGGACATGTCGAATATCTGGTGCCCCGAGGTGGCCACCCTCGGTGAAGCGCTACGGTGGCTGACCGTCGAATATCCGGCCGTCGCCGAACGGGTACTCACCGCCGATGGGACAATCCCGCGGTTCGCAACGGTGGCTCTCGACGATGAGCGTGTCGTGTCCGCCGACGGAATCGATATCCCGCTGACCAAGCCGCATCACGAGGTCTGTGTACTGTCGGCCTTCATGGGCGGGTGAGCATGTCCCACAAGACCGATGGCATGGTCTGGATTCCGCCGGGGCGCGCCGAAATCGGCTCACCGGAGACGCACTTAGCGTTTCTCGAGGAACTGCAGCACTACTCTCGGAAGTGGTTCGAGGATGAGGCTCCCCAGCACAAAGTGATGATGGACGGATACTGGATCGATCAGCATCCGGTCACCAATGCGCAGTTCGCCGAGTTCGCCGACGAGACTGGATGGGTCACCACTGCGGAGCGACTCGGCGCTGGCCTCGTCTATGGGCCGGACTATTGGGAACCGATCCCCGGCATATCGTGGCGCCGTCCGCATCCGGATCTGAGTGCAGTCGACGATCGTCCCAACCATCCGGTCGTGCACGTCTCCCACGACGACGCCACGGCTTACGCCACGTGGGCGGGTAAACGTCTGCCGACCGAGGACGAGTGGGAGTACGCGGCTCACGGCCCGAGCTGGCGAGCTTGGCCGTGGGGGTCGATGTGGTCACGCTCGGCGGCCAACAGCGCTGAGTACTGGGCTGGCTTCGCGATGCGCGACCTCGACGACTGGAAGCGCTGGTACGCCGGTCATTGGCGTTACAACGGGCCTGCGCCGGCCACTACGCCTGTGGGATCATTCGCCGAATTCGTATCTCCGTTTGGTGTGCACGACATGGCAGGAAATGTCACCGAATGGACGTCGAGTAAGTACCGTCTCTACGGATTCGGAACCTACGACGATGGGTTCGGCGCGGCCGCTCGCCTCGGTTTCCGCGTCGCCCGCGGCGGGTCTTGGAAGATGATGCGGTTGCAGACCCGCACAAGCGAACGTATCTGTGGCACACCGGAGTACGAAGCTTTCGACCTCGGATTCCGGTGCGCCGCCACCTTGGCCGCGCCCCACCCACTCTCCACGACCGGGCGTTCATCCATCACCATTGAGGAGAAGTTGCATGGCGATCACCGCTGAAGGTTCGAACATCATCATCCGCAACTCCGCCGACCAGATACTGCTGTTCTTGCGCGACGACAAGCCGGACATTCCTTGTCCTGGCATGTGGGCCCTCCTCGGCGGGTACCGGGAACCGGGGGAAACTCCGCTCGAAAATGTAATCCGTGAGATCTCCGAGGAAATCGGGGTGGAGTTGGATCCCGCGACCGTCGAACACCACTGCACTCGCGAGAGGCATTGGGGACTTCTCGAGCACACCTTCAAGACTCAGATGGATCTCGATCTTGATTCCGTCACACTGACGGAAGGTCAGCGCCTCGGGTGGTTTACGGAGGCCGATGTCGCTGCCATCGTTCTCGGGTTCGAAGAGAACGAAATGCTGGCCGCATACTTCCAACAGACCCGAGGACAGCAACAACCTGTCGCATAGTGCAAGCAGTTGGCGGGAGCGGGGAGCCGGGATGCGCCGCCGCCCCGCCAACACCGCGTGGATGATCTGGTCGGCAGCGGTCTACAGGCCTTTGGCTTCTCAAGCTGCCTGCGAAGCAGTTCACAGCCCCTGAAATTGCATGTCCCCCTGCAGATATGCCAGTGCCGCCGGAACTAAGGGGGAGAAAGTTCTCGGCGGCACTGGTCTGTATCGGCGACCCCACTGGACCGCCCCCTGAGTAGCCACCTGGGGGGGAATGGGGTGGCTACCCCGCAGCTGATCATACGTGGCGAGCCACCGGAACCGGCCGTCCGCCACGCCGACAACCTAGCGGTTCCCGGGATCGTCGGCGCGACACGGGCACTCAGCGCACTACCCGGACGGGCACCCGGACCGCCTCGGCGGCCGCCGCGATGGTCTTGATGGTCTTGTGGTGGACTCCCCCGCTGGTGGGAGTTGCGGTGGCCTTGTTGATTTCGTTGTGCGAGCACCCCTCATCGAGCATTCGCAGGACGGTCGCGATCAGTTCGGGAGACTTCCGCGTGACTAGTCCTCGTTCCACGATGCGCTCTGCGAGGGTCGTGAACTGGTCGGCCCCTTCGTCGGTGCGAGGGACGGGCAGCGCTCGCACTACTGCCCCGGAACCGGCACTTGCGTTCGCACCGAGATCCGCCTGATTCGCACTGGTGATGCGAGGTGCGAACGACGCCCGCACTTGATCGTCGTGGCGCCGGGCCGCGTCA
The DNA here is from genome assembly GCF_000308855.1 of Nocardia veterana NBRC 100344. Classification (GTDB taxonomy): domain Bacteria; phylum Actinomycetota; class Actinomycetes; order Mycobacteriales; family Mycobacteriaceae; genus Nocardia; species Nocardia veterana. Next base: position 37,127 of record NZ_BAGM01000206.1, on the reverse strand, counting down.
GCGTCGCTATCGGCGAACTCGGCGTGGTGCGGGTCTGTGCTCGCATTTGGGACCGTCGCGGTCCGCGCCTCCTGCGCATTTGGTGCGGGATCAGATGCGGTCGCTGTGGGGGCCAGGATCATGGTGGGGACTGCGTCGTCGCTGGGACCGATGGCCTCCGCGCCGGCGGCCGCATCAGCTGGTGCGGCGCGCATTTCGCCGCGCTCTCCGGAGGACGGGTCCGGGAGGCTCCCGGCAGTCCGTGTCATGGTCCGGTGGGCTTCTAGTACGGCCAGGACCTGGGATCCGAACAGGCCGACGCGCTGGCCGATGGCCGCCGGAGTCCAGTTGTCCGATGCGAGTGCCAGGATCGCGGCGATCTGGTCAACCGGCAGGGTGGTCAGTTCGCGCGTCACCATCGCCTCTGCTGCTGCGAGGTCTGTCGGACCGAACTCCATCGCCGCATGGTCGGGGTCGGGCACGATGTGCGCGGGGGCCGCACTTCCGCTGTGTGCGTGCAGCCGGTCTGGGGCAGTGTCTGCATCGGTGTTCGCACTGGCGCATGCGATGCCCGCTGCTGCGACGGTGCGACCGTCCTCGGCGGCCGGTGCGGGCCTGCCCTCGCACGGTGCGGGAGTGGTTTCCGCATTGGCGTCCGCATCCGCCGGTGCGGCGCTCGCAGTGCGAGTTCGAGTGTTTTCCAGTGCGAGGGTCGCATTTCCGTCGCGGTGTTCGTGGTCTGGTGCGAGCTCGTGCGAGTCGGTGTGCCCAAGTGCGGGTGCGTGAGCAAGTGCCTCGTCGATCAGCACGCTGTAGCGGTTGGCGACCCAGGCGTGAAGCCAGATGATGGATCCGACCATGATGGGCGCGACAGCGAATTCTGCGGCCTTTCCCGGATCGCCGGCAAACAGACGGGGTCCGGCGTTGAGCCCGACTGTGGCGCTCAGGAGAGCGAGCTCGAAGATCAGCACTCGCCCTCGTTCGATTTCGCGACCTTGGCGCGCGGCGGTGGTGGCGACGACCATGATGACGATGATCGGGATCGAGATCATCGCCTCGAAGCCATAGCTGAGCCAGTAGAGCGGGTTGGTCATGTCCCCGTCTGGGACGAGGTTGTGCTGGACATTCACTCCGGCCCACAGCATCCCGAGCACCACGACGGAAATCAGCGCTCGCGACGACCATTCGGAGCGTCGGAAAAGGGTGGCGAGGTTGGCGTCCGCCGAGACCACCCGCTGCCGCGCGGCCAGAGCCTTGCGATGCCACCGTTGATCGGCGTGATCGGCGCGAGCTATCGCATCCGCGGCGCGCCGGTTCCGCTTCTGAGTGCTCAACTCCGCGCTGACTGCCCGGCGCTGCTGCCGCCTCCGCTTCTGGCGGATCCACTCAGCCAACTGCCGTTCCGCGGCGAGTTCTTTGGGGGACAATGCTTCTCGCAGCGCTGGATCAGTCTGCAGTGGGAGCATGCCTCGTGCGGCGTCCACTTGCTGCTGGAGTTGCTCCACAGACACCGGGGCGGCGGCGGAGCGGAAGATGTTCGGTTTCGTTCGCAGCATGATATGTCCTGTTCGAGGCAGGTGCCGGGGGGCGGTCAGTCGTCCGATATCGCGGCGCGCACTGCCGCCGGAATGTCGTTGTAGCTGGTGCCGTTCTTGCGTGCGATGCTTCGCAGGGTGTCCTCGAGGTGCTCGCCGTCCACGCCCGCTGCCCTGGCATCTGCCACGGCGAGTACGGCCTCGTCGACGTACGCGCGAAGCTTGGCGAACCGGGAAACCAGCGGGAGGAACGTCTGCTCGACGGTGCGGAGGGCGAGCCTCGCGCGCGGTGCGGGGACAGCCGCGCCGGCCTCTGCGGGGGCGGCGATCGTCGCGCGGACGGTTTCGGGAATGTCGTCGTACCTGACGTCGGTCTTGCGTGCGATCCCCCGCAAGGTGTCTTCGAGTTGCTCGGCGGTTACTCCTACCGCCTTGGCGTCCTGGATCGCGAGTCCTGACTCGTCCACGTACTGCCGCAGTTTGGCAATGCGCGAGATCAGCGGGAGGAACGTTTGCTCGGCCGTACGCAGCGCCAATCGTGCACGGGCGGGACTCGGCGCCGGGGCTGGCTGGCTCGGTGCACTTTTCGTCCGCAACTTCTGCGAAGACGGTTGGGCAGCTGCAGATTTCGGCTCGGAGTCCGCTGTCGGGCGAGCATCTACAGACGGCTCCGGATCTTCGACCGAAACGTCCGGCGTCGGCGAGGCCGCGCTGGTGTTGGTCGCTGCTGTAAGCGCGGTTTCTGCAACGCTCGCCTCGTGAACTTCTGGAGCCGCCGCAGAGGTCGAGGGCGCATCTTCAGCTACCGCTACCGACGACTGCTGAGCGCTCTGCTGAGGCAGTTTCTCGCGGTTCACCCGAGCTCGGCCACGCTGGGACGGCGCAGCCACTGCTGCTGCGACCTTGTTGGGGTCGATTGCCATGCTTGGTGTCTCCCTTGGATACGAAAGTCGTTGTACTGATTACCTTTACGAAGCTTCGAGTTCTTCGACCACCTTTTCGTAGCCGAAGCATCGCAGAGGGACAGTGTGTGCGGCTCGGGCGATATTCCCGTCCTGGCGGATCATTGACTCCATCACCGGGATATTGACGGTAGTCAGCGCCTCACGAACGTCTCTCGTGAGAGCTAAAGACGGGTTAACTCGAACGAGCAGGACACGGGCATCGATCTGTCGATCCTGTTCCTCCTCGATCTCCCCTACCAGTTCGAACGCTGCCGTGACCTGTTCCATGGTCAAGTAGCTGGGCTCGGTGGGAAGAATGACGATATCCGACAGGCGTACAACCTTTTTGAAGCTCTCAGGATCAGCCGGTCCCCCATCAATGATTCGTCTGGAAGCTGAGCTTCCGTGAATCAGGGACCACAGGTCATCGTCTGTGTCCGCAGGCTCAACGTTGTAGTTATCGGGCCATGGTCGGTGCGCGGCATTGCTGAGGCCCTGGCCTTCATGAGCCTTATCGGCCCAGCTGACTGCGGAGTGGAAGTAGTCGAAGGAGATGACGTCAACTGTCTCCCCTCGTGCAATGTAGGCGTGTCCGGTGAGGATCGCCGCCGTGGTCTTTGTTGTGCCTCCACCTTTGACGTGAGCGCTGCCGATCGTCTTACCGGTAGCAGGAGGTCGCCATGCAGAGTACGGGTCGGTCATGGTCAGAGACGGTACCGGATTGTTACCAAATCTGCTGCGCTACAACCGAAACACCCTAGTGGGTCGGCGTGTCGTTCATGCGCCCGCATGCGCTGGAGCGCACACGCGCGGTACGCGCGTACCGCGCGCGAATACCACGCAAGTCGATCATTTGTCTATAAGGCTCGGAAGGTTTGCCATTTATGTCACGTGACACAATGACTCTCCTTCCCGAGGGTCGGAACCTACGCGAATCGACTACTGACGGAGGCGCTGGACGGTCGGAATCATGGTTTCCCCGCGACCGCGGGGACGGGCTGTAGCGGAGTCGGGAGACGGGCCGGGACACAATGGGTAGCCATCGCGATCCCGTGAGTGCTGCGGAACTTACTCCCGTCGGCGGCGCGATGACGGACCTTCGGCGGCGCGGAGCAGTGCGCGCCGTAGTCTCGGAGGCGTGGCGGGTGTTGTGGATTTGGTGAACGAGACGGCTGAGCGACTCGAGGCCATGCCGTCGGACGTCACTGCAGCCACGGCTCTGGCATACGCCCATACAGGGTTCGGCGCACTGACCCTGGCGGCCGCGGTTCTCAGCGGGCAGGCGTCGAGCGCGCGCGCAAGCGAATTGGCCGCGATCAATCTTGCTGTTGTGGCCGCGCATGAGGACATCGCCGCCGTGGTGGACGAACAACTGCTCGACGACGTGATCGATACGCGGGTGATCGAGCTACTCGAGGATGCCGAAAATCTTCCGCGTATCCGTGCGTCCGCTCGGTATCTGCGCGAGGCAGCAATGCGGACCGTGACGGCAACTCGTGTGGTTCTGACAGATCTAGCGGCCGCACAGGAGATTCCAGCCCCATTACGGGAAGCGATCGCAGAGGCGGGGAGCATCGTAGACGACATCCACATCCTTCTGGATGGGCCTGCGCATCTCCGTTCCGCTCTCGCCGAGGATTACTACGAACGAGTGATCGTTCAGTCCGGCGAATAGAGCAGTCTGCTCGCGCCGAACTGCGTCCTAGGCAGGGGAGTGAGACGCCAGCGGCCGGGGCACGAGTTGGTCCGTGCTTCGCGGGATTTTCGGCGTTTCTGTCGGGGGCTGCACGCATACTGCATTGCGGCGTGGCCGAATCCATGGCCGCTCAACAGGTTTCGTAGTAGGGGGTTCCGCTCATGACTGCTGAGATGTCAACGTTCCCGTTCCGGGTGAACCAACGAATCAAGGAGGAGCTCGGCACCGACGAATTGCACCGAGTTGCCGCGAACCTGTGGGCTGCCGACTGCCAGAGCTGCGGGCTGCCACTCGGGGACGACGCTCCCTCGCTCGTGGTCAATGACGTTGCCGTGATCGCGGCCGCGGCACTGCATCATCCGGGGTGTCAGGCGCCGGCCTGGAATGAGCAAGGCCTACCGATAGTTGCGCAGAGCTTTCTGTCCTACCGGACGCTGGCTGCCGTGCTGCCGACCGAGGTCAACGGCAAACCGGATCCTCTGCCGATGGCGTTGGTCAATCCGTCGCTCGAGCAAGTGATGCTGGAGCGCAGCGGGCAGGGGTGGGCAGTGGCCACGATGAGCCAATACCGGGATCGGTGCGGTCTTTCCGGCATATCGCGCCAGCGCCCCGTCCGAGGCGCGTACGCGCAGATGCGGGCCGACGGAATCATGAGGGTCACCGTCGAACCGGCAATGCAGGCTTGGGAATTCGACACCATCAACGCCCCGGGCGGAATGCACGATCTGATCCTGCGGCTCGGCGGTGTCGCGCTCGGGGTCACCACGGCCTACATCCCCGGCGAACATTTCGTGATGGTCGACGATTTCGCCGCCGCACTTCAGTCCGAACAGATCGCCCTTGGTTGGGTGAGCCTGCGCAAATAGCGCCATGTGCTTCTACGCGTTCACATCGGCAGACCCTTTTCCGACACTCCGCAGACCACGATGGTGACAAGCGCCGACCGCGTCGTTGCGGTCGGCCACGCGCCGATCGGGGCGCGGTGATGAACAGCAGCTGTCGGAATTCATCCCGGAAGCAGACCGACGCGGCATCATGGACTCATCGGGACGTAGGTGGAAGACTCCGCCGCGCGCCTGCGTGTTGTTCCCGGTGGCAAGGTGCGTTCCCGACGGTCTGCGCGCCTCGGAATCAGCGAGCGGCAACAGTGACGGAGGACCGTTGCCGTTTCGGCGGCAACGGGTATCACAGCGGACGGAATCCGCCGGAGCACGCTGTGTCCCATCTACCCAGGTGATGCAACGACCGTCGTCGATCAGCCACGCCTGGGCAGCCTTCGACGTGAGAGCGGTTTTACCCGCTGTGGGGCGGGCGTGGCTCATTCCCTCAAGGAGGAGCACATGGGCAAGGAGCCAATGGATCGCGAGTCGGCGGATCGGATCGCGGCCGCAGCCGAACGCGACCCCGACAGCCCAACCGCGCAATCGGGATTCGACGAGCGTGCCGCAGCGGCCGCCGACCGCAACACTGCAGACGACGAAGACTGAGTCGAGCGAGCAGACCCGGCCCGCCGGCCGGGTCTGCGTTCGCTCGGCTCGTCACCCACAAGCGCCTGCCCCACCCGCGCCCCTCCTCCAAGACGCACCTCGCGGCGTCACCGTCAACCGCGGCCTAGCCCACCGTCGCTGGTCATCGGCCGTAAGCCAATCGACGCCAATGGGCCCGGTGATCGAATTGCTCCCCAGCCTTTCTACGATTCTCGCTCGCTTCACCGATCGCAGAGGCCTGAGCCAGTGCGGACCGGCGGCCCTCGCCACCGAGCGCTTCCTCCGCCCGAGCGTGAACGGCCTGTTTGACCTCCGTGACAGCTCCCTCAACAGCCGCATCGATCGTCGCTTGCGCCTGGGCGGCCCGCTGCAGCTCGATTTCGCGGACGAGATGGCGAGGGAACGGCAGATCAACCCTGGCCAGCATCCCCCGGACATATGCCAACGGGTGACGTACTTCGACGGCGCGCAGCTCGTCGTTGAGATCGTCTGCCGTCCAGCCATGTTCGGCAGCAGGCGCCAGCACCACTGCCCACGCATCGGCCCGGTTACGGTGCGCCCACAGCGGAGTTCGTGCGTCAGCGAGCCATTTGAGGGCCAAAATGAGGGCTTTCTGAGGTGCCGCCTCAGCTTTTCGACGAGCTCCTTGCTTCTCATTGCGGCGCGAAGCGCCTCGTTTTCCACAACCTGTCGTCAAGTAAGAACCACTAGAAGTCACTTTTCCGCCGGAAAAGTGACCCCTAGCGGGATGGGTAGCCATCTTGGCTTGACCAGGGTAAACACCATCACGACGGACCACCGAGTTATCCACAGCTTCACGAGCCGGGTGCAGCGCCCACACCGACGCCCATCCGCGGGCCTTGTCTCCCACACGCCAGCTCGCCATCCGCTCGGCATAGGTCCGCTGCCGTCCACGGAGCACCTCGGTCGCGACCCCCATCAACAGCATCGCCAGACGTACGCGGGTGACCTGGGTGACCGACACGCCGGATCGCTCGGCGATAGAGGCATTCGTGAGCCTGCACTCGCGACCGGTGCCACTGTTCGCGGCGGCCGCCATTACGGCTGCGACCTTCAGAAACGTCTTCTTCGTGACACCGCCGCCTGAGTTCTTGGCCCCTGCACGTTTCTTGACCAAAATCGGCCGGATTGAGCGGTACCGCCGATCGAACGTGCTGCCGATACTTTCGAGCCATGCCTCACGAGTGATCCAGCACTGCACGCCTGCGTACGGGGAATCATTGTCGTCCCGACGCGGATCGAGCTGTACCCGGCACAGTCGGCGGCAGGCGGCTTGCTTGCCACCCCAGATCGCAAGCAGGCGGGGGGAAATCGCGGTGCATTGATGGCCACAGACGTGACCTCGGACCAGGCTCGTTGGGCACTTGGCTCGGCCGCGACGCCGACGGGCGGGGCTGGATCCGCGATAGGGGCCGATGATCGCGGCCTCGATGGTTTTGCTCCATTCATCATCCACAGGCCGCAAGGCGCGGTGGGGGAGCACGTCGGAAAACGAATTGCCGCGAGGAGAGACACGCTGCCGATCGGTTGTTTCGGTCTGCGGGCGTGCGATATCCTGGGACCAGTGGTTCGTCATCAAGAGGAGTCCAATCCTGGTTCTTGGTGAGGGGCCCGGTGGGGGCGAGGTGACGCTCGCCTCCCCACAATCTTTCGAGGGCTCCCGGTTGTCCGGCCGGGGGCCCTCGGTCCGTTTGGGGGTCCAAACGGGCCCGGGGTCGTATTCAGTTGCTGGGTCGTTCAGTCGGTCCTTGTTTTCGGTTCCTCCGGAGTCGATGCCCTACAGCGGCAAGCGGTTCAGCTCGCTCGACGAGAAGCCTGCGGCACCTCAAGCAACGTAGGGTCGGCCAGCTCGATCTCGCTCTCGTCGGGAAGTTGCGATCGCAATGCGTCCTCGACGACCTCCCAGACATGGACGTTCTTCAACGCGGCGACTTTTCGTGCACGCGCCGCCACCGACTTGTCGATCGTCACGAACAAGTCGTCAATCTCGCTCTCATCGCGTCTCACACGGCGCGGGCCGATGCGTTCTCTCCGGCGGGGCATAGGCATATGACTATCACCCTTGGGTCGGTATTGCACCCGCGCCACGCCGGAAAATGTTTACGCCGTGGGAGATACGTCACGGCCTCGCCGGATCCCGCTCTCCCCGGGCCGGTCTATTTCGCCGAAGCCGACGACGGTTGAGCGGTCCGGCGATTACCTCCCGAATCGGGCATGCAGTACTTTTAAACAGCAGCGTCTTGAACAGCAGACCAGCCGGAGGAGGACCGCCGGGCACCCGAAGTAGCAGCTAGCGAATCGGATGGGGGAGTTGTAGTGGACGACGACCTGAGCACGGCACTCGCCCAGCAATGGGAGCGCGCGCTGGCGACGATCACCGCCGATCCTTCCTACGCCACGGTAGAAGTCACCTTTCTGCGTGACCTTCTGCGAGAACTTCATGTCGGTCTCACAGCAGACATCTTCGATGCCGCCGCCGGATCCCGAGTGGGAGCGGCGCTGGCCGGGGCCCAGCTCACCGATCCCGCAGTTCCGGTTCTTTCCGCCCCGATAGTGCACCGGCTCACGGAAAGAAGCGATCAGCCCGACGCCGGCTCGCGTATGGCCGCCCTGCTCGCTGCGTTCGGCCACGGCCACCACTTCCTCGCCGAGGCGATCCGGGCCGACGATGTCGAGGAGGACCGGCGCCGGTTCCAGCTCGTCTTCGACCACGCTTCCATCGCCATCGCGATCGGCGACACCAATGGTGTTCTGCTGGAAGCCAACCCGCATCTGGCCGACATGATCGGGGTACCGGTCGAGTCGCTGCGCGGAATCAGCGTCTACGACTTCGCCCACCCCGACGATCAGGCCGCGATCCGCCAGATGGTCTACGACGACCTCGTACCGGCTCGGGCGGGCACCGCGAAGATCGAACGGCGCCTGCAACGCGCGGACGGCAGCACCGGATGGGCCACCTTCGCGATCACCTATGTCCGCAGCGCCTTCGGGCCGGACTATCTGCTCGCTATCGGTGAAGACGTCACCGAACGCCACCAACTGCAAGAGCAGCTCCACTTTCAGGCGCGCCACGACGCGCTCACCGAGCTGCCCAACCGCCGCCACCTCCTCGACACCCTCAAATCGGTGATCTCTCGAGCCGGCGAGAACGACCTGATGGGGCTGTGCTTCACCGACCTGGACCACTTCAAAGAGGTCAACGACCGATACGGTCACGGTGTCGGCGACCAAGTGCTGGCCACCGTCGCCCGTCGCCTGCACGACAGCCTGCAAGACGACGGATGCCTGGTCGCGCGCATCGGCGGCGACGAATTCGTCACCCTCATCCCGCCCCCGGCCGACACGTACCGGGTCGCGGCCGTCGCAGACCGCCTGCGCGGTGCGCTCTCGCATCCCCTCATCGTCGGCGGGCACCGGCTCCACATCTCCGCCAGCATCGGAGCCGTGGTCACGCCGGTCGCCGGCAAGGAGGCGGAGTGGCTGCTCGACGCGGCCGACACCTCCCTGTACGACGCGAAATCCGGCGCCCGCGGCAACTGGATCCTGCACACCATCCGTGGTCTTGACGCGGATGGTGAGGATGGCTCCGCCAGGTACGGAAGCGTCTAACAGCCTCATGAACAGGCAGTTTCTCGCGGATCCGCGGCCGTTGTGCGACGATCATGACGAAGCAATTGGGGAACGGCCCGTCTGTGGTGCTCTGTCACCGGCGTCGATGCGCCAGCACGGTGATCAGGGGCAGTTGAACGGATTGGAAGGCTATGACATCGGAGATCGAAGCGGAGTTCCGGCCAGACCTGTCACCTGATCATTTGCGGCGTTTTGTGCGGCAGATCCAGGCAGGAATGCCGCGATCCCTGTGGCAGCTGATCGAACCGTGGTCACGCACCCCACGACTGTGGGTCGGGGACGCTGAGGGCGGCAAAGCATACGGCCTGGACCTGCCAGCGCACAGCGATGAGGCGGTCTGTGAACTGCACGCACCGATTCGGTGGCACGAGGTTGTGCGGGGATCGCACGACATTCACCTACTTCATCCCTCGCCGACCGCCGAGCAATTGGGGGAAATGTGGGACAGGCTCGTGACACTCGGTCTGCAACCGGCCATGCGCGCTCATCTCGGGCCTTGGCGGGACCGGTGGGTGCGCGACGGCTTCGCCCCGGCACCCGGTGCATGGGCCGTGGATGTGATCGGCATATCCGCGATCGGTGCCATCGACAAGGCCACCGCCGATGAGCTGGCTAACCTGATCGACGGCCGAACCGAATACGTGACTAGCTTCGCCGACTGGGCATACTGGTCGACGACCTGATAACGACATTTCAGGCGCGGCACAAGTTTGCGGTTCCGTTGCCTTTTCGCGCGGGCTGCGGATATGCTGCCTCGTGCACCGGCCGGTGAGTGACTCCCGAGCCCGAGTCGCAGTTCCACCTTGCGGTAGAGGCGCTCTCGCTGCGCCGAGCACCCGGAGTCACGTCTATGCGTTCCCCTGACATCACTCAAGACGAGTACGACGGCGCCCGATATACCCCTGCGCTGTTGGCGGCCTACGATCTGGGCGTCCTCGGGTTCAACAATCGCTTCGTCTGGCGTTGTCCCACAAAGCATTTAGTTGATCTCTACAATCGGAATGCATCAGCTGACCATCTGGATATCGGCCCAGGCACCGGATGGCATCTCCTGCACACCACCTGGCCAACCAGGCTCCCCCGGATCGCTCTGCTCGATCTGAGTGAGCACTCTCTGCAGTTCTCGGCGCGCCGGCTGCGTGACCGTGGAATCACACCCGACATCTACATCGGATCCGTCCTCCAGAGTCTGCCGACAGATCGCCAATACACTTCGGTTGCTGCGAATCTGCTGATGCACTGTGTGCCGGGGCACGGCTGGGGCAGCAAGGGGATCGCCTTCGAACACATCGCCGCCGCAACCGCAGACGACGGTGTGTTCTTCGGGTCGACGGTGCTGACGAGCGGTGTGTCGCACACACTCCTGAGCCGTGGTGTCGCCGAGGCGTTCAATCGCATTCGCGCATTTCACAACCAGGCCGACGACCTGCCCGGCCTGCGCCAGGCGTTGGAAGCGGCGTTCGAGGACGTCTCCATCGACACAGTCGGATCCATGGCATTGTGGTCGGCTCGCCGCCCACGGCGTGAACGACACGGCGCCGCGTGAAAGAGGCAATTCCGCTGTCGCCCAACATCTGCGCCTCAGGCGGCCGCATTGTCGTCGACGTGGGGGACGAGCAGGATCGCGACCGGCAGAACGGGCGACTGATGGGCGCCGGGCATCAAGAATGCGGCCACACGGAACGGCGCCCCGTCGATGTCGATGATCTCTTCGGCCATCGTGTCGGCGGCTGCATCGACGATGCGGTCGAAATCGATCTGCTCGAGGATCTCGGCCAGTCTCGCATCGCTCATCTTGTCGGCCAAGGCGCCGGTGGTGGCGACGACAACCTTCTTGCGGGGATCCACCATGACCAGAGTGGCCGACGTGTAGCGAACCATGTTGCGCGAGCGGGTATCCAGCTGGGCCCGCTCGCGCAGCTGCACCGTCAGGCCATAGACGCTGCGACGTTCGTCCGGCTCGGTGTCGACATTGGCGGCCGACCAGAAGTGTTTCCACGGTCCGTGGTCTCCGCGCCTGATGGACCAGTACGCATGTGCGAGAACGCCTTTCTTTCCGGTGAGCGCGTCGTAGTAGAGGCTCAGGAAGTGCGGGGCGTCGTCGAAATTGACCAGTGTGAGCAGATCTCGAATCGGCCGCTCCTCGCCGGGGCGGCGACCGTCACCGAGACTCGCAAGGTCGTCGCCTCCGCTGCGTGTGGTCACGCTTTCCAGATCCAACACCCACGAGTTGTAGGTAGGACGCTCCGGAGCCGGTCCGGGCGCGAGGTAGATGATCAGGCCCACCGGAATATCGTCCGGCGCGGTGATCCAGTGCTGATGGCACTCGATCCGGCCCTCGGTCGCCGACTTGTCCTCGATCCGCCCGGATGACAAGGCTTCGTTGACGATTGAGGTGAACAGCTGCTCACCTTCACGGTCGAATCCGAGCTTGGATGCTGAGCGCCGCAGGGAACGGGCGACTCTCTCCCCGCCGGCGGAATGCACCATGATCTCGTTGTGGAGGCGTGTGCCAATCACGTCGATCCCCACCCAGCACCGCGGCAAATGCATGACAAACGAGCCTACTCAGTCTCATGAATTCGTGTCGATCCAGGTCAGCGCCCTCGGCGGCACGAAAAAGGTGATTGCCGCAACACAATCGGTCGTGTTACGCTGCCCACGCACCAGCCGGTGAGCGACTCCCGCGACTGGAAGCAGCACCTGACAGAGGTCTGTTTTCGGTTGCGATCAGCAGGGGGTCACCGGAATGGATGTACTTCGCGGATATCATCTTCCACCAGCTCACCAGATCAATTCGCGGCGTGGTGTTGCGCGCGGTGAGCGTTCAGGCGCTGGTGCCGGGCGGTCGATTCCGCGCCCGTTCCCAGGCTGCCTGAGCTTCTTCGGCGGAGATGGACAGCGCATTCGCAAGTCGCTCAGCGTAATCCGGCGACAAAGCGACGTTCGCGCTCTCGACACGGGCGATGGTGGAGATACTCAGTCCGGTCGCGGCGGCCACCTCGTCCTGAGTCATGCCGCGCAGCACGCGCCAATCCCCGAGAAACCGTTCAGCGACCGGAATGTCGATCAGCCGATCCATGCTCACGCCGAGGGCGACGGCCACGCGTTCCAGCAGCTTGACCGAGGGCGACTTCAGGCCACGTTCCCACTGATCGATCGTCGACTCGCCGACCCCGGCAACTCGTGCCAACTCCGCACGCCGAGAGAGCGTGGGGTGGTTCTCGCGCAGCTGGCGAAGTCGAGCGCCATCGAATCCGCGGGTGACCTTCCTGGTCATCGCGGCTCGATCCATTTGCGCTGGTCGGTCATCGGAACAAACCATGCCACACCCCTCACCAGTTTCCGCCATCGTATGAAAATAGAGTGCGGGAATAGGGTATACTCGCACGTAGCACGGCACGCGAGATCGAAAAACAACGAAGGCGAGGCATATCACCGCCGGTGCGGACGACGAGCATTTCCGCTGCTCAAAGTCGCTGGCTAGAGCTTCGAAACGAAGAACCTTTCCCCCCGGTGGCACGGGGGGAAAGGCCCGGTAACTGGTTCCGGATCCACGGGTGGCACCGCTCCGGAACCAAATGCAGAAACAGGAGAGTCTGCATGTCCACAGTAAAACGCGTCGTGGTCAGTCCGCGAGGTACAACCGCAGAACGGGGCCCGGTGACTGAGACAGCTGCTGGCCGGCACCGGTCGCGCAGCGGGGGCACCACAGCACGGGCAGGGATGGCGTTGCAAGCAGTCGCAGCCGCCATGGTGGCCGCTGCGGGTGTCGCCCACGCGGCACCGGAAGCGCAGCCCGGCGTCACACCACCGCCTACCGATCAGCAGGCCGGGGTGACCCCGACCCCCAAGAGCAACGAGCAGGCCGGGGTGACCCCGCCGCCCGCGCCGCCGCAACGGCCGCAGGAACATTCGCCGCTGGGGCAGGTCGTTCCAACACCGGACCTGCCGAGCGACCCGAGCGAATATCGAACCCCGCCATCGCGCAGCCAAGGCACCGGACAGCAGGGCTCGACCACCCCGGGCAAACCCGCACCTGGCCTGCAGCAAGACATTCCGAACCTCCACGCGCCCGAACCGGTGACTCCGCCGAAGATCATCGTGCCCCCGCCGCCGGACCGCATCGGACTCGGTGATGCCACCTGGGCGAACCCGGGCCTGCCTGCCGACGTCGTCTACGACATCAACGGCCATATCGCCCTCACGCAGCGCAATACAAACGCGTTCCTGCAGTCGCTGGGCGTCAATGCCTCCCGCTCCGACATCATGTCCACCGCGATGGTTCTGGGTGGGGTCACCGGATTCACCGCCGGTGCGGTCGCAGCTGGAGTCCCGGCCGCGATCGGCGGCGGCGTGGTCGGCGGGCTGGTCGGTGGCACCATCGGTGGCGTCGCCGGTGCGGCCGCCGGAACGCTGATCCCGGTGCCCGGCATCGGGACCGTGACCTCAGGTGTAGCCGGGACCGCAATCGGCGCGGCCGCGGGCGCCGCGATCGGCGCAGCCGCCGCCGGTGTGCCTGCCGCACTCGCGGGCGGCGCCGTGGGTGCAACAATCGGCGCCGTCGCCGGTGCGGTAGCCACCGCAGGAGATGGCAGTGACTACACGCCGCCGCCCCCTGGGGAAGGTCGGCCCGCGCCGTCGCTGCACGATCAGGCGCGAGTAGCTGCCGACACCGCGATCCACGCGGGAGAGCAGGCGGTCGGCTGGGCACAGTCGCAGCCCGGCGGCACGCAGGCTCTTGAGGGCGCCGTCGCTGTCGGTGCAGCGGCTGGTGCGGCGGTGCAGTCGCAGCCGTGGGCGCCGCAGCTCGCTGAGCAGGCCACCCGTGCCGCAGATTCGGTGGTCTCCGCGGCGAAGGCCGATCCCGCGACCGCCGACACGGTGGCGGCCGCCGCGCAGGTTGCGGCCGAGCAGGCACCATTCACCCCGGAGCAGTTCGGCCCCCTGACCGACGCGGCCAACGGCGCATTATCGGCAGTGCAGGGGGCTCTGCGATGAAGCCCCTGATTCGCACAGCCGCAACCGCTGCCACCGTGACCGGCCTCGGCGTCGCGATCGCCACCGGATCGGGTGTCGCATCGGCCGATCCCAGCTCGAACAGTGATTGCCCTGTGTTGTTCGCCCTGGGGGTGCAGGGCACGGGGGAGACGACTCCCGGCGCGGCCCCCAACGACAACACCGGCATGTTGTCCGATGTTTTCGGCCCCTTCATGGCTGACTCCGGCGCGGCCGGGGTCGAGGTGAAGCACGAGAATACGCCCTACGACGCATCCTTCGGCGGCTTCACGCTGACCGGCGGCACCGCCTCCTATCAGCAGTCGGTCACCAACGCGACATCCAAACTGTCGCAACGCATTTCCGACATCGCGAAACAGTGCCCCAACACCAAGTTCGCGCTGGCCGGATACAGCCAGGGCGCGCACGCGGTGTCGATGCTGGCGCAGCAGACGGGCCAGGGCCACGGTCCGGTCCCCGCCCAGCGCATCGCCGCTGTCGCGTTGTTCGGTGACCCGACCCGCAATCCGGGTGCGGCCCCGTTCCCTGGAGCTGACGGCCGCACCTCGCCGGAGACCGTGCCGAACGTGCAGGGCAAGGAGATCGCGACTCTGGCGCATCTCACCCCGGCGGCGCTATCGGGTGGCGGGATCGGGCCCGAGCGCGATATCGCCACCAACTTCGGCACACTGACCGGGCGGGTCGCATCGTTCTGCGCTGGCGGCGATTTGGCCTGCGACGCGCCCGACCATGCCGCTCTGTTGCGCGCGGTAGCGAACGTGGCCGGACAGGCCGATTTCGGTGGTGACCCGCTGCGGGCGCTCGGCTCCATCACGCAGTCGCTGGCGCTGACCGGCATCAAAACCGTGACCAACGTGGTCAACAAGGACGTCTCCGGCAACTCCCTTGCGTCGCTGTCGCTGAACCCGCGCAAGTCGATCTCCGAGCGGATCGCCGAAGCCTCGGATCCGCGGACGCCGCTGGATCCGGGCCAAGTCCTGCAGGCGGCGTTCAAGGTCGCAACCATCGGCATCAACAGCGCGGTCACGGTTGCACGGGCGATTCTGACCCCGACGAATATCGCCGAGATCGCGGCGGCAGGGCTGGCCGATCCCATTGCCGGCCTAGCGGTTTTCGGCACCAAACTGCTGGGCGCTCTGCCGCAACTGATTCCGCCGTCGACGGGATCGCGGTTGATTCAGCAGACCTTCAACGCCGTCGCGCAGAACCTCACCGACAACCAGGACATGCTGCAGGCGACCACATGGGTCAAGTACTCCGATGTGATCCAGCGGCACGGCTCCTATCAGCACGATCCGGTCACCGATACCGGGCAATCAGCCACGCGATATGTGGCCGATTGGTTCACCGCGACGGCAAAGGATTTGGCCGCGTCCGGCGCGGCGGAGGTGCCCGCACCTCGCAAGGGCGTCCCGGCCTCACCGACACCTGCCGCCCCGGCGACCGGATTCCGTTTCCCGCTCACCGATTCGGGTTCCACGCGCTCCACGTCCGGCGCCGCATCCGGCAACAGCCTCGGTGACCTCGGCCTGCCCGGTACCGGGTCGGACAGGTCGAACTAGGAGGAGGGGGCCGGGGTCTCTACCTCTCCTCCCGGCCCTCTCCTTCTCTCTTTTTTCTCTTCATCTCGCACACGCTCCCTAGGAGGTGAGCAATGTTGTTCCAGCACAATGGGTCCAGGGATCAGGCCCCGAAAGAACCCGAGTGGTCGCAGTGGCTGCAGCCGGAATTGAGCCCGGATACGGCGCCTGTCGTCGCCTCGCCGGGCTCAGCGGCCCATGAAACTCAGCAGCCACAGGCCGGTTGGCCCCAGCCTCCCGCATCCGTGAGCTGGTCGGATTGGCTTCCCGGCGAGGCCGGTCCTGCCACGCCCGGACCGGCCCCTGCGGCGGGTGATCAGCCGATCATCGCTGAGCACGTCGTTCCGCCGTCGACACCCGAGGTGCGCCGTCGCCGGCGTGGCCCTGTTGCTGTGGCGGTGGCAGGCGGCGTCCTTGCGGCTGGTGCGGTCGCAGCGGGCGGCTTCGCTGTGATGGGACACGACTCGGCACCGGCACCGGCCAGCTCGGCGGTACCGAGCCGCGCCGCCGCCATTGCCGCCGACCCGGTGCTCGGCGGTGGTCCCGGCTGCGACGCGGTCCGGACCCCGAACACGGTGCGAGGCAATGGGACAGGGAACAAAGGCACTGCGGAGAACGTGATCCTCGCGTTCCAGAACGCCTACTACCACGACAGATCCGGAGCTGCGGCGCGGGCCTTCGTCACTCCCGACGCCTCGGTGTCGCCCGCGGAGGTGATCGACGCCGGAATCGCCACCGTGCCGCAGGGCACCCACTATTGCGTCCAAATCTCGCCCAGCAGCGACGAGCACTGGTCGGTCGTGATCGTGGAAAACCGCCCCGACCAGTCCGTGCACACCTACCGCCAGCTCGTCACTGTGGCTCGGCAGGCAAATGGCGACTACCTCATCACCGGCATCGGGGGAGCACAATGACCGGCCTGCTCAACCACGGTCGCATGGGCGCCGAGACGGCACCGCCCGATTCCCCACGACCGTCGGAAAACGGTGCGATGTCGCATATTCCGTTGCGGCCGCTGCCTCCACGGGGACGCCGCTTGTCGGTAGCCCACGCGGTGGCTCCACCGATGAACCAGCGCGCACCGATCTGGGATCGTCCGGTGCCGCATGAGGAATCACGGCCTCCGCTGGTGTGGCTCATGGGAGCGCACGGAGGAGCTGGAGTGTCGACCCTGTCGCGAATGCTGGCGCCTGCGGCCGACTGCGGCCGCCAGTGGCCCGCGGTCCTCGGCGGCGAATCGCCGTTCATCGTGCTGGTCGCCCGCGAAACTATCGAAGGTCTCTCCCGAGCCCACCACCTGCTTCGCCAGTGGCACAGCGGATTAGCAGGAGATCGCTCGGTGCTGCTGGGCCTCGTCACCTGCGCCTATCAATCCGGCCGCCAGCCTAAGCAGATTCGGCAGTACCTCGATGTCATGTGGGACCTGGTCCCCGAAGACGGCCGCTGGCGCATCGAGTGGCAGCCCACATGGCCACTGACCGAGATGAAAGAACTTCCCGTCTGGACTCCCGGGAGCATCGCCCCCGCCAAAGGCCCCGACCCGCTCGCAGCTGTGCGGAACGTCGGCGAATCACTGATCACCACCGTCACCGCTGCTATGCGGCCCACCTCCGAAGGAGACCTCAAATGATCCACGATGTCGCACTCCAGGCAACCCACGTGCTCGCTCAGGTCGACACGATCACCCCCGACGCCCCTCCCGGAAGCAAGGGCGTCGTGAAGATCCTGCAATACGCGCTCTGGGGAGTTCTCCTCGCCGGAATTCTGGCCATCATCATCGCCGGCGGCGTCCTGGGCTGGGAAAAGTTCAACGGAGGCGTCAACACCGCGCCGAAAATGGTCGTCGGCGCGCTGATCGGCGGCATCGTCGCCGTGTCGGCGAGCGGTCTGATCAACGGCGTCCTCGCCGCACTGTAGGCGCCGCCTCATGACCACCACCATCGCCAAGCCGCTGCCGCCCGAGGTGTATCAGCCGCTGCTCACGATCGCGAGCTTCGCGTTGTGGACGGCGCTGATGCTCTGCCTCGGCTGGTTCCTCATCGCCGCCGGTCGGTTTCACGCCGCCTGGCGCAACGGCGGCGGATTCGTCGAAGCGATGGACTCGCTCGGGCGACCGCTGCTCGGCTCCATCATCTGCTCCTCGTCGCTCGGCATCGCTACAGCCGTAATCAACTCGATCCAGCAGTAGACGACGCCCGCTTTCGAATCTTCGCTCTCACAAGGAGATTGACATGCCTCGCACAGCACGCGCGATCGGCGCTCTGCTCGCGGCGGCCGCCCTGCTGTCCGGATGTGGCGGCAGCGACCATGGCGCCCGCCCAGCCGGTGCGCCGACGGCGGACCCGAATCGCCCACCATCCGGACTGCACTGGGAGAAATGGCAAGAAGCGTTGCTGCCCTACGGCGACGACGGCCCGAAACATGTCGAAAGCGATGCCGCGACAGGGTTTTCCGACACTCCGCAGGGTGCAGCTCTGGCCGCCATGCAGCACGCGTACCGGTCCACGAACGCACCAGACAGCACCTGGTACACCGTCGCTGCGAGGGTCCTCGTAGCCAATCCAGGAAAAGACGCCTGGGTCACCACACGGGCTCTGTACTCGGTCAAGGCGGTCGACCCCTCCGCGGTTCAACGCTACATCGGCTATCAGATCACCTCCTGGACCAAAGACCGCGCCGCGATCACCCTCTACACCAGCTACCCCGACGGCAGCCTGCTCGCCACGGACACGGTCGTGACCTGGATCGGCGGCGACTGGCGTCTACAGCTGCCTGACCCGGCCGACAAGACACCCACCAAGCACGCGGTCCTGCAAGCCCCGGCCGCCATGGTGAAGGTGGAGGCCCGGTCGTGACGTCCGAACCTGAAAACACCGACGGCCGTGGCACTCTGCGGCGACCAGCGACGTTCGCAGCGGCCCTGGTCGTCATCGTCTTGATCGTCGTAACCGGAGTGATCGTTTTGATCGGCCGCCACAGCGGATCGAATCCGGATGCCGCGAAAACGAGCTCGCCGACCACGACCGCGCCCACGACAGCTCCGGCGAGCTCGGCCACTGGCTTCACCACACCCGACGTGGACGTGTTCGGCCGCCGTGTCGACGTGCCCGCCAACCCCGCCGGCCAGCCCCTGGAACAGACTGCCCCACAGCGACGTCCGGATGACCCGCAGTGGCTCACTGCTGCCCCTGCCGGCACCCGCGGGCCCGATGCCAAGGGCGGCTGGCAGCGTGTGCACGGCGCAGTCGTGCCGTTTTCGACTTCCGACGGCCCGACCCACATCCAGGATGGTGTGCCTGTCGGCTACGCACACACCCCGCAAGGCGCGGCGCTGGCGGCCGCCTTCGTGATGTGGCAGACCCGCGCCCGCCTCGGCGATCGCCCGCTGCGCGAGCACATGGTGGTCATGAGCGCGGCCGACTTCGCCCAATTCGACCGGCTGAAAGCCCAAGGCAAAGCACCGGACACCCAACCGGAACAGGTGACTCGCTACATGGTGGCGCCGGACGCCTTCCGGATCACCTCGTGGTCCGACGACATGTGCCAAGTCGCCCTCGCGGTGCGCCAAGGCTCCGACACCGGTGCCCCTCGGTGGACCAGTCTCACCCTGGCCATGGTGTGGGACCAAAACGAGTGGAAGCTGCGACTTCCGGCCGACAAGATGATCCCTCAGCAGACGGTGACCTCCATCGGGGGGTGGACCGCATGGTGAGCACCGGTGCCGCTGTCCTGCGCGCGGTCGCCCATCGGGGCCGCCTGCTGCTGATAGCCATGACCGTCGTGGCCGCCGTGTTCGGCCCGGCCGCCGTCGCATCCGCGCAGCCCGCCGATTCCGGCGGCGGCACATACGGATTCAACGACACGTGCGAAGAGATCCACGACGACCTCGACAACGTCGGAATTCCCGGGACACCGTTCAACCTGGGCAACGCTGTCGGCGGCGCATGCAAGGCGGGCAACGCCGCCACACACCCTGGCGATGCCGCACAGGCCGTCAAGGACAAGGCGTGGGACTCCACCTTCGGCAAGGTGGTCGATTCCCTGCTCAACGGATTGGGCCAGGCGGTCAGCCTCGGCCTCACCTTCTGGGCCAAGGTCCCCAACTCCGCGGTCGACGATCTGGACGGCCTGATCGCCAAGGTGCGTGACTACACCTCCGATATCCAGATCATCATCCTCGCTTTCAGCCTCATGTGGTGCGGGGTGAGATTAGCGGCCGCGCGGCGCAACGCAGCGGCATCTGAGGCTGTCGACGCCTACAGGGTGCTGCTGCGCACGGTCATCATCTCCGGCGGCTGGAGCACCGTGCTGGTCCTCGGTACTCATGCCTCGGATGCATTCGCGTCGTGGGTGATCGACGACGCCACCGGCGGCAACGCCAAAGGCATCGCAGAAGCGATGATCGAAACTCAAGCGCTGTCGGCATTTTCGCCAGGCCTGGTGCTGATCTTCGCGATCGTCGGGCTGTTGTCGGCGCTGTTGCAGATCGTGCTGGCAATCGTGCGGCAGGGGCTGCTGTGCGTGGTCGCGGGCATCCTCCCGCTCGCGGCATCAGCCAGCGGGGGCCGGACCGGGCAACAATTTTTCGAAAAGCTGCTGATGTGGAGCGTTGCGTTCGTGCTGTACAAGCCGATCGCCGCGATCGCATACATGGTCGCGTTCACCGTCGCCGGCACCAATCAGATCGACCCGAACACCAAGCCCGACACCGACACCGCCGTGCGGATGCTGGTCGGTATCGCGCTGCTGTGCAGCGTGGCGTTCGTGCTGCCTGCGCTGATGCGGCTGCTCTCACCGGTCAGCTCTCTCAGTGGCGGCGGGTCCAGCGCGATGGTTCTCGGCGGGCTGATGGCTGGTGGCGCGAACGTCGGAGGAGCGTTCAGCCGCATGGCCACCGGCGCAGCCGATTCCCGTGGTGGGGGTGTCGTTCGGGCCGGTAACGGCGGCGGTGGCGGCAACCCGCCGACGGGTGCCGCTGGAGGAGGCGGCCGGGGCCCGAGCGGACCGTCCGGCCCAAGCGGACCCTCCGGCGGCGGCCGGACTGGCGGAGGCGGCGGAGCAGCGGCCGCGGGGAAGGCAGGCGGCCCGGTGGGCGCTGCCGCCGCTGCCGGAGCACAGGTGGCCGGTGCCGGTCTGCGCGGGGCGAACTCGGTGATCAACGACGCCGCCGCTCAAGGAACACCCTCCACCACACCGGCACGTCCCACAGGCACTAGTGGCAGTAAGGCGGTTCCGCGATGACAACGCACGCTCCAGCTCAGCGGATCGAACGTACCTACGGGCTGTGGACACGCCCCCGGAGCGAAGGCCTGTGGGGCTTCGGGTGGGCAGTGACCATGGCGGCCTTCGGAGCGGTCGTCATCGCCATGGTGATCGGTCTGGTCGCTGGCTTTCTGGTCGGCCTGATCGTGGCCTTCGTCGAGCTTGTCGTTTTGGCACCAATGGCCATCCGCGTGGACGGCCGCACGGGATACGAGCGAGGAATTCTCATGATGCAGTGGTTCCGCACCGTCCTTCGTCGTGAACACATCAACGCGGGCGGCGTCTTCTCCCGGCGCGGCAGCTGCTCGCTGCCGGGCCTGATGGCCACGTCGCAGCTCTACAAGTCCCGCGACTCGGCTGGCTACGAGTTCGGCATGGTGCACATTCCCGAGCACAACCTGTACACCGTTGCCCTGCGCTGCTTCCCGCAGGGTGCTCGCGCCGTGGACCAGGAAATGATCGATTCCTGGGTCGGCAGCTGGGGGCAGATGTTGGCAAGCCTCGGCGGCGCTGCCGACGTCGAAGCGATCACGGTGGTCGTCGACACCGTCCCGGAAACGGGAAACCGCCTCGCCACCGAGATCGAAGCGATCACTTCGCCGACCGCGCCGCCCATGGCGCGGGAGGTGATGTTCGAACTCGCAGACGCGTTGCCTCACAACAGCGTTCGCCAGGAAACCTGGTGCAGCATCACGTTTCGCGCGATGACGGCCGAACGACGCAAGGATCCCGCCGAGCAAGCCGTCGAAATTGCCCACCGCCTGCCCGCGATCGTTGCTGCGCTCGGCGATGCGGGGGTTGGTGCCCGGCCGATGGATGACCAGGAGATCATCGCGATCGTCCGCCGCGCGTGGGATCCTGCCGCCGAAGCAGATCTCGAGGCCGCGCACGAAGGCGACCAGCCCCACGGCATCGAGTGGTCCGATGCTGGACCGGTGTCGCATGTCGAGCACACCGATCGTCTGTGGCACGACGGCGTGAACTCGGTGACCTGGGAAATGAAAGGCGCACCGGAGGGTGTCGTGCGCGAACGCGTCCTCGAGCCGCTACTCAAACCAAATAGCGACCTCCCGCGCAAACGCGTCGCGATCATCTACCGGCCACATTCGGCCGATGCCGCTACCAAGATCGTCGACGACGATCACCGTGACTCCTTGATCGCCAATGACACCGCGCGCGGAATCGGCTCCGCGCAAGCAACTTTGCGGGTGCAGGCTACCGCACAGGCGCGTGAAGAACAGGCCCGTGGCCACGGTGTTACACGGTTCGGTGTCCTGATCACCATCACAGAGCCGGAAAAGGCGGAACTCCCGCGCATCGACGCTCTGACCAAAGCGTTGTCGACCCAATCACGGCTGAAAATCCGTCGCAGCTACCGGTATCAGGCTGCCGCGTTCTCGGCGAGCCTCGGAATGGGTGTGCTGCTGCCGGAGATGGCGACGATCTCGCGGACGGTGGCCGAATGAGCCGCCGCGTCGTGTCGAATGAGCCGATTGCCTCGAGCCTCGACAAACCGGGCCTGGGGCAGAAGGTGCTGGCCCCGGACGCACGCGCCAAGCTGGAACGTCGAGTCGCGAACAGCAACCCGCTCCTCGCCGCTCCTGCCCGGCTCCGTCTGCACGTCGACGACAACCGGCGGCTGGCGCAGCGGATCCGCGCCGAAGAGTCCACCGGCAGGCCGGCCTCGGTGGTGCGGGTGACCAAAAGCGGGATCGTCGGCCCCGGCGGCGGACGGTCACGCTCGGTCGGACGGCCTGCCGAGTATCGAGGCACCACCGCGCAGGTCGCGGGCCTGTGGCCGTGGTGCGTGGGTGCGAGCGCGCCGCTGATCGGCACCCCGCTCGGTCCTCACCTCGATACCGGTGAACCGGTCTGCTTCGCTCCCATGAACTACTTCACTCGCGGCATCATCACGGCACCGAGCCTGTTCGTGCTGGGCCTCAACGGCTTTGGGAAATCGTCCCTTGTTCGGCGGCTCGTACTGGGCGCCGTCGCCCAGGGAATCACACCGCTGATTCTGGCCGACGTGAAGCCGGACTACCGCGACACCGTCGCGGCCGTCGGCGGGCAAATCGTCGACCTCGGGTACGGCCACGGCAAACTCAACCCCCTCGACGGGGGAGTGATGGCGCTGGCGCTGCGGCGATTGGATCAGTTGCAGATGCCGGAGGCCGCCGAAAGCCTGCGAACCGAACTGCGGGCACGCCAAACCACCCTCATCGCCGGCCTGGTGGAACTGTCGCGCGGCCGCAAGGTCGCCGACTTCGAAGAGACACTCATCTCCACAACCTTGCGCCTGCTGTTCACGCCGAAACGTTCTGGCGGCCACGGCTTCACCCTCGAATCGCCACCAATCATGCAAGACCTGGCCGACGTCATCTCGGCAGGAGGCGCCGAGCTGCACGAAGACGCTGGCGCGTACACCGAGGATGAATACCAGAGCGCCACCATTCACCTGCGGCGGTCGCTTCGGGCACTGACCCAGGGCAATTTCGGGCAGGTGTTCAACGGGCATACGACAACCCCGCTGGATCTGGACTCGGTCGCCATCTGCGTCGACGTCTCCCACATCCCGAAAAACGACAAGAAACTGAAAGCGGCGGTCATGCTGGCCAGCTGGTCGGCAGGGTTCGGTGCGGTGGAGTCGCTGAACCTCCTGGCGGAGGTCGGCGTCGAAAAACAGCGTTATTTCCAGGTCGTGATGGACGAACTGTGGCAGGTTCTCGGTCTCGGCGACTTCATGATCGAGCGTGTCGATGAACTCACCCGGTTGCAGCGTGGGCTCGCCACCGAGCTGATCATGATCAGCCACACGATCAAAGACCTGCAGGCACTCGATTCCGCGGCGGCGTCGCGGGCCCTCGGTTTTCTCGAACGCGCACGCGCCAAGGTGTTCGGCGCCCTGCCTCCGGAAGAGATCCGCCGCCTCGATTCGATCGTTCCGTTCACCGAGGCCGAGGCGGCGATGGTGACGAGTTGGTCGGCTCCCCAAGCGCTTACAGGCGAGTCGGCCCGCCGCAGCGGCCCGCGGCCGCTGCCGCCCGGGCTCGGCAAGTTTCTGCTGAAGATCGGTGAGGACCGCAGCCCCGGCATTCCCTTCCGGGTGCGCCTTGCCGAGGCAGAGCAGCGCCACGGGATCCACGAGACCAGCCGCATGTTCGAGAGCTTCGGCCGCCGCGACGGCGACGACGAACAGGAGGCAGCATCGTGACCACCTCCATGCGTGGCGGCTTCCGTCAATACGGCGAGGTCGACGCTGAACTGCGAGCGCTGGCGGTCGCGGCTACCCAGGGGCTCATAGCCCAGGGCAGGACTCGGACCGCGGCGGCCCGCGCACTCGCGCCAACCTTCGGCGTCCACTGGAACACGATCTGCAACTGGCTCCGAGCGGCGGAAGAACAAGAGATGCCGACCACGGTGGCTGCACTGCAAGCTCGGGTGCGGGAGCTGACCGACGAGCTTGCCCAGGCGCGAGCCGTGATCCGGAAGCTGACGGCCGCCGGCGGCCAGGCGAGCCTGCAGGAGTGCCCCGACATCGGGCGGGCCGGGTGAACAAGATCGTAGTCGCGCTGGTCGGGCTCGCCGTGGCCATGTCGTCGGTGTTGTTCGTCGTGCTGTTCGCTCTCGACGACGACACCGCGTGCGCGCCGGGCGGGCCGGTGCTGGGACAAGGTCTGCCCAGCGTCGATGGCGTGACCATGGCGGGGCTGAATCAGAACCAGCTGCAGATCGCGAAGCTCACCGTTCAGGTCGGTGAGCAGCGCGGCATTTCCGAGACCGGAATCATGGCGGCGTTGATGGCCGCAGCCCAGGAATCGACGTTTCAGAACTACGCCAATTCCAATGTGCCCGAGAGTCTTTCGTTCCCGCACGACGCTGTCGGCTCCGACTATGACTCGGTCGGCCCGTGGCAGATGAGAGCCTCGATCCACGGCAAGGACGGTATCGCCGCGTTGATGGACCCCACCTATCAGGCGAACTGGTTCTACGACACCCTCAACGGCATCGACGGCTGGCAGACGCAGGACCCTGCCCAGCTGGCCGCAATCGTGGAAAACCCGCGTGGTGATCTGCGAGGACTCTACGCAGCGCACTCCGACATGGCCGCACAGCTCTATGCCGCATTCAAGGGATCCGGCGGCGGCCCGGCACCCGCCGCGCCGTCGGGGCCTGCGACGTGCGCGCCGGGAACCGGAACTCAGACCCCACCAGGTGACTTCAACGCGCGCGTACTCGCGGCGGCCCAGAAATGGCTCGGCACCGACTACGTGTGGGGCGGTGGTGACCAGAACGGCCCGACCGCAGGTGGATTCGATTGCTCCGGCCTGGTGCTCTACGCGGTGGCGCAGGCCTCCAACGGAACGATTGTGCTGCCGCACTACACCCAATCTCAGCAGGACGATCCAAGAGCGCAGGTCATCACCCGCGATCAGATGGCGCCGGGCGACGTCGTGTTCTTCACCTCCCCCGGCGAGTCCGACTCGCACCATGTCGGCATCTACGCCGGAGACGGCAAGCTCCTGCACGCCCCAGAAACCGGGGACGTCGTCAAATACTCGCCGATCAGCGCATTCGACGGCGAGCGGTGGGACATCCGCCGCTACGGCTCCGGAACACCGGCCAGCACCGACCCCAACACCGCCATAAACGCAGGAGCCACACCATGATCCAGCACATCCACCGGCCGCGCGCGACCGCTTACGTCGCCGCGATTACGACCGCCGTGGTGGTCGCGGCGAGCGGATGCGGCAGCAACAACGAGCCGACACCGCCTCCCGCCGGCTCCACGTCTGCGGCGCCGTCGCCCGCGCCGGCAGGAGTGGACGACCGAGACCCGGATCAAGTCATGCTCTGGACCGCCAACCAGCTCTACAGCTGGCGGCCCGCCCAAGATGCCAGCGCCGCAGCGGGTTTCGATCGTGCCCGCCCGCTGCTGGATCCGACCTATATCCAACAGGTCGGGGCGAGTGCGGCAGGCCTCGCCCGCGTCACCGGCGCGAGCTGGGCGCGGTGGGCGGCCGACAACGCCACCATCACGGCCTCTTCTCGCATCACGGGCGACGACCACCCGGCCGACACCGGCGGCAAACACCAGCGAGTCGTCGAGATCACGCAGCGCATCAGCGCGCCCGGCATCACCGAACCCGATCGGACAGTGATCGCCTACATGGTGGCTGCTCGCCAACCAGGAACCGACCAATGGCGCGTGTCGATGATCTCGCCTCGCTGACCGAACCATCCGTATCGCTGGGAGGACGAAACATGATGCAGATCAGTGAGTTAGCAGACGAGATCGTGACCGACTGGGTTGTCCGGGAGCTTCCGGCCGCCGCGCTCCGGGGTGTAGCGCGGCACGAACTCGCCGGAGAAATCCAGGCCCAGCCGTCCATCACCGCGGAAACCCTCGAGGCCGACAACGGGCTGCGACGGTACCAACACGAGTTGCAGCGCGCGGTGTTCGCGCTGCCGGCCAAGCGGTCCGCCGCAGTGCCGAGCGACGAGGAGACCGACGCGTTCATATACGCGGAGGTCGGCGCCGAGATATTCGATCTCGTGCACGAGCTGGCCGCAGACCTGGCATTCACCAGCGGCGACGCAACGGGCGCGTGGGCGCTGCAGCTGCTGCGCAAGGCCTACCGCGTCAATCCCCGCGCTGCCGCCGAGGCCATCCGCTGCCGCTACCACGAATTGTTCGAAACGGCAGTCATCGAGGGCGTCGGCCGCCTCGATATGTGCAGCTAGCCGCCGCCTTCCTGGCCGCCCTCACCCACGCGAAACGGAGACACACGATGCATCCTCAGCAAGAAGACGAACAGATCCTGGCCGAACACATGGTGATCATGCAGGTCGCAGCTCAAACACTGCTCGCTGCCCGCCGGGCGCTCGCCGCCCAGATCCGCCAACGCGAATCGCGCGCTCAGCAGCTCGCACGGGCACACTGGCAGGCGCGACAGGCCGTCGCGACCGCCCAGGACCAAGCCCAACACAATCGGCAGTTGGCGCAGACACACACCCGAGAGGCGCTCATTGCGCGATGGGCAGCGGCGGAAGCGACTCGTGCCGAAGCGGAGGCGGTGGCTGAGGCCTGGTCGGAGCGGATGCGGGAGGCCGGGATCGATCCGGCAGAGGTCAAGACCCTCGCCGACGACATCGAGTCCGGCCGGACCACGCCCGACCAGGCGACAAATCAGACCCGCGACATCGTCAGCGAGCAGCTGGCCGAGCAGTACGTGGAAGAGCAGTTCATGATGACCACTGCTGCCGAAATCGCCGCGAAAGCACAAGAGCCGCAATTTCATCCAGATTGGGGCGATGAGAAGTTCGTCCGAGCAGCGAACCTAATGGTCAATTCTCAGTTCGGATCGACGTCCATGCTGCAGCGCAGGCTGCATATCGGCTATCGCGAGGCCGAGCAATTGATGGACCGACTCGAACGGCGAGGGATTGTCGGCCCGAGCAACGGAAGCCTCGTTCGCGACGTCCTCGTGGGCGATGTCGCAGGCCTCGGCCGGATCATCGACGCGCAGACCGAAAATAGCATGTACGTCCGGAACTCGGCTCCCACAAAGGGCTCAGGCCCCGAATCCGCCGGCGCCGTCGCAGACCCCGACGAAGGCAAGACGCTGACCGATCGGCTGCGCGGAACGGTGGCGGATTCGGCGCTGGATTCCCCCGACGCGGAGTGGACGTCGGCCGATGCACGGTTCACCACACTAGTCGAGCAAGGAATGGACGCGCGCGAGCTGGTCGAGGCCGTAGCCGATTGCCAAACCGGCCGGGAGGCGGTCCTCCACATGGACGACGTGGTCGAGCGTCACAAAGAACAGGCCGAGTCCGCCGAGATCCGGCGACTGATTGCTGTCAGCGAGGTCAATCGTGGGACCAGCACTCCGGGCCCGCAGCCGGGCCCGGAGATACAGCCCGCAACCGCGGGCATGCGCCGCGACACGAGTGTGGCGGTGGAACTGTGACGAGCAGAACGCAGGCACCAAGTCATCGGGTCTCGGGTTGGACCGCCCTGGGAGTACTGGCGGCCATCATGCTGGTGCTGTTGCTGGTCGCCTACGGCGCCTGGTGGCTGGCAGCGCAACTCACCGGCGACACCATCCCGGGCAATCCGTTCGTGGCGTTCGGATTTCGCCGCTACCGTGCCTTGTGGACGCCACTGGCGACGGTCTTCACCGTGATCGCTGAGAGCGCGCTCGTCGGTGTAGCGGTCTGGGCGCTGGTGCGCCGGTTTCGGCGGTCCGAGATCGACAAACGCGCAACGACTATTGCTGATTACCGTGAGCTGTCGGAAGTGACCGGACGCAGCGCTCTGGAGAAGGCGAAGCGGTTACGACCCGGGGTCGATATGACCGAGCCGGGCGCGATCGGGCTCACGCTCGGTACCACGATTCCCGGGGATGCGCCGATCACCCAATCCTATGAGGACACCACCGTCGTGGTCGCGGGCCCGCGCACCGGCAAGACCGCCGGGGCTGCGATTCCGTCGGTACTCGATGCGCCGGGGCCGGTCATCGCGACATCGAACAAGTCCGACCTGCGTGACCATACCCGCGGCGCGCGTGAACTCATCCCCGGAAGCAGCGTGTGGGAATCGGATCTGCAAGGGGTCACCGGCGAAGCGCACCAGAACTTCTGGTGGAACCCATTGGGCAACATCACCAGCCTCAAAGACGCCCGCCGGCTCGCGTCACGGTTCATTGCCGCCGAGAAGATCGACGGTGCTCGCGTCGACGGATATTTCGATGGTGGCGCGGCGGAATTGCTCGCGATCTACTTCCTCGCCGCTGCCATCGCCGAGGGCGACCTCATGCACGCTTACGCGTGGTTGTCCGACGAAGCGAACGATTTTGCCAGGAAGCTCCTCGCGGACAGTGGTCACACCATCGCGGCGACGAAACTCCGCACCGCACAAGGGCTTTACCCGAAACAGCGCGACGGCCTTTACGATGTGGCGCGCCGCAATCTCAACGTGCTGACCGATCCCGACTACGCGCGCACCGTGCTGCCGCAGCGCCGCCGCCGAATCCCCGGCGATGACACCGATCTGGCGGAATGGTCACCGACACACTCTCTGCCGGAGTTCGATCCACAGGCATTCGTCGTATCCCGAGACACGCTGTACGCGATGTCCATGGAAGGAGCGGACGCCGCGACCGCGCTGGTCACCACGCTGGTCGGCCGGATCTTCGACGAGGCCTTGAAGGTAGCGCGTGTCAGCCCAGGCAGGCGACTGGCCGTGCCGTTACTACCCGCGCTCGATGAAGCCGCCAACGTATGCCCGCTGCCGGAACTGCCCAAGTGGTACAGCCACTTCGGATCTCAGGGCATCGTCTGTCAAACGTATGTCCAATCTCCCGCCCAAGCCATCCAGGTCTGGGGAGAGGAAGGGTGGCAGCAGATGCTCGCGGCCGCCAACGTCCACTACTACGGCGGCGGTGTCAAAGACACCGACTACCTCGGGCAAATATCGGAAACCATCGGGCTTATCGACGTGTCTCGCTGGTCGACGTCCCACAATCCGCATGGCGTTGCCCACTCCCAGAGCTGGAGCAGTGAAGCAGCCATGCCCGTCTCCATGCTGGCCAAGCTCCCCAAAGACCGCGCCATTGTCATGACCACCGGCAACCCACCGGTCCTGGTACGGAAAACGTTCTGGTCCGACCGCCATGACGCCGGGTCGGTGACCGCATCCCTGGCCAAATACGGCCCCGACAGCCATATCGCACTCGCGAAGGAGATCCTGTGACCACCGCCAAGAGCACCGACGACGAGCAGCCCGATATCTACCTCGACGCTGGCGAATGGGTCGACGACTGGCTCGCGCCGGCCCTCGAAGGGAAGTTCGAGGGGGGCGGCAAAGGCCAAGTCGTGTGCCCGGAGTGGTTCCGGCACCGCATGGTCGCCCTCCGCATGCACGCCCTGTGGCGTGAATGGGAGAAGTCCAACCGCGAAGACACCATGTCGAGCTGGTGGGTCTATCACTTCGACGCTCACGCGCGCGCCCTCTTCGACGCGGAACGCGGCCCGATGCACAACTGCACTCCGGAGAAGCATCGGACCCCCGGCCGGGTCAACCCCAACCGGGCACCCGCCGGTTGGTTCGACCAGAACGAATCCGGCCCGGATTACCGCGTCCTCACCAACTAACTGTCGGAAAACGAACTTCCCTGAAATTCCGACAGTGCTGTCCTGTCAGAATTTCCTGACAGAGGGATAGAATGTAAGGAATTCCTGACACATGCTGGCGAGGGGTGCGGGACATGGGGAGACAGACCGACGACGGACGTCACGAGGGCACCGTGGCGCACATCTTCGCGGACGGCATGACCGGCGGGGGATGGGGCGGTGGTCGGCCGATCGCGACCACAGCCGCTGACGGCACGCGCTTGGACGAGTGGCAGTATCGGCGCGGCGCTGAGGTCGTTGCGTGGCAGGTGATCTGTACCGACAACTCGACGCGCCGCTATCCCGAGTGCTGGCGCGGCCCGGTATGGACCCGGGTAGCGACCGAAGCCGAGCACGACCCCACACACCACCGGATCTACTGCGACGATGACCGCGCCATGCTGCCGGAGGACGTGGAAGACCTGCTGATGGAGGACTGGGACCGGCACATCGCCCCGTTCCAGGGCTGCTACGCCATCGAGGTCGCGGCCGAGGCGGTCGCCGAGGCGCAGAAGGAACTCACCGCAGCCGTGCGGGCCGCGCGCGAGCAGGGCGCATCATGGGAGGCGATCGGCCGGGCCGCCGGAATGACGCGCCAGTCCGCGCACGAACGGTGGGCGAAGGTTCTGGGCTGATTCAATGTCGCCGCCTCCAAGTAGGCTGTGCCCCCATGCCTTTCGAGATCCCCGACTGGGCGGCGGCCCGGTTGCGCGATGTGACGGTCGCTGAGGTCTTTCAGGTGCTCAGAGCGCGCCGACGGTGGGCGCGCCCATCGACGGGAAACGAATTGACCGTCACACTTATTGCTGGCAGGACCGATGCCGGACGGCCGATCATGGTCGCGGTCCACCAGGATGCGCCGTTTCACGCGATCGTCATCGCCGCCGGACCGCTGACGGGCGATAATCTGGAGGCATACACCCGATGGGAGGCCGAGACCGATGAGCCGTTCGAAGGATGACACGGCCGCGCTGCATGATGCGCTGGTCCAGGCCTACGGGCCCGATTTCGATATCGACAGCTTCACCCCCGACCTCTCGGCCGCACCGGTCGAGGTCGAACAGCTCACGGACCCGAGCGAATTGATGATGACGCGGACGGTGACGCTGCAGCTGCCATGGCCGGTGATGCAGCGCCTTGAGGCGCGTGCCGCTCAGGCCGGCGAGAGTATCGACGCACTGGTCTCCGAATGGGTTGCCGTCGAAGCGGCAGCCGATGACACCGTGCCCCGCGACGCGATCCTTCATGTGCTCGCGCAGCGGTTCCGCCGCACCGCCTAGTCAGGGCGTATCGCACGCGACATTCGGCACCGCGACACAACATCCTGTGGTGTATCGAGATGTCGCCTACCAGATATAGACTTACCCCGACGGCCCGCCTGGCGCAGTGCCGCCGAACGGAACACCTGCAAATGAACGCCGAGGCCCTGGCCGGAAGCGGAACTCCCAGCAGGGCCTCGGGTATGTCTTGGTAGGACTCCCCGATGCTACGTCACCCCGTGCTCCGCGGCATGCGGAACCGGGGTGATCCTCAGCGGAGTTGCTCTCCCCGGTTGTCAGCCGTCTCGTCGGCGTCCCGGAAACGGCCCTCAGCGGCCGGAATGGAGTCGAGCGTGAATCCCGACGACAACCAGGGCGAGGAACCCCTCGCCGCTTCCGTAATCGTTCTGCCGACCTCGCCGGTCGCCGCGTACGCGGATTTGCCGCGCTCGCAGGTGGCTCGTGCGCTGCAAACACTGCCGCCGGGCATTCAACAGCTCCTCGGCATCGACCACTTCCTACTGGGCGCTCTGGACATCGTGCTGTGCTCAGCGCATACGCTCCTCGACCGCGACGATCCGCGACCTGTGCTCGACCGGTTCAGCTGGTTCGATGAGGCGATGGCCGAACTCGGGCTCGAGCCGGGCCCGCAGGCCGGGCACGCGCTGGCCGAATGGCTCACCGACTTCGCCACCGAAGACCGTCTGCAGCAAGTCACCAAGGTCAACAGCAGCACGTGGCGTAGGTTTCTGCGCCGGCTGATCGGCGCCGCAGCGTTCGACCGGCTCACGGTCGCGGTCCGCGAGGACATGAGGGTGATTTCGGATCTGGTGGACTGGGGCACGGCCCGGCTGCAGCCGTTCGCAGTGGCGTTCGACGACTGCATGTCGGTGATCGGATCCGAGCGGATCTGCGACATGTTCGGGCTCGAGGAGACAGTGACCGCGTTGGAGCTGGTCCGGCGTCTGCACACCGCATCGAAGAAACTGCGCACCGAGAAGCTCGGTGAGGGTCTGGACTCGACGGCGCTGGAACCCATTACGGACGCCGGACAGCTAATCGACGAGCTGCGGGCGATGGCATCCGGGCCGACACGTCAGGCGCTAGGCGAACTCAGCAGCGATCTCAGCCGCAAGCTGGAGGGCGCGCGATTCGCTCTTGATCAGTCGATCGACGGGGTGTCGCAGGCCGCCAATTCGCTGGTCGAGCTGATCGATCGGATGCTGCGCACCGCGTTCCCCCACGGCGAGGTCTTGGAGTGGCTCGAAGCGACCGGGCGGAGCGGAGCTGAGTACGTGCATTTTCGATCCAGCACGCCCTGGCCAACCAAGCGCGCGGAAGCGTTGTGCTTCATCTACGGTGGCGCGGTTCCCGAAGGTGGCGCCAACCCGATTCTCGATGCCTTCGCAGATGTCGTGGTGAAGATCCGCAAGCAACTGGAGGCGATCAAGCACGCCGACAAGGCCACCGCTGATGAGGCCGACCAGGTTCGAGCGCTGATTCACAGCATCGAAGGATTCATCACCATCATCATCCGTCTCGGGTGGGGCGCGATGGCGGCCGACCGTGTCGCCGAGATCCGGCGCCGCTTCACCGCCTGACGTCCGTTCAGCCCACTTCAGTCGGGCAGGCCTACCTCGTGCGGATCTTGGTCAGCGCGTAGGCCTGCCCAGCTGGGGTGGCGCAGACTGGTGATGAATTCGCGGTAGTAGACGGTGGCGACGAGAGTGGGGGCTACCCAGGACGGGGAGGTATGCGCGCCGATCCGCGGCATGGTCCCGAAAGGACTCGATTCCTGGGCGATCTCGTCGAGCCGGGCCTGCAGAACGCGGCGCTGCGCCATGCTGAATCCGGTACCCACGTTTCCGACGTGGATGAAAACGCCATCGGCAGTATGCCCACCGAGAATCAGCGAGCCGAACAGGCCCGACGGTCGCCTACTGGATGAGAAGTAGCCTGCGACAACAACGTCCGTGGTTCTTCGCAGTGCCGATTTGATCCAGAGTCGGGAGCGTCGGCCCGGCAGATAGACCGAGTCGAGCCTTTTCACCACGATTCCCTCGAGCCCGTGCTTTTCCGCCACGTCGAGCATCTGGGCGGGGGCGATGTCGGTCCAGTAGGGCGGTACACGGACCAGAGCGCTACTCAGCTCCAGACCATCCAACAGTTCCCGGCGCTGGACGTAGGGCAGGTCCGTGACGTCATTGGCCTGGATCGAGAGAGCGTCGAAGGCGAACAGCTGTGTGGGCACCGACGCGATGAGTCCGGCCGGGGGCCGGACTGTGTGCATCCGGTGCTGAAGACGGCTGAACGATGGAATGCCGCTCGGCAACTGCGGGGCAATGACCTCGCCGTCGATGATGAACCGGCGGCCGCGCGCGGTTTCATTAAGCGCCGCAGCAAGTTCCGGAAATGAACGCGTCACTTCTCGACCGTTACGCGAGTGCAGTCGCACCTGCTCACCGAGACTGACGGCGATAATGCGCATCCCGTCCCACTTCATCTCGGTGGCCCATAGGCCGGAGGAGGTAGGCGGCCGCCCGGCGGTCGCCAGCATCGGCGCTGGCACGCGTCCCACAGATCGCAGCGTACTGGCAGCAATCTTCGGGTTCGAGCGCTACTTCGTCAGTGGGCAGATTCGGGCGGGATCGGCCCTCGCTGCGGAGACCACCGATCGGGGGGAGTGATTCCTTGAGGTCCGGCGTTCAACGGCGGCGTGACAACGGATCGCCACAGCGCTCATTCAGCGTCAAGTTTTCTTGCCGACCTCTGGTAGTGTCAAGTAAACTTGTCGTATGGGGATTCGGCATTTCGAGACCGACAGCCGGGGCTATCTTCCTGCGGGAACAGACATCTCAGCCGTCCTCGCCGACGGCGACGTACGTGCACTGATGGCGGTGTGGGATACCTACAGCTCTATCAAGCTGTATCGGTCCAGCCTCGCCAAGATCGGGCAGGGAGAGTCCAGTGTGGCCGATCCGGAGGGTACCCGAGCCATGCTGGAGTCCAGTCTCGCCAAGGTCGCCGAGGTGACCCCGGCGCAGGCGCTGGAGGCCAACCGCCGTCTGGTCGACTTGCTCACCGGTTTCCGGTGGTTCGTGATGCGGGAAGCTCGCGAGGCCGGGGACAGCTGGACGAGGATCGGTGAGGCGCTGGGCATGTCGAAGCAGGGCGCGCTCGATTGGTACAAGCGCAAGATCGCATTTCAGGAGGAATTCGTTCCCGATTTCCACGACACCGATCGGGCCCGCGCAGTCCTGGGCGAGGACTAGCGGGGCGCGAGGCCGAAAGATTCCGGCCTGAGCCATCTGTCTGTGATCAGAGTTCGTGGCCGTGGTCGCGGTGATGCTGACGGTTGAGCTCGGCTTGGGCGGCGGCGCGTTGTTCCTGTGTGAGCTCGGAGCGGGTCGTTTCGGTGGGGGAGTGCGCGGCGCGGATGCGGTGTTCGGCGGCCGCGTCGACCGGTGAGAGGTCGGTTCGGCGTTGCCGTTCGGCAAGCGCGGCTTCCAAGTCACGGGCTGCTTGGGCGGCGCGTTGGGCGGTCCGTTCCCGGATCTCCTCGTCCCGGGCGTCGCCGCGCTCGGCCTCTGCCAGTTCGGCGGCCAGCGCGGTGCGGTCGTCGGCGCGGGCCAGCAGGGCGGCCCATTGCGCTTGGGGGGCGCCGGCGTCGCGGGCCGCCTCGACCGCGGCGCGGGCGGCGGCTTTGGCGGCGGCGGCTTGTTCTTTTGCACGCTCCTCGGTGGCGGCGCATCGCTCGACACGCGCCTGGGCTTCGCGGCGCGCTCCTGGTCGCAGCGCCGAGATCGCGGCCAGGTTCTGGCGGGCGGCGTGGGTTTCCGCGGTGGCGGTGCCGAGTTCGCGTCCTGCGTCCTCGGCGGCGGCTTGCGCGGCTTGAGCGGCCCGGATCGCGTCGGCCTGTTCGAGGAGTCGGGCGTGGGCGGCGCGGACTTGCTCGGTGCGTGTTTGGGCGTTGGCGAACCCTTGCCAGGCGGCCGGGTCGTCGCGGCGGGTCGCGGCGCGGCGCAGGTTCCGGATCAGGTTGTCCAGCGCGGTGTCGCTGCGCATCCGCAGCGGCTCGGCCTGCATCTGCTCGAGGATCTGCTGTTCGCGGGCGGCCGACGGATCCGCAGGTTCGTGCTCGACGTCCGGGGCTGTGTCCTGGTCGATGTCGACAGCGGCTTCGCTGTCCATGGTGTTTTCGGTGTCGATGTCGTGGGTGATCGGCTCGGTAGGCGTCGTTGGGGCGATGTGGGGTTCGTCGTCGCCGCCGATCCCGGTGTCGGCCTCGCTGATGTATCCGCTCTCTCGACGGCGGTTGTCGAGCTCCCACGCTGCCTGGCTGTCGGAGATCTCCGAACTGGTGTGCTGCTCAGTGCTGGCCTGCTGGGCGGTGTCGGCGTGCAGGTAGCGGTCTTCCAGCTCCCGCACTGCTTGGTTGAACGGGATTCCGGTGGTGGCGTGTTGCTCGTTGGCGGCCTGGCGTGTGGCATGGAACAGCAGAGTGTCCAGTCGCCGCATCTCGGCGCGCGCGGCGTTGAGTTCGTCGGTGGCCAGGGTTTCGGCCATGTCGCGCCAGGTGTGGACCTCGTCCTCGGTGGGAACGGGTTCCCCGCCGGCCGCGGTGTCGAGTTCGTGGTGGGCGTTGCGCAGCTGCTCGCGGAGTTCGTCGGCGTGAGCGCGCGCGGCCTCGGCGTCGGCTTTGGTCCGTGCGATATTCACGGTGACCGCGTCGGCGGCGTTCTCGGTGGCGGCGGAGCGGTAGGTCTCGAGCTGCTCGGTCAGCCGGGCCCGCAGCGCGGCCTGGTCGTCGCCCAGGGCGTCGATGTGCTGCTGAACCGACGCGATCAGTTCCTCGTCGGCGCTTTCGGGGTGCGCTTGGAGCGCGCTCTGGTAGGTGTCTTCGGCGGCGATGGCGTCGAATTCGGCTTCTTCCCATTGCTGTTGGGCTTCGCGGACCGCGAGTACCAACGGCCGCAGCGCATCCATCCGCAGCCGCATCTGCGCGATCCTGGGTTCGATTGCGAGCTGATGCGGATGGGTCTGGGTGATCACTTGCTCGAATAGTTCCGCGACTCGGGCGCGGGTCTCGGTCAGTTCGGCGTGAAGACGCAGGACGCGATCGGTCGGCGACAAGTCCGGGTACGGCAGTTCGACCGGCCGCCCTTGCTTGGGCGTGAACTCTTCGGCCCATTCCTCGCCCGGATCCGGTTCCTCGGTAGCGTCATCGATGCTGGTCGCGGCGTCGATATGGGTATCTGGCCCGGCTTCCGATGTGGTGGCGTCGGTTTCGTGTTCGGTGGCGGTGCTGAGGTCGAGATGGTCCAGGCGCCAGACCAGTACGGCGGCGGTGTCGTCGACTCCCTCGAGGTCGCGCATCGCAATGGCGGCGGCGAGGTCGTCGACTGGGTCGCGGCCGTCCAGGTCGATCTCGGCCAGCCGCTCACGCAGCGCCGGCCAGGCCGGGGCCTCGGTGACTCCGGGCGCGAGTTGTTCGGCCGCGTCGGTGAGTTCTGCGACTCGCTCGCCGCCGATCTGATCGGT
>NZ_BAGM01000207.1 GCF_000308855.1 Nocardia veterana NBRC 100344 | reverse complement strand
AGTTTCGCGGCCACGGTGTCGGCGCTGCTGGCGGTATCCGGCGTCCTGACGATGGACCCGTCGGTGTGGCGGCGACTGGACCGCTCGAGCGCCTTGGTGATCGACGGCAGCGTTCTGTACGCGCCCGGGCGTCTGGTGCTCGCGGCCGAAACCGGCGCGGCCGACGACGGCGATGCCGGCGGCTCCGCCACGGGAGACGGTGAGCGGGCGTCGTCGCCCTGGACCACGGCCGGAGTGTGGAACGCGGCCCAGCGCCTGCTGTGGTCGGAGCCGGACCGGCCACGGCCCGGCCCGGCGGACAGCGACCGGCTCCGGCTGCGGCCGGACCCGGCCCGCAACCCCGCCGACACCGTTCCCGGATGGTACGAACTGTGCGACGGGTCGAGCACCGTGGGCCGGGTCCTCGTCGGACGTGAGCTGGATCCGCGGGCGCGGACCCTGCTGCTCACCGCCCGCGCCTCGGGCCTGAAGGTGGTCGTGCGCGGGCAGCGCGATGCCTTCGAATTGCGTTCGCTGGCAGACGAATTCGTCACCACCGACAGCCCGGGAACCGAGCTGGTGCGGCGGCTGCAATCCGACGGCCACGTGGTGGGCGTGCTGGCCTGCGATGCCGCCGATGAGCTCACCTGCGCCGATATCGCCATCGGGATGAGCCGGATCAGTGCCTTCGATGTGCAGGCGATGCCGTGGGCCGCCGATGTCATCTGCGGCGACCTCGATCAGGTGATGCGCGTGCTGGCCACGGTCGCACCCGCCCGCCAGGTCAGCGAGCGCGGCCGGGTCATCGCCCTGTCGGCATGCTCGCTCGCCGGACTGCTGCTGGCCGCCGGCCGGGCCCGCGACGCGTGGCCGGTGACCGCGGCACAGGCCAGCGGACTGATCCAGGGCACATGGGCGGGGCTGCGGGCCGCCCGCGGCCGGCTGCCCGAATCCGGCGCGCCGCTGATCCCGTGGCACAGTCTCGAACCCGACGAAGTATTGACCCGGCTGCCGGAACCCCAACGGGGGCAACCCGAAACCGCGCGGGCGTGGACCGCGCCGCTGACCCGGCTGCCGTCCCGGCTGGCCCCGGTCACCGGCTTCGTGACCAATGTGCGCCGAGAACTGGCCGATCCGCTCACCCCCATTCTCGGCGTCGGCGCCGCGGCCTCGGCGGTCCTCGGCTCCCCCGGCGATGCCGCCCTGGTGGCCGGCGTGGTGGCGGTGAACGCGGTGGTCTCGGCGCTGCAACGGCAGCGGGCCGAGAACGCGCTGCGCGAGCTGATCGCGCACGAGCGGATTACCGGGCGCCGCGTCGATCGCGCCGCCCTCGACCACGATCCCGAGCCGCCGAGCGAACCGGTGCCCAGCGCGGCGCTGGCGGTCGGCGACGTGATCGCGCTACGGACCGGCGATGTGGTTCCGGCGGATGCGCGACTGCTGCGCGCCGAAGACCTCGAGGTCGACGAATCGGCACTGACCGGCGAATCGGTGACGGTCCCCAAGGACAGTGCCGCCACCCCCGGTGCGAGCCTCAATCACCGTCGCTGCATGGTGTACGAGGGCAGCACGATCGTCAACGGGGCGGCCGTGGCGGTCGTGGTCGCGGTGGGGTGCGACACCGAGACCAACCGGGCCGCCGCCGTCGCGGTGCCCCCACGACTGGGCGGGGTGCAGGCGCAACTGCGTGAGCTCAGCGATCAGGCGCTGCCGTTGACGCTGGGCGGTGGGTCGCTGGTGACGGCGCTGGGCTGGTTCCGCGGGCAGCGGATCCGTGCCGCCATCGCCGACGGGGTGGCCGTCGCGACCGCCGCTGTGCCGGAAGGACTTCCGCTCGTCGCGACGGTCGCCCAGCTGGCCGTGGCCCGGCGCCTGTCCCGCTACGGTCTGCTGGTGCGGGCCAGCCGGACGGTGGAGGCCCTGGGCCGGGTGAACACCATCTGCTTCGACAAGACCGGCACCCTCACCTTCGGCCGCCTGCGCCTGACGACCCTCGCCGATCTCGATCACCAGTGGTCGCCCGAGGACGACGATCCCCGCGCGCGCCGGTTGCTCCGCGCCGCCGCCCACGCCTGCCCCGATCCCACCGACGGGCCCATCGTCCACGCCACCGACCAGGCCGTACTCGACGCCGCCGAACGGCTCGAGCCCGACGATCGCTGGGACACGGTCGAGGAGTTGCCGTTCGAATCCAATCGCGGGTACGCCGCGACGCTGGGGCAGACCCGCAGGCACTGGCGTCTGATCGTGAAGGGGGCCCCGGAGATCGTGCTCGCCCGGTGCACCGCGATCCGCACCCGGCAGGCCGACGGCTCCGATCGCGACGAACCCATATCCGACGACCAGCGCCGCAAGGCCGAGCGCATGATCCACCGGATGGCCGAGCGCGGCCTGCGGGTGCTGGTCGTCGCACGGCGTGATCTGCCCGCGGCGCCCGGCGATGTGGTGAGTGCGGTCGAGAAGCTCACCCTGCTCGGCTTCATCGGACTCGCCGACACCGCTCGCCCGCAGGCGCGACCGCTCGTAGGAGCGTTGCGGCGCAACGGAATCGGCGTCCGCATGATCACCGGGGACCATCCGGTCACCGCCGCCGCGATCGCCGCCGACCTGGGCATCGACGCCGATCCGGTGGTGACCGGCAGCGATCTGGCCGACCTCGACGATGCCGCGCAGTCGGAGCTCATCGCGCGCAGCAGTGTCTTCGCCCGGGTCAGTCCGCAGCAGAAGGTCCGGATCGTCACCAGCCTGCAGCGGCGTGGCGACGTCGTCGCGATGGCCGGCGACGGCGGCAACGACGCCGCCGCCATCCGCACCGCCGACGTCGGCATCGGCCTCACCGCGCAGGGATCGACCGCGGCCCGCAACGCCGCGGACCTGGTCCTCACCGACCCCGATCCGCTGATCCTGCTGCACGCCCTGATCGAGGGGCGCGGCATGTGGCGCCGGGTCAGCGACGCGGTCGGCATCCTCGTCGGCGGTAACGCCGGGGAGGTCGCGTTCACCGTGCTCGGTACCGCGCTGGCCGGCCGAGCGCCGTTGGGCACCAGGCAATTCCTGCTGGTCAACATGCTCACCGATATGTTCCCGGCGATGGCGGTGGCGCTGTCGACCGAACGGTCCGACGACGAGGAGCCCGACGATCATCAGGCGCGGGCCGATCTGCTCGCCGATCAACTGGCCGCGCGGCCCCGCACCGATATCGCGGCGGAGCTGCGGCGCACCATCGTCATCCGCGGTTCCACCACGGCGGCGGCCTCGACCGTCGCGTGGTCGATCGCGCGTTGGACCGGAACGCAGCGGCGTGCGGCCACCGTCGCCCTGGTCGCCCTGGTCGGCACCCAGCTCGGGCAGACGGTGCTGGCCGCGCGGCACAGCCCGCAGGTGTGGCTCACCGCCGCCGGCAGTGCGGTGTTCCTGGGCACCGTCGTGATGACGCCCGGGCTGTCGACCTATTTCGGCTGCCGGCCGCTGGGCCCGGTGGGCTGGTCGATCGCCCTCGGGTCGGCGGCCACCGCGACCGCGGTCGGCGCGCTCCTGCCCGCCCCCGGGCGGACCGAGCCCGAACCGCCGGATCCCGCGGCCCAGCCGGATCTCGTCGCACCGCCGGCTCTCACCGCACCGCCGAACCGCGACCCCGCCGTCCTCGAGCGGGCGTGAACCATGCGCGCCCTCACGGTCGTCCCCGGTAAGAAGAATTCGCTGGCCGTCACCACCGTCGACGATCCCGAACCGGGCGCCGGCGAACTGCTCGTCACCGGTCTGGCGGTCGGGGTCTGCGGCACCGACCACGAGATCGCCGACGGTGAATATGGTTGGGCCCCACCGGGTTCCGATCGCCTGGTGATCGGACACGAATCGCTCGGACGGGTGCGTTCCGCCCCGCCGGACAGCGGATTCGGCCCCGGCGATCTGGTGGTCGGCGTGGTGCGCCGGCCGGATCCGGTGCCGTGCGGGGCCTGTGCGCACGGCCAGTTCGACATGTGCCGCAACGGCCGCTACACCGAGCGCGGCATCAAGGAACTCCACGGTTATGCCGGCGAGCTGTGGACGGTCCCGGCGGAGTACGCGATCCGGCTGGATCCGGAACTGGCCGAGGTCGGCATGCTGCTGGAGCCCACCACCGTGGTCGCCAAGGCATGGCAGCAGGTGGAGCGGGTCGGCGCGCGGGCCTGGTTCGAACCCCACCGCGTACTGATCACCGGAGCCGGGCCGATCGGACTGCTGGCCGCCCTCCTCGGGGTCCAGCGCGGTCTCGACGTCCACGTCCTCGACCGCGTGGCGACCGGGCGGAAGCCGGAGCTCGTCGCCGAGCTCGGCGCCACCTATCACCACGGACGCATCGACGACGCCGTGGCCGCGGCCCGGCCCGACATCATCATCGAGGCCACCGGCGTCGCCTCGGTGGTTTTCGACGCCATCGCCCTCGCCGACAACTACGGCATCGTCTGCCTCACCGGAGTGTCGTCGAGCCACCAGCTCAGCCTCGACGCGGGCAGTCTCAATCGCGACATCGTGCTGGAGAACACCGCGATCGTGGGATCGGTCAACGCCAACCTCGACCACTACGCGGCCGCGGCGCGGGATCTGGCGAAGGCCGACGTGACATGGCTGCGCCGGTTGATTTCGCGGCGAGTTCCGTTGGCGCGGTTCGAGGATGCGTTCACCCGCCGCCCCGACGACGTCAAGGTCGTGATCGATCTCGACGATCGGGCCCGGTGAACCGGCCGCCGAGGCGGGAGCCGCGATTTCCGGCTCGGATTCCGGGTACGCGGATGAGGACCTGTCGGATATCGGCGAAGGAGGGTCGCGATGACGTCGTTGCGGGCCCGCGCGGTGATCGCGCGGATGCGGTACCTGCGGCGCAAACGGTTCTATGCCGACCCCGCCGTCATGCGCGCCGCCCTGGCCGAGCATCAGTCGCCGAAGCGATCGCAGCCGCCGCGGCACATGATCGACCGGTTCGACGTCCTGCGGCGAACCGTCGACGGCCACCCCTGCTACACCATCGCTCCGCGCGGCGGCCCGACCTCACCGCGCCACATCGTCCATCTGCACGGCGGCGGCTTCGTGGAAGCCCCGGAACCGCACCATTGGCGCTTCGCCGCGCGGATGGTCCGCCGGCTCGGCTGCACCTACACGATGCCGATGTATCCGCTGGCGCCCGACCACGACCACCGCACCATCGTGGCGATGGTCGAGCGGGCCTACACGCGGGCCACCGATGCGGTCGCACCGCCGGATCGCATCGTCTTCGGCGACTCCGCAGGCGGCACGCTCGCCCTGACACTGGCCCGGCAGCTGCGCGGCGAGGGCCGGCCCCAACCGGCCGCGCTCGCCCTGTTCTCACCGTGGATCGATCTCGCGACCGACGATCCGCTGTCGCCGGCACTCGACGACCGGGACCCGGAACTCGGTGTCGCCGGCCTGCGGCAGGCGGGGCGGTGGTACGCGGGCGAGCGAGCTCTCGACGACCCGCGCATCAGCCCCGCCTTCGCCGACCTCCACGGATCGCCGCCGATCATCGTCTTCATCGGTCACCGCGATCTGCTGCTGCCCGACGCCCGCCGGATCGCGGAACTCGGCGCGGCCGCCGAGGTACCGGTCGAGCTGCACGAGTACCCGGGTATGCCGCACAACTGGATCATGAAGAACATTCCCGAAGCGCGGCGCGCCACCGACGAACTCGTGGAGTTCCTCGACCGCGTGGCGACTCCCGTGACCGCCGGAGCCGGCTCACCGGACGTGCGCCGGCGCCTCCCCTGATCGTCCCGGCCGGCGTTTGAGCAATCCCGCCGGTGGTATGCGCCACGCAGTTGCCCACCCGGCGAACCCATTCGCGCAGGCCGTCGCATCCCGGAGGTGCCCATGTCCGAACGCTTCGACGATCACAGCCTGCCCGCCGACCCCGCGCGCGACGACGTCTCGCCCAGCGATACGCCGGTGACCAACCGCAAGAGCCCGATCCTGCTGCTGGTGACGATCGTGCTGCTGGTGGCCGTGATCATCGTCGTCTTCGTCACCCTCGGCTGACCGGGGCCGCGACTCACCTGCCCGACGCGGCGAACAGCAGTCCGCCGATCATCGCCATGTTCTTGTGGAACTGCACCTGCTGTGCCTTTCGCGCCGCCGGATCGTCGAGGGTCCAGAACGCATGTCCGGCAAGGGTTGTCGGAATCATCGAGCCCACCAACGCCAGCGCCGACAGCCGCCGGAACCGGCCCAACGCCAGCAGCGCCCCGCCGGCGACCTGCACCGCCGCGTTGGCCTGCACCAGCACGGTGTCGTCGGCGGGCAGGGGAACGACCTTGCGGACCGCGGCCAGGGTGGGCGCGGCGATCTCCGGACGTGCGCCCGGTTCGCGCAGCGCGTCGGCTCCCAGCACGACATAGGTCGAACCCATCAGCACGCGCGCGGCCAGCCGGATCGGGTCAAAGCTCATCTCAGCTCCGTTTCGGTCGAGGAAGCGCCCGGAACCCGGCCGACGACATGCTCGGGCCGATCGGCGCCGTCGGCCACACCCTAACGCGCGCCGCCGGGATCACGGCGGTTCTCGCCCATCGCGGGACGCGCCGGAAGGGTCCGAGACGTACCGCATAGCCGGGCGGGAACCGCCATCGGTACCGTGAAGGTCGAGGAGGTGCAGGCGATGGACGGCAGGGTGGTGCAGGCCAGACAGGAACGCCGGCGCGTGATCATGGCCGCGGCGGCGGGATTGTTCGCCGCCTGCGGGTACCGGGCGGCGAGTATGGAGGAGATCGCCTGCCGGGCCGGGATCAGCAAACCGGTGTTGTACAAATCGTTTTCGAGCAAGCTCGAGCTGTATCTGGCGGTGCTGCACGAGGCGATACAGGTGTTGGACGACACGCTCACCGCCGCCCTCGACCGTGCCGACGGACTGCGCTCGATCGTCGCCGCGTCGGTGGCCGCCGTCTTCGACTTCGCCGACACCCATGCCCGCAGTGCCGCCCTGCTGGCCGGAGCCGCGGTCGCCGACGAGCCGTCCGCGCAGCGCCTGGCCCACCAGGCAGCGACGATCTGCACCGACGCGCTCTCCCGGGCACTGGCTCCCTACCCGTTCCCCCGGCCCGAACAGGGCTGGCTGATCACGGCCGAACTCGTCGCGATCGCCCAGTCCTGTGCGCGCGACTGGGTGGCGACCGGTAAACCGCTCCCCAAACACGAGGCCGTCGCCACCACCGCCAGCCTGTGCTGGACCGGCCTCGCCGGGGTGCAGCTGGCGCCGAAACCGGCGAACCTGCCCGCCGACCGCCTGCCGGTATCCGACACCCCGGCCTAGTCCGCCGTCGGGTCGAGCCCGCGCATCGATCGGACGGTCG
Organism: Nocardia veterana NBRC 100344; assembly: GCF_000308855.1. Classification (GTDB taxonomy): domain Bacteria; phylum Actinomycetota; class Actinomycetes; order Mycobacteriales; family Mycobacteriaceae; genus Nocardia; species Nocardia veterana. The sequence goes on along the minus strand of NZ_BAGM01000207.1, from coordinate 65,846 downwards.
CAGCCGACTCCACCGCGGCCGGTTCGGTCACCTGCTGGGCAGCGCGAAACGTTCAGCGAATTGCGACATCTCGTCGTGTTGCTGTTCGGGATCGGTGCCCGCGAAACCGACGACGAGCCGGTTCACCCCGTGCCCGGCGAGGTCCTGCACCCGTTCCACGGAGATATCGGCCGCTCCCCAGCGGGTGTATTCGATTGCGGCGCCGTCGCGTCCGGCCTCGATCGCGCTCGTCCGCGCCAGCTCGATCTGCCGATCGCGTTCGGATTCGGTCAGCATCCCCCCGGCGAAGTAGCCGTTGCCGCGCCGGCCCGCCCGACGGGCCGCGCCCGTGCTGGAGCCCCCGATATGGATCGGCAGTTCGGTCGCCTCGTACGGTTTCGGGTAGCTACAGAGATTCTCGAACGCGAAGAATTCGCCGCGATGACCGACGCCGTCCGGGCCGCCGGCCCACAGCAGGCGCAGCACATCGATCGCTTCGTCTGCTCGGCGCCCGCGCGTGGCGAAATCCACGCCCAGGGCGCGGGCCTCTCCCGGCAAGGCGCCGAGACCGACGGTGAGCAGCCGCATCCGGCCCCGGGAGAGCACATCCACGGTGGCCAGCCGTTTGGCCAGATCCACCGGATGCCGGTACGGCAACAGCAATACGCCGGTGCCGAGCAGGATGCGCCGGGTCGTCGCGGCGACGAAGGCCAGGCAGTCGAGTGGATCGAAATACGGCAGGGTCGGGGGCAGTTCGCCCGCCCCGTAGTCGGCGCCCGGATAGAGCGCGATGTGGTCTTGCACGTACAGCGCCTCGAATCCGCACTTCTCCGCGTGCTGGGCGAACGCCACGAGGCGATCGGGATCGGTGCCGTTGAAGGCCGTGCTGTAGCTTGCCGCGAACCGCATGGACGAGATTCCTTCGCTCCGAATGGGAAACAGGCAGTCTCAGAGGGAGAATTCGCACTTCGGCGCGGGCGCGTCGGTGGCATCGAGGCGCGCGTGCAGCCGCCGGCGTACGGCCGCGAGCCGGTCGATCGCCGCGTCGACCTCGATCAGCTTGCGCCGCAACGACTCCACCGACTCCGGGCATTCGTCGGCGGACCGGTGACCGGAACGCACACAGGTGACGAAGGGGCGGACATCGGCCAGATCGAAACCCAGTTCCAGCAGCGCCCGGATCTTGCGTACGATCTCGAGCTCCTGCTCGTCGTACACCCGATAGCCGTTGGCCGAGCGCCGTGGCCGCACGAGCCCGTGTTGCTCGTAATAGCGCACCGCCCGCGCACTCGTACCGGCCCGGTCGGCCAGTTCCCCGATCAGCACCGTGAACTCCTCTCCGAGCTGCACCGCACACGCTAAACCTTGTCGTCGATGTCAAGGCAAGCCGCGTTGCCCGGAGTGCGTCAGCGCAGCGGTTCCCCCCAGGTCGTGCTCTCCCGCAGCGCGGCCTTGAGGAGTTTGCCGCCCGCGTTGCGGGGCAGCGGCCCGTCGACCACGGTCACATACTGCGGCACCTTGAAGTCGGCCAACCGCTCCCGGCAGTACTCGATCAGTGCCGGGATCTCGATGCGGCCGTCGGCGACGACGACCGCGCCGACCTTCTCCCCCATCACCGCGTCCGGGACGGCGAGGACCGCGGCGTCGGCGACACCCGGTGCGGCGAGCAGCACCGCCTCGACCTCGACGCTCGACACGTTCTCACCGCCGCGGTTGATGATGTCCTTGATGCGGTCGACGATGTACACCCGGCCGTCCTCGTCGACCCGCACCACGTCCCCGGTGTGCAGCCAGCCGTCGACGATCGTTGCGGCGTCGGCATCGGGCCGGTTCCAGTAGCCGCCGGTCACATTCGCGCCGCGCACCACCAGCTCACCGACTCCGGGCTCGTCGCCGAGCGGGGCGATGCCGAGCTGGACCGAAGGCACCGCGTAGCCGACCGAATCGGCGTGTTCGACGGCGTCGGCGTGCGGTAGCACGGTCATCAGCGATGCGGTCTCGGTCATCCCGTAACCGTTGAAGACCTGCGCCTGTGGAAAAGCCTGCTGCAACGCCAGCACCAGCGCCGGAGCGATCGGCGCGCCCCCGTAGCCCACCCAGCGCACGGTGGTGGTGTCCGCGCCGGCGAAACCGGGATGCCGGATCATCAGCGCGTACACGGCGGGCACGGTGACCAGGAACGAAATCCGCTCGGCCGCCAGCGCATCGATCGCGTCGGGCACGCTCAGGGTGGGCATGATCACCGCGGTTCCGCCGAGGTGGGCCGCGGCCAGCAGCTGGGAATTGCATCCGGTGACGTGGAACAGCGGCACCGAGATCAGCGTCCGCAGCTGCGCGCCCATGTCCCGGGGCAGCCCCGCACACCGCGCCATGTTCTCGGCATTGGTCACGAACGCCTCGTGCGTGGTGGGCACGCCCTTGGGACGGCCCGTGGTGCCCGAGGTATAGAACAGCGCGGCGATATCGTCGCGCGAAAGATCCTGCGCCACATGCGGTTCGCCCTCCGGCAGCGGCACGTCCGGAGCGAGGTCGAGGCGCACACCGGCATCCGCCAGCACGAAGTCGACCTCCGGTCGAGCCGACCGGGTGTTGACCGCGACGACGATACCGCCCGCCATCACCGTGCCCCAGAAGGCGAGCACCCAGTCGAGACCTGCCGGATAACGCACCGCGACCCGGTCGCCGCGCTCCACACCGGCCTCGCGCAGGCCGCCGGCGACCCGGGCGGCTCGGTCCCACAACTGCCGGTAGGTGAGCCGGCCCGCGCCGAGTTCGACGACGGCCTCACTGTCGGGGCGCATCCGGACCTGGGCCCGCAGCAGGTCGAGCAGGGTGGCCGGAATATCGGCGTAGTGCGCGATGCCGTCGCGCTCGCGAACTCCCGTTGTCGCGAAGGGATTGGCATGGCGCGAGATCTCGATCACCGCGGGCCGGGTCGTCATCGATGCTTCTCCTCGATCGGATGGTGCCGCAAACTGCCCGGCCTGCAAGGGTTCCGGCCGGACGCGGAGCCGAAGCTCAGGCTTCGAAGTAGCGGCGCGGGTTGCCGACGAGCATGGTGTCGATCTGTTCGTCGCTGACACCGCGGGCCCGCAAGGCCGGTAGCACGTCGTCACTGATGTGGGTGAAGTTCCAGTTCGGCACCGCCGCGGCCTTGCCCTCTTCGGAGAACCAGTCGATGAAGCAGGCCGCGTCGTGCGCCAGCACCATCTTCTCGGCATAACCGCGTTCGACCAGTCGCACGACGGTGTCGACCCGCTGCTCGAACGGCAGCAGCACGTCCAGACCGAATCGGTCCATGCCCAGATAGGAGCCGGCGTCGGCGAGGGCGCACAGATAGTCGAGGTCGGTACTGTCGCCGGAATGCCCGATCACGACCTTGCTCAGGTCGACGCCCTCCTCCGCGAGCACCTTCTGCGCGATCAGTCCGGACTGGTTGTGCACATTGGTGTGCACCGTGATCGGCGCGCCGGTCTCCACGTGGGCCTGCCCGACGGCGCGCATCACCCGCTCCACGCCGGGTGTCAATCCCTGTTCCTCGATCGCGCATTTCAGGAACGCGGCCTTCACGCCGGTGCCCGCGATGCCCTCGCGAATATCCTTGACGAACAACTCGACCAGCGGCTCGGCGACGTCGAACAGCAAGCCGGGGCCGGTGTAGTGGAACTGGAACGGCACCTCGTTGTAGGTGTAAAGGCCGGTCGCCACAACGATATTGATGTCGACCTGCTCGTTGATCCGCTGAATCCGCGGAATGTAGCGGCCGAGCCCGATCACCGTCGGATCGACGATGGTGTCGATCCCGCGCGCCGCGCACTCCCGCAATTTGGCGACGGCGTCCGCGACCCGGGCGTCCTCGTCCCAGTGGTTCGGGTAATCGGGATAGTTCCGACGCAGCTCCTCGCCGAGCACGAAGACGTGCTCATGCATCAGCACCTTCCCCAACGCTGCAGTTTCGACGGGGCCGCGGACGGTTTCAACGGTAGACATCGAATTCCTCGGGCTAGCGGCGATGAGCCGGACGACTATGACGACGGCGGGAAAAATGTGATCCACACCATTCGATGTGAGACACTGCGCAAGTGTGTCTCAGCGCGTGGAATTCGTCAACCACTCTGCGGCCCCACCCCGACGCCGAGTCGGCGCCGGGCGGCGCGATATGAGGAGATGGACCCCATGAGCGCGACTCCCGAGGGCCGCCGCGCCGTCGACGCGGCGACCAAGCTGTACCTGGCGGGCGAACAACTGGACATGTCGGTGCTCGCGCGCGAACTCGGCATCGGGCGCGCCACGCTGTACCGGCACGTCGGAAATCGGGACGATCTCATCGCCACGGTGCTGGCTGAGGCCACCGAACGCACCTACCGCAAGGTTTTCACCACCGCCACGGGATCCGGAAAGAGCTTGGTCCTCGACACCCTCGAGCGGGTCATGAACGCGGTCGCCGAGTCGGAACCGTTGCGTATCCTGACAACTCGTGAGCCGGCGCTGTTCATCCGGCTCGCGCTGCTTCCCGGCCGGATCGAATCGACCTCGGCGCGCATGGTCGCCGAACTGCTCGACAGCGAACAACGCCAGGGCAATCTCACCCTGCCCCTGGCGGCCGATGTACTGGCCGAAGCCATCGTGCGAATCTGCGACGCACACCTCTACGCGCCCCTCCTGGGCGGCGACCGCCCGCGCATCGACACCGCCCTCGCCGTCGTCGCCCTCCTCCTCGACGAACACCGGTCGTGATCCGGCGCGCGGCCTGCCGGACCACAGCGGCACTGCTACGCTGCGCCACGCCTCCCGGACCACGCCATCGGGCCGCCGCCGCGGATCGGCGCGATGCGGGTCGGCAGGGCGGCCGGACGCCTCCGCCAGTACCACCGCCTCGCAGCTGATCGAGGTGAATTTCGCTGTCCCGCAGCCGAACTCGGACTCATCCTGCCGCCGCCATCGCCCGCCACGCCTTTCTGGCGCGGGAGCGGGCTCGCGGGGCGGCGTATTCGATCCGCCGACGCGCCTCGGAGGCGCTGATCCGCAGGAGATCACTCGAGAGCTCCGCGGTGTCCCGGTAGCCGGTGTCGGCGGCGAGGCCGCGGCGCTCGGCCTCGGCGACGGCCGCGACCATGGCCGCACCCAATCGACGCCGGCGGCGTTCGGTTTCGACGAGGGTGCGCAGCAAGTCGACATCGGCCAGTTCCGACCATCCCCGCGCCGGAGCATTCGGTGCCAATGCAGTCGAATGTGTGTTCACGGAAGGCAGCTTACCGCAGACTCGCACATTTGTTCGATCATTGACGCGTCCAGCGCGTCGAACTTTCTCGGCAGGGGTACTGCCCGGCCGTCACCGTCATCTCGACCTCACGCGGTGCTGACGCGCTGGCGTGCCCGACCCTCGCAGTCGTCGAGCCGAGCGGGCCTACATCGGTCGCGACCAGCGAGACCACGTTCCGAGGCATCGGGTGGGGCCGTTGTCTTGACGGCCGCCCAAGATAAGGTTGGGGTCAACGCCGGATGATGAGTCAGGACTGGAGATGCCTCGGAACAGACGGCCACGTGACCGAGAAGAGAAGCGTGCGGAAATTGTGGCCGCTGCCCGGCGATTGTTCGTCGAGGATGGCTACGACGCGGCATCGATGACGCGGATCGCCCGCGACGCCGGAGTGGTGTCGAACACGCTGTATTGGTACTTCCAGGACAAGGACGCGGTATTGATCGCGGTCCTGGACGCGGTCCTGGCCGACTCGATGGCCGCCTACAGTGAAGTGCTCGACTCGGGTCTGGCTGATCGGCTGTTGTGGCTGGTCGAGGAATTGGAGCAACTGGGCCGGCTGGTGAGCACGGTGCACACGCGCGCGGAGGAGTCGGCGTCCATCAAGGAATGGCACGAGCAGTTCCACGCGCTGGCCGAGGGATTGTTCCGGGCCGAGCTGCTCGACCTCGGCGTGCCCGCTGACGACGTGGATCCGCTGGTCGCGATCGGCGTTTTCGTTGTCGAAGGCTTGCTGACGCATCCGACGGAACAGACGCAGCGGCGCGCGGTGCTCGAGACGTTGCTGAACAGCGCTCGCGGTCTTGCCGCAGCCGCCGGCTGAGCGCCTGGTCTCCGCACCGACCGGCCCGGCCTACCGCGTATTGCGTGCGGTGTAGTCGAATTGTGTTGCCAGGAAATAGAGTTGGTCACGCACGGCGCGCTCGAAGTGCTCGCCCACGTAGATGTCGAAGTGGTCGCACGGGTAGTTCTGGACGTGCACGTGTGCCAGGCCCCGGGCGTGCCGCGTCGTGGTCTTCGCGGGCGCGGCCGCGTCGTCGTCGCAGACGCACAGCAGCGTCGGAGTGCGGAAGTGAGCCAGCGCGCGACCGGGCCGATCGAGCGGAAGGTGCAGCGCCAGCCGTGCGGCCAGGGCGTTGGCGGCATCGAATTCACCGGCCGGACCGCGCAACACACCCCATATGCTGTCGCGACCGACAACGGTCACCGGTTCTCGCCCACCGTCGATCTCGGTCAGCTCGATGTTCTTCGACACCCGATCCCGTACCGAGGGCAGCCGTTTCAACAACGCGCTGGTGCGCCGCGAGAGCCGGGTCCCCGCGGGCAGGAGTGCGGAAGCACCGGCGAGGGCATCGGGTGAGGCCACGAACGCGGGCATCCAGGACGTCCCCGCCATCGGCAACAGGATCGGCTTCGCGCCGAACCAGGAACCGACCGTGTCGAGGACGCCGGCCACTGTCAGCGCTATCGCGCTCAGCGGGCCGCTCCGGAGACGCGAGCGCAACGACGCCGGCCCGTCGGTGAAGGGACACTGGGCCACGACCGCGGCGATACGGCTGTCTCCGGAGGCGACCTGAAGGACATGCCCGCCGCCGAAAGAGCTGCCCCACAACGCGATCCGGTCGACATCAACCTCCGGCAGGGTGCGTGCGAAGGCCAGGGCGGCATGCCAGTCCGCGCGTTGCTTGCCGATATCGAGCAGTTGGCGTGGGTATCCGTCGCTCGCGCCGAGGTGGCGGTAGTCGAACACCAGCACCGACCAGCCCGCCGCGGCGAACCGCTCGGCATAGGCATCCAGGCGCATCTCACGCACCGCTCCCAACCCGTGCCCCATGATCACCATGGGCCGCGGTCCCCGCGAGTCGGGCGGGGTGTACAGCCATGCTGCGCACATGTCCACGCCGGACGCGAAGGCGACCTCACGTCGCTGTACCGCTGTTCCCTCGTGCCGATCCGGCCCGCTGCTCGTCATACCGTGCGCCCTTTTCCGCCTCGTCGCAGTTCTTCTTGGACGCCATCCAAGAAGATCGTGCGGCCACGGTAAAGATTTCTTGAACGCCAGTCAAGAAAGCGCTAGCCTTCTTGACGATCATTCAAGAAAGCGAGAAGTGAGGCGGGCTCCCTCGAGTGCCGCGAGCTGCCCGGCCTGCTCGACCGACACTCCGCATCCGCGGCCTGCCCGAACGAAGGAACCATGACCACATCCCCCCGCACCGCGTTGATCACCGGCGCTTCGGCCGGCATCGGCGCGACGTTCGCCCGCCACCTCGCCGCACGCGGCTACCAACTGCTCTTGGTGGCCCGCCGCGGCGACCGCCTCCAGGAGCTCGCCGCGCAGTTGACCGAACGGCACGACGTGCGCTGCGAGGTGCTCGCCGCCGACCTCACCGACCCCGCCGCACCCGCCGCGATCGTGAACCACGCCGACCAGCAGGCCCTCGACATCGATGTCCTGATCAACAACGCGGGCCTGTCGGGTAGAACCGCGTTCGCCGACACCCCGTGGGACGCCCTGGCCGGGGAGATCCAGCTGATGGTGACCGCTCCGACCGAACTCATCCACCTGGTCGTCCCCGGCATGAAAAAACGTAACTGGGGCCGCATCGTCAATCTGTCCTCGGTCGCCGCGTTCGCCCCACCGGCGGCCAGCCTGCTCTACACCGGCATCAAGTCCTTCGTCCTCAACACCTCACAAGCTCTCGACATGGAACTCAAACCCCACGGGATCCACGTCACCGCCCTGTGTCCCGGCTTCACCCGCACCGAATTCCACGATGTCATGGGCACTCGCGACGAAGCCGACCATCTGCCCCGAATCCTCTGGCAGCAGCCCGAAGCCGTCGTCACCGAAGGGTGGGCCACCGTGATGAAGGGCAAACCCGTGTGCGTGCCCGGCGCCATCAACAAGATCTCCGCCGCCGCCATGAAACCCCTGCCCATCCACCTGGGCTACCTCGCCGGAAAGACCCTCAACCCTTTCAAGAACGGCTGAACCCGCCTCGCGATGGCACTATCTCGACTCGAGACGTCGGGTCTGAGAGGGTCGCCACATGAAAATCGGTGTCGCACTTCCGCAGATGGCTCCCGGCTACGGGCCGGGTACGACGGTCGACTGGGCCCGGCGCATCGACGCGGGCCCGTTCTCGAGCGTTTCCGTCGGTGAGCGGGTGACGTTTTCGAATCCGGAGATGGTCGCGACGCTGGGTGCCTGCGCGGCGGTTACCGAGCGAGTGCAGGTGCTGGCGAACCTCTGGGTGCTTCCCCAGCACCCGATGGCGATGGTCGCCCAGCAGATCGGCACCCTCGATCAGATCGCGAACGGCCGCCTCGAGATAGCCGTCGGCGTCGGCGCTCGCGAGCACGACTATCGCGCTCTCGGTGCCGATTTCACGCGACGGCACCAGCAGCTCGACGACAAGGTCGCCGAGCTGAAGTCACTGCTCGCCGGCGAGCCCCCGTTCGAGGGCGCTGACCCGGTGGGGCCGGCGTGCGTGCAGCCGGGTGGGCCGATCATCCTCGCCGGTGCGATGGGGCCGAGGGCGATGCGCCGGGCGGCGCGATGGGCCGACGGCATCTCCGGATTCAGTATCCGAGGCGACGCCGAGGAGATCGCCACGGTGAGCGATCTCGCCGACCGGTGCTGGGCCGAGGCCGGTCGTACGACGAAGCCACGCAAGATCAGTGGCTGCTTCACCGCTTTGGGCGTCACGAATGCGTCCGAGGCGCTGCGCTCCTTCACCGCTCGCTACCTCGGCTTCCTCGGGCCCGACCTGGCCGGCATGGTCGCCGCGTCGGCGCGCGCGTCGAGTCCCGAGGTGCTCGCCGAGATTCTCGACGGCGCGGAACAGGCCGGATGCGACGAGTTCATCCTCGTCCCGGCCGTCACCGACCCGAACTTCCTCGAGGTTGCCGGCGAGGTGGTGGCCGCACGGCAGTGATATTCGGGCAGTGCGCCGAAAGAGGTCTCGGCGATGGCCGGGCGCTCGGGCTGTTGCGTCCGGAGGCCGACGGCCCGAGATGACCTCGGGCCGTCGAGAACGCGCGTGATCGAACTACGCACCGAGCCCTTGTCGGTTGCCACGGCGAAACAGTAAGGGCGAGGCGGAAACTGGGTTCGGCACCACCGCGAATTGACGCTACCGGCACTCGACGTTACCGTGGCGGAGTCGCGCTGATCCGCAGGGATTGCGGATGGTGAGGGGGTGCCGGATGCCGGCTGTCGAACAGGTCGAGGCCCTACTTTTCGACGTCCAGGGGACCGCGACCGATTTCCACACGACCGTCTGCTCGGCGGCCGCGCGCGTCGCCGGGGATCGATTTCCCGATGTCGACTGGGCGGCGTTCGTCACCGACTGGCGAGCCGCCTACTTTCGCGAAACCTCGCGCCCACGCACGGCCGGCGACCCGTGGATCTCGGTCTCGGGCATCTACCGTGCCACCCTCGGCGAGCTGCTCGACGAGCGCGGCATCGCACTCACCGAATCCGAACGCGACGAAATCGCCTGTGCCTGGAGCACTTTACGGCCCTGGCCCGACACCGTGCCCGGCCTGAACCGGCTCCGCGGCCGGTTCACCTTGGCCACGCTGTCCAACGCCGACGTGCATGCGGTCGTCTCGATCACGCGCGTGGGCGACCTGCCCTGGCATGCCGTGTTCGCGGCCGAGATGGCGGGGGTCTTCAAACCGGACCCGGCGATCTACGCCATGGCAACACGGTATCTCGGACTGGAACCGGCGCGGATCATGATGGTCGCCAGCCACAAATACGACATCAGGGCCGCGGGCGCGCTCGGCTTCCGCACCGCCTTCGTGGCCAGACCGCTCGAATTCGGCGTCGGCGGCGGCGCCGACACCGAATTCTCCGACGAATTCGACCTGAACGCTTACGATTTCGAGGATCTCGCCCGGCAGCTGGGCTGCTAGCAACTACCTCGCTCGCCGTCTCTGCGGTTTCCGAGCCGCGGCGTCGGCGACCTCGTCGCGTGCCTCGGCGGGGACGAAGGCCAGGATGTCGTCGCGAGAGTTGATCTGCAGCTTGGTGAAGATCGAGGCGACCTGGGCGTTGACGGTTTTGAACGAACTGCCCCGGCTCGCCGCGATGGCGGTGTTCGCCCAGCCCGCGGCAGCGAGGACGGCCACATCCCGTTCCGCCGCCGACAATTCGCTCCACCGGGAGGGCCGGTTCCGTCGGATCGGATGGTCGACCGAAAGGCTGTTCAACGGCAGAGTGCCGAGGGCGAGCCGCGCGACCTCGGCGGACTCGACGCGAAGCATCGAGCCCTCGCGCTCCGCGGCAGCGAATGCCTTGTCGCCCAGCGCACGTCGAGCGATCGTCACCGCGGCTTCCGTTTCGGTGGCGAAAGGTCCGAGATTGCCGATGTTCACACCCAGCTGCCGGCGAACCGTCCGCGCGCCGCCGGCCAGGGCGGCGATCTCCGACGCCACGCGGAGAACGGGGGCGCTGGGCTGAGACCCACAGTCGGCGCCGGTGTCTTCGATGACGCGCGCCAGCGCCCACATCCGGAAATGGACCGCCCAGATCGCCCCCCAGCGGTCTCCCATCGCCAGCTGGTTCGTCAGCGTTGTCCGTCCGACCGACAACGCCTCGTGCGGATCGCCGTGCTTGATCAGCGCGACCATCCACGCCAACTCGGCCCAGGATTGGGTCCAGGCCGCACCGGAACGACCGGCGCGGTCCAGATACGCCCGCGCGATCTCCAGCGCCTGGGACGCGGACCCGAGCAGCCCGGCGGCCAGCGCCCGAAACAGCTCACTCATCGCCGCGGATCCGTCATCGCCGGAGTCGCCGAACTTCTCCCGCGCGCGTCCCAGCACCGGCACCGAACGCGGATCGCCGGCGAACAGCAACTGGGCGCCCCGCGCGAAATCGACCGGTGCAGGCAGTCCCTGATCCGCTACCGGGTCCCGTCGCCACTCCGCAAGGGCCTGCTCGTCGGAAACGCAGACCATGACGCATTCCTCGAGCAGCCGCGCCGCTTCGTCGTGCACGCCCTGGCACATCGTCACCCAAGCGGTGAGAGCCAGTGCGGCGGTTTGCAATTCGGCCGGCTGCGGATCGAGTTGCCGGGTGGCGGCCACGGTCCGCAACGCCCATCGGCGGCATTCCCGCAGGGACCCGGTGAAGAAGGGAAGGCGCAGCGCGATCAGACCCACCGCGATCTCCAACCCGATTGCCGACTCCCCCGGCGTGGCGAGGCTGCTGTCCATCGCGGTGAGCAGGTTGTCCCACGCCGCGCGTGCCCAGTTCAGCACCTGCTGTTCGGCCGGGCCGAACCACTCGGACGCGGCCCGAACGGTCCGGTCCCGGTAGTACCGGCGATGCGCGGCCGACAACCGCGCCCACTCGTTGCCGTCGGAGCGCGCACGCAGCCGTTGCGCGGCGAACATGCGCAGCGTCTCCAGCAGCGAATACCGGATGGCTGTCGGAGTGCGATGCATGGTGACCAGCGACTGATCGACGAGCCGCTCGAGCAATCCTTCGACCGCCTCGGGTGCGATCCCGGAGCCGTCCCCGTCCGAGCACACCGCCGTGATCGCCTCCAGCTCGGCGCCCACGTCGTGCCCCGTGGCGCGAGAGTCCTCCGGATTATCGTCGTAACCGGCGGCGAATACGGCCAGCCGCTCGAACAACAACCGCTCGTCGTCGCGGCACAACTCGAACGACCACGCGATGACATCGTGGATGCGCCGATGTCTTTCGTCGGCACCGAACCGAGGGCCGGTCGACCATCGCAGCCGCCGGTCTCCTTCCTCGCCGCTCAGATCGCACAGGATCATCGCGAGTGACTGCCGCGTCAGCCGGGCCGCGGCCAGCCTGATGTAGAGGGGATGATTGTGCAGATGCCGGCAGATCGAACCGGCGATCGCCGTATCCTCCTCGCCTTCCACCGGGTGGCCGGTCAACTCGGCACGGGCTCGGAACAGGGTCAGTGCCTGCTCGTGTGACAGTGCTCGGACGGGCACCAATTGTTCGTCGACCCAGCCGATCCGCTCGCGACTGGTGGCGAGCACGGTCAATCCGGGTACGGCGTCCAGCAGACCCGTGATGACCCGAGCCGCACCGTCGAGGACATGCTCACAATTGTCCACCACCAGGATCGTCTGGATTGTGCGGTGCGCCCCGTCGGTGCGGGTCAATGTCTCGACCAGCGCCGCCCAGGTCGACCGGTCCGAGAAGTCGACATCGATGACGGCGTGCGCGAATTCGTCCGCGACCGCGGTCGCATCGGACCCGGCGGGCAACCGCGCCAACCTGACCCAATAGGCCTCGACCCGCCTCGCCTTGTAAAAGCGATACACAGCCTCGGCCGCCAACCGCGTCTTACCGATTCCTCCGGAGCCGATCAAAGTGATCAGCCGAGTGCCGGACAAGAACGAGGTGGCGATTCTGTTCAGCTCGCGTTCTCGCCCAACGAAATCACCGGCCGTCGCGGGAAAGATCCCGCTATCCGGAAGACGGTGTGCCACCACAGCGAGCAGGGTAGTCGCACCATGCGCGCCATCGCATCGAGTTCCATCTCGCGCCCGATCGGCTACCGATGCACGGAATCTACCTATCCATCGACAATGAAGCGCGTTCGACGCGACCCCACAGACGCCGGGCGGCACAGCATCACCACGGCGAAATATCGGATACGAGAAAGGGACCGAATGCGTATACGGAGGATGGTCGGCGGTGCGACGACAATCGCCGCACTCACCGGAGCCACTCTCGGAATCGCGGGACCGGCCGCTGCCCAATCGACGGCCTTCCCCACGGTGCAGACCCTCGGCAGCATCTGCTGGGGCGGGGTGAACGCTTTCGCCGGACCCGCGTTCGACCGCAGCGGAATCATTTCGGGTCAGGTGACCTTCGACAGCTGGACCCCGACCTTCGGACAGCCCTGCGCGGTGGGAGTAACGGTTGGCTGGCGCAACCTGGACAGCGGCGCCACCGGAGCATTCTCCGACCTGCTCATCGGAAACAACTCGTTCGAGGTGCATTCGAAACAGTTCGAGTTGCCGAGCGGGCCGGGCCGGGTGGCGCTCACCCTCACCAGTGACCGGCTGAGCCTCCCCGTCCCGAGTACCGAGATCACCGTGCCCTGACCCCAGCCCGGGCACGCCGGCCGACTCCGGCGGTCCGTGGGTTCGAAACGTCCGGAACAGCGGCACCGAGCTGGCGACGAGTGCGGCGGCAGCAGGCACAAAAATCCCGCACCGGCCCGCCGGTGTGCTCGCGACCTACGTGGCAGCGATCACCGACCGATGCGGCCGGACTACCTACTGGGCGATGCTCAGCGGTGCATCACCGATCCGCCGTCAACGACGGCGGCGAAACGACCGGGCACCGAAGACGAGAGGCCATGATGACGCGGAGCGACCGGACGTCACGTCCGCCGGTCGCCGTGCGCGCGGCGCGATCGATCGTCTGCGGCTGCGCCGGCATCGGCGTGCTCGGAACCTGCGGCATTCCACCCTTTCAGGAAGCGGGCGTGGCCGGAACCGAGGCCTGCGGGTACTCCTTCTTCTGGGTCGCGGCCGCCGTGTTCCTGCTCTTTCCACACGGCGGCACCGGAATTCGAGCCAGCACCACCGTTCTCCTTGCGCTGCAGTTCGTGACGACATCGGTCGCGACGGAGAACGCCCTCGGGACTGCCGGCTCCGCATCGGAGCTGCTGAACTGGTGGCCGGGGCCGTTCGGCCTGATCGCATCGATCATCGTCATCGCACTGCTGTGCCGGCAATCGGCCGACCGGTGGTTCGCGCAGCGAAGCGCGCGATAGCGACGCCCCAGGGTCGAAGCCGCAGACCCCGAACAGCGAGCCGATTCGTGACGTTCGTCGTCCACGGCCCCATCGCCTCGTCACCGCTCCGGCGATCTCGATGCCGAAGTCCTCGGTGCGGCAGCGACATTCGAGCGGTTGCGGCCGTGGGCTCAGCATCGCCCACCATCGGAACCCGGCCCAGGGCACTGACGGACCGCGCGCCCACGGCTCGGGTGACGACCGCTGCGCGGACCGGGTCCGGCCCGATACACTGACGTCCGGACGCACGAAGACATGGCCGGGTATGGGTTAGTCCCGGCGGCGATCGACCGTTGAACACCGCATCTGATCGGGTGTGACCTGGGCGTCCCTTCCATTTCATGTGTATGCGAAGGGACTCGTCATGTCGAAGTTCACTGTGGTCATCGCCGGCGCCGGATTGGGCGGATTGGCACTCGCGCAGGCATTGCGCCGCCGGAACATCGCCGCCACCGTCTATGAGTGCGACCCCGCGCTCGACTCACGTCGCCAGGGTTATCGGCTGCACCTGGATGCCGCGGCGCGGGATGCGGTGCTCGCCGTACTGCCGCCGGGACCAGCCGAACTGTTCATCGCCACCACCGGGACCCCGCGGCCGCGGTTCACCCTCCTGGATCGCGATCTGAACCAATTGCTCGTCCGCGAGACGGACGGACCTGCGTTCGCGGTCGATCGGCTGACGCTACGCGCGATACTCCTGATCGGGATAGGGGATTCCGTCGTTTTCGGCACACCGGTCACCGGATACCAGACCGCAGAGAACGGCAGAGTCGCGGTACACCTCGCCGACGGCGACACGGTCGAATGCGATGTGCTGGTCGGTGCCGATGGCATCAATTCCGTTGTCCGCCGCCGATATCTTCCTCATGCCCGGATCGTCGACACCGGGGTCTGGCAGTTCTACGGCGCGATTCCGCTGACCGACCGCACCCGAGATCTGTTCGACGACCGCATGTTCGGGGTCTTCACGACGATCACCGGCGGCGACGGCTCGTTCGTCGGGGTCGCACCGGTCGACTTTCCCGACAACCCCGCCGCGGCGGCGGCCCGATTGATTCCCGGGTCGCTGCTCGCACCGAGGTCGAGCTACATGACCTGCTCGTTCGGAGCCCGCGGCGAGTGGTTCGGCGCGGCGGAACACTCGCTGCGAGGCGCCGACGGCGAGCGGTTGCACGAGATCGTCACCGCTGCGGTGCGGGACTGGCATCCCCGGGTCCGGGAGATCGTCGCGCACTGCCATCCGTCGACACTGTTCGCCTTGCCGCTGCGGAGCAGCGTCCCCATCCCGGTTTGGGACACCACCCGTGTCACCTTGCTCGGGGATGCCATCCACGCGATGAGCCCCGCCTCGGGGTCGGGAGCGTGTACGGCGCTGCGCGATGCCGCCGACCTGGCCCGCGCCTTGGCCGCCGCGGCGCTCGACGGTGATCTGCACACCGCGCTGTCCGACTACGAACGACACATGATCGACCGCGGATTCGCCGCGGTGCGCACCGGCGCGGCCGACGGAGAACGGTTCCTCGGCCAGAAACCGCTTCCGCCGCATTGACTTTCCCGCCGGCCACCGGCATCCACCCGACCATGGCGGCCGCCCTGTTGTTTCATCGCGGGCCGACCAGCGCTGGTTCGCCCCGGGCTCTCCGGGACGGCGCTCAGCCGGCGGCGCGGTGCCGGGGCGGGGCGGCCGCCCGCTGCACGGCGAGGGTGCGGGTCCGGGTGAGGGCGTCGTCGATCAGGGTCTCTATGTCGGCGCGGGTATCGATCGGATCGAACTGGGCCGGGGTGCTGCGGGTGGCAACGGAGGGCGGCGTGAACAGGCGGCAGCAATCCTGGTCGGGCAGGGTGGAGATGTCGAAGGTACCGATGCGCCGCGCTTCGTCGAGGATCTCCTGCTTGTCCCATCCGATCAGGGGACGCAGCACCGGCAACGCGCAGGCGTGGTCGGCGGTCAGCAGGTTGTCCAGGGTCTGGCTGGCCACCTGCCCGAGACTGTCGCCGGTGAGGAGCACCCGCTGATCCGCTGTGGCGAGGCGTTCGGCGAGGCGCAGATACAGCCGGCGGTGCGCCATCGTCTGGAGCGGGCCGGCGCCGGCGATCGCGAGTGCCTTCTGGGCGTGGCCGACGGGGACCAGATGTAAGCGCGCATGTGGCTGGAAGCGGGTCAGCTCGTAGGCCAGGGCGTAGGCCTTGTAGGCCGAGGCGGCATCGGTGAACGGCGCACCGGTGAAATGCACGAAATCGCA
Source organism: Nocardia veterana NBRC 100344 (assembly GCF_000308855.1). GTDB lineage: Bacteria > Actinomycetota > Actinomycetes > Mycobacteriales > Mycobacteriaceae > Nocardia > Nocardia veterana. The sequence continues at coordinate 49,557 of NZ_BAGM01000207.1, read as the reverse complement.
TCGCAATCCACGCCGCATCGCCCGATAGGCCGCCACCGGGGAGTCGTAGCCCCCGGACAGCAGGACCAGCGCCGCTCCGGTCGCGCCGACCGGCAGACCGCCCTGGCCGGGATGGCGGTGCAGGCCGACGAAGATCTCGCGCGGGTCCACCTCGACGAACACCGTGGTGTCCGGTGTCCGCAGATCCACGGTACGGCCCAGTTCCCCGCACACCCGCGCACCGATGTAGGCCGCCAGTTCGTCCGACGACATCGCCACCGCAGTGCCGCGCCGACGCACCCGCACCGCGAAGCTGTGTTCGCCGCCGCGCGCCCGCAGCAACTCCACCGCTGCCGAGGCCGCCGCCTCCGGCGAGCACGGCACCCGCAGCATGGGCTGTACCACGCTGAATCCCATCACGTCCCGTAACCGCCGGGCCAGCTCCTCCCCCGCGCAGTCGTGGCTCGAGACCACCAGGAAGCCACCCCGGCGCCGGATCCGAACCTCGAGGTCGCTCAGGCTCTCGCGCAGGTTCGTCAGCAGCGTCCGCTCGAACCGCGAACGGTTGCGGCCCTTGAGCGTGATCTCACCGTATTTGGCCAGCACACAGCTTGTCGCCTCCACAGTTGCCCATTGTCGCCGCAACCGCTCGGGAGGCGCACGCACCGCGCCCACGCGAATACCGGGACGCACCTCGCCGACCTCATGAGCGGCCCGGCCCACGAGGTCGAGGGGCCGCCTTACAGCTCAGCGACCTTGTCGAACCACGGCGCCGCCTGCTCGACCTGGGCGGCGACTGCGATCAGCGTCGACTCGCCACCCAAGGGGGCCACGAGTTGCACCCCCAGCGGAAGCCCGTCGCCGGTCCAGTGCAGCGGCAGCGAGATCGCCGGTCTGCCGGTGATATTGGCGAGCTGGGTGTACGGCACCCACCCCAGATTCTTCCGGACCAAGTCGTCGACGATAGGGGTGTATTTGAGTAGACCCGCGGTGCGGGTCCTGAGAATCGCGTCGGTCGCGCGGCGAAGCGACTTCGGCAATTCGAACTCACCGATCTTCGGGGGCGGTGTCGCCATCGTGGGCGTCAGCAGCAGATCGTGGGTCCGGAAGTACTCGGTCAGGCGGCGGGCATGGCCGTGCCGGGCTTCCACGGCGGCGACGTATTCCGGGCCTCGGGTGGCGTTGCCCAACGCGGCCATCACCAGGGTGTCACGCTCGAAACCCTCGTTGCCGCAACCGGTCAGCCGACGTGCGGTGGCAACCTCGTAGGCGATGTAGACGAACCAGGCGAGCAGGAACTCGTGGGCCAGGGCAGCGTCGTCGAAGGGTGCCTCCTCCAGGATTTCGACCCGATGGCCCAGGTCGGTCAGCACGCGTGTGGCCGTCTCGACCGCCGCGTAAGCCTCGGGATCGGGGTCGGGCGTGATGGCGGCGGGGATGCGCACGCCGATCCGTAGCCGGCCGGGATCGCGGCCCACGGCATCGCGATAGGGTCCGGCGACTGCCGGCTGAAACGGCCCCGACGGTTCCCCTCCGACGATCACGTCGAGCAACCCGGCGGTGTCGCGGACCGAACGCGTGACGACCCCTTGAACCGCGGCGCCGTGCATGAATTCCGCGACCGCCGGCCCCATCGGGGTCACACCCCGTCCCGGTTTCAGACCGACGAGTCCGCAGCAGCCTGCCGGAATGCGAATCGAACCACCGCCGTCGTTCGCGCCGGCAGCCGGAACGATGCCCGCCGCGACCGCCGCCGCGGAACCTCCCGACGACCCACCGGGCGTCCGCGACAGATCCCAGGGATTCCGGGTCGGCCCCCACACCTCCGGCTCGGTGATCGCCTTGGCACCGAACTCGGGCGTATTGGTCTTGCCGAAGATCATCAGGCCGGCATCGAGCCACCGCTCGACGATCGTCGAGTGCTCGGGCACGGGGGTCGTCCGCCACGAGCGCGACCCCTGCGAGGACGGCAGCCCGGCATAGTCCATCGCGAGATCCTTGATCAGGAACGGAACCCCGGCAAACGGCCCCGTGCGCTCCGAATCCGCCGAGCACGGAACATCGGCGATGATCGCGTTGATCCGCGGATTCACCTCCGCAGCCCGCTCCCGCGCCGCGGCAAGCAGTTCCCCGGCCGTAACCTCCTTTTTCGCAACGAGTTCGGCGAGGCCGGTGGCATCGTGCCGGCGATACTCCTCGAAATCCATCTACACTCCCCGGCCTCGGCGAACCGCTTCGCCGACATGGCGTTCGGACGGCCACCAGAGTATTCGAATCGGTCGGATTCCGGACGCTGCGTAGCGATCGCGCCTCACCTTGTTCGCCGCAGAGACAGCTACCTGTGCGCGTGTGGAGACGACTGCCCGGCGGCGGCTCGGGGAAATCGGCGGCACATCCCATCGGGGTCGGAAGGTTCGCGGCGTCGGTGCGGTGGGCCGGCTGTGATGGTGCCTTTCTCGGGGGAGGATCAGGGATCTCCCCGGATGTTCGTAGCGGCACGTTGTGTCCCCATGTCCGCCTGAAGTCATGCCCCACATTCTGACCATGTAGTCAGATTTTTGACCCTTTGGTAAGCTCGTTGCGTGGCTGGTGGCAAGACGGACCTCACCCGTACCCAACGAGCGCGACGCGAGGACATCGTCGCGGCCGCGATCGTGGTGATCGATACCGAGGGCTTCGCGGCAGCATCGGTGGATCGCATTGCGCGCCAAGCAGATACGATCAAGGGCACCGTTCTGTATCACTTCGGGACGAAGGACGGCATCTGCGCGGCCGTCGTCGACGCGCTCTATGCCCAGGGCGCGGCGTTCATGGCGCAGCGAACCCCGGACACCGGGCCGGCCGGTGAGCGACTCACGGCGCGGCTGCGGGCGAACCTGGAGTTCATCCGCGCCCACGCGGCGCACATCCGTGCGGTGCAACGCATCTTGGAGAACGCACCCCACCATCGCGCCCGCGTACCCGATCTGGTCGAACCGCTGGCGGAGCTGCTGGCCGCCGGGCAGCGTTCCGGCGAGTTCGCCGCCTTCGACTCCCTCGTCGCCGCGGCCGCCATCCGAGCGATCGTCGACGCCACCGCGTCATACCTCGCCCACACCGATGCCGCCGACATCGACCACCTGTTATCCGAGATCGTCCGATTCATCGAACGAGCGACCGCGAACACAGACGGGAAACAACAGTGAACACGTCCACGAAGACCCGGCAGGCGATGACCGTATCCCGGCTCGCCGCAACCTATCTGGCCCTCGGCGTCGCGACCGTGGTCGCGCTCGCCGTGCTGTCCGCGCTGGCGCCCGCGCAGGTCACCCAGCAGGCATGGGTGCGCGGCGTCATCGTCGCGATCACCGCGATCCTGACCTACGTCATCGCCCGCCGAGCCGACGCCGGCGACCCGCGCGCGCTGCTGCGGCTGCGCATCGTCGTCGTGGTACTGCTGATCGCCTTCGCCGTGGTGTTGATCTTCCTTCCGCTACCGCTGTGGATGGTTGTCGAACAAACGCTCTGCCTGGTTCTGCTCGCGATACTCGCCTTCCGCCTGTTCCGTGCGAAATGAGCCGTTCCGGATACTTCGCCGCATACCTTCCCCGAAACTCACTCCGGCAAGATCGCGCCGCCCTGCGCCGACCATCCGGCAGAGCAGGGCATCGAGCAGTGTCGAATCGGCCCTGCCGTGGGGTGCCTGCACAGCTGAGGCGGTGGCGCTGATTTTCGAGGGACACGAGGCCGACCGAAAGGCGCGCAAGCAATGGGGATGAGCTTTTTCTACGACATCTACGTCCCGAAAAGTAACGTCGTCCGGGCACTTCGCCGGCTCGCCGAACACGCCTCACGCCCCTCGGTTCGAACTGTCGTGCAGCTTCCCGGCGGCGAGCAGATAACGTTGCCGTTCACCGGCGTCAAATATGACGGCGAGAATTCGATGTATATGTGGTTGTCCCTCGATGTCGACATCGACTGGGAAATAGCAAGAATAAACCGCTTGGACGACGAGTTTCCGTGCGGTCTCATCGAAGTCGACGGAGAATTCTACAAGCACCGTGCGGACCTGGACGATGAAGGTCTCTCGTACGCATGGAACTTCGACGTAGACGAACAACGCGACCGGGGCCTGCTCGTTCCCGCGGGAACCAGCTCGGTCGGTGTCTACCTGCGGGTCGATTTCGTGTCGAATCGCGACCCCCGTGCCGCGCGCTTGCATGTCTGGTCTTGGAGCACGACAACCCATGGCCTGTTCTACCAGTCGACAGGTTTCCACAATTTGTTCGCGGGTCTCGTCGCCGATGTGGAGGCGGTGTTCTGGGGGCAGGGCGCCGGCATCGATGACGACCAGCAGGTTCATTGGTTCGACGGCCGTCCGGTGCCCGGCGTCAACGTGACACTGGCGGATTCGACCACCTGGGACGAGGTCCGAAGGGCGTTGACGGCGCCCGGCCGGCCCGCCGCCCCTGGGACGGCCACCCACGACCCACGGCGAACGACTCACACCGACAGCAGCCCGCCGGGATGAGTCGACCGGTTGCCGGTTGTCGGAGCACCGCCGACACACTGCACACCGTCGTGGGGTCGCCGACCGCGTCTGCGACGATCGCCGGCACCGTCATCGGCGAGCCCGGGCGGCGTCGAGTTGCCGGGCGTACCACTGGGGCATAGCTTCTCGTTTGCGCGGATACCGTCGCTCCTCGAGCAGGAAGTCGTCCGGGGAAGGCGGCGTGGGGAAGCGAGGCTCGACCTCCCGGTTGTACTGGATGTGATACCGCGACGGCGGCTCGATGGTCAGTCGGCAGCCGAACCACACGCCCAGATCCTGCTGGTACATGCCCTTGCGCAGCCGAGCAAACAACCGCCACACCTCGGTCGGCGGCTCCCAATGCCGCATCCGCCCGCTCGCATCGGTCAGACCGATGCCGGCATCGACGGTTCGTCCGACCACGGAATAGTCGATCATCAGCCGCTGCCAGCCGGTGGCGGCCAATGCCCCCACCAACATGCGAGTGATCTCCGTGAGCAGCTCATCCTGCTCCTGCGGGGACAGCTGAGGCCAATCCGGCATGTTTCGAATCCTTTCGGTGACCGAGCGAAGCAAGCACGGTCAAGCGTCCCGTCGCCCCGCCCACTCGCGGAAGAACACGCCTGATGGCCGGCATCCAGCTCGGTTGATCAGTGGGCCGAGCCCAAGCAGAGATAGGTGGTGAAGATGTCACCGGAACGCTTGTACGAGTACGTCGCGATGACGCCGGACAGACTCGTGCAGAAGGCGGATGTGGGCCCGGTACGCAACACCTTGTACGCAGCGTCCGGAGCGCCGCAGTCGACCACTTGCACATCGTTCCCCCCGGCTCGTTTCAAGCAACTGCCGACCTGAGCGTTGTCGGCGGTACGCGAGGTATCGGTGCCTTTGGCCGCGAGACAGAAGGCCACCCCGGTCCCCAGTCCGCGCGCGACGCCGTCGACGCTCTTCAGGATGTAGGTGTAGGTGCGCTCGGTCCCCTTGACTCCTCCGCACGCCATGTCCGTAGCAATCGTGCCCGCACCGCGGCGAGCGAGCACGCGGTAAGCGGCACTCGAATCGGTGCAGTCCACCCGCTGTACGCCCGAGCCCTCGCCACCGGTCAGGCAATCCCCTTCCTGCGCCGTGTTGACGGCGTGCTCGACATCCGTGCCCTTGGCAGCGACACAGACGTAGCTGCCCCCTTCGTAATAGGCGTACTCGGTGCCCGCGACATCGATACAGTCCTTGTGTGGTTGCCCGTCGCCGGCCCGGTCGAGCACCACATAGGCGGCATCGGCGGCGGTGCACGAGACCGGGCGGAAGGAGTCGGCGTCGCGCTTCAGGCAGTCGGCCCACTGCACCCCGGCGGCCGATCCCACATGCTGCGGGTTTTCGGATTCATCGCGCCACACGGCAATCGCCACTGTGACCACCACCGCCACGATGCCGATCGGGACGAGAGATCCGATCAACGCGTGCTTGCGGAACCACTGCGACACAGAGGAACTCGGCCGCGAAGCACTGTCCTGCCGGGGCCGGTTCGACTCGGCGACCACAGCGGGCAACACCGTATCGATCCCGCTGAGCGACACTCCCAGAATGTCGGACTGCAACAGCTGCAGCAATTCGGCGCGGTCCAGGTTCTCACCGAGCGCCTGGGCGGCCGCGGTGCTCTCGTCGGCGACCAATGCCAGCGCCAAGAGCCCGGCGGGAAGCGGCCACATGTGGTAGCGATGAGCCAGTCGTACACCGATGTCGAGAGCCGTTGCGCAACTGTCGGTCAGTGGCACGCCCTCCCAGGATGCGGAACTTCCGGTGGCCGGGTCGAGCACGATTTTTCCGGCGATCTGGTCCGGGTCACCACAGTGCAACCACAATCGCCCCCACTCACCGGCGTCGACTCGCATCAGAGCGACCAGAAGGTCGCGCGTATCGATCGGGCGCCCCGATACCTGCGCCCCGGCCGTCCGCAATGCGGTCGCTACGGAGCCGTGTAGCTCGACTCCGCGCAACATTTGCTGTTCCATTACCCCTCAGCTCCGAGCTCGCCGTGAAAAACAGGCGGCTCAATTCGATCAGTGGTGGCGTGGCCGAGCAGACCAGATCACCAGCACCGGCGCATCGGTATGCGATAGGTCGTCCACGGGTGCCGTACGACGTACCTATCCGTTTCGGTTCGTCTTCTTCGCGTCAGGCAGCGGCATCCAGTTGGGCACGGACGCGCCGGAGGCCGTCGTGGACATAGCCTTTGGCGGTGCCCGTGGTAACACCCATGATCCGTGCGGTCTCGGCATACGTATTGCCTTCGTATGCGCGCAGCACGACGGCCTCGCGCTCCCGGGCGGGCAACGCGTTGAGCGCCGCGATCAGCGTGTGACGCAAGGCCACAATGTCGTCGAGCGGCAATCCGGCTCGATCGGCAAGCTGGAACATCCGTTCATCGCTGTCCGCTCGGATCTCGGAGTGATCGTTCGAGGACCGCCGCCAGGCATCGCGCACCAGATTCTTGGCGGTCGTCCAGAGATAGGCCCGCAGTTCCTCGGCGTCGTCGATGTCCGGGGAGGCGGCATACACCCGCATGAGGGCTGTCTGGACGATGTCTTCGGCATCGGCGCGGTTACCGACTTGCCGTGTGGCCCAGGCCAGTAGCGCGTCGCCGGCTCCGTTGACCGCTTCGAGCAGCAGTTCACCGAAGTCCGGGCGGGCCGGCGCGTTTGCGCCGCGTCCGATTCGGATCAGAGCCGATCCTCCGGACTGCACGGCGAGCAGGGACAGCGGATCTCGCGCGCAGTCGGCCAGAATCACGCCCAGCAGCTTCGTCAAAGCAGTGTCCGACGGTCCGCTGTGTTCGTGTTCCAGGTCCATCATTTCGCCCGTGTCGTTCGTTGCCGCCAGGGCGGCACACTAGTGGTACCGACACGATACCGATCGAGCGCAACGATGGAGACCGGGTGCCGCGAGAGGACCGCTGCCGCTGCGGCAGCGCCCCCTCATGCCGGGCCGGCTACCGCCGCGGTGCCCGCGGCCGTCCGAACCACGCAGCGGCCGACCGCTGGTACAGCAGGACGATGACGACGATCGCCACGATCACCCCGATCGGCCCGGGCGAGAGCCGAATGAAGAATTCGCCGCCACCGGAGCGGGAATCCGCGGCACCGCTGTTGAAACCGCTGGACCCCAGCGCCATCAACATCTCCAGAATCGCGAAGGTCGTTGCCGCGGCCCGCACCCCGCCGCGACCGGAACCGAAGAAGCAGGCGAGTACGGCAAGTACCCAGAAGAAGAAATAGCCGGTGGTATTCCCGCCCGCCGCGAAGGGATCGCCGCTCGCGATCAGCACGACGGTACCCACGAGTCCGATCGCCGCCATCGCGAAGATGATGATTCGCGCGGCCCGGACCGATCGCGGCATCTGCCAGGGTGTGGCCGATCCGGCGCTCGGCTGCGGGGCTTGCCCAGGCTGCAGGTGCTGGTGCATGAGGTCTTCCTTTCCTTGGCTTATCGAGGAGGCTTATCGAGGACAACTGCCGACACGGCGAAAAGGTTGGGGCCGGCGACGGAGAAATTTGTCGAGCAGCGCAGCACTGCGGGTACCAGGCCTTCGCCGGTAGCATCGTCCCCTGCCGAGCGGTCCGCCCAGCGCCGTCTCGGCAACGGTAGGGAGGACCGATCGATATGACACGGACGGCGCCCGGAACCGAGGGGGCCGAATCCTCCGTAGTCCGGGTCTTCTCGCAATCAGGCACCGTGGTCGGCGCCGGGTTCGTGATCGCTCCCGGTCTGGTGGCGACCTGTGCTCACGTGATCTCCGACGCGCTCGGCCTCGATCCGGCAGATGCGCGGCAGCCCGCGACAGCGGTCGCGATCGACTTTCCGCTGCGATCGCCGCGCACGTTCGTTTCCGCGCGCGTCACCCACTGGGCACCGATCACCGCGACGGGCGCCGGCGATGTGGCGGTGCTGGAGTTGAGCGAACCGGTACCCGAAACAGTCGCTGCACCACCGTTCTGGCGGGCCGACGAGCCGTGGGGGCGGGAGTTCCGGATGCTGGGGTTCCCGATCGAACACGACGACGGTGTGTGGGTAGCGGGCGAGTTCCGGGCACCCCAGGGCGTCGGCTGGCTGCAATTGCAGGCGGCGCCCGGCGGACAGCCGATCACCGCCGGCTTCAGCGGCGCCGCCGTATGGGATGCCGGCTCGGCCGCGGTGGTCGGGATGGCCGTGGCGTCGGATCGACGACGATACACGGGCACCGCGTTCATGATCCCGATCGCCGAGGTCCTCGGCATCGATCCGACGCTGCTGCCGAATCCCTATCGTGGTCTCGAACGATTCGGTGAGAACGACGCGCATCTGTTCTTCGGCCGCGACGCCGATATCGAGCGGGTGCTCGCCGCCGTGGATCGACGAGCCGTCGTGGCCGTTGCGGGCGTGTCGGGCACCGGGAAATCGTCCCTGGTGAACGCCGGAGTGATTCCGAGGTTACGGCGAAACGGCTGGCGCGTAGCAGCTTTTCGCCTCACCGGTGACGGATCTGCCCGAGTGGCCGAGGCCGGAAAATCGGACGACGCTCTGACCGTCGCCGTGACCGAACTCGCCGAACGGGTCGCACAGCAATCCGTAGACCCTGCCTCGGCCGCCGCCGAATTCGCCGGCCGTATTCCGGCGGAGGGCTTGGTGATATGCCCCGACCAGTTCGAAGACGTAGCGGCCACCGCTCCGGAATCGGCCCGCGCACTGCTGCGCTGGCTGGCCGAGCTCGTTGCGGCCGCCGACAGGGCAGGCGGCCGATTGCGCGTCGTGCTGACCCTGCGCTGGGAGGCACTCAACGAATTGGTGGACGACGACCTGGCGCATCTCCTGGACGGCGCCACCGTCGCGCTGGCTCCGATGGGCCGGGCCCAGCTGCGGGACGTTGTTCGTGGCCCGGCCGCGCATGCGCCCGGTGCCGAACTCGATCCGGAGCTGGTCGAGCGCCTGGTGGACGACACCGCCGATGAACCGGGCGGACTGCCCCTGCTGGAGTCGATGCTCACCGAACTGTGGGAGCAGCGCAGCGGCGGCCGGCTGACCTTGGCCGACTACCGGCGCACCGGGCAGGTCGGTGGCTCGATCACCCGCCGCGCCGAACGCGCGCTCGCCGGTTTCGGCGAGGCCGAGACTGTCGAGGCCGCGTGGCGCCTGCTGCTGATGCTGGCCGTGCCGGCCGCCACCGGTGACGGCTTCGTCCGTTCCGTCGCTTCGCTTCGCGACTTCCCCGAATTACGCAGTGTCGCAGGACAGTTGGCGAGAGATCGGCTCATCGTCGTCGGCCGCCGGTCCGACGGGACGGAAACAGCGGAGCTCGCCCATCAGGCCCTGATCGACAACTGGCCGCAGCTGCGCGAACGACTCGAACGCGACCGTGATTTCCGCGCGTGGCGGCAGCGTGTGGATGGTGAGCGTCGGAATTGGGAAGCGACACAACGCGATACCGGCGCGTTGCTGCGGGGCAGCGCATTGTCGACGGCCGAGGAGTGGCTTGCCGGCCGGTCCGGCGATATCCCGGCGGCGGATCGCTCGTTCATCCAGGCGAGCCGGCGAATGCGCCGCCGGGAGGTGCGGCGTTGGCGTGCGGTCACCGCAGTGGTGGCGGTGCTCGCCCTGGTCGCCGCCACCACCGCGGTACTGGCCTACCGCAGCAGTCTGCAGCGCGCTGAGCAATTGCGATTGTCGGCGGGTATCAGTTTGGCGCAGGAGTCGATTCGGATCGCCGACCGGGACCCGCTGCGGGCGCTCCAATTCGCGCAGGCCGCAGCCCGAAACGCACCGGGACGTCCCGAGATCGAGGCGGCACTGCTGCGCCAGCAGGTGTCGTGGGCCGGAGTCGACTCGTTCTCACCCGGCCCGTGGTCGGCTCCGAATCACCTGGCCACCGACAAGGAAGGTACGGAATTCCTGGTGGGCGGCAAAGACGGTACGGCCACGATCTGGACCGACGTTCTGTCCGGCAGTCCGAAGTCCTGGGCGCTGCCGGTGCCCGCGTCGACCCACCTGACGGCCGCCGCGCTGAGCGCCGACGGCAGTCGGGCGGCGTTGATCACCGATAACGGCGAAATCACCGTGTGGTGGCCACACGAGCGCCGCGGCCCCGCCACCATCCGGGAACCGGGCACCGCGGGCGGTGAGTGGTCGACGATGGCGGCGTTCTCCGACGACGGTTCCCGCCTGGTGATCAGCACCGATCCGGGGCGCGGCGACACGCACACGAACCGCCCCGACCTCGTCGAGGTCTACGACACCTCGACCGCGCACCCGATCCGGCTTTCCGTGTTCTCCACCGGTGAACCGACGGATGTCCTGCCCCGGCACGTCGACCGCGCTGCGGTGTGGTTCGTCGAACAGACGGCCGAGACCGGGCCCGTGAATGTCTTGCGCGACATCGCCTCCGGTGCTGTCCTGCGCCGATTGCCACGCGGCAAAGGGGGTTCGATCGGTGCCATCATCGGTTGCACTACCGCCCCGGCCGACGGCCCCTACAGCGATTTCGTGGTGTCCGACCCGGAAGACGGCAGCGTGCGCACCCGGATTCCGGGTACCGTCGGCGATCTGCGAGACCGCGGTCGTCGATCAGACTCAGCGCTACGCGACGATGACGGATTCGGCCGTGGGCGACGCATTCGGCATGAGCTACGTGGTCGACCTGCGCACCGGCGAACTGTTCCGCTACCAACAGTTGCCCGCGACGCCGCGAGACGGCTTCGTCATCCGTCCCACCGCGGCAGGTCCCGAGGTGGACGTGGTGTACCCCACCGGGTTGCTGCGGTACAAGCCGGCCATCCGAATCGAAAACCTCAGCCAATTCAGCGAACCTCGCCCCGGTGATCTCATCTGGGCTCCGGACGGGAAGACGGTCCTCACCTTCTACAGGTCCTCCGCGGGGCGGCGATGGTTCGACGTCGTACGCCTGCGGCCCGAGCAATCCCGGATAACGGGCGCCGCGATCGGCACCCTGCCCGGCGAGATCGACCTCGGCGACAACGACATATCCTTCGCTTTCACCAAGACGGGGGATTACCTGCTCGCCGTCGGGGAGGCACGCGAATTGCGGGTCTACACAACGCAGGACCTCCGCTTGGTCCGGGCCATGAACCTCCCGGCTCCGACCGAACTCCGGGCGACCGGCCCCGTGACGGGCAAGGACGTCATGGTGACCGGGCCGGACGAGGCCACCGTGTTCTACGCCGGACTCCTCACGCGGTGGCGGATCAGTGACGGCACGCCGCTGGGGAATCCGCTCCCGGTATTCGCGAACCCGGAAGATTTGTCCATACTGGCGCAGGCGGGTAAGGCGGTGGAGCGCTCCGACCACCCGGAGCAGATCATCCTGATGTCCCCGGACGGCCTGTCGCTCTGGGATATCCGCGAACGCCGCGAGTTGCGGTCCTGGCGCCGGGAAACCATGAGCCCGATGCCGACCTATCGCTACCTACCAGGCAGGCCGGAAATCTATGTCGGTCAGAAAATCTGGAATCTGGACACCGGCGCGCTGACCACGCCGACACACCCTGTCCCCGACCCCGGATCGGTCAAGGGAAACACCGCGAATGGGCTGATCATCGCGGCGAAGTCCGATTCCATCGAGATCTGGGATGCCGACCGCGGCCGGCTGTTCGACTTCCACCCTCCAGGTCCGGGGCTCGAGGCTGTCGGCGCACCGACCGGGATGGTGCTGATGTCACAGGACGGCCCGGCGACGATCGATCTGACCCGCGCGGACGCGCTGGCCCGCCTCTGTGCGATCAGCGATCGCGAATACACCGGGGCCGAACGCGCCGCCCTCCCGATCGGCGCCGATACCACCACACCGTGCCGTTGACGACCGCTTCGCGAGGCCGCCAGGTATTCCGGAACCACACGCTCGACGCTGCCCAAGATGCACCACGACGACCCGGCCAGCGTACTGACCATAAAGTCAACAATTAATGACTATATAGTCAATAACCAACCGAGCGACGACGCCCCGCGGTAGGTTCGACAGGCCGACGACCGACATCCGAGTTACCGCGGGCCACTCCGAATTACCGTGCGGCCAGGGGCGTTCGTGACAAGTTCCACCGAGAAAGCCGAAGCCCGAGACATGAATCCCCACGAAGTCATCGCGCTGGCCGTCACTGCCGGCGCGGCCGGAGATGCTGACACGACCGCCCCGGCGGTCGCCGAGGCGTACCGCGTGCTGCGGGACCGAATCACTCGCGACTACCCGGGCGTCGATCCGATTTCGGTCGAGCATGCCGCCGCTTCGGATGCCGAGCGTAGCGCACTGGCCGCTTCCCTGGAGCGGCACGGCGCCGGCGAGGATGCTGAATTACTCGCCGCCGCAGAGAAATTCATCGCGACCGCGGTATCGAGCCCGGCGCTCGATCGCACACATGCGATCCTGTCGGAAGTCGTGCTGGGTGGATCGGAGGAACTCCTGGGTACCGACCATCCCGATACCCTCGCGATCCGCCACGAATTGGCTCGCACCTACCACAGCATCGGGCAACTCGACCGAGCCATCGCCCATTTCGAGGCCACCCTCACCGCTCGGGAACAGGTCAACGGCCCCACCGACCCGCTCACCCTCGAGACCCGCATCGGTTTGGCGGACTGCTACCGCGATGCGGGCAGGATCGACGACCTGATCCCGCTGGACTCAGCGGTCCTCGCCGCCCGCACCCAGCACCTCGGTCATGCCCATCCGGACACCGTTGCGGCTCGCGACCGTCTGGCCGAGGACTACGAGGCTGCGGGCATGTTCGCGGAAGCGATCGAGATGCGTGCGGCGAACCTGCGTGCCCGCCGCGAAGCGTTGGGCCCCGACCATCCCGAAACCCTTGTGACATACCGCCATATCGCGCGCGCGTACGAAGCTGCCGGTCGAATCGAGGACGCGGTCACCGCCTACGAGACCGCCCTGGCCGAGTACGAACGCGCTCTGGGCCGCGATCACGTCCACACCAGCGTCGTCCGGTACAGCCTGGCACGCGCGTACAGCTCGGCCGGCCGCCCGGACGATTCGATCACCTGCCACACCGCCGCCATCGACGACTACACCCGGATCGCCGGCCCGGACCATCCCGATCCGCACGTCATGCGCGCGAGCCTGGGGCAAGTCCTCGAATCCGTGGGCCGCATCGAGGAAGCCCGTGCCGCCTACGCCGAAACCGCCGCCGCCTATGCACGACTGCTCGAACCCGACAGCACGGCTCTGCTGAATGTGCGAATCGACTATGCCCGGACCACCGTCTCGCAGCTCGAGAACACCCTGGGTCCCGACCACCCGAACACCCTCGACGCCCGTGGTGATCTCGCCACAGCGCTGCAGGCGGCCGGCCGAACCGAGGATGCCATCGCCGAGTGCGAACAAGCTCTGTCGCGGGCCGGGGACATCCACGGCGCCCAGCACGACACAACGGGACGACTGGGCGCCCTGCTCGCCGAATTCGCCCGCACGGACAGCGACACACCCGTCACCGACCACGGCAGCGATCGTGGCAACCACAGACAACAGCCGGACGACAGCGATCACCCCGTGGAAGGAAGAGATCACCCCGTGGAAGCAACGGAGCTGCGCGAACGAGCGCGTCACGCCGAACAAACAGGGCGAGCGGCGGAAGCCGAGGAACTGTTCCGGCAAGCCTTCGAAGCCGGAGACCCGGTTGCGGCGCACGACCTGGGCATGTTGCTGGCGACACGCGGTGACGATGCGGGAGCCGAAGAATGGGTACGTCGGGCCGCGGAACTCGGGGTGCCCGACAGCGCATTCGAACTCGGCTGCCTCGAACAGCGCCGAAACGACCTGATCGCGGCCGAGCACTGGTACCGGCGAGCCGCGGACAACGGTCACCGTGACAGCCTCCTGAATCTCGGAATCCTGCGGCAGGATCGAGGCGATCACGCCGAGGCAATCGCCTGCTTCACGCGGGCATGGGAGATGGGTGCGGACAAAGCCGCCTTCAACCTGGGCCGGTTGTACGACGACGGAGGCGACCCCGAGTCCGCGACGATCTGGTACGGACGAGCGGCGGAGCGGGGAAACGGCGGCGCCGCGTTCAATCTCGGCTTCGTACGGCAGGACCTGGGCGACAGCGAAGGTCACCTGGCAGCCTGGCGACGCGCGGCCGAATGCCTGCACCCGAGGGCCGCGTATGCGCTGGGCGTTGTGCATCGAGACCGGGGCGATATCACCGCTGCGATCCACTGGTTCCGGCGCGCTGTGACGGAAGTCGGCTCCGAGGAGGCGGCGAGTCAGCTGACCGACCTCTATCGGCAACGCGGGGAGAACGCCAAGGCGGCATTCTGGGGCGAATTCATCGACGGCCTCAGCAATTTCAGTGTCGAATTCGATCGGTTCGCCGCCACCACATCGGCCGCTGCGATCCATCGCCAGAATATCCTCAACGCCACCCTCGACCACGGAGATGTGATCTTCGACGGCACCGGGCGCAAACTTACTGTCGGCCCCACGGATTACGACGGCGTGACAGTACTGGGTAGCTACAGCCATTCGACCCGGACGTGGCTGTGGGCGTGGGCGAACCCGAATTTCACACCCGACCATCCTGCCGTCGAGCCGTTACGCCGCATCCGGGAATACGGTGAGCTGCACGATATTCCGGAATTCACGGTCGGCCGCCTCGACCTGTCCCGGTTCCGCGACCCACATCAGGCCGCGTCCACAATGGCCATCGCCGCCGCGGCCCTGCTCGAAGGTAACGGGGTGAAGTCGTGCCGGATCAACGACGGACAGGGTTCCGCCTACTACCACCTCGACGACCCCCGACTGCCCGCCGACGAGTTCGACCCGGTCGCCGCCCCCCGACTCCTTCTGACAGCCACCGAGGTGTTTCCCGCCGACCACCGGCGCGTGGTTCGCGGGTTCCTCTCCCATTACGGGATGACACCGGACGAAACCCCGGATTCGATCACCGCACTGTCACCGCAGGGCCATCGCATCGCGATCGCGTTCACCTCCGATGGTCTGATCAGCACGATCTCCTGCGGCTGACGACGGCCGTCGACAGCCGCGAAAGTCGTTTCCTGCCAAGCCCAGGCCCGGTGTCGTCGCCGTGGAGACCGACTCGGAAGCCGGCGCGGCGGACGTGGTTCCCGCAATTCCTCGCCGACCTGGCCGCCGAAGCGAACCGACCGCGCCCACAGGGACCTTCCATCGCACGTCCCCGGGCCGCGGCCGGGACCACTCCATTCGTGCTCGCTACTCGATGTCGAGGTACACCCCGTGACCGGCCTGCGGTCAATGACGCGCCATCTGCTGCGCTTCACTGAGGGCCTGTCCGGCTGTACGGGTGGTGACCGCGGCCGCGACCACGAACCCGAGGAAGGCGAACCCCGCCGCCACCGAGAACGCGAGCTGGAACCCAGCGAGCAGTGACTCCGGTGCCGCGGCGGGACCGGAAGAGTGCTCCGCGCGGGCGAAGGCGACCGTCGACAAGATGGCGAGGCCGAGTGCGCCACCGACTTGGTTGGTGCTGGTAACCAGTCCGGAGGCGAGTCCTTGTTCCCCGTCGCCGCTCAGGTCATGGGTGGTGGCGGTGACGGAACTGACCAGCACTGTTCCGAGGCCGAGTCCGGCGATCAGGGCGGGGCCGAGGACATCGGTCCAGTAGTTGCCGTCGAGGCCGATCTGCGCGAGCCAGAGCAGGGCGAAAACGAGAAGCGCGAAGCCGCCCATGAGAAGTGGCTTGAACCCGTACTTGACGACCAGTTGGGAGGACATCGCGGCGGAGAACACGACCGCAATCGCGAAGGGCAGGAACCCGATCCCGTTCCGGATGGCGCTGAAGCCGAGTACCTGCTGGAGATAGAGCGAAAGAAAGAAGAAGGTGCCGAGCATCGTGCTCGCCAGCAGCAGCGCGCAGATCGCGCCGCCGATGACATTGCGGCGGGTGAATACTCCGAGGGGGACGAGCGGGGATTCGTGGATTCTCTCGATCAGCAGAAACGCCCCGAGCGCAACCACCGCCCCGGCCAGCGTCGACAGCGTCGGCACCGAAACCCAGCCCGACTGCTCCGAGCTGACAATACCGAATATGAGCAACCCGAGGCAGAGGGTGACCGTGACGGCACCCAACGGGTCCAGCGCCGGACGCACCATCGAGCGCGCGGAACCGACGGCTCGCGGAACGAGAACACCGACCACCAGCGCCACCGGAATATTGACCAGGAACACCCAGCGCCAGCTGACGGCACTGGTGAGCAATCCCCCGAGCAGGACACCGGCCGCGCCGGCTACGCCGGAAAGCCCGCCCCACACACCGAATGCGCGACCCCGCGCCGCTCCGGTGTAGGTCGCGGTGAGAATGGCCAACGCCGACGCCGACAACATCGCGGCCCCGACCCCCTGCACGATGCGGGACACGATGAGCATCGCTGGGCTCGCGGCGAGCCCGCAGGTCAGTGAGGCCAGTCCGAACACGGACAGTCCGGTCAGGAAAACAGTACGCCGGACGAACAGGTCGGAGGCACGGCCGGCCACGAGCAGTAGCCCACCGAATGTCAGCAAGTAGCCGTTGAGCACCCACTGCAGGCTGGGGCCGGAGAACCCGAGCTCGGCCTGGACAGATGGCAACGCGATATTGACGATCGTGTCGTCCAGCACGCACATGAATTGCGCCAGGCACATCAACACCAGCACGATCCAGCCCGTTCCCGAACGCTCTCCGTGGCTGTGCGTAGAGATCATGACGACCATGCAATCCGACAACTGTCGGACGATCCATGGGTGAACGTCGAGGATTTCTTTGTGAACGTCTAACGTGTGGTCGTGGACGTTCTGAGCGATCTGTTGTTCCGTGCTCATGCCGCTGACGCGCAGGTAAGACAACTCATCCACCCACCCCCGTGGTCGATGACCTACGCCGACGCACCGTCGCTCACCCTCGTGGCGACACTGCGCGGGCCGGCCTCGGTCCGACTCCCCGGCGCCGACGCGACGACCCGTCTCGAAGCCGGTGACGTCGCCCTGATCAGCCGGACAGCGCGCTACACGATCGCCGACAGCCCGGATACGCCGGAGCAGTACATCATCCGGAACGGCCACAAGTACATCGCCGGAGCAGACGAAGTACCCGCCGACCACGCGGGCGTCGCCGGCCGCACCTTCGGAGCCGACTCCCCCGAGGCGTCCATCATGCTGCGCGGCGCCTACGACCTCCGCGGCGACGTCGCTGCTCGGCTGCTGGATATGCTTCCCGAACTCGTGGTCGTGCCCGCGGGATCGAGAACAGCGCCGGTGCTCGAACTGCTCACCCGCGAGGCGCGCCTCACCGACCCCGGTCAAGATGCCGTTCTCCGCAGGCTCTTGGACCTGCTCCTGGTGGTCGCCCTCCGCGAGTGGTGCGCACACGGAGACGCGAGCCTGCCGGCGTGGTGTCGCGCGCTGGCCGATCCCGCCATCGGCAACGCACTCCACCTGCTGCACGAACATCCCGAACTCCCGTGGACCGTCGGCAAACTGGCAGCCGAGGTCGGCATGTCACGTGCGATGTTCGCGGCACGGTTCGCCGCTGTCGTCGGCGAACCACCGATCTCCTACCTCACGAATTGGCGAATGACCCTCGCCGCCGACCAATTGCGAGATACCACCACTCCCATCGCCACCGTCGCCAAGAACGTCGGATATCACGATCCGTTCGCCTTCAGCGTCGCCTTCAAACGAGCCCGCAACGCCACGCCTTCGAGCTGGCGGCGGGGAAACCGGGCCGCCGGGGCCACCGTGTGAACCCGAAGCCGATTTCCGCAGATCGAGTCCCGCTCCCCCCGAGCGCTTCGGATGGATCCGGACGCGGTTCTGCCGGAGGGCAATTGGAGTCGCCCATAACACCACGAGGCAGGTGCGCGCGTGCAGAACGGCATCGTCCGGCGCCAAGATGCTGGGGCGGCTGACCGAATGTGGGTGAGAAGCCGCCCGCGAAACTCTCGGACGCCCGTCGGCTCAGGTTCTCAGTCGGCGCCGAGCGCCGGGTTCCGGGTCCTCAGGTCAGGAGGGAAGCTTCGCCCGGAACCAGTCCGGCAGATTGTCCGGTGTGCGCGGAAAGCGCTCGAGGTCGAGTGCGTACTGGTCCGGAGCGGGCAATGTCTGGAACGGCGGCTCGTCGTCCCGGTTGAAGCGCGCATGGAACCGGTCGGGCCGGTCGATCACCATACTCATCGAGTACCACGTGCCGAGTCCCTCGGCATACATCCCACGACGCAGCTTCGACAGCGGTTTCGACAGCTCGCGCGGCGCCGGCACCGACTGCCGGGCACCGTTGTCCAGTGCCGCACCCATCCCGACGTTCACATGCGTGCCGATGGCCATGAAGTCGAAGATCAGCCGTTCCCAGTTCGGCGGCGCCGCGGAGATGAGGATCTCGGTGATTTCGCCGAGCAACTCGTTCTGCTCGATGGGGTTCAACGGCATGGCGGCCGGGCCTCCGAATTCCTTCATTGTCTGGAGAATTACCGCTGGACCATAACGTAATTCACTAGAATTCGCAGACGAGGCGATGGCCGCCCGCGCCATCATTCGACCACATCCGCTGTCCGTCCGGGTGAGGTGTTTCGAGGGCGGGTTACTTCCGGATTTCGAGTTCGCCGGATTCCGACTGATCCGGCACCTCACCGCCCTCGAAACACCCGCACCTCAACCACCCAACCGCGCGAACCCGCACCGGTCCCCCGTGTTGCGGTTCAACGGTTCTCGATCATCAACTTGTGGCGCGCAGGACTCGGTTGCGAGACTTGTGGGCGCTCATCTCACCAGAGTGGAGGCTCTCATGCATCGTGTCATGCCGAAAATCATTGCCGCCGGAGCGATCTCTGTGACACTCGGTCTACAGCCGGCGATTGCGGTGGCAGCTCCGGACAGGCCGGCGCAGGAACCTGAACGTGCTGCTCGAACACAGGCGACAGCTCCTTTCGACCCCATTTGCCCCTTCTGCTTCGTGCGAGAGCTGATCGAGAGCGGCTCGGGTCGTTAGTACGTAGTGGCACCCTCATAAAAGATCAGGTGGCCGGCCCGCGCTCGCGGGCCGGCCGCCGGATGAGAGCGTGGATGGCGGGCCAGATACTCGATCGACTCGCGATAGTCGGCGCATTTCGTAGTCGCGGACCGTTCGCCGTGTTCGGCCAGCCGGCCGAACGACCGCTCTAACGCCCCAACGGCTCAGCCGCCACTCGAATCCGGCGGTCACGAAGCAGTTCGAGTGGGCACCGCTGAACCCGGTACACGAGGCCGTGGAGTCGTGCGTGGAGCTCGGCGAGCTGATGGGCATGAGCAACCGTGGTACCGCTGGGCTCGCACGTCAGGAGGGAGCGGCCGAGCGTACCGGGTCCACCGCGGTCGGTTTCGACCGCGAACCCTGGACCGAACCGTGCTCGCTGCGGCTGCTCGCCGACACCTACAACGTGTTGAGCAGGGGGCCGGTCGGGTTGGAAACACCTTCCTGGCCAACGCCTTACGGTCCGCCGCACACCCGTAGCCTCCACACCGAGCGTGCCGACACACGTTCGAACGGCTCCGCTGCGCGCGGCTGGGCGCGGCTACGAAGACGAGATGCGCAAATCGGATTGACCCAGCCCTGCAGTCCTGGGCACCATCGCCCCCATGGTCCGCCGCCGCCACCTGCTGATCACTGTGATGGCACAACCGCGGTGCGCAGACCAGGGGAAGGATGAAGGCCGTGATACAGCGCCGCTACAGCACCGACACAGCCGATCAATGGGCAGGATGGTCGTACTACGGTGCCGCTCACCGATACGACATCCACGGCACACCCGAGGCCACCTCGGCCTGCACGCGGGCAATGGACCAGCTCGAAGCAGCCGCCGATGAAGCACGGTTACGCGAACTCGCCTACAACAACGGCGACCGCTGCGCCTTCATCCGGTTGATCGAGATCATGGTGGACGCGGACCGCGTCGATGACCTGCGGCTCCTGGCGCGCGGTGGTGATGGCCGCGCGGCGACGACACTCATGGAATATCTGGTCCGCTCCGACAACATCGACCGCTTGCGCGCGGAGGCCTCCGAGGACGCAAGCGCCCGACTATGGCTGGCGCACCTGCATTTCCGCCGCGGAGAACACGAGACCGGGCTCGCCGAGCTGGAAGCCATGGAAAGCGACCCCGACAACGGCTTCTACGCGCACTCCGAGCGCATAGCGCAGTTGATCCGGCTCGGCCGGATAGCCGAGGTCCGCACGATGGCCGAGGCCGGCGACCGCATGGCCATACGACGTCTGAAGCAGATGTCTGCCCCACCGGATTGACCAGCAACTCGACCGTGCGTCACGATCGCCACCCGGCCCGCGACCAGCCAACACGGTCCCATACCCGTGGCGAACCCGTGGTCCCATCCCCCTGGCAAGCGACGTCGAGCGCTCATGTCGCGACCCGCACCCGACCTCAAGGTGATGTGAGGTTCCCCTGCTAGTCCGGAGAGCGTGATGTTCCCCCGGTTTGTGGAGTCGGGATGCTGGACTTCAGGCCACGGGTTGGATGGATGGTTGCATCATTTCGTATTCGATCGGGGTTCGCATTCCCAGGGCGGAGTGACGGCGTCGGCGGTTGTGGAAGATCTCCAGGTATTCGAAGATCGCGTTGGCCAACTCGATCCGGGTCTTGCACCTTCGCCGGTTGAGTAGCTCGGTTTGCATTCTGCCCCAGAAGGATTCGATGACAGCGTTGTCGTAGCAGTCGCCGATCGAGCCCATCGAGGGCACCAGCCCGGACTTGCGGGCCCGGTCGGTGAAGGCCCAGGAGGTGAATTGAACGCCATGGTCGGAGTGAATGATCGTTCCGGGCTGTGGTGACCGATTGGAGATGGCCATGCCCAGGGCGTTGGCGACCAGTGCCGCGGTTTGGGTCGAGTCGATGGACCAGCCGACCACCCGGCGCGAGTAGACATCGAGCACGACCGCGCAATACACCTTGCCTTCGCGCGTGTAGTGCTCGGTGATATCGGTGACCCACCACTGATTTGGTGATGCTCGGGTGAAGTCGCGGTTGACCAGATCACCGGCGGTCGGGGTCTGATGCTTGGGTCGCGGACGTTTCACTCCTGGCAAGCCCTTGATCGCGGCACGGGCCATGAGTAGTTCGATCTGGTTGTAGCCGACGCGGATTCCGAGCCCGAGGGTGAGCTCGGCGTGCGCCCGCGGGACGCCGTAAGTGCCGCGGGAGGCGGTGTGGACGGCGCGAATCTGGTCGATCAGCCAGGCATGGCGGATCGCCCGCTGCGAGGGCGGGCGGGATCGCCAGTCGTAGAACCCGGATTCGGACACATCCAGGAGCCGGCACGCGGCCTGTACCGGCAAGCCCTCGCTCGCGATGGTGGCTATGGCCGCGTATCTCCTTTTGGGTCGCCTCCCTGCTCTTTCAGCAGTTCACGGGCGCGTTTCAGGATCGCGACCTCCTGCTCGAGCTCCCGGATCCGACGCTTCGCCGCCGACAACTCAGTCTGCTCCAGCCGGGTCGCGCCCGGCAGCTGGCCGGTATCGATCAATTCCTGCTTCCGCCAGACATAAATCGTCTGGTCACTGATCCCCAAATCGGCTGCTACCTGCGCAACCGGGCGACCGGCAGCGATCAGGTCCAGCACCTTGCGGCGGAACTCCTCGAGATAACGCCTGGGCACGAACAAGTCTCCTTCGACGACATCGTGACCAAGAGTCGAGCAAACCGACCCGGCAAACCGGGGGAACATCAGATCGGAGTAATACTGCAACCCGTTGTGGCCAAACTGAATTGGTGATCAGTGCCGACCCACCGAGTTTTAGTGGCGCGAACAGCGGCTGTCGTCATCTTGAGTATCGCCTTCGCCCTCGATGGCATAATGACCTGCAACGTCACATAGCCTGTCGATAGGACCCAGTGGAGGGTTCATGAGCGATACAAGCAAGCCGGTCGACCATGAAGCTGGCTTTCTCATGTGGCTTAACGGTCCTCGCCGTTCGCAGCTAGGTCAACGAGGCGCGGTCATCAAGAAGGGCCGAGACGTTATGAAGACCGTCGATCTGAGCTACTACGGCAACCCGAGCGATAACGAGGTCAAGAAGCGGACCCTTCGGTTCCGAACGATCGACGTCCGCGGTAACAGGGCAGTTGACTACGGCGATTTCACAGCAGACAAGAATGACTGGTTCTGCGAAAACGATGAGATAGCGAGGTTACTTGCCTTCCTGCACACAGAAGTGGCCCACACCGGTCGCTACCAGGTTGTTGACATAGACTCGCCCGGCGCCGCTCTGGTTGATTTGCTGGAAAGCAGTCATGTTAATCCACAGGTCATCGTGGATGCATTGGTCCAGCACACCAATGTGGCCGAGATCGTCAGCCTCATCGCAAGTAGTGACATAGGAAGGTCTGCGGCGCAGTCGGTCGTGCTCGAAAGCCGACGTAAGCTGGTCGCTCAGTTGCGTCGACTTGTGGATAGGCCCGGGGCCACGGAAACGGAAATCCAAAGGTTGATCGGCGACGCATATTGGATATTCGGCGGGCGCTATGTAGGAGTTGCTGATCGGCGGTCGTTCATCCCGCTCGACCAAACAGATATCCCACTCCTCGGTGCTGATGGCACGCTGCATATCGTGGAGCTAAAAGGCCCAGATATCGACAAGCTCCTTGTTCGGCATCGCAATCATTGGATTGTCGGCCCTGCGGTACACGAGGCGACCGCGCAGGCCATGAATTACCTTCGTAGCTTCGATGAGCACGGAAGTGGGCTCTCGACGATGTATAACAATGAACTTGGCCAACGGTACGACATGAGTCGCATATTTGCGACTGTGGTAATCGGTCACTCTGATCACCACCGCCCCGCCGATGCCGAACGCGAGGTTGTCGCGCGAACCCTGCGACAATACACCGCAGGGCTCAACCGGGTTGAAGTCATCACGTATGACCAGCTCGTCGATGCTGCCGAACGGGCTCTGGTGTTTGAACATGATTCCACCAGCGCGGCTTCGATGCAGCGGATGTAACTCTATCGATGTAGCGGACCAGTCAGCCTACATTTCCGGCTTCGCCTTGGTGACCAGCTCTTCCCACGTCTTCGCGGACCTAATAATAGATTCCGTGGCGAAGACGTACCGCCACACCCCGAACCGCCCGTCGTCCCGGACGAAACGCGCCCACTCCTCGGCAGCCTTCTTTTTGTCCAGCACGTCAAGGTCCCGAGCAGTGGCATCAGATTTGCCCTCGACGACCCAATAGACGCCGGCCTTGTCCAGGACGATGAAATCCGGGTAGTACTTCTTGCCATTGTCGCGTTCAATCCAGACGTCGCCGGGCTCGTAGATGCGCAGCCACCAATCAACATTGGGCGAACTGTCGAACATGTGGGCCAGGGTGAACTCGGTGCTCTTGGCATCGAAATTGGCATAGGGTTGGATGGACCGGTCCCAGTCGCCATACCATTTGTTCTTGTTGAACTTCTCGGTCCAGCGGGTATCGGTGTCGCTCGGCATCGACCGGCGAATCGGCACCTCGACTGGCTTGAACGACCATTTCGGATGCAGGCGGCGGTTGTTGTAGCTGGTCTTGATCAGCTCCGCAATGGCTTTGACCGCCTGATCGGTCCGGCGCAAACTCCAGAGCGCTTCATCGTTCTCGTCAGTGACACCCGCGCCCAGCAGGAACTCCCGGGCCACGCGGGCGGCGGCGTTGAGTTCGTTGAACTGGGCGGGAACAAGCCCCAGGTTCAGAATGCCGTCCTCCAGCTCCTGCCGCACGTCCGAGACCGGCACGTAGCGCTGCGTGGCATCCTCGTCGTCGATCTGCTGCGTCCGGACAACGGCCTTGCCCTGCATGTCCCGCTCGGCGATCAGTGCCTGGCGCTTGAGGTGCACCGGAAATTCATGCTGGAAGGTGGCGCCAATCGCCTGGGCGGCAGCATTCTCGATGCAGCCGAGCGAGAATTCGACCGGCGCCAGCTCGCGCTCGCGTCGCGGGAAGATGATCGACGGCGCGTTCTTCACCTTGTACAGCACCTGGCTGGCGGCTGCCTGGTCCTTGTTGAGCTGCTGTGCTGTGGCTTCGATCGAGGACAAGATCAGGAACTCGGCCCCATCGACGACTTCGCCGTCTTGGATCCGGGCCGGGCCGACCAAGTGCAGCTCGCCATTCTCCGCGATCTCGGAGTGCCCCGGTTGCTGCTCACCGAACGGCAGCGGCAGCGGCTGGCCGTCCGGCGCTGGGGGCGTCGGGGACACCTCAGGTGCCGGCGGGACCAGCTGCTCCAGGAGGGCATTCTTGTTGGCGAGCAGCTTGCGGTAGGAGTCGTGTGCTACCAGCTCGACATGGTCGATCGCGGCGATGCCAACGCGCGCTCCGAAGGGCAAGCGCAGTCCGCGGCCGAGCACCTGTTCGGTGAGCGTGCTCGACGCCAGTGCCCGGTAGCCGACAATGACGCCGATGTTCTTGACGTCCCAGCCTTCTTTGAGCATGTTGACGCTGACCACCGCCCGGACCGGCGAGTCCGGCGATTCGACGGCGGCCAGCTCGGCCAGCGCCTTGTCGCTGGACTGGCTGGTGATCAGGAGCACCTGCCCGTCGCCGGGCAAGTAGCCGTCGCGCGCCAGCACGTTGGCGACGTGCTCGGCATCCTGGATTTCCTGACAGACCACGAACAGCACAGGACTGATCCGGGGCTGCTCTTTTTGCGCGGACCAGGCGTGCCACACCTGTTCCTTGCGGGCGCGCAGGTGACAGGCGTCGGACAGCTGGGTTTCGATGTCCTTCTGGCCGTCCTCGCGGTAGACGATGACCGGCGTCTTCACCAGGCCATCGGCGATGGCCTCGGCCAGACTGTATTGGAAGACCACCTTGTCGCGGTCGGCCTCGTCGGGTGTGGCAGTCAGGCCGACGATCGCCCGTGGATTCAGCTCGCGGACAGCCGCGCCGAACGCCTTGGCCTTTTCGCGGTAGACGTGGTGCTCGTCGGCGATGACCACCAGGTCGTCGACGCTCTGCAGGTGCTCGTACAGCGGTTGCCCGATGAATTCGTCGTTCTCCCGGGTTTTGCGCGAGGTCTTGATGCCCGGCTTGGTCAGCTGCTGGACATTGAAGATGAAGACCTTGAGCACGGTCGGATCGTGAAGGGCGTCGCCGACCTGGCCGCGCGAGAAGTTCTCGGCCGTGATCAGGGTCGGCTCGTACTCGGCGCCTGCGACGAACTTGGGGTGGCCCGGGGTGAAGTTGTCGATCGTCTTGCTCTGGATGGTGCTGCCAGGCGTCACGATCAGGATGTTGCGCGCGCCTTGCGCCGCCAGGTAGTCGACCAGCGCGGCGGCCAGGTAGGTCTTGCCGACGCCGGTGGCAAGATCGCACACCACCTCGCGCCCATCACCGTCTTGAATCGCCTGGGCAACCTTGGCCAGTCCACGCGCATTGGGTTTACGCAGGTCCATGCGTGCCTTGATCTCCTCGATCAGGGCATCGTCATAGGGCAGCCACGTCATCGAACAACCTTCCCCTGTCGAACAAGATCTTGTGGTGCTTTGAGCAGTCGCGACCCGCGGCTCAGGTCTTTCAGCACCTCCGCCGCGCCGGGCGCCGTCGCCTTGGCGACGACGGTCACCCGCTCATCCTCACCAAGTTGTGCGGCGATCGCCCGCAGGACCACATCGTCTGCCACCCCGTCGAGCACTGCCAGCCGGGTGCGTCCTTTACGGCCGTGGAAGGGCGCGTCGATCTCGAAAGTGAAGCCGAGTTGCGCAGCGACAGCTTGGGCGAAGTCATCGCCTTTGGCCCATTCGGCCAGGAGGAGATGCCGACCGGCGCGTTCGTAGAGGGGCGGCCCGACCTGCAACGTGCGGAAGCCTCCGCCGCCGGTCCAGCCTACGTCGCCTGAAATTCCTCCATTGTCTTCGCCCGAGGTCACCTTCTGCAGACGCGGTTGTGTAAAGACGTTAACAGTGTCGGATGAAAGTTCGGAGGCAATCCATCGGCGGCCCATTTTGTGCGCCACAGCAGCAGTGGTGCCTGAGCCTGCAAAGCAGTCGAGCACGAGATCTCCCGGATTGGTCGCAACGTGAATAATCCGCTGCATCAGGCGTTCCGGTTTAGGCGTAGAGAAAGGAGTACCAGATGGGAATAAGGCGACTATTTCCGCCTTCGCAGTTCCGGTAGTGCCCACCTCGTCGTGCGTCCACCAGCTATTTGGCACAAGTCCGCTCTGCACCTCGTTGAGAAACTTCTTGAGCGTGGGTACACCATCACCGTTCTTGCCGAAATAGATGCGATCGTCGGCGAGGTGTTCCTCATACCGTTCGCGAGTAAATCGCCAACACGTCCCAGGGGGCGGGTTAACCTCACGCCCCGAAGGAGTCACAACAGTGTAGAACTGAGACTGCCGTCGGCCTTTTTCCGCTTTGGCGTGCATTGGGGTAGGCTTCCAAGGGCCGCGAGCATCGTTGTCAAAGTTTACGTATCGACCAAGCTGCTCTTCGCTGGAAGGTAACGGATTTCTGACTGCTTTCCAGTTCAAGCCCATGGGCGAATAGACGAGTATGTACTCATGCCCCACCGAGATAGCAGTGCGGTTTTCTCGGGTATAGGATTTCTGCCACAGGACGGTGGCGATAAATGCGCCACGCCCAAAAACTTCGTCCATCAATACGCGGCAGTACGCCATCTCCGCGTCATCGAGATGCACCCAGATGGAGCCATCTTCGGCCAGCAGTTCGCGAAGTAGGAGCAGCCGCTCGCGCATCATGCCGAGCCACACCGAGTGCTCCAGGGCATCGTCGTAATGCTCGAACGCCTGGCCGGTATTGAACGGGGGGTCGATGTAGATGAGCTTGACCTTGCCGCGATAGCGCTGGGCATACTCGGGAATTCGGGTCAAGGCGTGCAACGCGTCGTAGCTGTCACCTTGGATGAGCAGGTTGTCATCCGGCGTACCACTGGCATCACCGAAGATCCCGGCCGGTTGGAGTAGGCGCACCTCTGTGACGCGCGGATCGTCACGGTCGACCCAGCTATACCCGCTCTGCTCGTTGGGCACGAGCGCCTGGTCCTTGTTGACCCATGACAGCGTCAGCCGACCGGCCATGAACTCCCCTTCGCTCGTCGAATCCTGCCGCCAAACCCTAGCCCCTCACCCCGACAACTCCCATCTTCGCAGGGACGAGTCGCGATCGAACGGGATTGGCGGAGGGCGCCAAGAACAACACCCGCCGCCACCTCAACCAAACCTTCTTCGAGCGGTTCTACCTCGACGACACCGAAGTCGTCGACGACCAACGCACACCCCTGTTCGAGGAGATCGCCGAGACCCAACAGATCTATCTGGCACCCGACCACTCAACAACGACAGGCATCAACCCGACCGGCAGCCGCACCCCACACGGCGCACCACCCACACCCGAACACGAAAGAAGCCCCCGCGATGCGGAGGCTTCCCAAGCTCACCCTGAGCCACCCAGCTTGGCTGGCGTTCTTAAGGACGCCAGTTCAAGTAAGGCGGCTCTGGTCGGGCTGACAGGATTTGAACCTGCGACCACTTGACCCCCAGTCAAGTGCGCTACCAAGCTGCGCCACAGCCCGTTGCTCCCGCTTGCGGGTGCTCGAAGAGATTACCCCATACCCCCGGGGTCGGACCAAATCGGCTGTACGGAGGGCCGGGGCCGGGGGTAGCGGGCGCATTTCGGAACTGTCACGACGGACCGACCACTGACCGCGTTCGCACCTGCGGTGCGATGGATATGGCCGACGGCCGGCGATCCGGGGGACCGGTGCAGAGTCGTTGGGGTGCAGCGGTATCGGTGGTTCGCCGCGGCGATCAGCCGGCCTCGGATTGCCGGATCGTCGCGTAACCGTCCACTGCGGTGATGCGGCCCTCGGCGACGGCGCCGAGCAGACCGACCAGGCCCCAGGAGAGGAAGGTGGCGGTGGGTTCTTCGGTGCCCCGGTCGGCGAGGATGTCGGCGAGCATGTGCTGGGTGCCGCGGACGACGGTCATGGTGGTTTTTCGGCCGAGCAGGGCCTGATAGACCTCGCGGTGACCGTCGGCCAGGTCGAAGAGGGTGCGAATGGGGTCGCCGGGGCGCTGGGTGATCGCGGCGCGGAGGAATTCGGTTCCGCTTACCACGAGCAGGTCGTCCTTGCCGCGGAAGTGGGCGTAGAACGTCGAGCGGCCGATATCGGCGCGGTCGAGGATGTCCTGCACCGTGATTCGGTCGTAGCCGCGCTCGATCATGAGCTCGATCAGGGCGCGGTGGAGGGCGGCGCGGGTGCGGCGGACGCGGCGGTCGTTATCGGACACTTCGGCTCCGGATGTGCGCTATCGGACGGATTCGAGGGTTTTGCTTCTGGTGTGCCGGGGCGGCTCCACCAGATCATGAACACATGTTCCGAATCGAACAAGAATCCCATGGCATATTGATCACGAATCCGCGGGCTTACGCCGCGTTCACCACCGTCTTCTTCGGCGGTAGACGCACACGGCATGCGGCCGCGGTCGCCGCCGCCGGCGGGGTCCGGGCGGGCGAGCGGGCGCTCGACGTCGCGAGCGGACCGGGCACGTTGGCGTTCGCGCTGGCCGACCGCGTCGGCCCGGCGGGCGAAGTGCTCGGCATCGATGCCGCGCGGGAAATGGTCGACTACGCCCGCGCGCGCACCGGCCACCGGACGAACTGCCGTTTCGAGCAGGGCGTGGCGCAGTCCTTGGACCTGCCGGATTCGGCATTCGATGTGGTCACCTGCACCTTCGCCATGCACCATATTCCGGAGGACGACCGGGCGCGGGCGTTGGCGCAGATGTGGCGGGTGCTGCGGCCCGGCGGTCGGATTCTGCTCGCCGATATGGCACCGGTCGGCATCCACGGCCGGGTGACCCGACTGCTCAGCCGGCACATGGATCCGGCCGAGATCGATATTCGCCGGTACCGGAATACGCTGCAGGAAATCGGTTTCGGCGAGATCGCCTACCGCGTGATCACGCCCTCGACGGGTGTTCTGACCGCGGTCAAACCCGGGTAGCGCACCGGAGGTGAACCGACCGAATCCAGCCGGTGTCCCTAACAAACTGTCGCGCACCGACTTTCGGTCGATCCCGGTCGAAAGCAACCGGTCGGTGCGATAAGCTCGGATGCGGCAGCGGACTCCAGCGTCTGCTCGCCGGGTCGGGGCCCAACAGCGCGAGTAGGGACGTATTCGCGTGGCAGAGATCTGGGGAGCACGGAATGTTCACGATGGAAACAGCCACCAAGTACGTGATCGGCATGGTGGAGTCCGGCGGCAGCGCACAGGCTGACGATTTCGATGTCCCGGGCATCGTGGCGACCCTGCACTCCCTCGTCGAGGACTGGGACTTCGACACCATCGATCGCGGGACCTTCTGGGCGGTCGTCGCCGGGCACCTTTGCTGAACCTCAGCGGGTGTACACCCCGGTCGGGGTCGAGTGGTAGCCCTTGCGGCCGACGGCGGCGGCCAGCGGGCTGCACGGCACGGCCCCGTCGCGCACGAGGTCGACGACGGTGCGGAAGTCGTAGCGGGGTGACCAGCCGAGTATCTTCCGGGCGCGTTCGTTGACGTAGACGCGGTCGATCGCCGGGAACATGCGCCATCCCCACCGCTCGTAATCCGCGGCGATATCGGGAAACAGGCGAGCCACCACTGCCGGTGCGTCGGTGGCCAGCTCGGTCAGATCTTCCGGAGAGAACGCGGTGGTCGCGCTGATGATGAACCGGTCGAAACCGATCACCGGCGCCTGCCGCGCGGCCAGCAGGTGAGCGTCGACGGCGTCGGCGAGATCGACACGGCGATAGAGGAATTCGTTGACCTTCAGGTTGGTGTCGTCGTAGGCGGCACGCACCTCGTCGCGGTCGTCCTCTTCGGGAAAGAACCGCGAGGTGCGCAACACCACCACCGGTAGGCCGAGATCACGGGCGGCCAGTTCACACAGGTCTTCGGCGGCGACCTTGGTGGCGCCGTAGATGTTGCGGACGACCGGGCGGACGTCCTCGGTGATCCATGCCGCGGGCAACCCGGCCGCCGGGGACAGTGCGCGTCCGAAGGCGCTGGTGCTGCTGGTGAACACCACACCGCCGACGCCGGCGGCCGCCGACTCCTCGAGCACGGCCAGGGTTCCGTTCACATTGGTGTCGAGGAACTCCTCGCGCCGATGCGATCCGATATGCGGTTTGTGCAGGGTCGCGGCGTGCACGACCCGCGTCACGCCGTCGAGTGCCCGGCGCAGCAGCTCACGATCGGTGATGGAACCGACGAAGGTGGTGTAGGGCGAATCGATGCGGTCGTAGCCGACGACGGCCTGCCCTTGCTCGCGCAGCGTGCGAACGAGCGCTTCGCCGAGGTGACCGGAACTGCCGGTGATCAGAAACCGTTCCACATCGCACGATCGAACAGCCGAGCCGGCGCGACGGCAAGCGAATTAGCATCGGCGCCCACCACTCCCCCGCGCGGCGATCGGTGATCACAAAGCCCAGTAGTACCGGCTGGTGGGCACCAGGTCCAAACCCTGGTCGGCGCCGAAACGTGCACAGCTGGCCATCAATTCGGTGATGCGGCGCTCGAGTTCGGCGTCGTCACCGCGGCTGCCGTAGAAGGCGTGTGGGTCGCTCATGGCCGCCATCGGGAAATGTTCCTCGACGATCGCGGACACATCGGGCGCACCCGGGGTCAGAACCTCGTCGACGGTGTTCTGGATGTAGCCGGCCGTGTTCTGGGTTCGGATGGCGATCGGGGTGTGGTGGACGTGCCAGTACTCGAGATATTCCGCCCGCGACATCGTGGCCGGCCGGGGCAGCAGCGCGACGTTGGCCAGGACGTCGGAGCGGGTGCCGTCCGGAACGGGCAGGGGGTCGAGCCGCACCCGCTCGCTGACCCGGTACGCGTGCGGGACGGGTTCGCCGGCGGCCTCGGCAACGGCTTCGACGATGCGCGCCGGATCGCCCGCGGTCCAGACCGAGACGAGCGCGGTGATCTGCTCGGCGGGACCGAACCGCAGCGTCGCCGATGCCACCTCGGGGTCGTCGAGATTCACCTGCACAGCGGTCGCGCCCACGCCCGCAAGCGCTTCCCGAAACGACGACTCACACAGTCGCGAGCCGAGGTCGGCGCCGTGCAGGGCGAGGATCAGCTTCGTCACGGCGGCAACGTAACACGCACCGCGTTCCGGCCGTCGACGAATTAAGCAAAATCGCTTAAGGTGGCCGGCGGTGCGCGCTCGCCGACCGTCGGGCATCCCGCGACACCCGGTCAGGAGACGAAATGAGTGATCTCGCAGGCAAAGTCGCCCTGGTGACGGGCGCCTCGTCCGGTCTCGGGGCGGCGGTCGCGCGGGTATTCGCCCAGCGCGGCGCCCTGGTGTTCGGTGTCGCGCGCGACGAGGGACGACTGGCCGCGACCTTCGCGGACGTCCCCGGCGGGCGCTACGCGATCGCGGATATCACCACCTCGGCGGCGTGCGAGTCGGTGGTTGAGCACTGCGTCGCGGAATTCGGCCGGATCGATACCCTGATCAATGTCGCCGGATTTCACCGCATGCGCCACACCGCCGAGGTCACCGACACCGACTGGGAGCACGATCTCGCGGTGAACCTCAACGCGCCGTTCTATCTGTGCCGCGCCGCATTACCCCACCTGCTGTCGGTGGCCGGAAATATCGTCAACGTGGCCTCGATCGCCGGCACCGAGGGCCAAGCCTATTCGGCCGGCTATTGCGCCGCCAAACACGGACTCATCGGGCTGACCCGGGCGCTGGCTGTCGAGTACACCGCGGATCGATTGCGAGTCAATGCGGTCTGTCCGGGCGGCATGCTCACTCCGCAGGTCACCGAATTCGTTCTGCCCGAGGGCGCCGATCCGAATCTGGTCATGCGCGTGGCCGCACCACGCGGACTGAGCGACCCGGGCGACGTCGCGAAGGTGATCGCGTTCCTGGCCGGAGACGATGCCGCGTCCGTCCACGGGGCCGTCTATCTCGCCGACAACGGGAAGACCGCCGGTTGACCACCCACGACAAGGAGTGCGCATGACTGGGCTCGGCTACGGCCCGATAACTCAAATCGCCTGGGTGACCGCCGATATCGAGGCCTCCGAGCGGTTGCTCGGTGGATTCGGCGCGGGTACCTGGACGCGGCTGCCCGACACCGAGTTCGGTCCGGACATGTGCCGATATCGGGGTGAGCCCGCCGATTTCACCGCGCATATCTCGCTGTCGTACCTGGCGGATATGCAGCTCGAACTGATTCGACCGGTGCGCGGAACCGGCATCTACACCGAATTTCTCGAGCGCAGTGGCCCGGGCCTGCATCACATCTGTTTCGAACCCGAGGATTTCGACGCCGCCGTCGCCGAGGCCGGCGCGCGCGGGCTTCCGGTGGTTCAGGACGGAAATGTCGGTGGGACAATGCGATTCGCGTATGTCGACGGAGCCGCCGCCGGAGTTCCTTACCTCGAGCTCGCCGAAATCGGGGCGCCGATGCGGGAATTCTACGAGTATGTGAAGACCCGTGCGCACGGGCGTCCGGATCAGAGCGAGCGAACCGCAACCCGGTGACCCGCAGCGAACAGGCTCGCGCCGACATCCTCGACGCCGCCGAACGATTGATCGCCGAGCGCGGGATCCGGGTGCCCCTGCGCGATATCGCGGTGGCCGCGGGACAACGAAACAATTCCGCGGTCAATTATCACTTCGGAAATCGACGCGAGTTGGTGCACGCCGTGGTGAAGCGCCGGCTGGGGCCGATGGAGCACGAGCGAGCGGCGATGCTGGCCGCACTCGCGCCCGAGGATCGCGGCGAGGTCGACGCGCTCCTGCGGGTGCTGGTCCTGCCGCTGATGTCGGTCGACAGCGACTACTACGCCCGCTTCCTACAGGCCGCCGCCTTATTGCTGCCCACCGATCTGGACGGCACCCAGGGGACGGTCTGGCCGCGGGTGCTGAGCGAGCTCACCCGGGCGATCCCGACCACCGACCCCGCCGCCGCCCGGCGACGGATCGGCGCGGTCGCCACCGCGATGTTCGCCCTGCTGGCCGAATGGGAACGCAAGAAGACCGACGACGCCGGTGTGACCGATTCCGCGGACGAGATCATCGTGATGCTCGGTGCGATGCTCACCGCGCCCGTCCCCTGAGCCGGGCTCGCGGTCCCGCCGCCCGAGGACGTTCCTCGGCTCGGCACGCGAGTCCGATTGGAGCCCAGCGGCTTACGAGGATTCGGCGGTGACCGAGCGTCGAGCGGGCGGTTATTTGCCGAAGGGAAGCCAATCCAACCGGACAGGAACCGGCGATGCAGATGACCGCGGTCGTCGCGCCTATACCGCACGGATCCGCCACGGCACCCCCGAGACGGCCGCACGACCTGCACACACGGGTTTCCCGGCTCAGCAAACCGGAGCGGACACCGGACGACGGAACAGCTGATCGGGTAGTTGTCGGAACCGAAAAACCGCCGGTAGAGTCATGTTTGCTAGAAAGATGCTGGATGTTTCAGCCCCTGCATCACCCGACGCAGGACCTCCGCACTGTCGCCCGGTTCGGACCGGCCGCCGACCCGGCCGGTCCGCCACCTGAGGCGCGGTCGACCTCGAGGACGGACTGAGATGACCTTCGTGGCCCTCGGATATCTCCGAAAAGATGTGTCACGGCAGCAACAACGGTGGGACGAGGCGCATATACGTTCCCTGGCACGGCGTCTGGGTTACAACCTGAGCAAGACGATCGTGGCGAGCGAGCTCACCGTGGACCCGATCCGACGCCTCATGGACGTCGTCGTGAAGGTGGATGCCGAAGCCGTAATCGTCCCGTCCGCCGCACATTTCGCGGACCGGGTCATACCGCCCGAACTTGTCGAGATCACCGACGTGATCACGGTGTCACCGGAACACACCTACGCCCGATGGCCGACCGGCAAGCTGCCGCAGCGCCCTTGATCGGACGGTTACCGAATCCGGCACGACGACAACATGTCCCAGCGACCGGCGACCACCGTATCGCCCGGACGTGGTCGCCCTGCCGGTTTCGCCCCTGCCGGCACCGGAGTGGGTCAGAAGGCGGCGACGACCGCGGCCGCGACGAACACCACCTGAACAACGGTCCGCAACGGCAGCGGCATCGTCTTGATTCCGAGGTCCCCGCGGGCCGCTCGGACATTCGCCGGGAACATCACCAGCAGCAAGACCACCAGACCGGCGGCGGCAACCGGCGCCAGGGGCGGGATCAGCAATCCGACCGCGGCCGCGGCCTCCAGGACCCCGGTCAGGGTGACCAGGGCGGGCGGCGCGGGCAACCGCGGCGGCACCATCGCGATCAACGCGTCCCGCCGCGGCTGCTGGAAGTGGGCCGTGGCGGTGAGCAACAACATCACGGCCAGCCCGATCCGGAGCGCGTGCGGCCAGGAATCCAGCCAGCCGGCGCCGAACACACCGGCGAGCCGGGCCAGCGCGGTGACGACGACGAGAACGATGAGCGGCGCCATGGTGGTGCTCCTGAGTCGGGCCTAATCTTGACAGTGTCAAGATTAGGCCGGCCGTCACCACCTGTCAACGGTTCCTTCGCGGACGTCCGCCCGAAACCGTGGTGACGGCGGCAGCACCGGCCTGCTATGGTCGGGCCGAATCGGCAACGAAGGAGACCACACATGGCTGGTGAACTCGACATCTCCGGATAGCTCCGGCCCCCTCGGCCACCGGTAGGCGCAGACGGCGCCGCCGCCGTGGCCATGTCGTCGTTCACTCGTCCAGCCTCGGCGCATCGCGTTGCGCCGCACAGCCTTCCGAGGTCCCCTAATGTCCGATACCTACATCGTCGTGTCGAATCTGTCGTTCGCGTGGCCGGACGACACACCCGTATTCCAGGATCTGTCGTTCAGCGTGCCCGGCGGGCGCACCGGCTTGGTCGCCCCGAACGGCGCCGGCAAAACCACCCTGCTGCGGCTGCTCGCCGGCGAGCTGACGCCCCGCTCCGGCAGCGTGACGGTGGCCGGCGTTCTCGGCTACCTCCCCCAGAATCTGCCCCTCACCAGCGATCTCACCGTCGCCGAGGTACTCGGCATCGCGCCGGTGTTGGCGGCGCTGGCCGCCGTCGAATCGGGTGATACCGACGAAGCACACTTCACCACCATCGGCACCGACTGGGACGTCGAGGAACGCACCCGCGCTCAGCTGGACCGGCTCGGGCTCGGCGCCGTGGCATTCGATCGACGACTCCACACCCTCAGCGGCGGGCAGGTCGTCTCGCTCGGCCTGGCCGCGCAACTGCTGCGCCGCCCGGATGTCCTGATCCTCGACGAGCCGACCAACAACCTCGACCTCGACTCCCGGCATCGGCTCTACGACGTGCTCTCGGACTGGAACGGCTGCCTGCTGGTGGTCAGCCACGATCGCGAACTGCTCGACCGCACCGACCGCATCGCCGAGCTGCACGATGGCGAAATCCGCTATTACGGTGGCAATTTCACGGCCTACGAGCAGGCGGTCGACGCCGAGCGCGCGGTGGCGGAGAAGAATATCCGCAGCGCCGAACAAGAGGTCAAGCGCGAGAAACGCGAACTGCAGCAGGCGCGCGAACGAGCCGCACGCCGGGCGAGCAACGCCCAGCGCAACCTGAGCAGTGCCGGTCTGCCGAAAATCTTCGCGGGCACGATGAAACGCAACGCGCAACAGTCGGCCGGCCGGGCGAACGACACCCACGCCGCGCGTCTGGATGCCGCCCGCAACCGCCTCGACGAGGCGGGCCGGGCGCTGCGCGAGGAGCAGCGGATCGTGCTGCAGCTCCCCGATACCGAGGTTCCGGCGGGACGCACGCTGTTCACCGCCCACGGGATCCGGTTCCGTTTCGGCGACCGCGACCTGTTCACCGGGCCGGGCGCCGACCTGACCATTCGCGGACCCGAACGAATCGCGCTGACCGGCCCCAACGGCGCCGGGAAGTCGACCCTGCTGCGCCTCGTCGAGGGCGAGCTCACCCCCGACAGCGGGACCGTCACCCGCGCCGACGGCCGGATCGCCTACCTGTCGCAACGGCTGGATCTGCTCGACCCGGACCGCACGGTGGCCGAGAATCTGACTCGGGCCGCACCGCACCTGCCGGCGGCCGAGCGGATGAACCTGTTGGCGCGCTTCCTGTTCCGCGGATCGCGAGCGCACCTACCGGTGCGCGCGCTCTCCGGCGGGGAGCGGCTGCGCGCCACCCTGGCCTGCGTACTGTTCGCCGAGCCCGCACCGCACCTGCTGCTACTCGACGAACCGACCAACAATCTCGACCTGGTGAGTGTCGGGCAACTCGTCGGCGCGCTCGACGCCTACCGGGGCGCGCTGGTGGTGGTGAGCCACGACGAGCGGTTCCTCGCCGAGGTGCGGGTGAGCCGTCGGCTCCGG
Source organism: Nocardia veterana NBRC 100344 (assembly GCF_000308855.1). Taxonomy (GTDB): domain Bacteria; phylum Actinomycetota; class Actinomycetes; order Mycobacteriales; family Mycobacteriaceae; genus Nocardia; species Nocardia veterana. The sequence continues at coordinate 12,715 of NZ_BAGM01000207.1, read as the reverse complement.
CTGGCCGACGGGCGGCTCACCGAAAGCGGCGTAGCATCCGCGTCCGACTCGCCGGTGTAGCCGCGCCTTCAACCCTTCATCGCCCGAACCGAGTCGTCTGCGCCGCTGGGATTCCCGGAACTCGGCAAAGACGACCGGCCCGCCACCCTAGGGTGGCGGGCCGGTCGGTGAGGGGTACTACCGGACGGTGACCGTCATCGAGAACCGCTGCGCCGGATTGCCCTGATCCCACGGCCGCACCGAGACCAGGCTCAGCGTGGTGCTGCCCGAACGCGCGGCGGTGAAGGTCCACACGCTGGTTCCCGGAGCGCCGGGAACCGGGCTGTTCGGCCGGAAGACCGGGTCGCCCTCCTGGCTGAGCACCCCACGATCGACCTCGCCGATCTGCCAGACGTAGCCGCTCGACGGGTTGTCCGGCAGCGCCACCGCCAGTTCCTCACCGACCGACAGCGTCGTGGTCTGGCCGTTGCCATCGGTCCCGACGACGATCGGCTCCGACACGGCGTGCACGACGCCGGGAGCAGCGGGAACCGGGGCCGCCGCGGCCACCGCAGTCGTCCCGCCGGCCGCCAGCGCCAGACCGAACACAACCATCAGCAAAGGTGTACGCACCGCATTCCTTCCATATTCACAACGGGCGCTCACACCCTACAGTCGGGCTCAGCTCAGCAACGCCAAACCGCCATAGGCTCCGGATAATTCGGGATGCGGGCCCACATCGGCCGGGTTGTCCGGCCGCCACAGCGGCAGATGGACCAGTCCGGGTTCCAGCAGCGGCCAGTCGTGGAAGAATCCGGCGATATGGTCCTTGTCGCGCAGCACGATCTCGGTCGACGTGCGTCCCGACAGTTTCTGCGCCTCCAGCACTTCGGCGGGCTGCCCGTCGGCGGTCGCGTGGGTGATGGCCAGATAGCTACCCGGCACCACCGCCTGCTGCAACCGCGCCACACACCCGCCCGGATCAGCCTCGTCCGGCACGAAATGCAGCACCCCCAACAGCAATACGGCGATCGGCCGATCGAAATCGAGTACCTCGCGCACCAGCGGATCGGCCAGAATCGTCTCCGGTTCGGCGACATCGGCGTGGACCACCGCGGCATGCGGATTACCGTCCAGGATCGCCCGGCTGTGCGCGACCGCGACCGGGTCGATATCGACGTAGACCACCCGGGCCTGCGGATTCCGGGCCTGCGCCACCTCGTGCACGTTGCCCACGGTCGGAATGCCGGAGCCGAGATCGAGGAACTGGGTGATTCCGGCATCGACGAGGTAACGCACACAGCGGCGCAACAGGTCTCGGTTCGCGCGCATGGTCTCGGCGACGTTCGGTGTGAAGGATTCGATCTGGCGCGCGAGCGTCCGGTCGATCTCGAAATTGTGCATCCCGCCGACGAAATAGTCGTACACCCGGGATGCGCTGGGCCGATCCAGGTCGATACCTTCGGGCGCCCAACTCGGTCTGGTCATCGCAACCTCTCTGTATCGTGCGGAGCCACCGCACTCGGCCCGGACCAGCCACTCGATCACGTCTCGCCGTCCCCGCGCCGAAATCCCGCCCGCCGGAAGGCGAAGCAACGCAATCGTATTCGACACCTGTGCGAAACTCCCGCGGTTCACATGAAGTCCGTGCCCCGGCTACCATCATCGGCATGGCGTGGGATGGGTCCGAACACGACGGTCCGCACGCCGACCTGGCGCACCGATGGGCGACAGCGCTCGGCGGCGGGGTCCGCGATCACGTCGTACCCATGAGTGTGTCCGAAGCCCACCAGCTTTTGCTGACCCTGGCCGGCGGATTACTCGACGCCGCCGAATCCGGGGGTATCGAGCGGGTCGCCGAATTGGGCGGTGATCTGGCCCGCGCTCATTTCGTCGGCGACGAGGTGCTCGGCCGCACGATGACCGTGCTCGCCACCTACTTCGCCGAACTCGACGTACCCTCCGGCCGCACCGCCGATCTGATCGGCGCCTTCGCCGCCGGGTACGTCCGCGCCTTCCGGGCCTGGCTGCTCAGCGAACAGGAAAGTGTGCGCAGCGCCGACATCGCGGCACGCAGCATCGTCGAGGAGCAGTTGCGCGCCAGCGAAGCCCGGCTGCGGGCGGTGTTCTCCCAGGCCGGAATCGGTACCGGACTGTCGGATATGACGGGCCGGATCATCGAGGTCAACAACGCCTTCGCCGCGATGCTCGGCTACGAACCGGAGCAGATGTACGAACTCGAGGTCACCGACCTCACCCACCCCGACGATCCGCCGGGCATGTGGGAACTGTATGCGGGCGTGCTGCGCGGCGAGCACGACCACGCCCAGATGGAGAAGGCCTATCGCCATCGCGACGGCCACACCGTGTGGACGAATATCAACGTCTCACTGATCCGCGACGAGCACGGCCGCCCGCAATACACCCTGGTGCTGGTCGAGGACATCTCCGAGCAACGGGAACTGCGGGAACGGCTGAGCTACCGCGCCCACCACGACCCGCTGACCGGCCTGGCCAACCGATCCCGCTTCTTCGACGCCCTCACCGAGGCGTTCGCCGACCCGGATGCGCGGGTCGGCCTGTGCTACGTCGATCTCGACCACTTCAAGGCCGTCAACGACACCTTCGGCCACGCCATCGGCGACGAACTGCTCACCCGCGCCGCGGCGCGGCTGTGCGCGTGCGCGGTCGGCGAGAACAACCTGGTCGCCCGGATGGGCGGCGACGAATTCGTCATCCTGGTCCCCCGCACCCGGCGCCGGCGCGAACTCATCGACCTCGCCCGCACGGTCCTGGACGCGTTCACCGTGCCGTTCGATATCGACGGGCACCGGCTCCGGATCGGCGTGAGCATCGGCGTCATCTCCGAGCAGGCCGCGGAAACCACCACCGAGGAGCTGCTGCAGGCCGCCGATTCCACCATGTACTGGGCCAAGACCGACGGCCGCGGCCGGTACGCCGTCTTCGACCCCAGCCGGCGTCGGCGCGAACACACCCGCGCCGAACTGCTCGCCGATCTGCCCGGTGCGCTGGCGCGCGGCGAGTTCTTCCTGGACTATCAGCCGATCGTGGATCTCGGTGATCACCGTCCCGTCGCGGTGGAGGCCCTGGTGCGCTGGCATCATCCGCAGCTCGGAATCCTCAGCCCGGCACGGTTCATCGACCTGGCCGAGGGTGGCGGCCACATCATCGCGCTCGGCACCGTCGTACTGGAACAGGCCTGCCGGGAGGGCCGGCGCTGGTACGACCGCTTCGGTGACCGGGCACCGGTGGTCAGCGTGAACGTCTCGGCGGAGGAGGTGGCCGATCCCGCCTGGCTGGAGCGGGTGCAGAAGGTGGTCGCCGATACCGGAATCCCGCCGGACCGTTTGCAATTGGAACTGACCGAACGCACGTTCATGCATGCCATCGGACGACCGCTCCAGGCACTGCACACCCTCGCCGAATCCGGAATCCGGATCGCCATCGACGATTTCGGCACCGGGTATTCCAATCTCGCCTATCTCGGCCAGCTTCCGCTGCACGTGGTGAAACTCGCCGGTCCGTTCATTCACCGCATCCGCAATGCGGGCACGGTCGGCCGCAGCGATCTGCTGATCCTGGAGACGATCATCGATCTGAGCCACAACCTCGGGTTGAGTGTCACCGCCGAATGTGTGGAGACCCGGCACCAGGCCGACCGGCTGCTCGGGCTGCGATGCGACACCGCCCAGGGCTGGTATTTCCATCATCCCGTGCACGCGGATCTGATCGCCGATCTGCTCGACCGGGAACTCACCGAACCCGGCGCCGTCCCGGTCGATCCGGCGGGCATTCTGCCGAACCCGCACGGCCGCTGAGCTTTTCGAACCCGGCGAGCGGTGCGGTGATCGCTGTCGCGCACCGCACCGCTCGGGGTCCGATCAGTAAGCGGTACCGCCGGTGGCGGCGGTGCGCCCGTGGCGCATGATCACGACACCGATCAGCGCGATCGCCGCCGCCGCGGCCACGAAGTAGAAGCCCAGCTCGTAGCCGCGGTCGGCGAACAGCAGCGGAATTTCCTTGGTGGCCACATGATTTCCGGCAACCGAGATGTCGGCGCGGACCGGATTGGCGTTGAGGAAGGCGGTCGCCACCGCGATCCCGATCGCGGCACCCATCGACTGCATCACGCCGAGCATGCCGGCGCTGATCCCCTGCTGCTCGGCGGGCACACCCTCGACGATGAGGTTGGGTGTCGCGGCGTAGTACAGGCCGAAGGCCAGGCCGTAGACCGCGCTGATCAACGCGATGACACTCCAGCCGTGATCGAGGACCGCATACGCGACCCCGCTCAGCACCATGACGATCAGGGCCGACATCAGCGGCAGCCGGGCGCCGGAGCGCCGGATCCAGAATCCCGCGATCAGCCCGGCGAGCATCCCGATCACCGCCTGGGCCAGGGCGACGTGCACCGCGTAGCCGAGCAGGGTCAGATTGTCACCGTAGGTGTAGCCCGGGTTCAGGGCCACCTGCACGGCCTGGGGCGGCAGGGTTTGCCCGGTCTGCGCATGGATCTCGGCGAGGGTGCCCTGCACGATCCCCGCGGTGACGTCCGAGGCCGGCGGCGACTGCGTCATATAGCCGACCGCGTAGCCCTGATAGCCGATCGTGAACGAGGCGAGCAGCGCGACGAACAACACGATGCTCACGCGCGGGTGGAACAGCAGCTTCATATCCATGATCGGTTGCCGCACCCGCATTTCCACGATCGGGAAGGCGGCGAGCAGCAGCAGTCCGACGACCAGCCAGGCCAGCGTCGACGGCTTCGACCAGCCCCAGTCCTGACCCTTGTCCAGGTAGATGAGCGTCAGCACCGCACCCGATGCCAGCAGGACCGCGCCGACCACATCCAGGCGTTGCGGCGTCCGCAGCCGCGACTCCGGCACGATCAGCGCCACCAGCGGCAGCATCACCACGGTGAAGACGAACAGGAACCAGAAGATCGCCCGCCAGCTGTGATGATCGACGATGTACCCCCCGATGAGCGGGCCCGCGACCGCCGAGACACCGAGCCCCGTGGAGGCGACGCCGAGTCCGATCGGCACGTACTTGCGCGGCATGAGATCGCGGATCAGGCCGTAGGAGATCACCGCGGTCGCGATCGCCGTGGCCTGCAGACCACGACCGACCAGGAAGAGCATCCAATTGCTGGTGACGGCGCACAGGGCGCAGCCGATCAGGAACAGCACCCCGCAGAGCAGGAACATGCGTTTCTTGCCCCAGATATCGCTCATCTTGCCGATCAGCGGGGAGGCCGCGGCGCCGATGACGCCGAAGATGATGATCGCCCAATTGATGTTGGCGCCCTGATCGGGGAAGGTCGGGGCGATCTGGCGCAGGGCCGCCGACACCATGACGAATTGCATGGGGGCGACCTCGGTGAACAGCACGATCACAGCGAGAACGGTGAAGATGCGCAGACGGGACGCACCGTCGAGCCGGCCGGTGGTATCGGCCGGCTCCGACGGTGTCGTCGCTTCGAGGGAGGTGGACATGGGCCCTCCGGAGGGACAGGTGAACAAGATGGCGTGAACCGTGTCACATTCCGGAAGGGGGAGATATCGGCGAGCCCGGTCAGTGGGACCGAGCACGACCGGTCAGTGGGATCGGACTCGCCGATCTCCGCCTCGGCTGACACCGCGGCAGGGCACAATGCTGTGATGCTCACGTTGTACTACGGCTTGTTCTACCTCTTGGTCGAAGGAGAGCGGCTCGGCCACATCCTCGGATGGTGAACGCGCACCGCCCGTTTCCGGTCGGGCCCCCCGCACCTCAGCCGATGTTCGCCGACAGGTCCGGAGTCATCCGATACACCTCGTCCCGCCAGTTGTTCCATGCGTGGATACCGAACGCCGGGAAGTCGTAGCTGACGTTCTGCGCACCGAGCGAGGCCATCCGCACCTGGAACGAGCGGGTGTTCACCAGCGCGAGCGCCTCGAGTCCCATCCCGTTGACCGTGCCCATATTCGGCCCGTCGGTGGCCGTGGGCAATCCGCTGCCGGCCGAGATCCACAGCCGGGTGTTGTTCTGAATCAGCCTGGGCGCGAACACGAACGGATCCATCCGCAACCACTGCGGCCCCCACGGCGGCGCCATCGAATCGACGTTGTACCCGCCCGCGTCGAGCATCGCCACACGGATCGCCTCGCGCATCCCCGGCGCGGAGATGTTGAGGTAGCCGGAGAAGGATCCGGCGAAGCTGAACTGGTCGGGGTGGTAGGCCGCCAGCGTCAGAGCGGCGCTACCGCCCATCGACAGACCGAAGATGCCGTTCCGGTCGGCACGGAAGCCGAGTCGATCGCGCAGCGCGGTGCGCAGATCCTGGGTCAGGAAGGTCTCCCACTTGTAGGTGTAGGACTTTCCCGGACCGGCCGAAAATGCCTGCAGTGCACCGGATCCCGAGGACGAGCCGGACGAGGATCCCGCGCCGGGCGGCACGCCCAGGAAGCTCGACGGCGCATTCCAGTCGGCATAGAAGCTGGACTGTCCGCCGACCGGCATCACCACGTTGATATTCCACGACGTCAGCAGGTGGGCGATATCGGTTTCGATCTCCCAGCCGTTGAGATCCTCGCGGGCCCGCATGCCGTCGAGGGCGTAGACGACGCGGTCGGTATTGCCGTCTGCGGCCCGGAAGATCCGGGATTTGACCGGCCCCATACTCGAATCGACCCAGAAATCGAATCCGGACGGGTCGAAGGCGGCGGCCGCGCGCGGCAGTTGGCCCGAGAACGCGGCACTCAGCGGCACGAACAGTGCCAGCGCGAGGGTGAGCACGGTCCGCCCGAGGCTCGCCCCGGCGCGACCGGATCTCGGCCGACGACGCAATCTTCGCATGTAACAGCACCTTTCGTGATCGAACGCCGCGGTTCGTGACCCCCATCCGGCCCGCGACGGTGCGCACTGCCGCCGCCCCGACCCCCGGCCCACACCGGGTTCGCCGCACTGCGCATGTCATGCCCGTATCGAGCGCACACGGAGTCCCGTTACCGAAATGTGATGTTTATTTCCGACCAACCGGTTCCGCATAACCGACAAACCGACTCAGGCCCCGACCGGCAGCCGGGTGCCCGGGTCGTCCAGCGAGATGGTGCGCGCGACCTTCTGCGGCGCCCCGCCGATGAGGCCGCGCCACGGCAGAAACCGCAACATCCGCACGTTCAGATTGCGGAACGCGATCATCGCCTTGCTCGCGGGCGCGTACCAGGCGCCCACGCCCTCGGCGAACTTCTGGCAGGCATCCACCATCGGCCGCATCCGTTGCTCGTATCGAGCGAAGGCGACCCGGTGATCACCGGACGCAGCCAGCTCGGCAGCGAGGATGTACGCGCCGACGAGTGAGAGGTCCGCCCCCTGGCCCGACAGCGGTGAGGCGCAGTAGCCGGCATCCCCGACCAGCGCGACCCGGCCGGACGACCAGGTCCGCATCCGCACCTGAGCCATGGCATCGAAGTAGAAATCCGGCGCCGACGGCAGCAGTTCGAGCAGGGTCGGAACTTCCCAGCCCTCCCCCGCGAACGCCTCGCGCAGAATCTCACGCTGCCGCTCGACATCGCGATAGTCGTAGTCCAGCCGTTCCGACGCCCACGCGAAGATCGCTTTGGCCTCCGTATTTCCCCGGGCGCTGTAGCTGCCGGCGATCTTGCCCGGTGAGTTGTAGTCGAGTTCCCAGTGATCGAGGTCGAGCACGTTGGGAATGGCGTAGATCGAGATGTAGTACCCCATGTGCCGGAGGAACCGAGACTCCGGCCCGAATACCAGTGTGCGCGTGTCGGAGTGCACGCCGTCGGCCCCGATCACCAGGTCGAAGGTGCGCGGCTCGGCGCGCTCGAAGACGACGTGCACGCCGTCGTCGTCCTGGGTCAGCGTGGCGATCGAGTCGCCGAACAGATACTCGACGTCGTCCCGGGTCGCCTCGTACAGCACCGCCACCAGGTCGCCGCGCTGAATCTCCGTGTCACCGTCGGCGCCGACCCCGTTGAACGTCGCGCTGTCGATACTCGCGCGCACCCGTCCGTCCGCATCGACATAGGAGGTTCCGCGCTTACCCGTGCCGCGCTCGTGCACCCGGTCGAGCACACCCATGCGTCGAACCACCTCGGTCGCGGTTCCCAGGACGTCGATGGCCTGGCCACCGGCTCGTAGCGACGGCGACTTCTCGACGACCGTCGGCTCGAACCCGTACCGCGCCAGCCAGAAGGCGAGGGTGGGGCCGGCGATGCCGGCGCCGGAAATCAGGACGGTGCGGTTGCTCATCTGCTGCATGCGGCAACCGTACAACCGATTTGCGCAACTGCGCAAGACAAATGTCTAAGGCGATTGCGCTATGATGACGGGCATGGGAAATCGCGAGGATCTACTGGCCGGCGCCCAGCAATGCCTGTTCGACAAGGGCTACGACCGCACCACGGTGCGCGATATCGCCACCGCCGCCGGGGTGAGCATGGCGGCGATCGGCTATCACTTCGGGTCGAAGGACGTCCTGCTCGGCGAAGCACTGGCACAGGCCACTCGCGAATGGGGTGCGGAATTGACTGCGGCCGTGGCGGATTCGCCGGCCACCGAGGCGGGCGCTCCCCGCTTCGAGGCGCGCTGGGATGCCGTGATCGACAGCATCGCCACCCACCACGGCCTGTGGTCGGCCACGTTCGATGCGCTCGCCCGGCCGGAGATTCGCGAGCGGCTGGCGCAGAATCTCGGCGAAGCGCGTTCCGGCCTGGCCCGCTTGATCGAAGATATCGACGAACCCGATACCGCCGCAGCCGGATCGGCGACCCGTCCCACTACCGACGCCGAGGCGGTCGGCGCGTTCTGTCAGGTATTACTGACCGGGCTGGCAGCGCATCAGCTCATCGATGCGCAGAGCGTCCCGCGTGGGCGAGAGCTCGCGAAGGCGATCCGGATCATCGCGGCGCGGCTCGACGAGAACTCGCCGGACTGACGGCCGGATTTCTGGCCCTGCGGTCGGCATCGTCGCACATCCCGGCACTGCTGTCGCAGGCCCGGCACGGCCGGCCACAGGCCCGCAGCGTGTTTCGTTCATCGCGGCCGCCCGGGCCGCGCGGAGACGCGCAGCCTACTTGTCGGGGAAGGACGACGAGAATCCGGCGGCGATGAGCGCGGCGGCAATGACCGACAGGACGGCGATGCTCCACATGGCAAACCTCTTCGATTGTGGGCCAAGCGGATTCACCGTAGCGCGACCGGACCGGCGGCACGGGTGGAACCGGGAATTCGAGGTGCGGTCGACCGTCGGGCGCTGAGCACCCGGAAAATCCGCAGTGTGAAGAGGGCTACATCCTCAACGCGTCTCGCTGGCACCGCCTGAAGGCTGTGGCGACAACCGGTACCGAGTGAAGGCGAGGGCTCCCCCCTCGTTGCGGTATTCGAAGCGTGGCGACACGACCGGCCGGCGCGACGGGCGGAAGACACATGTTTTGATGCGCATATGGCCGTGGGGTAATGAACGGCGCCCCGGGGTACGCGTAGGAATGCCGACACGCGCTCGACCGGGCACCACGCCCGGTGGACCATCTGGAAAAACGTTCGGTGCGGGCCGGATTCGGCCCGCACCGAACAGACTCCCCTACCGCTTCGAGCGATCCCGCTTCTCCCGAACGCGGACCGAAATCCGCACCGGAGAACCGGCGAAACCGAATTCCTCGCGCAGTCGGCGCTCCAGGAAGCGCCGGTAGCCGGCCTCCAGGAATCCGGTGGTGAACAGGACGAAGGTCGGCGGACGCGTCGTCGCCTGGGTGGCGAACAGCACGCGCGGCAACCGGCCACCCCGCATCGGCGGCGGCGTGGCCGCGATGACCTCTTTGAGCCAGGTGTTCAGGCGGCCGGTCGGGATGCGCTGATCCCAGGAGGCCAAGGCCGTTTCCATTGCCGGAACCAGCTTTTGGACCGCACGGCCGGTGTGGGCGGAGATGTTGACCCGCTGCGCCCACGGCACCCGCACCAGTTCGCGTTCGACCTCACGCTCGAGCTGGTAGCGCCGGTCCTCGTCGACCAGATCCCACTTGTTGAAGGCCAGCACCAGGGCCCGCCCGGCATCGGCGACCATGCCGATCACCCGCAGGTCCTGTTCGGTGATGGGCTCGGAGGCATCGATCAGCATGATCGCGACCTCGGCGGCCTCGATCGCGGCCTTGGTGCGCAGCGAGGCGTAGAACTCGGTCCCGTCGGCCGAGCCGACCTTGCGCCGCAGTCCGGCCGTATCGACGAAACGCCAGGTCTTGCCGCCCAATTCGACCAGCGAGTCGACCGGATCGACGGTGGTTCCGGCGACATCGTGCACCACCGAGCGCTCGTCGCCGGACAACTTGTTCAACAGGCTGGACTTGCCGACATTGGGCTTGCCGACCAGCGCCACCCGGCGCGGTCCCCCGCCGCCGCCCCCTTCGCGGGGTGTTTCCGGCAGGACGTCCAGCACATCGTCGAGAAGGTCACCGGTGCCGCGACCGTGGGCCGCCGACACCATCCGGGGTTCGCCCAGACCCAGCGACCACAGCACCGCCGCGTCCGCCTCGGCCTTCTCGCCGTCGACCTTGTTCGCGACCAGGATCACGGGAGTCTTGGAGCGCCGCAACACCTTTGCCACCGCTTCGTCGGTCGCCGTCGCACCGACGGTGGCGTCGACGACCAGCAGAATAGCGTCGGCGGTCTGCATGGCCAGCTCCGCCTGGCGCGCCACCGACTGCTGCAGCCCCTTCGCGTCCGGTTCCCAGCCGCCGGTGTCCTGCACGAGGAATCGGCGCCCGGCCCAGCTCGCCTCGTAGGAGACTCGGTCCCGGGTCACACCCGGAACATCCTCCACGACGGCCTCGCGACGACCCAGAATCCGGTTCACCAGCGTCGATTTGCCGACGTTCGGGCGGCCGACCACGGCCAGCGTCGGCATCGGAACATGCTCGTGGGCTTCCGCATCGCCTTCGAGATCGGCGATCTCCCAATCGGATTCGTCGGTCCAGATGCCGTCCCCGGCAACGGTGTCGGAGTTCGAACTCGGCGTCACACTCGGGCTCATCTACGCTCTCCCACCGTAATCTGCTGTGCCACAACCCGGTACAGCTCGTCGATCACCTGCTCCATCGTCAGATCACTGGTATCGACCTGAACCGCGTCCTCGGCCGGTCGCAGCGGCGACACCGCCCGCGTGGAGTCGAGGTTGTCGCGCCGCTGGACGTCGGCCAGCACCGCCTCGTAGTCGTCACCGCGTCCCTCGGCGATGTTCTGCTGATTGCGCCGCGCCGCGCGGGCCTGCGCCGACGCGGTCAGATAGATCTTGGCATCGGCGTCGGGCAGGACCACCGTGCCGATATCGCGGCCCTCGACCACGATCCGCCCCGAGGTGGCCGCGATCTCACGCTGCAGGGCGACCAGCTGGGTACGCACGTCGGGCACCGCAGACACCGCAGACACCGCTTTGGTGACCGCGTCGCCGCGGATCTCGGCCGACACGTCCTCACCGTCGAGTTCGATGACTTCGTGGCTCGGATCGGTGCCGATGGTCAACGGCAGATCCTTGACCGCTGCCGCGATCGCGGCCGGATCGGTCAGCTCGACACCGCTGCGCAGGACGCGCAGGGTGGCCACGCGATACATCGCGCCGGTGTCGAGGTAGCGGGCGGACAGCCGGGTCGCCAGCCGCCGCGACACGCTCGACTTGCCGGTGCCCGACGGGCCGTCCATGGCGACGACGAGCGCCGAGTTCGCGGTCACATCGCCATCGGTGCCGGATTCCACCACGTTGCGGCCTCCTCGGATCCGATCGTCCAGCATGTCCACACCACTCACAACTCCACCGCCTCGTACAACTTCCCGATTTCGTCACGTCCCAGCACCCGCAGGGTGCCCGGCCGTTGATCGCCGAGCGCGACCGGCCCGATATGGGTGCGCACCAGCGCCACCACCGGATGGCCGACCTCGGCCAGCAGCCGGCGCACGATATGTTTGCGGCCCTCGTGCAGCACGACGCGGACCAGCGATTTGCCCTCGCCGACCTCCAGCACCTGGAATTTGTCGACCTTGGCCGGACCGTCGTCGAGTTCGACACCGTCGCGCAGCCGCTTGCCGACTCCGCGCTGCACCTCGCCGTGCACGGTCGCGAGGTAGGTCTTGGACACCTGGAAGGACGGATGCATCAGCCGGTGCGCCAGATCGCCGTCGTTGGTGAGCAGTAGCAGCCCCTCGGTGTCGGCGTCGAGGCGGCCGACGTGGAACAGCCGCTGCCCCGCCATCACGCGTTCGGCGACGATGTCGCCGACACAGGGCCGGCCCAGCTCGTCCGACATCGTCGACTGGAACCCCTTGGGCTTGTTCAACGCCAGATAGACCTGCTCGTCGCGCACCACGACGCGCACGCCGTCGACCCGCACGACCGCGGTCTCCGGGTCGATGCGCAGGCCCTGCTCGCGCACGATCACGCCGTCGACCTCGACCCGGCCCTGCTCGATCAGTTCCTCGGCGGCGCGGCGGGAGGCGACACCCGCCTTGGCGAGTACCTTCTGCAACCGCTCCCCCTCGCCCCACGGCAGCTTCTTCGGACCCGTTTCCTCGATCTCGACATGCTGGTGGCGGGCCGGCTTCGCGAAACTCAGCACGGTCGGCGGGGTCTTGCGTTTCTTCGGCTTCGGGGCGGGAGTGCGCGGACGCCCGGCGGCGGCACCGCGATCGCGCGACGCGGCCGCATCGCCGGCCGAACGAGCATTGC
>NZ_BAGM01000208.1 GCF_000308855.1 Nocardia veterana NBRC 100344 | reverse complement strand
GCGGTGGATCGGTGGCCGCTGTCAGATTCGCTCGATGATGGTCGCGGTGGCCATGCCACCACCGGTACACATCGTGACCAGGCCGGTATTCAGGTCGCGGCGCTCGAGTTCGTCTATGAGAGTTTGGAAGAGCATCGCTCCGGTAGCACCGATCGGGTGCCCCAGAGCGATGGCTCCTCCATTGACGTTGACCCGATCGGGGTCGAGCGCCAAGTCCTTGATGACCTTCAGCGGTACCGCCGCGAAAGCCTCGTTGATTTCCCACAAATCGATATCCGCCGCCGTCATGCCGGCTTTGGCGAGGCACGCTTCGGCAGCGGGGCCCGGCGCGGTGAGCATGATGACCGGTTCGGCGCCGCGCACCGCCCCGGTGACGATCCGCGCCCGCGGAGCCACTCCGTGCGATCGGGCATACGAATCCGATGCGACGACCACGGCGGCCGCACCGTCGACCACGCCCGACGAGTTACCGGCATGGTGGACGTGCTGGATCGGTCCGGCGTCGGGGTAGGTGTCGCGGCACATATCGTCATAGGATCGTCCGTCCGAGCGCGGCTTGGCGCCGGATCGCTCGAACGAGGCGGGCAACTGCGCCAGCGACTCCAGCGTCGTTCCCGGGCGTGGGTGCTCGTCCTGTTCCAGCAGTACCGCACCCGACTCGGAACGGACCGGGACGATGCTACGGGCGAAACGCCCTTCCTTGATCGCTGTCGCCGCCCGTTCCTGACTCTGTACCGCGAACCGATCGACGGTCTCACGATCGAACCCTTCCAGGGTGGCGATCAGATCCGCGGCGATCCCCTGGGGAACGAGTGGGTACCGGGCCCGGAGCGCCGCATTGCCCGCGTCGAGTGGCTGGCCGTAGCGGTGCCGCGACATCGACTCGACACCACCGGCGACGACAACGTCCTGCCACCCGGCAAGGATGCCGGTAGCGGCCGCCATCACCGCCTGCTGGCCACCGCCGCAGAAGCGATTCAGAGTCAAGCCTGGCACGGTGACCGGCCAACCTGCCGTGAGCACCGCTGAACGCGCGATGTCGTTGGCATGGTCGCCGGCGTGCTCACCGTTGCCCATCACCACGTCGTCGACGTCGGCGGCATCGAGTCCGCGTTCGACAAGGGCACGCAGCAGACCACCGAGTAGTTCCTGCGGGTGCACGTCGTGCAACGCTCCGGACGCCTTGCCCTTTCCACGGGGCGTGCGGACACCGTCGATGATCCATGCCTCAGACATGTTGTTCCTCCTGTCGTGCTGATCCGCTCCCCGCGGAACCGTTGCCCGGTTCTCCGAGGGCGATCAGTGAGTCGCTGATCGAGCCGGCACGCAGCGCGCCACCGATCTCGTTGTGCAGATCCGCTTGCCCGCCGAGCAGCGGTTCCAGCGTGAGCGCCCGGCGCAGATAGCGATGGAAGTCGTGCTCCCAGGTGAATCCCATGCCACCGAGCAATTGCTGGCATACCGCTCGCGCGGTCTTCGAGAATCGGACCGCCGCGGCCTTCGCCAGCGCGGCGCTCTCGTATCCGCCGTCTTCCCAGGCGGCATCGGTGGAAAGCTGGGCAACCTCACGCCACAGATGAACATCGGCGAGTTGATGCTTGACCGCTTGAAACGCTCCGAGGGCCTGCCCGAATTGGCGGCGACCGCGGACGTGGTCGACGGTCATCGTCTCCATCGCGGTGGCCACCGCAACCAGCTCATAGGCCAATGCTCGGCGGCCCGCGGCGACCATGTCAGACCACAGCTGCGCCGGATCCGAGCCCAGTTCCGCTGTGCCGAGAACAGAATCCGCGAGTGCCGTTCCGGCGACACGGCCCCATCCCGCGGTGGGATCCAGAGGGTCCCCGTCGATGACGGCGGCGGCTTCGATGACAGCGAAGATCGTCGCGCCGTCCGGATCGACGCACGGCACCAGCGTCGGCCCGGAATTCGCTTGTGCGACACCGTCATAATGCACAGTGCCCGCACCGTCGTATCGGCCAGGTGGCCGATGCCCGCCCAGCGCCGACAACACGACGCCGGTGCTGCTCGCCGCCGCACCGGCGGTGGCGAGCAGCACCCGGTCCAGTGCGGAACCCGGAGTGAGCAGTTCGCCGCACAGCGGGAACAGAGCGGCTACCGCGACCTGCGGTTCGTCATCGAGCAGATCATTCCAGCCGAAACCGGAAAGCACTTCGGCGATGCCGGCCGGGTTGGCCGTCAACGCCTGTCGCAGGCTGTCGACCACTTGGGCGACGTCGGCGGCGTCCATTTCCTCAGCTCCTCAGCAGTCAGCGTGGCAGACCGAGCAACCGCTCGGCAATGATGTTTCGTTGGATCTCGGCTGCTCCGCCATAGATGGAGGAGGCCCGGCTGTACAGGTAGTCGTTTCGCCACGCCTCGGCCGACGCGCTGCCACCGAAAACGATGTCGCTGTCGAGGCCGGCGAGTGCCGCGTCGAACAGAAATTTCTCAACAGTCGACATCGCGAGCTTGTCCAGAGACGTGGTCGCACCGACGGGCCTCCCGTCCGACAGGGCCGCAACGGTGCGTCGTGACAGCAGGCGAAGTGCCGTGAGCAGTTCGAACGCCTCACCGATCACGCCGTCGTCGACTACCGCTGGTTGTTTCGTCGCCAGCTCGGTCAACCGGGAACGCAGCCAGATCTGTCGCTGCCAGGCCGCCGCGCCGCGCTCACCGGCCAGGACGTACATGGCCACGGCCCAGCCGCCGTCGACCGATCCCAAGAGTCGATCCTCGGGGATCAAGACGTCGTCGAAATACAGCGAACAGAATTCGTCGTCGCCGTTCATACTCCGCAGCGGGCTCACCTGGATCCCAGGGGTGTCCATGTCGAGCAGGAACGCGGAGATGCCACGGTGTGCCGATTCGACGGATCCCGTGCGGGCGAGCAACACACATCGATCGGCGAACTGCGCCCAGCTGGTCCAGATCTTCTCGCCGGAAACGCGCCAACCACCTTCGGTCGCAACGGCTTTGAGGCGCAGCGAGGCGAGATCGCTTCCTGCGCCGGGCTCGGAGAAACCCTGGCACCAGGTTTCGTCTCCTCGCAGCAGACGCGGAAGAACCTCGGCGGCGAATTCCGGACGAGCGAATTCGGCCACGGCCGGGCCCAGGACCTCCTGGGTGGCGAACGAGAACGGGGGCGGATATCCCGCTGCCGCCAGTTCTTCGCTCACGATGCTCCGCAGGATCGGGCGACCGCCCAGACCACCGATCGATTCCGGCCAGCCCAGCCGAATCCAGCCCGCGTCGTAGAGCATGCGCTGCAAGAGCCGCAATCGCTCGAAGACCGCGGTGACCTCACCTCCGGTTTCACGGAATTGCTCCAGCTCGGCCTTGTTGGAGACCAGCCACGACCGGAACCCCTTCCGCGCCTCGGCCACCGTCGAGGGAACAGCCATCGTCTGCACGGTCACGGGGCAACCACCCTTTCTTCGCCACCGGCCCCCACCGCAGCCGGTTCCGCCGGCGCGACGTCGGGGAGAGAGACTTTCCAGTCGGCAAGCACCGTCGCGGTGTCCTCGCCGGGCAGACGCGGCGGAGTCGGCACGTCGGCCGGCGTGCGGCTGAACCGCGGAGCAGGCGCGGGCTGCGAGACACCGCCGACGTCGACGAATCCCGCTCGCTTACGGGTGTGTTCGGCGTCGGCGACCTCCCACGGTGCCAGCACCGGTGACACGCAGGCGTCCAAGTCGGCGAACACCGCGGTCCATTCCTCGCGGCTGCGAGTCGCGAAGACCTGACCGAAGCGGGTTCGCAGTTCGGGCCACCGGGTTCGATCCATCTGAGCGGGCAGATCGGGCTCCGCGTCGAGTCCGAGGCCGACCAGCAGCTGCTGATAGAACCGGCGCTCCAAAGCCCCCACGGCCATATGCCCACCGTCGGAGGTGGCATAGGTGTCATAGAACGGCGCGCCGCTGTCGAGCAGATTGGTGCCGCGGTTCTCCGACCAGTTGCCTTCCGCGCGCACGCCGTGCACGAATGCGGTGAGCAGCGCCGCACCGTCGACCATAGCCGCGTCGACGACCTGGCCCTTCCCCGACAGTTCGCGTTCGTACAGGGCCGCGAGTACTCCGACTGCGAGCAGCATTCCACCGCCGCCGAAATCGCCGACCAGATTCAACGGCGGCAGTGGCCGTTCGCCGGCGCGCCCGATCGGATCCAACGCTCCGGCAACCGCGATGTAGTTGATGTCGTGACCTGCCCGGGCTGACATCGGCCCCTCTTGCCCATACCCCGTCATCCGGGCGTACACCAGGCCGTGGTTGAGTGCGAACAAGTCGTCCGGCCCCAGGCCGAGCCGTTCCATCACGCCCGGCCGGAAACCTTCCACCAGGACGTCGGCTCGCGCCGCGAGTGCCCGCACCAACTCCACGCCCTCGGGAGATTTCAGATCCGCGACGACGGAGCGGCGACCGCGGGAAAGAGGCGACTTCGGCCGTCTCACTTCGCGATCCGGGCGGGGCGCGCGGTCCACGGTGACCACATCCGCCCCCAGATCGGCGAAGATCATGCACGCGAACGGGGCCGGCGCCGCGCTGGCGATCTCCAGTACCCGAACACCTTGTAGCGGGCCTGCCATCAGTGCACCGTCCTCACCGGTTCGCCGGGGCTTCCAGAATGTGCACAGCGCACGCCGATGCCAGCCCGATCACGTGGGTGAGCCCCACCTTCGCGCCCTCGATCTGCCGAGCGCCGGCCTCTCCACGCAGATGAGTCGCCACCTCGTAGAGGTTGGCGATGCCGGTCGCGCCGATCGGATGCCCCTTCGACAGCAGACCGCCGGACACGTTGACCGGAATCCTGCCGTCGCGCATCGGGGCGCCGGAGTCGATGAACTCGCCGGCGGCGCCGGGCTCGCACAGCCGCAGATTGTCGTAGTGGATGAGTTCGGCGGTGGCGAAGCAGTCGTGCAGTTCGACCAGGTCGAGATCGGCCGGGCCGATGCCGGCGTCCTCGTACGCCTGGTCGGCCGCGATGCGCGTCAGCGTATTGACGTCGGGCTGTACCTGGCCCGCTTCGGTCCAGGGATCGGACGTCATCACCGAGGCCGACACCTTGACCGCGCGCCTGCGCACATCGGGATCGAGCGTCGCGAGTTTGGAATCGGAGACCAGAACGACCGCCGCCGCCCCGTCACCAGTCGGGCAACACATCGGCAGGGTGTTCGGATAACTGATGACCTCGGCGCCCATCACCTCTTCGAGAGAGAACTCCTTCTGGTACTGAGCCAGGGGATTCAGCGTCGAGTGCAGGTGGTTCTTCACCGCGACCTTGGCGAACTGCTCGGCCGTGACCCCGTTCGCGAGCGCGTATTCGGTGCCGGCCTGAGCGAACACACCCGGCATCAAACCGGTTCCCAGCAATCCCTCGGTCTTCACTACCGCGCCGTACCGGCCCTTCGGCGTATAGACCTTGCGGTCACCGGCCTTCTTCGCGGCGCCGCCGAGCATGCCCATCTTGCCCATCTTCTCGACACCGACCGCCAGGGCGACGTCGCACTCGCCCGACTTGATGCCCATCATCGCCACGCGGACCGCGGTCGCGCCGGTCGCGCACGCGTTGACCACGTTGTAGACCGGGATCCCGGTCTGGCCGATCTGTTTCTGCAACCGCTGACCGTTGTGCGAATTCGCCTCGTACACATTGCCCAACGCCAGCAGGCCGACGTTGGCCATCGACTGACCGGAGTCGGCGAGCGCGTCCAACGTCGCGGTGGCGGCCAAATCCAGCAGATCCTGGTCGGGAAACCGACCGAACTTCGTCATCGACGTTCCGATGATCCAGACGTTCTCGCTCAACTCATGCTCCGATCGGTTCGTATCCGAATGCGACCGCCACGGTTCCGTCGTCGTCGGTACCGACGTCGAAGGTCACCAGCCGCACCTTGGTCTCGGGTGCGATGGAGTCGGGATCGGTGACTCCACGGAGGTTCGCCTTCACCGCGCCGCCGCCGTCGAGTTCGACCACCACCGAGGTGAACGGGCCGGATTTCGCGCCGCGTTGCACGATCGTGTAGGCGCGTACCACCCCTTCGTTCGACAGTCGGCGCCGAGTGAACGACGTCGTCGAGCACTTCGCGCAGGCGTTTCGGCGGTCGAAATACAGCGCCCCACACTGCACGCACTCGTGCGCCACCAGGTGCGGGTCATCACCCAGCACCAGGTAGTCGACAGCGGGAATGGTCTGCGACATCGAAACCTCCGACCGGTTCGTGGCAACCCTTAAGGTCGCGTTCAAAATGCTAGAGTACTAGAGTATTTATACCGCGACAATCTACCGGCGCTACATCGCGCCTTGTCAACCACCGAGGAGGCACAGTGGCCGAGTCAGCGCCCTTCGATCCCAGCGCCGTGGGAGCACGATCAACGCCCAAACACGTCTCGTGGACGGCCCGAGACTGCATGCTCTACGCCTTGGGTGTGGGAGCCGGGGTGGACGATCTGGCCTTCACCACCAACAACACCAAGGGAGTGACCCAGCGCATGGTTCCGACCATGCCGGTGACGCTGGGTGTCGATTTCAGCGTGCTCAAACATGCCGGAAAGTTCGACTGGGCCAAGCTGCTGCACGCCGAGCAGCGTGTCGAGATCCTCGCCGACATCCCGGTCGAAGGTGAGGCCGAGGCGGTCACCGAGATCACCGAGATGTGGGACAAAGGCAAGGCCGCACTGATCGTCGCCCGGACTACCGGCACCTCATCCGACGGCACCCCGCTGTGGCGCAGCTCCGCCGGACTGTTCATCAAGGGGGTCGGCGGCTGGGGCGGCGAGCGCGGTCCGAGCACCAAGCCGGAACTCGACGCGACACCGGCCGGCACCGCGAAGACGATCACCTACACCACACGCCCCGAGCAGGCACTCATCTACCGACTCTCGGGCGACTACAACCCGCTGCATTCCGACCCCGCCTTCGCGGCCAGAGCAGGCATGGATCGCCCGATTCTGCACGGCCTGTGCACTTTCGGCTTCGCCGGTCGAGCGGTACTCGAGGTCGCCGGCGACGGTGCATCGCTGGCCTCGATGTCGGCTCGCTTCGCCGGTCCGGTCTGGCCCGGCGACCGCCTCGATGTCGATCTCTGGACGCCCGACCAGCAAACCGTGCGCTTCGCCGTCCGCGGCCGTGAAGGCAAACAGGTCCTGACCGATGGCGTAGCGAAAGTACGGTGAGTCATGACGACTCGCACCCCCGGCTGGCAGTTGCTTCTCGATCGGATCGCCACGGAAACCGATCCCGCCTGCAAGGCGAATCTGGAAATCGTCGCGCGCCACGTAGTCGAAGAAGTCGCGGGAAATCTTCCGGCCCTCATGGCCACGCTGGTTCCGGAGCCCCAGTACACCGTCTGGGGCGCTTCGGACAGTGTCGGCCCATCCGGCTACGACGCGGTCGTCGGCTGGTATGAGCGTCTGCAGCAGGCCGGCCGCAACCGCTTGGATTACGCCATCCATCGAGTGGTGGCCGATCGGCACTGCGTGGTGACCGAGGGAGACTTCCAGTACGCGATCGCCGGTCGCGATCTCGGCACCGTGTCCTCGACCGAAGCCGGCGAAGACATTTCACCCGACGACTATTACCTGGTCAGCCATCGAGCAACAGTGCTGTGGCCGATCGCCGACTCCGGACTCATCGAGGGTGAGCACATCTATTCCGGAGAACGCCATCGCGTCCTCCGTCGCCTGGCCGACGGCGAACTTCCCCATCTGGGACCGATCGAAAGGGAACGCCGATGACGTCGACGCCGAACGTGACACCACTGCCGGACTCGGTATCGATCGCCGAATCCGCAGAGCCCGACGAGCTGACGCCTACCCGCTACGCGATGGAACGTGGACTGCTCGTCATCGGTGAGCGCACCGAACTCATCCTGCTCCGACACGGCCAGCAGGTGCGGACCCACACCGAGGCGTACCGGCCGGGTGGGCCCGGGCTATCGGAATTCGGGCAGATTCAAGCCCGGCTCACCGGCGAGTATCTGGCGGATGTCGCGGCCGACACATCAGTCACCGCGGTCTATTGCAGCGATCTCAACCGGGCCGTCGAAACCGCCACGATCGTCGCCGCGGCAGCCGCACCCGGGCTCGAGCCGATGCCGGACCCAGCACTGCGCGAAGTGGACATGTACAGCCGCGACCGGGGCGGCGCGGATGTCTCACTTGACATCCAGCATCGGGCCGGCGAGGAGTTTCGGCGAACGCTGCGCTGGGATGCGTTCCCCAATACCGAAACGAGCGACGACTTTCGGCGGCGCATCCATCAGGCCTTGACGACCATCGCCGAACGCCACCCGAACGAGCGTGTCCTGGTGGTGAGCCATGCGGGGGCGATCAGCTCCTTCGTCGCAGGGCTCATCGGCGCCGACCCCGACATGTTCTACTTCGCCGGCCACGCCTCGGTGAACCGGGTGTACTACGGGGACGATCGATTCGTCCCGCACTCACTGAACGAAACCGGCCACCTTCGTGTCCGTGCTGCGCTGACATTCTAGGAGAATTTATGACGACAATCGGCGAGCTGCCCGCCCCGATCGCCAAATTCCTCGAGGCGATCAACAACCGCGATGCCGAGGCGGCAGGACGGTACTGCACCGACGACGTCTCCTATCACCTTTTGATGCCGCTTCCCCCGGTCGTCGGGCGACCTGCCGTAGTCGCCGCCCTCGGGGCGGCGATCTCCGAGGCAGAACGGGTGCGGTGGGATGTGGTGACCGTGCTGTCCACGGACGACACCGCATTCGTCGAACGTATCGATCGCTTCTGGTTCAACGGCAACGAGGCGGCGATCGAGTGCACTGGCGTTTTCGAATTGCGCGATGGCAGAATTGCCGCGATACGTGACTATGCCGACAAGGACACCTGGCACGATCGAAAGCGTTCGGCGCTGAACCCGAGCTCCGAGTAAAAAGGGCCTCGGGACACCGTGTGCGGTGTCCCGAGGCCCTTTTTCGTGGCGCGAATTCTCTATGCCGTCAACCGCGCTGGCGCATATCGGTCAGACGCTTATCGATAATCGCCTCGGCATCGGCGACGATGCTCTCGACGACCTCTCGGCAAGACAGCACCTCGTCGATCAATCCCTGCGTCTGGCCCGCCCACCACAAGCCCCCGTCCATGTCACCGTTGCCGAGCACCTCACGCCGCCCACGCTCTCCCGAAGCGAGGTGCGCCACGTCCTCGAAGGTCGCGCCGACCTGACGGGAAATTTCCACGATTTCTTCCGACACGGCATTGCGAGCAACCCGCGCGGTATTGCGGAATTCGCGGAAAACCAGTTTCGTCGACCGCTCGTCGTTCGCGACGATCTGTCGTTTCACATTCTCGTGAACCGGAGCCTCGGTCGTCGCGACGAAACGGGTCCCCATATTGATGGCATCAGCGCCGAGCGCCAAGGCCGCCACCAATCCGGCACCATCGGCGAAACCACCCGAGGCAATGATCGGAACGCTCAGCTTCCGGGCTGCCGCGTTCACTAGGACCAAGCTCGGAACGTCGTCCTCACCCGGGTGACCCGCGCATTCGAAGCCATCAATGCTGATCGCATCCACGCCGAGCCGCTCTGCTTTGAGTGCGTGCCGCACCGCCACAGCCTTGTGCACGACCTTGACTCCGGCGGCTTTGAAGGCCGGCAGGTGCGGTTCCGGATTGGCGCCCGCGGTCTCGACGATCTTGACCCCACCCTCGATGATCGCGTCGCGGTACTCGTCGTACGGAACCGGTTTCACCGTCGGCAGGATCGTCAAGTTCACACCGAACGGCTTATCGGTCAGGGAGCGAACCTTCGCGATTTCCTTCGCCAGGTCGGCCGGCGTGGGCTGGGTCAAAGCGGTCAGGAATCCCAGGGCGCCCGCTTCGGCCACGGCCGCGATGAGTTCGGCCTTGCCGACGGCGGTCATCCCGCCACAGACGATCGGGTGATCGACCCCGAACTCCTCGGTGAAACGCGTCTTCAGCACGCGGTCGTTCTCCTCTTCTGCTCAGTGCGACGCCGGATTGACGACGAGTCGATGCGCGTGGCGTGGGGACATGATCCAGCCGCACAGATGTTTGTCGGCTTCGAATCGAGCGCCGTCCAGCCAGCGACCGTTCGCGGCGAAGTATCCGATTTCCCCATCGCTGCGGGTCACCTTCACTCGATCCTCCGCCTCGTCGCGCTCGTAGAGGTCCTTGCTGTAGGGATGGACGATTCCGTTCATTTCTCCGCCGTTTCGATGTAGCGGTCCATCAGCCGGTGCATCCATTTCAGGTTGTTCTCCTGGTAGGACGCGAAAGTCACCGTCTTCTTCCGGGCGCTTTCCAAGCCCTGCTGGACCTTCTCCATGTTGCCGCAGTCCTGGTCCAAAACGTTGCCGAGGATCCCGAGTGGGGAACTGCTGAACGGGGTATCGGCGTCGAGGGCTATTTCACGCGCGGGCGCGGGCCGCTCACCGACCACCGGAGCGATCATGAAGACCTCCATGATGCAACTGCGGTGGTCGTCTCCGTTTGGCCGGAATCGGTAGACGATCTTGTGTACGCCTCCCCACGGCATCAGGTTGGGAAAGACCGTGTAGGTGAAGTTGTCGACCAGCTCCGCGTCCGACCACTCTTCCACCTGCTCACCGATCAGTGCGCGCCACTTCTCGCGGGTCGTCCGCACGACATAGTCCCGCGCCGTCTCACCGTGCTCGGGTGTTATCGGAAGTTGCTCGTCGACACGGACATCCATCGTCGACCGCAGCATCTCCTCCGTGCTGGGATCCCACGGCATCATGGGCCCCACCACCTCGGAGGGGGTGATGAAGCGGGCGAAATTCTCGTAGACGTCCACTTGACAGGCCCCGAAGGCGGCATACGGCACGGTCTGCGGATGGGTGGCCGGCGCGTGCCAGCACTCCATGAACGCCTCCTGCGCCACCTTCCAGTTCGCGCGGATGACCTTCGAGACGTGGGTCTCCACGTATCGTTCGTGGCCGTACCACAACGCAAACTGCTCGGTGAATTCGCCGAGATAGCTCTCGAGCGGCTCCGCGTCAGGATCCGGATTGATGAAGACGAAACCCGCCCAGACCCCGACACTGCATTGCGGCAGCTTGAAGTTCTCCGGATCGACGTGCTCGAACTCCCACGGCGCGGGAATGCGCTTCAAATCGCCTTCGAGTGTCCAGGCGATGCCGTGGAACGGGCAACGAATCTCGCTGCAACGTCCCGCGTACTCCTTCAGTGCCCGGCCGCGATGCAGGCAGGCATTCGGATAGGCCCGAATCGAGTCAGGCGCCGTGCGAATGACGATGTACGACGAACCCGCGATCTCGTAGACGATGTGGTCCCCGACCTCCGGGATGTGCTCCTCCCGGCACGCGAATTGCCACACCCGGCTCCAAAGCTGCGTCTTCTCGGCCTCATGCCATTCGCGCGAGATATACCGATCGATGGAAGCCTCGTGAAAATCGAAACTTCCCGGCGACTGACGGAGGAGATGCTTGGGTACCGGCCGGCTGTCCAGCGCAAGCACATCCTGATACGTGATGCGGCGATCGCCGACATCGAGCCGTTCGCCCACTATGACCTCCTGATTTCACGCGATTTCAACGTTCGACGGGCCGGGTGCCCGCAGCGCTTTGCAGCCCCAGCAGCCCTCGCACTTTGGCGACGACGCGGTCGACTGTCGGGTATCCGGACAACGACTTGGAGAACGGCACCGGTGTGTACGCCGCGCCGACGCGCACCGCGGGTGCGAGCAGCTCGTTGAACAACCTCTCGTTCAGCCTCGCCGCGATTTCGGCGCCAGGACCGACGAACTCGGTCGCCTCGTGTACGACGACGGCTCGGCGGGTGCGTTCGACCGATTCCTCGACGGTGGCGAAATCGAGTGGAACCAGCGTGCGCAGGTCGATGACCTCGGCCTCCACTCCCGACTCGGCGAGCGCTTCGGCGGCCTGCATGCACACCGCGACCTGTGTGCCGTAGGTGATGAGAGTGACATCCGAACCGGGGCGCAGAATCTTCGCCTTACCCAACGGCACTCGGTGTATCCCTGTCGGCACGGGTTCCTTCACGCTGTACAACAGCCCTGAATGCTGAATCAGCAGACTCGGGTCGGGCGATTCCAGCGCCGTCGTGATCAATCCCTTGGCGTCCGACGGCGTCGATGGATACAGCACATTGATACCGGGCGTATGCATGAACCATGCTTCCAGCGACTGCGCGTGCTGGGCTCCGAAATGGCTGCTGCCGATGGTCGTCGTCACCGTAATCGGCGCGGGTGTCGTACCTCCGGTCATGTACCGGAACTTGGCGGCATGGTTGAGGATCTGATCCATCGCCAGGGTGATGAAGTCGAAGAACATGATCTCCGCTATCGGCCGGTATCCACCGAGCGCGAGTCCCACCGCCGCCCCGGCAATGGCCTGCTCCGAAATCGGGGTGGAACGGACCCGCAGCTCACCGAATTTGGTGGACAGCCCCTTACTGGTCTTGAACACCCCGCCGATCGGGTCGGCGACGTCTTCGCCGAGCACCACGATCTTGTCGTTGTTCTCCATGGCCAGATGGAATGCGGAATTCAGTGCCGCGGCCATGGTCATCGTCGGAGCAGCCTCCTCGCGGACTGCGTCGATCGTGGCGTCAGTCATTGTGCAGGCTCCTCACCCAGGTGTCATCGGCAAAAACATCGGTGTAGATATCGGACGGGGCCGGCAATTCGCAGCCCGCCGCGTAATCGAAGGCGTCATCGACCGTCAATCGGGCCTGCTTTTCGATGTCGTCGACCTGCTGCTCGTTCAGGCGCCCTTGCTCCAGCAACCACCGCCGGAACGCCGGCGCGGGATCGCGCTCCATCGCCGCTTTCAATTCATCCGCCGGAACGTAGCTGTAGTCGGCGGTGCCGGTGTGACCGGTCAACCGGTAGTGGATGAATTCCAGGAAGATCGGTCCCTCGCCGGCCCGCACTCGCGCCACCGCACGACGTAGTGCGTTCAGCGCCGCGAGCGGGTCGAAACCATCCACCTTTTCCGCGGGGATGGAATATGCGCCGGCACGCTCCGCGAGGTTCGTGTTCGCCGCATACCTCGCCAGCGGGGTGTGCTCGCCCCATTGGTTGTTCTGACACACGAAGACCAACGGAAGCTGCCACAGCCCGGCGAAGTTCATCGCTTCGTGCCAGGCGCCGATCGATGTGGCGCCGTCGCCGAAGGTCACCACGGTCGCGGTGTGATCATCGTCGAGCTGCGCGGCCATCGCCAAGCCGACAGCGATCGGGAGCCCGGAGCCGACGATGCCGGTTGTGGCGGTGAACCCGATCGCCGGGTCCTGCAGATGCATCGGACCGCCCTTGCCTCGCGACAACCCCGCCCGGCGGCCGTACAACTCCGCCATGATCGACCGCAGCGACGCGCCCTTCGCCAGCGCGTCGCCCAGGTTCCGATACGTGGAGACCAGCCGGTCCCGAGGGGTGAGCACCTCGCCCAGCGCCGCGCATACCGCCTCCATCCCACGAATCGGGTAGAACGCGGCCTGCAACCGGCCCGCCTTGGACTCGGCCACCGACTTCTGGTCGGCCAGCGCCGTGGTACACATCAACCGATACATCCGGCTCAACGCCTCGGCATCCGGGATATCCCCCGCAGATGTCTTGGCCCCAACACCACTGGTCATGCGTCGGCCTCCTCTCGTGTCGTGGTCGGCACGAATTCACGAGCGGCCGATGCCGAACAAGGTTCGGAATCGCCGACGCCGGCGACATCGAAGTCGGTCATGAGATGTGAACATCCTCTCGGGGTAGGGCATCGGCGGCCGCCACGGCCAGATGAAGCGTGTCGTTGAGGCAGATGACGCTTCGCACGCCGGTGCGACTGATACGGAAGCGGGTGAGCGAACCGGATTCGGGCAGTGGCACGACTCCGAGGTCGACGTCGTAGATCTCGGCCGCGAGCTTCCGCACCGCCTGTGGGCCGGATACGGCGAATACTCGTCCACCGGCATGATCTGCGATCAGGTCATTCAGGTGACTCGGCGGCCCTGCTACCGGCTCTGCGTGCACGAGACGCCGCAGCGCCGGCAGGAAGGCGAGCGAGCGGTCCGGAATATAGGCCGCGGTCCACGGTGCATCGCCCAGGCGTGCGGCAACGGCTTCGATCATCGCGTGCGGTTCCAGCCCGCAACCGTCGGCGCCGTGGCTGAACACCACCAACTCCATGGCGACTCCTTAGGACTGTCACGCACCGGTGACGTGACAGTTTTACTCTATTACTGGACTATTTGCGTGTCGAGGGTCAGGTTCACGGAACCTCGTTCAGACTCAGCACCCGCCAGCCACCGGAAGCGTGCTCGTATCGATGCAGGGAGGCATATCCCGGCTCCATGACCCGGATCCGCTCCGGAACCCCGAAGACCTGACATGTCCACGCGTTGATCACCCCGCCGTGGCATACGGCCAGGACTCGCCGATCGGTACGACCTTCAGCCATCCGGCCGACCACATCGGAGACGCGGGCATGAAACTCGGCGCTGGTGAGTCCCCACGGTGACAGATCACCGGCGAAATAGTGCGCCCAGACGTCCGCTTCGCCGTTGTCGTAGTGGACATAGGGGGCGCCATGATCGAATTCGACGAGGCCATCGTCGAGGACGACGGGCAACCCGAGCCGATCGGCGACGATGCCCGCCGTTTCACGAGCTCGAAGCTGGGGCGAACTGTAGACGACATCGAATGCCTCACGCGCCAGGTAGGGCAACATCGCAGACGCCTGCGCCACCCCGGCACTCGACAAGCCCGGATCTCGGGGATCACCGCCGTCGCGGACAGGTTCGCCGTGGCGCATCAGGACCAAGTGCATGCCAGCTCACTCCCTCGGTGGACATGTGATCGACCTCTCAGCTAAGCTCGAATTAGTCTATCACTAGATGATCGGACGTTAGATCAAGTTACGACGACAGAGAGAACAGGGGAATTCCGTGGCTCACGAGTTCGCCATCCTGCAAGCGGCACGTCTGAAAGGACGGCTGTCCCCCGCCCTCGCTGCCGACTCCTGCGGCATCGACGCCGACACCGCGTTGTCAGAATTCGGCACGCTTCGCGACGCCGGATACGTCAAGGGAGAGCCGAGCGTGCGGCTGACCCCGGAGGGCCGCGAGCGGCTCGCGGCGCTCGTATCCGCCGAGCGCACCGGCGTAGACCAGGCCGAACTGGCCGCCCTGTACAAGGAGTTCGATCACCACAACACCGACCTCAAGCAGGTCATCAGCGACTGGCAACTCAAGGCGGGCGCACCGAACGACCACACCGACAGCGCGTACGATCGGTCCGTCATCGAGCGACTCGTCAGCCTGCACGCCGGGTTCGCGCCCCTCGTCAGCCGGATCGCGGCGGTCGCTCCGAGGCTGGCGGCCTATTCGCGCCGGTTCGACAATGCGCTCCAGCACATCAACGCCGGTGATATCAGCTTCGTCGCCCGTCCGATAGCGGACAGCTATCACACCGTGTGGTTCGAATTCCACGAAGAGCTCATCGGCCTGCTCGGCCTGACTCGCGAGGAAGAAGCGGCCGCGGGCCGCGCCGTCTAGGAGGAACTTGTTCATGAGTCTGATCTGGCTGGGAGACACCCCCGACCTCGACCCGACACTCGTCGGCGGAAAGGCCCGCAGCATCAACCGGATGCGCGCGCTCGGAATGCCCGTACCGCCCGCGTTCGTACTGTCGACCGAATTCTGCGCCGGGGTCAACGACAACAGCGGCCGACTGACCGAAACGGCACTGAACTGTCTGCGTGAGGGGCTGTCCCGACTCGAAAACACGCTCGAACGCCGACTCGGCGGCACCGACCGGCCGCTACTCGTCGCGGTTCGCTCCGGCGGCGCCCGCAGCATGCCGGGAATGATGGATACGGTGCTCAACCTGGGTATGAACGAAGCCGTCGAGGCACGTCTTGCCGAGATCACCGGCGACCCGGCCTTCGCAGCCGACACCCACCGTCGGTTTCGCGAACAGTTCGAGCGAGTGGTCGGCGCGCAAGCTACCGGTGATCCGTGGAAGGACCTGGTATTGGCGGCGGAGGCCGTCTTCGCTTCCTGGAACTCGCCTCGCGCCCAGGCGTATCGCACGCACCACCAGATCAGTCATGACGGTGGCACCGCTGTCACGGTGCAGGCCATGGTTTTCGGCAATTTCGACGACAACTCGGGCACCGGAGTCCTCTTCACCCGCAATCCCCTGAGCGGCGATCCGGAGCCCTACGGCGAGTGGCTTCCCCGCGGTCAAGGCGAAGATGTGGTCTCCGGGCGCTTCAACGCGATGCATCTCGACGAGCTCGAAGCACGGATGCCCCAGGTGCACACTCAGTTGCTCGAGCTCGCCCGCACTCTCGAAAAGCACTGCGGGGATGCCCAGGACATCGAGTTCACCGTGGAAGCCGGCAGGCTGTGGCTGCTGCAGACGCGGGCGGCCAAACGGTCCCCGCAGGCGGCGGTGCGTATCGCGGTGCAGCTGGCCGATGAAGGCATCATCGAACGCCATGAAGCGGTCGAGTTGGTCACCGATGTACAGATCGCCGCGGCGACCGCGCCCCACGTCGACCCGGTCGCTCGCGAGCAGGCCACACTGTTGGCCTCCGGCGTTCCGGCATGTCCCGGGGTCGCGACCGGCCGCGTCGTCGCGAGCTGCGAGGAAGCCGAGGATCTGTCCGACGCGGGAGTTCCAGTCATCCTGGCGCGACCGACCACCGATCCCGACGATGTCGGTGGCATGGTGGTGTCGGTCGCGATCGTGACCGAGATCGGCGGGTCGACGAGCCATGCCGCCGTGGTCAGCCGTGAGCTGGGCACGCCGTGCGTGGTTGGTTGCGGGCAGGGCGTCATCGAGGCGTTGGTCGGCAAGACCGTGACCGTCGACGGCACGAACGGTGAGGTGCTCGAGGGCGAGTTGCAGCGCGCCGACGGGCACGGCGAGGAACACGAATCAGCCGCCCGTCTGCGGGAGTGGTCGCAGACGCACGCGGTGCGGGTGGCGCCGTGACTTTCGCGGCCCGTATCGCCGAACAGCGCCCGGACGAGATCGCGCTGCGGGACCGCGAGCAGGCGTTGACCTGGGAGCAGGTGGACCAACGGCTTCGCCCTGCCGTCAACGCGTTGCAAGCAACCAATCTCGGTCCGGCCCGAAGAGTCGCGATCATCGCGGCGAACTCGGTCGATACGTTGCTCGCTTATGTGGCCTGCACGTTGGCCGGCGCCTCCGCGGTCGCCGTCAATTCGCATCTCACCGCCTCCGAAGCCGCCTACATCCTGACCGACTCCGAATCCCGTGTCGTGCTGTGCGACACGGGGACGGCGCAGGTCGCGGCCGAGGCGGCCCGTATGGCGGGTATCGAGAGCGTGGTCGCATGGGGCGATGGACCGGTGCCGCAGGGTGTGATGGCGTGGGGGGAATGCTGTCGTGACGACGACGAGCCACGCACGGACGTCGAACCTCGGCGAACGCTCGTATATACCTCGGGTACCACCGGCCGGCCCAAGGGTGTTGAACTGCCGCACACTTCGTGGGTGGGCGGTGAGAACATCGATATCCATCTCGAGCGACTCGCCGAGAATCGGATGGTGGGCTTCGGGCGCCACCTCGTCGTCGGCCCGATGTATCACTCCGGCCCGCTCACCTCGACACGCCTTTTCGCCGGCGGCGTGCCGGTCACGATCCTCGGCAAGTTCGACGCCGACCGTCTGCTCGACATCATCGAGCGCGATCGCATCGGCTCCTCGATCATGGTGCCGACACATTTCCAGCGCTTGCTGGCTCTGCCGGAATCCAGGCGAGCAGCAACCGACGTCTCCTCCCTGCAATACGTGCTGCAGGTGGGCGCGAAATGTCCGACACCGGTGAAGCAGGCGATGATCGACTGGTTCGGGCCGATCGTCTGGGAAAGTTACGGCGCCAGCGAAGTCGGGACGACCTGCATGATCAGCGCGGCCGAATGGCTGGAACGACCGGGATCCGTCGGGCGTGCGATTCCGCCGTTCGAAGCATTCGTCAAGGATGACAACGGTGAACCGGCCCCGCCCGGCACCGAGGGGCCACTCTGGTTCCGCGATACCACCGGACACGGGATCAGCTATATCGCCGGTGCCCGAACCGGAGCGGAATTCACTCTCGGCGAGATCGGCCGCATGGACGAGGCGGGATACGTCTGGATCACCGACCGGCACACCGATATGGTCGTTTCGGGCGGGGTCAACATCTACCCCGCCGAAGTCGAGCAAGCGCTGATTCAGCATCCGGCGATCGCCGACGTCGCCTGTTTCGGCTTGCCGGACCACGACCTCGGTGAGGTTCTCGTCGCGTTCGTCGTCCCGGCCGACAGCAAGCACCCGCCGACCCGTGCCGAGATCGACCGGTACGCACGAACGATGCTGGCCGGCTACAAAATTCCCAAACGGGTCTACGCCATAGACGCATTGCCACGGACACCGGTGGGCAAACTCGACAAACGAACCATGCGATCGCTGCCATCCAGCGATCGCGCCGATCTTGTCCTCCTGGACAAGGAAGTGAGTGCAGCACAATGACTCTCGACGCACCCGTAGCCGTCGTCACCGGCGCCGGTCGCGGCATCGGCGCCGCGATCTCGCGGCGTCTGGCGAAGGATGGATTCAGCGTCGTCGCCGTCGATCTCGACGGCACGGCCGCCGAACGGATCGCACGTGAAATCGACGGTATCCCAGCACAATTGGACATCACCGACAATTCCGCCGCGGCCGAGTTGTCGGCCTCGCTCCCACGGGTCGACGCCCTGGTCAACAATGCCGGAATCTTTCCGCCCGCACCGATCGCTTCCGTGTCGGTCGAGGAGTTCCGAAAGGTCATGGATGTCAACGTGATCGGAACGTTGGTGATGACCCAGGCGTTCCTTCCGCAACTGACCGCCGCGCCCACCGCCGCTGTCGTCAACATCGCATCGATCGCGGCCAAGGTGGTGACGCCGGGAACCGCCGCGTATTCACCGTCGAAGGCGGCGGTGGTATCGCTCACGAAGTTGTGCGCAGTCGAGTTGGCGGACCGCGGGATCCGGGTGAATGCTATCGCACCGGGCGGAGTCGCCACCGAGGGCACCGCGGCGGTATCGGCGGATGAGGAACGCGAGGCACGTTTCAATGCGGTGGTGCCACTCGGTCGCCGCGCACAACCCGAGGACATCGCCGATGCCGTCCCGTTCTTTTTGAGCCCGGACGCTCGTTATGTCACCGGACAGATCTTGTACGTGGACGGCGGATTGACCGAAGCGACGATCAACTTCCTTCGCGCGGCGCAATCCGCCGGCTGAGCGGGATACACAGCCACACCTGTCGAGGCGACAAAACTCCTACGGCGCAACGAATCCGGGCTCGAACGATGTGATCGTTCGAGCCCGGATTCGTCTGTCCGGCAAACTCAGGCGGACTGCGCCGCGTCGGCTCGCTCCAGCACCTTGACGAGATTGTCGGTACCGTTGACCAGAATTCGGTCACCTTCGCCGATAGCTCGGGTCCCGTTCTCGGTACCGATCACATACGGAATGCCGAGTTCACGAGCGACAACCGCACCATGGCTGGCCGAGCCACCGATATCGATCACCAGCGCCTCCGACAACGCCATCAACGGCGCCCAGCTGGGATCTGTGAACCGGCACACGAGGATATCTCCCGGCTCCAGATCCACTTCCTGTTCGGGATCGATGACGACACGAGCGCGTCCCTCCACGACGCCGCCGCCGGCCGCGGCACCGGCCAACTCCGTGACAGTGCGCCCACCGACCTCGGCTTCGATCGTGATCGGTTCCGGCATGCCGTAGAACGCGAGAGGCAAAACCATCGACTTGTATTCCGCCCTCGTCGCCCGACGCACATCGACGATCTCCTGGGGATTGGCGAGCGTTCCCGCGGCCAGCTCCTGGCATTCCTCGATGGTGAAGAAGAAGACGTCGTCGACCTGCTGCAAAGTACCGGCCGCAACCTGCTGTGCACCGAACTGACGTGCGGCCCAACGGCATTCGTCGATGGCCATCAAATATGCAGCCTTGCCTACCTGCAAGGTGCGCACGATGTTGCGCATCCGGCGCAGCAACCATCGCATCGCCGGGCGCTTCGCCGCAGGCGTCGCCGCCAGCAGCCGGCGCTCCGCCTCGGCGCCTGCCGCCTGCGCGCGCGCAGCGCGGTCCGCGGGTCGCTCTCGCTGTGCCGTGGCGGTGGCCAACGCACGAATCGGGGCCGGGTTCTCCCTCCACACTGTCGTGAACGCGTTGCCTTCGTTCGGCCCGTGATACCCCCAGGCCCTCAGGAATTCGTCTTCCGTGAGCTCGCCCCGGCCCAGGCGCCACAAATCGTCAGCCATGCGCGTCTCGTTCACATCTCCGACGCCCGAGAGCAACTCGACCACCAGGGCGGAGTCACCGGCCTGCTCCGCGGCCGCGGTCACAGCACTCTGGCCGCCTTGGAACATGAAGCGAACGACGCAGTGCTGGGAGAAGATCTTGACGAAGTCCTCGCGCGCCGCTACCAAACGATCGATCGGCGGGATATCGGACGATTGCGCCGCGGGCCCGGACTCGTACACGGTATCGAGCCACTTCGCATACATCTCGTCATGCATGCGGCGCAGGCGTTTGCCGATGCGCAGCAACGTGATCGGCGCTTTGAACATGAGCACCGGCACGCGCCGGAGAGTGCCGTCGAATTTCGGCGCGTCCGCCCGCACACTGCCCATCAGATCGCGCTCGAAGTCGTCGCCGTCCACGCCCGGCAGAGCGGACATGGTCTTCTTGATCGCATCCACGTTGAGCGCCTGCCGCCCGTAGAAGCACGACAGGCCGCGGTCGTTCACATCCGGCGATACCAGGACCTTCTTCTTCGGTATGACCCCGAATGCCGACATCGAATACAGCCAGCCGAGCTCGGCCGATCCCTCCCACACGCTCCAGCACATCGGGGTCATCACATCGGGGCAGGCTTCGCCGAGATTGGTACTGGTCCAGTACCGATTCGGCTCAGAGGTGCCGCGAATCGGATCAGTGACGGCAGTGGACACGAACGTTCTCCTTGCTCCGGCGCCGCGCCTCTTCGGCAGGGCCGCCGATTCCCGGCAGCCAGGCAGCCGAGGTATGGGGCGCGACACGACCAGGTCTGCTTGTGATGGACAGCACAATTACACTCTATTCATAGACTATTTTGCAATAGACCACGTCTGACAATTCGGCGCGACATCCTCACCTGATACCACCATCAGGCTCAATCAGCTCCGATGCCGTCCCGTCAGGGAGGATGTGACATCCCGAACCATGCCCGAGACAGTCGTGTGGACGACCAAATAACTTTGCTAGTAGACTTTTAGTGGTCCTGCCGAGTCAGAGGAGGCCAGCGTGACGAGAACACAGAGGATGCCCGACACCGCATCCGATCCGGTCGATTGGGCCCGGCACTACTGGGAACAGCAGCGGTTGGACGGCGACGAGCAAAGGTTTCTCGCATTGACGTCATTGCTGCGCTACCAGCGGATCGTCACCGATGCGGTCGACACCGAACTTCGCTCGCACGGACTCAACATGACGGATTACCTGCTGCTCATGACCCTGCAGCTGTCGGAGACCGGCACGCGCCTGATCTCCAGCTTGGCGCGCAACCTCCTGGTGCACGCCACGACGGCCACGCTGGCGACCGACCGCCTGGAGCAGCGCGGGATGCTGCGTCGCAGTCCGCATCCCACCGACCGCCGCGCGACCTGCGTCACCATCAGCGAGCACGGCCGCCAAGTCGTCGAGAACGCGACGCGCGGACTGACGACGATCGATTTCGGAATGCAGGGCAGCAGCACGGAGGAGATCAACCGCCTGCACGAGGTCCTCACCGCCATGCGGCATTCCCTCGGCGACGCATAGATCCCCCGAGGCCGACTACGCCGGACGAAGCAGGGGCGCACTCCCGGCCCCGCTTCCCGCCGGCCTTCGCGGCACACAGAAGGCGCGGCCGCCCTCGACGACGTCGTCGTAGCCGACGCTCACCAGGATCTACTCGGCAGTACCACCATCGCTGCCTGAAATTTTACGCGAGTTCGCAATAATCTATCCCTCAATAGTCGCACTTACGATAAAGTGACTCAGGTCATACGACCTGTCCGGCGATTACAGAGCAGCGGTCTGGCTATCTTTGCCGTCCGCTGGCGTCGCGGCTGATCACTTACACAGATTCATCGGCCATCCCGGCGTCTACCCCGTAGCGCGGGAGGCCGACCCGACATGAGGGAGTCCATGATGACCGTCCGAAAATCCTCAGTGGTGTGGCTTGTCCTGGGGGTCGTGCTGATAGCAGCCGCAGCGATCATCAGATTCGTCGCGCTCCCGGCCCTGACGAAACTTCCTGCCGATCTCGATCAATCGCAGAAGTACGAGGGCACGATGCAGACGATCGATCCGAAAGCCTTCGCCGCCAACGACCTCGCCCACTTGCTGACTCCGGAAATGCCGATCACTGCCGATCGCTCGCTCAAGGTCGACACGGTGAGCGGCGACACGGCCATCGTCACCAGCAAGGCCCTCCTCAGCCTGCCGGACGGGTCGACGCAACCGGACGTGCACACCTACGCGGTGAGCCGGGTCGACTATTCGCCGGTCACCATCAGCGAAACACAGGAGAAGTCGCTGGTTCCCAGCGACGACCAGGCCTCCTTCGAAGCCCACAAGGGTCTCGCGTTCAGCTGGCCGATGAATCCGCCGAAAGACGGTACCGCCCTTTATGATCCGGTAACTCGCACCGCGCAACCGGCCGCGTTCCAGAACGAAAGCACGATCGACGGCCGCGACGTCTACAACTACAAGATCGACGCGGCCGGCCCCATCGCCAGCCCCGGCGTTCTGAGCCAGTTCAAGGACTTTCCCAAGCAGCTGCCGAAAGCGGCAGTCGCCGGCCTGCTGCAGGCGGGGATCGTCCCCGTGGAGTCCCGGGCCACGCTCACCGCGGCCCTGCCGGCCATGTCCGATGTCGTCACCATCGGGTTCGGTAGCACGAACCTGATCAACGCCGCCGTCGACAGCCAGTTCGGGGCGCCGTTGAAGGTGAGCCAGACCCAGGGGTTGTACGTGACCGTCCCGGTCGACGGCAAGGACGTTCCCACGATCCCGCTGTCGATCGTGAAGTTGCACACCGCCGATTCCGCGGTCAGCGACACCGCCCACACCCTGTCGAAGAACGCCACGATGCTGTCCTTGCTGGGGGTTTGGCTTCCGATCGTCCTGCTGGTCGTCGGGATCGTTCTCGCCGCGCTGGCCGTCCTGCGCTGGCGGAAACCTGCGCTGGCTACGACCGCGCGGTAAGGGCTCACGAGGCGACACTCACCGGTCCCGGCTCGGCGTCACCCACACCTGTGGGTCTCGATCGAGCCGGGACCTTGCCGTCTCACCACGACTCGGCCCGAACCCTTTGTCGCACTTTATGTTTCCGCGACCATCCGCAACGGGACGGAGTCCGGCACACGACAGCGTCGAGTTTGCGCAGCGCACAGCGTGCCGAAAGTCTTGTCCCCCTGAACCACCGACTCAACTGTATAACGCACAATGGCGAGGGACGTGTAAGTGTCCCTCGCCATTGTGATGGTCGATCGAAAACGCGCAGGCCTCAGGCCGACGAGCGCCTCTCGACTATGGTGACCACGCCCGCAGTTCCGTCCACGCGAATCATGTCACCCGTGCGGATGACCCGGGAACCCGATCCGGTGTTGATCACACAGGGAATTCCGAGCTCACGAGCCACGATCGCGCCGTGGCTCGCGGTGCTACCGATGTCGATGACCACCGCGTCGACCAGCGTGAACAGCGGCGTCCAACTCGGATTGGTGGTTCGGCAGATCAGAATATCGCCGCTGTCGAAGATTTCGTCGTCCACGATGTCGTCCACGACCCTGGCGCGCCCGGACACGACGCCGCTACTCGCTCCGATGCCTGTCAGCTCGGTGACGCAACTGTCCGCTCCGGTCTCCCGCACAGGTTCCGGAACACCGTAGAACGTCATCGGCAAGGTAATGGCGTCGTACTCCTTCCGCCGCTGGCGCCTGAACGCGACGAGCGCGCGAAGGGCCTGCGGGGGCTCGCGGAGTTCCTCCATGGTCAGAAAGAACACGTCTTCCGGGTCCGCGACCATCCCACGCTGGTGAAGCTCCGCACCGAGCCGGCGCGCGGCGGCACGGCAGCCATCGAGCGCCATATGGTATGTCGCCTTACCCAGCTCCAGATTGCGAACCTGAGTAGCGGCCTGTCGAAACAAGAAGCGCGCCACTGGTTTCCGTGTCCTCGGCAGGCAGGCGAGTAGTTCTCGCTCTGCCTCCTCCCGTGCCCTGATCACGTCCTCGGCTCGACTGCGAGCCTCGTCGACCGAGCGTGCGGCGACCGACTTGGTCAGCGCGTGCAGCGGCGACTGGTCCTCTCGCCAAGACGACGTCCACACCATCCCCTCGTTCGGACCGTAATATCCGTGCCGTTCGAGGAACGCCTGCATGGTGAGACGGCCGTTGCCGAGTCCCCAAATGTCCTCGGCGAGGGCGGATTCGCTGACACCACCGAATCCGGAGAAGACCGCCAACGCGAGGTCCGAGCGCCCGCATGCGCCTGCCAGATCGGTCAGCGCACCCTGCACTCCCTGGAGAAAGGTGCGCACGCGAATGTGCAAGCTCATTGTTTCGCGGAATCGCTGCGCGGACGCGTGGAGATCGGCGAGTGCGTCGCCGCCGCCACCGGCGTGGAAAACCTCCTTCTGCCACCACTCGTGGGTGTCCTGGTGTCGCGCGTGAAGTTCGCGGGTTGTGCGTCGGTACGCCGATGGCAACTTCCTCACCATCGCCGGCAGTCGCCGATTGGAACCCTTCGTGTCGGGCATGCCCGGACGGACCGTTCCGCAGATATCCCTTTCGAAATCGTTCGGTGACGCTCCGGGCACGGATCCCATGAACGTGCGCACATAGTCGACGTTGAGCGCGTGGCGCCCATAGAAGGGAAAGGTCTGGCGGAGGTTCGGATCCGATGGCAGGTAGACGTCCGACTTTCGCATGATCCCGAGATCGAACCACGCTTGCCGCACAGCGAGTTCGAAGTTGTCCCACACACTCCAGTCCAGCGCCGCCAAAATCCCCGGCGTGACTTCGCCGGTATTGGCCAAGGTCCAGAAGCGGTCGCTCTCTGAGGTGCCGTGCACCGGATCGAAAAGCGTGTCGGTGGCCGGGGTCAGCGCGCTCATGCCGGCCTGCCGTCGGGACCGATTCGGTCGGTGAAACCCTCGTTCCAGGTGAGCCCATCGGCCAGTGTCCGGGTGTCACCGACCAATCGAGTCTGCCCCAGCTGGGCCCGGTAGTTGGCCCAGCGGGATTGTGAGAACTCGGTCATGCGACCGTTCTCCGGCCCCACGAACCGGTACGTCTTGTCGCCGATACCCCAGGTCGTGTCCACCGGCCAGGCGTCGGCGTCGAGGGTGAACAGCGGGTCGGTCCGGCTCGTCATGGCGACGTCTCCATTGCTCTGCACCACGACGCCAGGGCTGAACCCATCGCGTCCACTGACGAGATGGCCCCATTCGAAGCTTCCGTCGTCGAACTTGTTGCAGAACACGTGCCACATGATCTGGTAGTCGGTGAAGTAGCCATATTCCTTCCACTCCAGGCCATGGCGCCAGAAGGCGTTGTCGAACCAGATCGGGCCGGATACCTGTTTCCCTTGGAAGAGGCCCTCCATCCAGAAGCAGGTCGAGGTGTACAGCAGCGGGCGCTCGAGGGACGGGATGAAGAACTGCACGCCGAGCCCGGCCGACGGTCCCTCCAGCGAGAGGATGTCCCCCTCGTTGTAGATCAGCCGCTCGCGCGTGAACTCCAACTCCACCGGCTGCTCCCCTGCCGGCAAGGTGCCTTCCGGCAGGCGTTGGAAGACGGGATCGAACCAGCGGCGGGACTTGCCGTCGAGCACCCGGCGCAATTCACCACGCGCGCTACGGCCGGAATCCTTGTGCACATCGAGTTCGGCGGCGGGGTCGCCGTTCTGGGTCATGACGAAACAGCCGGAGGTCAGAGAACCGACGAACTTCCGCTCTGCGCAGTACGTCAGACCATCTTCGTCGCGGAAGAACCCGTACAGCCACGTCGTCTGCAGGCCGATGCCGTGCTTGCTCGTCAGAACGGCCATGTCGTCCGGGGCGGGGTCGAAGGTTCCGACCACCGGCTGCGTACCGAAGTCACCTAGCTTGTGCGACGCCATCATCTCTCCTGATACGTAGGTCGGCTCGATGTATCGAGCTGGTGTGATGCTAATCGCACACCACCAAAACGTCTAGTGACAATCTATCTACATATGGATGTTCCAGTTTCGGACCACACGCGACGGCGGAAGTGATACAACTTTCTTTACGCGTATCCGCCACATCGGCACCGGACCGGGATTGGCGCAACGAAACTCGTTGTACAACTTGCTGTTTCATTTCCACGGGCCGGATGCCGATTCGCAGTTGCGCCACCGAGCGCCCGAGGCGGCGTGCGCAGGATCGAACCGATCGCGCTTGCGCCGCATCGCTGCCAACACAGTGAAGCGCCCGCAAGTAATAGCTGTCCAACATCAGTCAACGGAACACAGCGTCCGAGAGAAGCGAGAGAGCATATGACGGGAAGCGAAGCAGAAGCGGCCTCGCCCGAGTTCGGTGAATTCGACTTCCGCACGGTGGTGGGCGCGTTCCAGCCCCGAGTGGCGACCATGCAGCCCACATCCACCTATCACGGGATGGGGATGCAGGTGCAGTACACCTACGCCTACCTCGGCGACGAGGAGGGCAACTCCTATGTGGTCGAACGCAAGTACATCGGCTCGATGACCGGCGGTCTCTACATCATGTGCAATGAGCACGGAACGCTCGGGCTCCGTCCCGAGACCAGTGTGAGCGCGCGTGGCGAACTACGCAGGTTCAGTTCTCCCGAGATGCGACGCTGGTCGGAGCCGGTGTTGCAACGCACCCGAGACACCATCGCGCCCCGCGACGAACGTCCCCTCCACGTCGAATTGACCGATACCTCCGTGTTGTGGGACGAGGGAGACCTTCTCCACCTCGAAGGCACCCCGGGGGCGTTGGGGGTCCAGGGCTATTCCCCGATGCCCGAGGACCCATGGTTCTATTCGGAGTACCCGTGCCGCGTATCGGGGAGAGTCGTAGGACGTCCGTGCCGCGGCATCATGGTGGTCGAAACCGGCTACTGGAAGCACGGAGTCGAACCCAAGGAAGCGAAATTCTTCCGGGAGATCGAGCACAGCTTCAACGCGTTCGGCAATCTGCTCGACGACGGCACCATGCAGTGGGGCACCCTGGTCCGCGGCGGGCAAGGCATGCGAGTCGCAGCCGTGGTCGAGGACTTGAACGGCGTCGGGACGGTCGTACTCGCCAGCAGTGATCTCGATTGCCGCTATCGCGTCGAGGATTCCGGCCAGATCCATTACGCCGAACAAGAATCCGCCGGCCAAATCTGGGAGTACCGATCGAACGGCAGTGGCCATATGGACGACTTCGAGGCGTCACGGTGGGACGGGTACGGCTCCATGGCCGGGATCACGACGTTGCGCGGCGATGCGCGCGGCGTCGAGTTCGGCTACGGCTGGTTCGAGTATTTCCGTCACCGCATTCCCGCGGACAAGCTGATCGCGGGCTGAGGATGCAGACCACGAACATGCGAGCCGATCGACGTCGCGCGATCATCGAGGCGGCGCGAACGATCCTGCGCGACAAAGGGATCGACGGCACTCGAATGGATGACATCGCCGGTGAGGTAGGAATCGCCCGCCCGAATCTCTACCGATACTTCTCGAACAAGGAAGAACTGGTACGGGCACTCCTGCAGGACGAGATCGTATCGGTCAACGACGAACGACGCCGACGCATCCCGATCAGCGGCCCGGTTCGCGACATCATCGCCGAGTCGCTGGTGATCGGTGCCGAGTTGTCGGCCTCCAACGAGTTGCTGTCGGTCGTCTTCACCGAGGAATTCGGCGATGTGGCGGCGAAGCTGGTGGCCGCAGACAGCGGCGTGATGTGGATGGAATGCGATTACTGGCAGCCGATTCTCGATCACGGCCGGCGGCGGGGCGAACTCGTCTCGCGCCTCACTGATGAACGGATCATGCATTGGTTCATGTCCAACCACTACGTCTTCATGTCGCGAAGGGAACTGGTCAGCGGCGACCTGCGTCGCTGGATCGAG
Organism: Nocardia veterana NBRC 100344; assembly: GCF_000308855.1. Classification (GTDB taxonomy): domain Bacteria; phylum Actinomycetota; class Actinomycetes; order Mycobacteriales; family Mycobacteriaceae; genus Nocardia; species Nocardia veterana. The sequence goes on along the minus strand of NZ_BAGM01000208.1, from coordinate 50,864 downwards.
GACTTCGTCGTGGCACCGATTGTGGTTCGGCCCGCGCCGACCACGAACGTATCCCAACGAAGGAAACAGTCATGACGAATATCGCAGCAACGGCCGACTACGATCCGGTTCGAGGCGAGAGCGAGCCCGGACGCTACTGGTCCACGACGAATACGGCAGAGGCCACACCGCAAATCCTTACTCCGCTCTGCTGGAGCGTGTGGGGCGACGGTCTGGAGGCCGCCTGGCTTCGCTCGATGGGTGATTTCGGTGTGCTGTCCCGACGCGAGCAAATCATGTCCCGCGATATGAATCGCCGCTCCACCGCGGCGATCTACGGGCGCCAAGCAGTGAACGTCGACGTGCTGCGCGCGGTCCTCGCGCGGCTGCCCGGTGTAGCTCCCGATGACGTCGAACGCGATCTGCTGGGAAGCGTGCGACCCGGCCTCCCACCGGAACCCCGTGCTGTGCAACGGATCCCGATCATCGCCGCGAAACTTCCCATGAGTGCGCTGCGGCTCGACTCCCGTCATGCCGCGCTGTGCGAGAGCCAATACCGGTGGTGGAAGGAGGAGGTTTTCGACGTCGACCCTGCGAACACGCACGCCCGAACCGAGCCCCTCCATCGGCTGCACGTTGCTGCCCAGCGGTTCAGCGATGCGATGTACATACACTCCATCGTGCGGTTCCTGCTGCCGGCAGCGGAGGGGGCGGTTCTCTCGGCAGCCGAGAAGGCGGGGTGCCAGCACATCGTGTCGGACACGCTGCGCGGATACGGAAGTATCGCCGAGACCCAGATGACCGAAGCGTTGTGGGAGGTGGCTCAGGGCCGCCGAACTCTGGTCGATTTTCTGGCGGACTACGGTTTCCACGGACCGAGTGAGGGCAATGTCTACACCCTCTCGTGGCGAGAAGAGCCCGGTCCACTGCACAGCCTTGTGGCCTCCTTCCGCGCCCGCGACGACATCATCAGCGCCAAGGACCGGGAAGAAGAGGCGATGCGGGCCCGTGTACGGGCCGAGCACGAATTACTGTGCCAAGTTCCCAGGCTTCGCCGACCGGCTCTGCGTTTCATGCTCCGCCGAGCGGCCGGACTGACCAGGAAACTCGAACTCACCAAAGCCGCCTACCTGATGGCGTTGGACGGATGCCGGGCAGCCGCCCGAGAACTCGGGTCACAGTACATGTCGGAAGGACGCATCCAGGAAGCCGACGACATATTCTTCCTGACGATTCCCGAAATCGACGCCATGGCTGCCGATCGCTCGTCCCGGGCCGAAGCATGTATCGCCTATCGCCGGTCGCAGCGAGAAATCTACGAAAAAATCGTGATTCCAACCGCATTCACCGGAATGCCCGACATGACGACCGAAGATCCGGCGGTGTTCGCCTGCCCGCCGCCGGACCGTCCTCTCTCGGGGAAAGCATCCGGAGGCGGGCGACGAGAGGGACGTGCCCGAGTGCTGACCCAACCCGATACGGACATAGAGCTCGAAGCCGGTGACATCCTGGTCTGCCGATTCACCGACCCCAGCTGGGCGCCGCTGATGATGTTGGCATCCGCGCTGGTGATCGATATCGGCAGCCAGTCCAGCCACGGTGCCGTTGTCGCCCGCGAATTGGGTATCCCCTACGTCATCGGTACCGAGATCGGGACCCGGGTCATCCACGACGGCGACCGCGTCGTGGTCGACGGCGCTGCCAACTCCGTGGCCATCGTTCGAGACTGACGCCGTATCCGGACCTCAATGAACTGTGATGGTTCCCGCGCCACCGTCCACGGTGATGCGGGTTCCGTTGCGAATCCTCTTGCTGGCATTCGTAACTCCGAGAACACACGGAATGCCCAGCTCCCGGCTCACGATGGCGGCGTGACTCATCACCGCGCCGACATCGACCACCACCGCCTCCGCGGACGTGAACAGCGGCGTCCAACCCGGATCCGTCAACGGAGCGACCAAGATCTCTCCGGGCTCGAGGTCGGCCGCCTCCTCAGGGTCGAGGATGACTCGCGCCGTACCCGTTGCCACACCCGCACACGCGGGAAGTCCGCTCAGCACATCGCCGCTCACCGCCACATCGACGACGGGGTCCTTCCGCTTGGCCCATGTCGTGACCGGCGGAACGCTGCCCGCTTCGATGATGAAAGGAGGCTCGAGCTCGGACAACGCGTCGAACCAGGCCCACCGCTCCGCGATCAGGTCACCGAATCCGCCCGGGTTCGCGATCAGCGCGTCGAGTTCGTCCTCGCGGAACATCGTGATGTCGTCAGGTCGGCGGAAATGTCCTGCAGTGGCATACCTGCGCCCGAGTTCCACCATCGGCAGCCTTCCCTCATGCAGGACCCGGACAGTATTGGTCTTACTCTGCTCGCGGGCCGGGGAGTACACGGCGACCGACCGCAGCGCGGCCTCTATTCTCACCAGTTCAGGGGTGCCCGCCAGCTGCTCTCGCAAGTCAGCCAGAGCCTTCTCCCGCTCGGCGCGCAACCGGCGCGCCTGCTCGGCAGGATTCTTTTCCTCCGGCTGCAGCCGCATGCGGTCGATCATGCCCAGCGGGATGGCGGGAAATGATTCCCAGGTCTTCGCGTTCGCTTCCCACTCCTGCGTCGAGCGGGAGCCGAAGCGGTACAGGAGGTCATCGAAACCTGCGACGAATTCGGCGATGTCGGGATCGGCGGAACTGCGCAGGCGGCGCTCCAGGTCGCTGGGACCGGCGTCGAACTCGGCTCGAACGGTCGGCGACTCCTGAGCCATGCGTCCCAACTGCCACATGACGTCGTTGGGAGCGGCCGATGCCACATTTCCGAGCCCGCTCATCAGCGTCACCGAGAGACTCGGCTCCCCCAGCGGCGCCAGGGCCTCCTCGAGGGCGCCGGTGACCACCGAACCCTCGTACACCATGCGCAGATGGGTGCGCAGCAACGGTGGATAGATCTCACGGAGCACGTGGCGCTGCCGCTCCAACAATTCGGCATCGGTCATCGCCGCCAGATCGGGACGCTCCGCGCGCAACTTCTCCGCGAGCAGACGATGCTCCTCGAGGTCGGGACGTTCGGTCTCCGCCATCACTCGACCGATGGTCTCGAGAATGCGCTGCGTGTACTCCGGCTTGGCGTCATCCGGATGAGGTACATAGGCCGGCGCTTTGGTGTCGCCGAGGTAGGTGCGGTCCATGAGGTCCGGTGTCGCGCCGGGCATTCGGGCGCCGAAGGTCCGCATATTCGACAGGTTCAGGTAGACGTATCCGTGCACCAGTCCCTGGATGTCCAGAGTGTCGGGGCGAAATTCGTCCAGATCGAACGCGCCGAACTCCGCCAGCGCCTGCTTCCACTGACGCTCGTTCGGAGGGCCTCCGATCATCGTCCAGAACAGCGGGGTGGCGACCGTGCCCGCGACCTCCGCGACATTGGCTCGCGTATAGACCGGCCACCGTGTGCTGAGTTCGTTGTCGACGACCCACGGCTTCGTGATGTCCACCATGACACAGCGCTCCTCTTCATCCTCGACGCCGTTCGCGCTTGACGGTACCAGATAACACAACTATTGATAGTTAGAGTTATTAGGAGGAAGCGTGGACGATCCGTTTCGGCTGGACGGCAAGACGGCACTGATCACCGGGGGAACGAAAGGCATCGGACTGGCAACTGCCCAACTCATGCGGCAACGCGGCGCTGACGTGGTGATCTGCGGACGTACCGTAGAAGCCGGCACGGCCGTCGCGCAGCAATACGGCCTCACCTTCTACCGAGCCGACGTCACCGACGAGAACGACGTCCGCGACGTGATCGACGTATGCGACTCTCGCCACGGCGGAATCCAGGTGTTGGTGAACAACGCCGGGCCGACCGATCTGCTGCACACGCGAGACGTGGACGGGCCGATCGGCACCGTCACACCGGAAGCCTGGCGGCAACTCATCGATCGCACACTGACGTCGTGTTATCTCACGACGCACTACGCCCTGCGCACGATGGTCCAGGCCGGCTCGGGAGCGATCGTCAACATCTCCTCGATCGCCGCCGCGCAGGCGATGCCGGGCTTCGACGTGTACGCCGCGGGGAAAGCCGGCCTCGAAGCGATGACTCGATCGGTCGCGATCGGTTACGGGCACCTCGGCGTTCGGTGCAACGCGATTCGAGTCGGCACCATCGCCGTCGACCACGGAGATGGCAATCGGCAACTACTCCCCTCCGCCGACACCGCTCCCGACGCGTGGCGCCGAGCCGAGCCGCCGGCCGCCGGCAATGCTGCCGACGTGGCGAACGCCGCGCTGTTTCTCGCCGCTCCCGCCGGCGCGTACGTGACCGGCGTCGTCCTCCCGGTCGACGGCGGGCTCGGCGCTCGCTCGCTGATGCCGTGGCAGACACCCCGGCCGCAGCGTGCATAACTGCCCACGGGGGATAAGACCACAGCACGTGGAGACAAAACGCCGCGCTAATCCAACCCGTAATGGGGCAAGGCCCCGCGGGTCATCACGGTGCAGTATCCCGTCGTTCGGACACCGTCGACCCGCACCGTGGCAAATTGCTCTCTGTGCCCGCTCGGGGTCGAGTTCCCGCCCAGCAGCACTTGTTCGGGCGGGACCAGGTCGTACACATCGTGCTCGGCGATCTCGCCGCGCGGGACCCCCAGTCCCCTGCCGTCGTCGAACCCTCCGTCATAGCCCGTTCCCGCGTACGCCCACGGTTCGAGTAGCGGAGCAGCCTCGATGTCGAAGGATCGCCCGTCGTCGCAGTCAACGTGCAGTGAGACGGATTCATACACCCGGGCACCGTCGACGAACCGGGGCGACAGGTCCGCCCGGATCACCGTCGCGTGGGTGCCGTCCGAGCCGATGACCTCGCCGTCGAGATAGGTGACCCGCCCCGCCGCGTCCTCGCGCCGCGAGATACAGATCGACGTATCTGCAGTGGCGCAATACAGCACTGCGTGCAGCATGGGCGCCGCCCGGCCCGCCGCGGGATCCGCGACAGACCGGTCCAGTCCACCGACGCCGGGCCGGACACCCCAGGAGTGGTCCCGCACTCCCCACCAATCACGAACGTCGATACGTTCGTCATCGACGCTGAGCCAGCCGTTCCAGCGTCCGATCTGGTTGTATCGGGTTATCTCCTGCGTGATCCGGCCCGTGCTGGCGTCGAGGTAGTGCTCTTCGGTGTAGGGGTCGAACGACGAGCTGTAGACCAAGTCCGCCGACAACGGCGTGGTCGCGCCGGACCACCGCACTCGCAGTTGTCGATAGGGCTCGAGGACCTCGACGGATAGATCACCGACCGCGGTCGCTTCGAGGTCCGCCGCAAGTGGCCGCGACCACCTGGCGTTGTGCTGACGGCGACCGGCCTGGACGGCGCCATATCCATCGCAGACGTGCATGTTCTTGTAGAAGGCCATCCCGGACAGAAATCCCGCCCTGCCTTCCGGGTCGACCCCCGCGAACCAGTATCGGTCGTAGAAGCGATGATCGGAGGTGGCGGCGAACCGAAACGGCCACGGCGCCTGATGCATCAACGTCTCGTCCAGCGAATGCAACGCCCGGGTGCTCACAGCTGCACCTCGAAGGCGTTCTCCAGACCGCTGAGCAAGAACCTCGGCGCGTGCAGTAATCCCAGAACACCGTCCAGCAACGTACGCGGCTGCGAGACGAGTCGCCCGAGCCCACGATAGGCTCCGACGAATCTCCACGCATCGTGCCAGACGCTGTAGAAGCGCAACCGATCGTCGTCGGGGGCCTCTCCACCCGCTTCTCGATAAACGCGCAAAAAGTCCTCCCACGGCTGCACTCGCGTGACGTGGGGGCGAACATAGGCAAGGTCCTGCGCGGCATCCCCGACCCGGGCGCGCTCCCAATCCAGCAGTGCCGTCAACGCCCCGTCGCGGACGAGAATGTTGTGGAACCCAGGGTCACCGTGCAGCAGGACGGGCCTGGGCACCCCCGAGGGGGCATGCGTCCTCAGCCAGGCGAAGAGCAGATTCTGCAGCGGGTGGACGACCAGTCCGCCAGCCGGATCAGCGGCGGCGACCAGCCGCTCCTGCTCATCGATCGCTGCGAGGATCTCACCATGCGTCGACATCGGCGCGACCGGGGTATCCGGCATATTGTCGAGTTCGACGGTATGCAGCCTCGCCAGCGCCCGAGCCAACTCTCCCGCCGCTTCCGGGCCGGTGCCTTCGTCCGGCCCGAAGACATCACCGAGATTGCCGCCCTCCGCGCGGCGTGAGGCGAAGAACGGACCGCCTAGAGCATTGGATTGCGGTTCGATCCACAGCGGCTCGGCGACAGTCACTCCTCGCTCCCAGACGAAGCGCAGTACCTCGTATTCCCCGGCCAGCGTGTGCGAGTCACGTCCCGGAGTGATCTGGCGTAAAACGATCCGTTCGGGCTCGCGTCCGGGCCGGCGCAGACTCACCGCGGTCGTCGTCTTGGAGAATCCGCCGGACAATTCGGCGACCGACTCCACCGAGATCGGCTCTCCCGTCTTCGCGCGCAGATACTTTTCGACCTGCGCGACACTCAACCCGGACGACGTCTGCCTTCCGAGCCAATTCATCACGGTCGCTTCCGTTTTCAAGCGCTCGGCGGGTCCCGCAGTACCCAGTTCGGGCAGGTCGGTGCGCGCCAGAAGGTGCAGCACCCGTGCGGTCAGCTCATGCGGCACGAGGTCACCCGCAGCCAGCGGTTCCGCGGTATCGGCGACAGTCCGGTACGGATCGTGGTGCGGGTCCAGCTCGGCCCACGGCGCCACAGCCGACATCAGCTCCGCGAGCTCGTCGCGGGCGCGGGCGCGGCGTGCCGGCAGCAAATCGGTCAGCACCGCGCGATGAAACAACGCGTCCGCGACCTCCAGAACATGCGACTGCTGAGCCTGGTCCGAATGCGCGCTTTCGAGTTCGAGCACCAGAGCCCGATGCACACCGGTCACAGTCGCCGTCGCGTCGACGGTTTCAGCCTGTGCGAGCACGGCACCTCCTCACCACGAAATCGCTATGCGATTTAGTCTAACACTAAAATATCTACTACTCATACATATCACTTTCGACTCCGATGTGCCGCAGCGGCTTACGCCCGAGCCCCGGCACAAGCTCGACGTGAACAGCTCTAACAGAAAATAGTCAATCAGTAGACAAACTACCTCGGGTGGCCCTACCGTCTTCCGGCATGAGAACTACGCCGCGGGAAAGCGGTGTCGACCGGGGTGTGAGCACATGATCAGGGCGGCTGTGCAGAGGTTTGCCCGCAGCCGGTTCCGACCGCGCGGGATCCGCGCCCGGGTATTGGCCATCGCCCTCGTTCCGTGCGTAGCGTTGGTGGTCACCGGCGGTGTTACCGTCACGCGCCTCGCCGTGGACGCCCACGCGGCGAAGAAGTGGTCGGAGTATCTGGGCCGCCAGATGGACCTGGCAGTGCACCTGACCAACGCCGCGCAGAACGAACGCGCGGCCAGCCTGCTGGCGTTGGCCGGCGATCGCGGCGCGGCGGCAGATCTGGCCGGACGGCGGGCAGACACCGACCGCGTGTTCTCCGAGCTGGGTCTGGTCGCTCGCGAAATGAACACCCTCAACCCCGACGCGGTGTCGAAGTCGACGCCAGCCTTCACCGCAGTCGCCACCCAACTGCCCCAAGTCCGCGCCTCCGTCGACACCGGGCGAACCGATATCGCAGCGGTCGACGACTACTTCACCACTATCACCGGCATCGTGGTGCTCGGTCTGCAGGGGTCGGCGCGGCACACGCCCGACGCAGTCGCGGCGGCCGAGCAGATGACTGCGGCGAATCTGGTCCAGGTGGCAGATCTGCATTCACGAGCGGTGGCGACAACTGTTTCGGCGCTGGCCGCCGGCTCCCCGAGTGCCGCCGATCGACATCGTGTCGGCCAGTTCACCGGCGCGTACCGCCAGCTGCTCGAAGGTCTGATCACGAGCCTTACCGACGACGGCCGAGCCGCATACCGCACCCTCACCGACAGCCCGCAATGGCGCACCGCGGTCACCGGCGAGGACCAGTTCGCCAACGACGGCACACTGCAGGTCCCCGAACACGAGTGGCGCGACGCAGAAGCCGCCGTGAACTCGCAACTGATCACGCTCTTTCACGACCACGGTCGTTACGCCACGCAACTTGCGGTAGACGCTGCTTCCCGCCTGCTCACGCAGACTCTTCTGAGCACGGCGGTCATATCCGTCGTCGCGGCGATCGCCTTCGCCTGCGCGCTGGTACTGGCCAACCGGCTCATTCGGCGGCTCGACTCGCTGCGATCGCGAAGTCTGGAACTTGCGAACGAGCAATTGCCCTCGATCCTGCGCCGGATCCACGGGGGTGAAGAGGTCGATCTGGACCACGAAACTACGGTCCTGGATGCGGGCGACGATGAAATCGCCTCGGTCGCATACGCATTCGGCGTCGCACAGCGAGCCGCCGTCGATGCCGCGGCAGCGGAAGCCCGCACCCGGGACGGCTTCAACAAGGTGTTCCTCGATATCGCGCACCGCAGTCAGACGGTAGTCCGCAGACAGTTGGACATCCTCGATCTCGCGGAAAGCAAGCAGGACGACCCGGAACATCTCGAATTGCTCTTCCGCTTGGACCATCTCGCGACACGCGCCCGACGAAATGCCGAGAATCTCCTGATCCTCGGCGGCGCACAACCCGGCCGACGTTGGCACGACCCCGTCCCGCTGGAAGACATCGTTCGTAGCGCGGTGTCGGAGACCGAAGATTTCGCACGTGTCACCGCCGCCCGTCTGCCGGCGGTCCATGTCCTCGGCGGCGCTGTCGCGGACCTGATTCACCTTCTCGCAGAACTGATCGACAACGCGGCGACATTCTCGCCGCCGCAATCGCTGGTCACCGTCCGCGGGAGCACCGTCGGCAACGGTGTCGCGATCGAGGTCGAGGACCAGGGCCTCGGAATCCGCGCCGACGAGCGGGACCGCTTGAACGAGCTGTTGCGCAATCCCCCTGAATTTCAGGAGATGGCATTGGCCGGGCGCCGGCATCTCGGTTTGTTCGTGGTCGGCCGGCTCGCCGCGCGCCACAACATCATGGTCACTCTGCACGAATCGGCATACGGCGGGACGACCGCGGTCGCCCTGATCCGCTCCGAACTCCTGCAAGGCGTACCCGATGAGGAAATGCCGATCTCGCCACCGCGAGTCGCCGTCGCGCCCCCACCCGTTTCCCGAGTCGAAGCGCATCACACTGCCGGCGAACTCGAGAGTGCCCCACCGGCCTTCGCCCCCGCCGTCGAGGTCCCTCGGCGAAGCGAAAGAGAACACGGCGAGGCGTCAGCGCACTCCCTCGACGTGAGCTCGGCCCGCGTGCCCCTTCCAGGTCGTCCCCCATTGCCGCGCCGCCGCCGGCAGGCCCACCTGGCCCCTCAGCTGAGGCTGGACGAGCAGGCCGCATCCCCGTCGAATCGCACCACCGACCGCCGACGCGACGCGGCAACGGTGAGAGGCGCGATGGCCTCCTTCCAGCAGGGCACACGACAGGCACGACATACGACATCCGCCCAGCCGCAGAGGATTCGGAGGATCGACAATGAATGACAAAACCGCGCTGCAGTCCGCCAAACCCGCGCTCGACTGGCTCCTCGACGCCCTCCTCGACCGACTACCGGGAGCTGAACACGCGCTCGTGCTCTCGGCTGACGGTCTCGCGATGGCAACCTCCCGCGGTCTCGCAACCGAAAGCGCGGAACATCTCGCGGCAATGGCCTCGGCGCTGCACAGCTTGGGCCGGGGCGTCGGCGCGCGCTTCGACAAGGGCAGCCTCCAACAGACCGTGATCGAGCTGGAGGGCGGCTACCTCGTCGTCACCGAAGCCGGCTTCGGAGCCTGCCTGGCCCTTCTGGCATCGATCGACGCCGACCTCGGAATGGTCGCCTACGAACTCAACGTCATGGTCGGGCAAGTGCACGATCACATGTCCGCTGACGCGCGTTCGTTCCCCGGCGTCACGACACCGACCTATCCGCGGTGAATGGCGACGATGCGTGGTCGGTAGACCACGATCCGGGGCCGTTGGTGAGGGCATTCGCGGTGACCCGCGGCCGAGCGGGCAGAAATGTGCACGGACTGGACATGCTGACGCTCGTAATCGCCGTCCGGTCGGAGACCGATCTGCCGGCCCCCGACCGCGAATACGCCGAGATCGTGCGATTGTGCCAAGGCAAACCACTGTCCATCGCTGAAATAGCCGCATATCTCCAACTGCTGCTGGCGGTGGTGAAAGTACTCGTCAGTGATCTGATCACCTCCGGCCACGTCATAGTCAGGACACCGCCACCGCGCGGAATGGCCGATCCCCTTCTCCTCCAGGCGGTGCTCGACGGTGTTCGCAAACTCTGAAAGCCACGACCTCTTCGGCGCACTCGAGACCATGAAGGTTTTGGTCGCCGGCGGCTTCGCGGTCGGGAAGACGACATTCGTCGGCTCGGTGAGCGAAATCGCACCTCTGCGCACCGAAGAGCAATTATCGGCATTGGGCACGAGTATCGATGACCTCACCGGCGTGGCATCGAAGACCACGACTACCGTCGCTCTGGACTTCGGCCGTATCACGATCGACAACCGAGCAGTGCTCTACTTGTTCGGAACCCCAGGTCAGGACCGATTCTGGTTCATGTGGCAGGAGTTGTCGGTCGGCGCGATCGGCGCGATCGTGGTGGTCGACACCCGCCGGATCGAAGACAGCTTCGCAGCCGTCGATTTCTTCGAATCCCGGTCGATACCCTTCATCGTCGCTGTCAACTGCTTCGACAACGCCGACATCTACTTCGACGACGAAGTACGTACCGCGTTGGACCTACCCGACGGCCTTCCGATCGTCATGTGCGACGCACGCGATCGCGCCTCGAGCAAACAAGTCCTCATCTGTCTGCTCGAATATCTGCTCGCCCAGTCTCACAGCCCCCAATACAGCTGACGAGCCCGTCGTCCTCAACCGCCAACGAGGTGTCACCATGCAGTTGTCAACATTTGTCCGCACGGCGTCCATGGCTCTCGTCGCTACGGTATTGACCGCGTGCACCGCATCCTCTCAGGATTCGACGACGCATTCGCCAACGCTTCCGGGCGACGACCACACCATAACGATTACCTTCGTCCGCCACGGTGAATCAGCTGGGAACGCCTCAGGTCTGATAGATACGTCCACGCCCGGGCCGGACCTCACGGACCTAGGCCGACAGCAAGCCCGAGCGGCCGCGGATACGTACGCCGGTCAGGGCATCGACGGCGTTTTCGCCTCGACCATGGTCCGTACCCAGCAGACCGCCGAATACATCTCACAGTCGGTGCACAAGCCGGTACGAGTACTCGCCGGCCTCAGAGAAATCGAGGCCGGGCAATATGAACACCAACCGGAAGCGACCGCGCAGCGCACCTACTTCCAAGCACCGATCGCATGGCTGGATGGTCGCAGATATATGCGAATTCCCGGTTCCATCGACGGTGACGAGTTCGACCGCCGCTTCGACGACGCGATCCAACAGATTTACGACAGCGGAGACCGCCGCCCCATCGCCGTCGCACATGGTGGATCGATCATGATCTGGACACTCATGAACGTGAAGAACCCCCAGGACGACCTTTTGAAAACACACCCTTTGGGCAATACCGGCCATATCAGCGTCACCGGCAACCCCCGCGACGGGTGGGAGTTGCTGGATTGGGACGGGGTCGCCGTACCGCACTGACGGGGATACCGGCCCACCCTCACTATCGTGCCCGGATGGGTTGGTCCGCGCCACAACAGTTCCCGCGCGTCCTCGGCTTCTTACCGACCGTGCAGATCGTCTGTACGCCCGCGCCGGTGCCGACGCGGCGACTCCGAGCCGACGGAATCAGGCGGACTCGACACGCCTGTGTTCAGCAGACGACATGGGCGACCGCTAGACTATTCACTTTACGAATACCGACAACGCAGGCGCTCGATCGCCCACCGAACTTAGGGACTCTCATGGCCACTGCGCAGCAGAGCAAGACTGCAACGCCCGACACCACCGATCCCGTAAGTTGGGCCCATCACTACTGGCAGGAACAGGGCTTGGAGGGCGACGAGCAGCGATTCCTCGCCCTCTCCTCGCTGCTGCGCTATCAGCGTCTGGTAATCGACCCGGTCGAGGCGCAACTACGCAAACAACGTCTCAACCTGACCGACTATCTCCTGCTGATGACACTTCAGCTGAGCGACAACGGCACACGGCTGATCAGTAATCTCGCACGGAGCCTGATGATCCATGCCACCACGGCGACGCTGGCGACCGACCGACTCCAGAAGCGTCGACTGATCAGCCGGAAACCACACCCCACCGACCGGCGAGCCACCTGCGTCACCATCACCCCGACCGGCCGCAAACTTGTCCTGAAGGCCAACAACAGCTTGACGGAGATCGGCTTCGGGTTGGGCAACGCCACCTCCGAGGATGTGAGCCGTTTGCTGGAGCTCCTTGCCGACTTGCGCGCCTCCGCCGGCGACATTCCGCCTGCGCCGCAGAACGGCAAGCAGCGCGCCCGGAGCAAATCGAGCGCCGACGGCGAATCCGCCTGATTCGCCTCGCCGCATGCCCACCCTCCTCGGCCGGACGCTTCCTACCTCGTCGCGCATATCGGGAAAGCCGATTCGATCTCAGTGAAGCTGCCGTTCGGCACGAGCATCCGGAACAATCCTGCCCGCATCCACCAGTGCCTCGAACGCCCCACGCTTGTGCACACACGAGTCCAATCCGCACGAGCGATGTAGCTGCATTACTCGGTGCGCCGCATCGATATCACGAAGCTCGACGTACGCCTCGTGGCCGAGACCGGGAAGATCGAGCCTGCCCGGTCCAACTCCACCAGGAATAGTCGGACCGGACGCAGCCGATACGGCGGCGGTGCGGCCTACTCGTATGCCGGCTCGAAGCCACGATACGAAAAGGGCTACCACCGAGATGTCTGCACCGATAGCCAGCGCCAGGAACAACAGATTCCCCATGGTCAAGACCGCCTCCACGTGCCGCGCAACGATGCGGTGACACAACGACTTCCAGGAAATTCTCCCATGAGCAAGCCCTCCGAGAAATTACTCTATCACTCGATAGTATATCGATAGACTATTTCTTGTCGAGCGCCCCCTCGACGTGAACCCACGGCAAACCTGGCGAGTAGGTAGACAGGCCAGCTTCAGTCGCCCGACCTGCGGGCATCAGCCGCGGGACCCGCGGTGGCAGAAAGCGTCGAATCAAGCACAGCGGCGGGCCGGCCGATCACAATCCGAGCCCGCCATCCGCCCCCGCAACCGGTTTCGTGACCCACATTCGAAGTGGAACCCGTTCAGAAGCAACAGGTCCCAACACCATCGCTACCTGGCAGGTACGTCAGGAAACGCCGCATCGCGCCCCGCAGCGCCGATCCCCTTTGCCTCGACCGGGCTCGCGGCAACGAATATCGCAAACGCAGTGCCCAAACTCAGCGCGATCGTGCAAATCGCACCGATGTAGGACCAGAACAGTGGCGCACCCATCGTCAGAGCAACAAATGTGGGCCAGCCGGCCCACATTTCCCAAGCTCCGAACGCGCATGGGACCACTGGTATCGCCAGCAGGCTCGCACGTATTCCGAAGCGTTCCACCGCGATAGCCAGAAGCACGCCGGAGAAGACACCGCCGAGGTTGGTGAAGAGCCACCACAATGGGAATCCGCCGCTGTAGAACTGGAAAGGCTGGTTGCCATAGTAATCGTAGAGCTTCAGGGCGGTAACCGGGATCTCGATGATCAAGTTGGAGACGACGACCACGACGGCCACCGTCAGCACCACCTGATGGGTGCCGGCCGGTGCCGTGACGTCAGGTGGTGAGGGGTATCCGCCTGCCAACATCATCGTTCACTCCTCCCTGTCCCGCAACGACGAGTTCGCCAGCCTCGTTCCGACGCACCGTTACGCCACTCGATGGAGGCTACTGCGCCGCTGGGAGATTTATCTATGAATCGACTATTTTGCTATCACCTACTGTAGGTTACGCATAGAAACTGCTCTACCCCAGGCTTTTAGGCAGGACAGCTGCCGCCGACAGCTTCACAGAAAGGCCGCGTTCCGCGTCAGCTACCGGGACAGCGACCGAAGAGTCCTACTGTTCGCACACCAGACGAGAACGCAGGATTTGCCGCTCACTCTCCGTCAACCCGAGCCCGTCCTCGAGGTAACCGTCCATATCGCCGTACAGTCTCTCGACTTCGGCGAACGCGGTATCGAGGTACGCCATGTCGCAGCGAAAGGCGGGTTCATAGGCCGGAGCACGAGCGGCGCCGACGTTCTCGAGTATCGAATCCAGCGTCGCCTTGCGGCTGTTGACCGCATACTCGTCAGTAAGGAGATAGTCGGCGGTCACCGCTTGCGGGTCGACGCCCGCGATGTAATGGATCAGAACCGTGGCCCAACCGGTGCGATCCTTACCCGCTGAGCAATGGAACAGTTGCGGCCCCTCGATCGAGGCGATACCGCTCAGAAGATCGGAGAATCCGCGGCGGCACTGCGGATCGCTCACGAAGGTGCGGTAATTCTCGATCATCGCAGCGTATGTCTGGTCCGCATCGGACAGGGCCGCAACCTCTTCCTGAGGAATTCCCGGCACCGGATGGTGGTACCACGGAGCACCGGCCACCGACGTGTCGGGATGGCTGGCGATCTCGTGGTCCTCTCTGAGATCGTGGATCGCCGTAAGTTCCAAGCTTTCGAGGACAACGAGATCCTCCGGTGAGACCTCGATCCGATTGGAACGGTAGAGGACACCGCGACGAACTCGCCCGTTATCAGTGGGGTAGCCGGCGCCTGCCCCCGCGACGTCCCGCAGATTGTCGAGAGTCGCAAGCCTGGGCAGCGTAGGGATCGCTGCGGGTTGCGTTGTCATCGACCGTCCCGCCGACCAGCAGACTTTCGGACAAACATAGGTGTTCTCCCTCCAATTGGACGGCCCCGCGACCCCGGCGCGGTACGGGTGCATGAATGGCGGCCGCTTTCGTCATCACCGGCAACCTCAATGTCGTCCGGAGTAGACCCGGCGCACAGCCCGGGACCAGAGTAACATATCTTACTATATACTATTGACCACTAGATCTTTCGCCTAACCTCTTCCAGCGCAAGGGTATACCTGGGCACACCCGGCCCGTGTGATCACGTAACGTATGGCCGTTCACATTTCACCGTTCGTTCAGGGACAACTGCGCGAGGGACAGTGCGTGACCCGCTCCCCGACGGCTGATGGCGGACCTACCTGGATGCCTACGGCCTCGACGAATCCACGCACGGTCAATGCCGGTATGCATGAATTGCATGTGAGGCGAGAACGAACTCCGGCGCCGTCACTTGCGATCCACCGCAGGGATAGTTGCCATCCCTCGCTTGTGATCCGCTATCGGAGATGGACAGCAACAGTGGTCCGGCGGCTACGACCTGGCCACCTACAGCCGCGTCCGAGACCAGACCGGATCGCTCACAGCGTCGCCGCTGACGACGACACTGACCACGATCTCTGACAACCGCTCGAATCGACAGGCCGAATCGGTCTGTCGAACGTCTCGTATTGCCCCCGCCTGCGCACTGACCGGACGAACCGACACAGGCTCCTGAGGTCGGCGTGCTGATCGGACCCTGGGTGTTCAAGCTACGGCGCCTGCGTTCCGCAATGCGGCGTCGATCTCGAGCGAGCGCGCGTTTCCCAAAGCTGTCGCCGCACGAGGTTCGCAGAAGCTGAGATGGACACCACCAGGGTCCTCACCAGCGTTGGGATCGGCACCAGCATCGAGTTGTTCGACGACAGCGGCGAGATCGTTCTCGTGAATCGCGCGCAACAGCCTGGCCGTGGAGGCCTGGACCGGCTCCGCCGGCAGACCTGTCGGGTACTCCACGTTGGCTTGTGCGGTCAGGTCGTACCAGTCCCCGCCATAGCTCATCGCGGCCGGTAGCCCCGGCAGACTCGGATCGGCGTATCCGTAGGCGACCGGCGGCCGTCCCGGCAGACGAAAGTAGTCGAGGCCGTGGAACTTATCCCACGCGTGCAGTAACTGCCCCGGCCGCAACGGCGCCCACGGTATGTCGTCCCACCGCCGTGGATCGAGAACTTCCCGCAACCGCAGGAACTGGTAGTACTCGGTGTCGTAAACATAGAGGTTCAGAAGGTGCAGGTGGCCGGTATCGGCAAGCGCCACCACCATCCCACCGAAGACAATCACCACCGTGTCCGGAGCAATCGATCCCTGCCTGTGGTGGCGGCACGTACCACCCCAGGTGTCGCCCGGGTACACCACCGCCTCGCCCGGGAACACCACCGCATACCAATCCGAGAAACACCACTCGCCATCGCTGTCTGTTTCGACTTCACCGATGAGAGTCCGGCCCCACTCCTCGGGGAAACCTTCATTCACCCTCACGGAGGCAACCGTAGTATCGGGCCCCTCCATAGATCGCAGAGGAAGGTCCCCCCTCATGGCACCTGGCCGCGGATCGATAACGTACGCAGGTAGACAACCCTCTGGGTGCACGTCTGAAAGGCGTTGCTGGACAAGAGTTGTCCAGCAACGCTTTCGGCTATCCAGCGTACGGCGGCATCGGCTGCGGTCGTGGCGGCTTCATCGCCTCAGCTATCCAGCCGATCGCCATCATCGCGAAGAACGCCAGATATGGGGCCTCGAACGTCCAACCCATCAGCGTGCGAGCTGTCGACGGATTGTGTGCGCCGGCCTGGACGATGAGCCACGTTCCGAGTAGATACGGCCATTCGACGAGCCAGAGCACGGCGGCCAGTGCGAGGCAGCCCACGAACAGTAATCCGAGCGCGGGCAAGCAGCCGCCGGCCGATGATGACGACGATCGCCGTCCGCGACCGCGTCGGTGACCACCCCAGCCGCTACCAGCAGACAACGGACCGACACCAACGCCGAAACCTCGCGTTGACACCCCCATCCGGACGCCCATCACGCGCCCGCCGATGCCCAGTCGCATCTATCGACGACCGTGGCCGCCGCCACCGTGATGGACGTGCCCCTGGTTCTTCTGCTCACCGCCGTGATGCGAGCACGTGCCCGGTCCGGTGCTCGGGCTCACGGTGCCGTCGCCGCACAGCGTGCCGCCACCATCGCTTGCTCCGTCAGCGGAACCGCTTCCGGCGGAACCGGAATCGATATACGACGGCGTGGCACTGGCGGTTCCGTAGAGTGCGCCGGTCGCAGCCACCGCGACGGCGGCAGTGCCGATCAGGTTGCGGAGTTTCACAGATGAGTCCTTTCGGATTGAGTGAACAGGGAGTGTTTCGGCGGGCAGTGGCCGCCGTTACGCGCGCTCGGCGTGTTGGCTTCGTGTCGGCGCGCCGCGGCAAGCGCACCAGGCGCCCGTCGACGAGTGGTTCCCTCAGCCGTCCGGCGACACCCTGGGGCGCTCGATCGAATTCCGGACCGCCAACTAGCCGGTCCCAGCTGCTTCGAGCCAGCGGCCACCCGCGCGTGAAAGCCGGTGGGCAATCTGGCCACGTCGCCCCCACGAGGCAAGGAAGTAGCCGACGTCCACGTAGACAGGAGGGATCCTGCTGCGTTGGTTAGTTTCGCAACGTGTTTCGCCAAAGTATGGAGGACCGCCGCGTGGCGAAGAAGGTCATCCTCGAGCTGATCGACGACTTCGACGGCAAATCGAAAGCCGAAGAGACGGTCTCGTTCAGCCTCGACGGCGTCGAGTACGAGATCGATCTCTCGAACAAGAACGCACGCAAACTCCGCAGCGCGTTCGAGCAGTGGACCGACCCCGCCCGCAAGGTCGGCCGAATTCCCCGGCAAGGCGAAGACGACTACGCGGGCCACGGCCGACCAGCAGAAGACGGGCGCAATTCGCGAATGGGCGAAAACAACGGCTACAACGTCTCCAGCCGCGGACGAATCCAAGCCGACATCATCGAGGCATACAACAAGGCAAGCTAGGCCGGGCTCGGCACGGCACCACCGGCATGCCTCGCGAACACCCCCTCCTCTACCCGCTCGGTGATGTTGGTGTGCACATGCCTTACGCCGGCGGCGACCTTCGAAGAGCGCGGTCTGGCAGACCACGGAATGCCAAGCACCGCCGGACTCGCACAAACCCGGCGTGCCATCACGTCGAGCCATGAAGAGAACGGATTTGCCAGTCGATTGCTGGTCAGGAATTTTGTCGGCGTGTCGCAATTCGACACGCCGACCAGCCTGCCTCCAGAGGTGAGCCGATCGCCCTCGTACCCCGTAGGGGTATCGACGCCGTCCCGTCATCCTCTCGTGTCTCAATGGGACGCGATGAGAATTGCCAGGTCAGGACGGGGAAGACCCCGCGGAGATTTCGGGCGATGTTGGGCACGAAACCGCCTCTCACCAGGCGTTTTGTCGACTCTCGCCGAGCATGAAGCTGATCATCGGGCGGAGTTTGTAGCCCTGTCTTCGCATCCGGTCAGCGGGTTCCGGCAGCGCGAGCGGCCGGCAGCTCAGGCCAGTTGGTCACCGGGTCGAATCCTTTCGACCGCTCTAGAATCCGGCCCGGCCGACCAATGTGGCGGCGTCGTGCTCGTTGTTGACAGTATTCACCACGATGAAAAGTCCGGTCCGCAGATCGAGGCACCGAAGGCTGTTGGCCAACTCCGGCGGATCGGATTGCCCGCCCAACCCTTCGAACACCGCGAATACTGCGAACACCGCGCCGTCGTCGCGCACCACGCGGTCGCTCGGCGATTGCTGCACTCGATAGCGGTAAGACGCGGGACTCGACACGATTGCCGCGTGGACGATATGGCCCAGTGACGGCACGGCGACCAGGCCCCTTATCAACGGACTGTCCGACGGCAGATAACAGGTGGCACTGCTGGTGACGAAACTTTCCCGATCCATGCTGCCCGGCGACCGGCATTGCGAGCGTGCACGAAGCGCCGCGGGCATGGCGCGCCGCAGGTCGGCGACATCGGGACCGTTCACCTTGCCGGTGGCGGTTACGGACCCGCGGAGCGACGTCGGGGTGGAATGCGAGTCACCCAGGTGAATAGCCACCGCGGCCACCGCTACCGCCAACGCCGCGCAGACAACCCCCGCGGCGCCGGCGATCATCACGCGATACGCGCCGCGCCGCGACCCGGTCGCACGCACCGGGGATGCCGGCGCGCCCATATCCGGCGCGGTAACCGGTGGCGGCCCCGATGCCGGAGTGGTGGCCACAGCGAGCTTTTTGCGACCGGACCGCCGGAACGCCACCTCGACGAGCACCCCGGCGAACAGACTCACCGTCATCACGGTGAGGCCGATGGTGAGCGTGTCGCCCGCGTGTTCCTTGTTTCCATGCTGCCGGTCGATCTTCTCCTCGTAGGTATAGGAGTCGACCGTGGATCCGCCACGAAGGACATCACATCTGTCGCCGGCGGACATGATCTTGCCGTCACAGGTCGGGGCCGCGTCCGGGTCCGAGACCATGCTCGTCGCACCCACGACCGTCGCCGCGCCGCCGACGAGCAGTGCGATGAACGCGGCTCCGAGGAGCAGCTTCACAACCACCGGACGTGGTTTCCTCGGCTGAGTCATGGCCCGAAGGCTAGCCGCCGGCGAACTGTTCTGCGACCGTGGGAATCACCGGTCCGGAAACGGCGGGACGAAATCATCGGCCGCTGGCAACGTGCCGACCTTCGCGCAGCGCTTCCGAACGCTCGTGCTCGGGTTCCCCGGATTCGGGGTCAGCGACGACTTCGGTGCGGCACATCCGATGATGTCGGCGCAGCAGGCGGTCACCGCGTTCCTGGACGGCCTCGGACTCGAGACCGTCCGGATCATCGGGAACTCGATGGGCGTATTCGTGGCAACGGAATTCGCACTCGCCGCGCCGGAGCACGTCGAGCGGCGGGTGACCATCGGCGGGATCGGCACCACCATCTTCGGTCCGCTCGTATTCCGTCGCGCGGTCAGATCATCACCCGCAGGGGCCCCGGCGGCACCTCCACGCCCAGCGAGGCCATGGCGGACGCGTGATAGGTCGTGCTGCTGACGTGGATGGCGTGGTGCAGTCCGGCGTGCGCGTCGCGCCAGAACCGTTGCAGCGCATTGTCCATCCGCAGCGCATTACCGCCCGCGCGGTCGAAGATGTCGTCGGCGGCGCGCACCGCTCGCCATGCGGACCGGATCTGATCCCGGCGCACGCGGGCACGTGTTTCGAAATCGATCTCCTTGCCCGCGTCGACCAAATCCCAGATCCGGTCCACGTTGGCCAGCAACTGCTGCCGCGCGGCGTCGATCTCGGACGCGGATTCCCCGAGCGCGTGCAGGACGTAGGGGTCGTCCTTGACCAGAGTTCCGGTGGCGCCCACGCGGTTTCGCTGATAGTCGATGCCGGCGGCGAGGACGCCCTCACAGATGCCGATCGTCGCCGAGGTGATGCCGAGCGGGAACATGGTCGACCACGGCATCTTGTAGAGGGTTTCAGTGACGCCGTATTCCGCGGCCGCGGTTCCGTCGATGACCTTGCCCTGGTCCATCACCCGGTAATCGGGGATGAACGCGGCATTCACGACGATGTCCTTACTGCCGGTCCCGCGCAGCCCGACCACATCCCAGGAATCTGCCACGATCTCGTAGTCCGAGCGCGGCAGGATCACATGCAGTGGCCGCGGCGGCATCACCGGCTTGCCGTCCGCGTCGCCCACCAAGGCGCCCAGAAAGATCCAGTCACAGTGATCGGTGCCGGAGGAGAACTGCCAGCGGCCGCTCATGACATAGCCGCCGTCGACGGGGACCGCCACGCCGCCCGGCATATAGGGCGATGCCATCCAGGTGTCGGTGTCCTCGCCGAGCACCTCTTCCTGCACTCGGGGGTCGGCGAAGGCGAGCTGCCACGGGTGGACGCCGACGATGCCCGCCACCCAGCCCGCGGAACCGTAGAGGCTCGCGGTCTTCATCACCGTCTCGGCGAATTCTCGCGGATGCGCCTCATAGCCGTCGTATTTCTTGCGCTGCAGCATCCGGATGACGCCGGCGTCCTTCAGCCCCTTGGCCATGTCGTCGGGCAGCCGGCCCAACGAGTCACCCTCGTCGGCGCCGGTGCGGATCTCCTCGGCGATGGTGTCGATATTGCCGATCACTGTGTTGGACATACAACTCAGCTTGGCCGCTCGGGACTCGTTTGTGACGTGGGTCTCCTACTCATCGGAACACGCGCCACACGGATCGACAACCAATTCTTGTCGAAGCGTCAGATTTTGCTGTTTCACATTTGTTGTACCCGCTCCTACCGTCGGTGTGGCAAGCGAACACCAGCGACGCGAAAGGGCTCTCTCCATGACGGGCAAACTGGCAGGAAAGTCGGCGATCGTCGCCGCAGGAGCGAAGAACCTGGGCGGACTGATCAGCACCACCCTCGCCACCGCCGGCGCCAACGTGCTGGTCCACTACAACAGCGCGAGCAGCGAGACCGACGCCGACAAGACCGTGGCGGCGGTGCGGGCGGCCGGCGCCGAGGCGGTCGCGTTCCAGGCGGACCTGACCGTCCCCGCCAACGTCACCCGGATGTTCGATACGGGCATCGAGGCGTTCGGATCGGTGGACATCGCGGTGAACACCGTCGGCAAGGTGCTGCGCAAGCCGATCGTGGAAACAACCGAATCCGAATACGATTCGATGTTCGACATCAATGCCAAGGCCGCGTACTTCTTCCTCCAGGAGGCGGGCAAGCGCCTCGCCGACGGCGGCCGGATCGTCACCGTCGTAACCTCCCTGCTGGCGGCCTTCACCGACGGTTACTCCACCTACGCCGGAGCGAAGTCGCCGGTCGAGCACTTCACCCGCGCCGCCGCGAAGGAATTCGCCACCCGCGGCATTTCGGTCAACAACGTGGCGCCCGGCCCGATGGACACCCCGTTCTTCTACCCGCAGGAAACCCCCGAGCGGGTGGAATTCCACAAGTCGCAAGCCATGGGCGGGCGGCTGACGGAAATCGAGGACATTGCTCCGCTGGTGGAATTCCTCGTCACCGACGGCGGCTGGATCACCGGCCAGACCATCTTCGCCAATGGCGGCTACACCACCCGGTGACGGCAGCGCCGACCCACGGTGGTCGAAACCGGCCCCGGATCCGCCCTCATCGCCGATTTCCGCAACGACACCTGGCGGAACGAGGCGGACCCGGTGGAGCTTCACGGTCGATTCCGGCGGCCGAATTTCCCACATCGACACCGGCCAAGCCTGATCCCGTCGCCGAGGCCGGCCGCACCGGCCGACCGTTCACGGCCGCCGAGCCCGACGACTCGGCGGCCGACGCCTGTTCGGCAATGTGGCGGCAAATCCAGAATTGCCCTCGACCTTGTAGTAGCTTGACTGACTACCGTTGCTGGTCTGAGAAGATCGGAGTGGTCGATGCCGAACCTGTCCGGGAGAGGTGCGCGGTGGCTGGCCGCGGTGGTCGTCTCGCTCCTTTCGGCGACGGCCGTGGGCGCCGCTACCGCCGCGGCCGATCCGGTCGCACCGGTGGCCGCGCAGGTCGGCCTGAACGTGTATTCCCCGGCGATGGACCGGTTCGTCCCGGTGCGTGTGTTGCGGCCCGCGGACACCTCCTCACCCCGGCCCACGCTGTATCTGCTCGACGGTGTCGAGGGTGGGGAAACCGGGTCCGGGTGGCTCGATCGCACGGATGCGGCAGCCTTCTTCGCCGACAAGAACGTGAATGTCGTGCTGGTGCTGGCAGGTCGCGCGAGCTACTACACGGACTGGGAGCGCGACGATCCGGCCTTGGGCCGCAATAAATGGGCAACCTTCCTGACCAGGGAGCTGCCGCCGGTCATCGATGCGACGTTCGGCACGACCGGACGCAATGCGATCGCCGGATTGTCGATGTCGGCGCTGTCGGTGTTGAGCCTGGCCGTGCGTGCGCCCGGGGTGTACCGGGCCGTGGGCTCCTACAGCGGATGTGCGCAGACCAGCGACCCGGTGGCGCAGGCGTACGTGGCGATGATGGTGGCGCGCTACGGGGCGAACCCGGTCAACATGTGGGGTCCGCCGGCGGATCCGGAGTGGGCCGCCAATGATCCGACCCTGCACGCGGACAGCTTGCGTGGCACGCAGGTCTACGTGTCCACGGGAACCGGCCTGCCCGGCCCGCACGAGACGATGGCCGATCGCGATGTCGCCGGCAATCCGGTCGCGCTGGCCGATCGGATCGTCATCGGCGGCGGGTTCGAGTCGGTGGTGAACGGGTGCACGGCTCGACTCGCGACGGCGTTGCAGGCCGCCGGGGTGCCGGCACAGGTCGTCTTCCGGCCGACCGGAACCCACGCGTGGGGATATTGGCAAGACGCGCTGCACGATTCGTGGCCGATGTTCGCGGCCGCGCTCGGCGCCTGACCCTCGACGCAGGACGTATGGATATTTCGCCCCGAAAACCACCTGCCGGACAGCGAATCCCGAGCTCGCCGGAGATCCGGTTCCGTACATTTCGGACACTTCCGCGTAGCGTCGGCTTTTCGGTGAATCGTCCGTCGAATATGTTGCGAGAAAACAGCTTCGATGCCACCCTCGCCGACCCTGCGACGTTGTTTGCAGAAATTCGGCGAGGGTACTCGCGCACACAGAGCGGATCCACTGTCAGCGCCGGCCGATTCCGAGTGGTGATGACCTGCATGACCTAGGCAATTCGAGGAGAGGATAGATAGCGATGACGGTTGGTCTCGACCTTCGGTCCGAGCGTGAGCGCGTCGCCCGCGCCTGCCGCCCTGGGCAGCCGGTGCCCGAATTCGCCTACAGCAGTGCCGAAAACGCCCTCTGGTCGCGGGTGTTCGCGACGCTTCGCAGCATGCACGAGCAGCTCGCTTGCGCCGACTACCGCCACGCCGCTCGCCTCGTCCGGCTTCCCGCCGACCGGGTTCCGCAATTGGGCGAGGTCTCCCGCACGCTCGTCTCGCTGACCGGTTTCCGGCTCGCACCGGCCATCGGAAGCCAACCCGGCCGGCTGTTCTACGGCCCGATGGCCGACGGCATCCTGCACGCCACCCCGGATGTGCGGCCGGTGACGGAGCAGGCGTTCTCGCCGGATCCCGACGTCATCCACGAACTGGTCGGACATGCCGTGATCCTCGCCGATCCGGAATTCGCAGAACTGTATCGCTGTTTCGGACGGGCCGCCAACGAGGCCACCGCCGACGAGGCGAGGATGGCGATCGCACGGCTGTTCTGGTTCACCCTCGAGGTCGGCGTGGTCGCCGAGCAGGGCCGGCCCCGCGCGTACGGCGCCGCGATCCTGTCCTCGGTGACCGAGATGGAATCCTTCGTGACGGCGGATCTGCGGGAGTTCCGGATAGCGGACATCCTCGCCAGCGATATCGACGACAGTATTTGCCAGCCGGTCCTTTTCGTCGCCGATTCGATCGGCCGGATGATGACGGAAGTAAAGAACTTTCTTCGGACGCGGATCGGCTCGTGACGCCGCCGGACCGCACCGTCGAGGCGATCGAATTCGCCGACCTCGTCGCCGTCGAGAAGTGAGGAATTGCGGTGGTAGACCTGTCGACTATCGAACGTCGCACCGACGTTTCGATTCCGCCCGCGGACTTCTTCGAATTGTCGGTGGCGCAGTCCGAACTGTGGCTGGCGCAGCAATTGCATCCGACGGTTCCGTTCGCCATCTCCCAGTACACCGATGTGCAGGGCGATCTCGATCTGGGCCTGCTCCAGCAGTGCGCCCGCCGGGCCGCACGCGAATTGCAGTCGCCCCATGTGCGATTCGCCGTTGTCGGCGGCCGGCCGCGGCAATACCTCGACCCCGATATCGACACCGGATTCGAGTGCGTCGACCTGAGTGATCAGCCCGACCCCGAGCGCGCCGCCGACGAGTGGATGAGCCGCGACCATCACGGAGGCATCGACCTGACCGGAGCCGACGTCACGCGAACGGTGCTGTTCACCCTCGGCCCGCGCCGCTATCGCTGCTACGCGCGCAGCCACCACATCGCCGTCGACGGTTTCGGCGCAGCTCAGGTCTTGCAGCGGACGGCCGAATTGCATTCCGCCGCAATCGAAGACCGGCCCGCGGCCCCGTGCCGGGCGGTGCCGCTGGCCGAGATCGTGGCGGCCGAGCAGCGGTATCGGTCGTCGGCGCGGTTCGCCGCCGACCGCGAGTACTGGGGCGAGCAGCTCGCCGGCCTCGACCATGTGACGCGGCTCAGCGAGCGATACGCGGCGCCGTCGGCGCGGCCCCATGTCGCGCACGCGACCGTCGACGAGCAGGTGATGGCACGGCTCGATGCCGTCGCCCGCCGCTACGGCACCGGGATGGCCGAGGTACTGGTCGCGGCGGTCACCGCCTTTCTGGCGCAGATGACCGGCGACCGGGATGTCACGGTGTCGCTACCCGTCGCCGGCCGCACCACCGGGGCGCTGCGCCGGTCGGCGGGGATGGTGTCGAACGTGGTGCCGTTGCGGACGCGGGGGGTGGCCGAAAGCACGGTCGGTGATCTGGTGCGACAGGTCCGGTTGAATATGATCGGCGCACTGCGCCACCAGCTGTACCGGCACGAGGACCTGCTTCGCGACCACGGGGTCGGGCAGGCCGGCCGCCACGGCTACGGGCCGCTGATCAACGTCCTCAGCCTGCCCGACGGCATCGACTTCGGCGCGGTTCGCGGCCGCACCCAACTGTTGTCGGCCGGTCCCGTGGAGGATCTGGCGATCAGCTGCTACCGATTCGGCGACGAGCCGTTCGTCGTCGACTTCCATGCCAATCCGGAGCTGTACCGGGCAGACGAAGTGGCGGGGTACCACCGGCAGTTCCTGGACTGCCTGTCCCGCTTCCTGTGGGCCGGCGATGCGGAACCGGTGTTCGCGGCCGTCGCCGGGGCCCACCCGATCGCCGCGCCACAGCCGCGGCAGCGCCAGCGGTTGCTGCCGGAGCTGCTCGCGGGCGGAATCGGTGCCGGCGATCGGGTCGCGCTGAGCGGGCCGGACCGATCGGTGACCTACCGCGAACTCGACGAAACCACCGCGCAGTGGGCGCGGGAGCTGATCGCGCACGGTGCCGGGCCGGAAGTCGTTGTCGCGGTGGCATTGTCCCGGTCCGTGGAATCGGTGATGGCGCTGTGGGCGGTCGCCCGGTCCGGCGCGGTGTTCTTCCCGGTCAATCCCGCCGATCCGCCGGCGCGAGTGTCGAAGCTGATCGCCGATTCCGGGGCGGCGCTGGGGATCACCCTCGCCCGATGGCGCACTCCCCTGGCGAATACGACGCTCGACTGGTTGCTGCTCGACAGCGACGAATTCAGCCGCGCCGCAGCAGCACGGCCGACCACCGAGGTGACCGATGCGGACCGGATACGACCGCTGCGGGCCGCCCATCCGGCCTACCTGATCTACACCTCCGGCTCGACCGGCGAGCCCAAGGGGGTGCTCAGCACTCACGAAGCGCTGGCGACGCTGGCCGACGATCTGCGTACCCGGAACCGCATCAGCAGCGAGTCCGTCGTGCTGCAAGCACATTCCCCGTTCTGCGATGCGTCGATGCTCGAGTACCTCTCGGCGTTCCCGCCGGGGGCGAGGTTGGTTGCCCTCGCACCGGATATCGTTGCAGGCCGGCGACTTTCGCAGGTGATGCAGGAAGAATCCGTCACCCACCTGGTGGTCACCCCGGCCATTCTGGCCACGCTCGACCCCGACCGCCTGCCGGCACTGCAAACGGTCACCGTCGGCGGCGACAAATGCCCGCCCACCCTGGCCGAACGCTGGGCGGGCCGGCTCCCGATGTTCAACTCCTACGGGCCCACCGAGGCCACCGTCGTGGTGACCCAAACCGAGCCCCTCGACCCTAACTCGCCGATCACGATCGGCCGGGGGCTGCCCGGCGTGCAGACTCTCGTCCTGGACACGCGGCTGCGGCCGGCCGCGCGGGGCGCCCGCGGCGAACTGTATCTCGCCGGCGATGCCCTGGCGCGTGGCTATCTGGGTCGCCCCGGCATCACCGCGCAGAGTTTCGTGGCGAACCCTTACGGGCCACGGGGAACGCGGATGTATCGCACCGGCGATGTGGTGCGCGAGCTGCCCGACGGGACGCTCGAATATCTCGGCCGGGGCGATGTCCAGATCTCGCTGCGTGGACAGCGCATCGAACCGTCCGAGGTCGAGCGCGCGCTGGCCGCCGACGACGCGGTCGATCAGGCCGTGGTGCGGATGTGGACATCGGAGGACCTCGGTGATCGGTTGATCGGCTATGTCGTTCCCGCCGCGGCACATCGGGAGCACTTCGATCGCTTCGCCGTCCTGGCGCGGTTACGGACGGTGCTGCCGCCGGCGATGATTCCGGCGGTATTGGTGCCGCTGGCCGAGATACCGATCAATCCGAGCAGCGGCAAGACCGATCGATCCGCCCTGCCGGATCCCCGGACGCTGGCGCGCCCGGCCTACCGTGCTCCGGCTTCCCCGCTCGAGCGGACCGTAGCGGAGACCGTCGCCGAAGTCACCGGGCAGACGCGGGTCGGCTTGGACGACAATTTCTTCGAGCTCGGCGGCAACTCGCTGCTGGGAGTCGAACTGTGTCAACGGTTGTCGGAGCGGACCGGCGCCACCGTGACGATCCCGATGCTGTTCACGCCCACCGTGCAGACCTTGGCCGCCGCCGTCGAGTCCGCTGCCGCCGGAACCGATGACAGTGCGATAGCGGGCAGTGCGGCCCTGCAGACCGTCCTCCCGCTGCGCGGCCACGGGTCCGGAATACCGTTGATCTGCGTGCATTCCGCGGTCCCGCTGTCATGGTGCTACGCGGGTCTGCTGCATCATGTCACCGACCGGCCCGTGTACGGGCTGCAGTCGCCCGCCCTCGCCGCGGAAGCATGGCGATCCCGCACCGTCGAGGAACTCGCCGAGTCGTATCTGGACGAACTTCTGCGAGTACGCCCGGAAGGGCCGTACCACCTGCTGGGTTGGTCGCTCGGAGGACAGCTCGCGCACGCGCTCGCCGTCGCGCTGCGCGCCCGCGGGCACAGCGTGGGTCTGCTCGTCATGCTCGACAGCGTGGTCTTCGCCGAGGGGGCGCCCGAACCGCAACCACCGACCGTCCGCGATCTGGTGACCCATCTCCAGGGCAACGAGTCGGCCACACCCGACACGCGTCCGTTGACCCTCGACGAAGCGGTCGCCCTGCTCGCCGAGAGCACCGGGCCCGGCCGTGGCCTGACGCGGCACCAGCTGGAGCGGTTGCATCAGGGCTATGTCGAGTGTGTCGCCCTGTCCGCCCGCTACCGCCCGGCCGGGTACGACGGCGATCTGCTGTATTTTTCGGCGCGACAGGGCATCACCGGCGACCTGACCGCCGAGATGTGGCGCCCCTACTGTTCCGGACACATCACCGAATACGGCGTCGAGGTCAGCCACGCCCAGATGACCAACCCCGAGGCACTCGCGGTCATCGGGCCGCTCCTGGATGCCGAGCTGAAGCGGCGGACCACGGAAGGAACGATCGGGTGAGCAGGAATTCCGCCGCCTTCGCGGCAGCCACGGTCTCGGTCGCCTCGTCGATGCTGCTGACCACCCGCCGGCCGCGCGTCTTCGGGCTGCCGCTACCCCGCCCGGCGCTGGCCGCCGTGGCGGCCACCGCACTCGCGGTGGCCGCCAACGAATGTGCCGGCAAGCCCGTGATGTTCCTGCGCTGGTCCTACGTGCGGTTCTTGTTCGGTCTGCGGCATATGGGCGCCACCTGGCAGGTCGGCGACGGACGTGAACAAGCCCTGGCCGACTACGTCTGCGCGCACGCCCGCCGAAACGACATCGACGACGTCATCAGGGCGATCGACGAATTCTGCTACACCAAGAGTTACCTGATCAATGTCGGTGACGAGAAAGGCCGGATTCTCGACCGCGCGGTCGCCGCCGCCCACCCACACCGACTGCTGGAACTCGGAACCTATTGCGGTTACAGCGCATTGCGTATCGCACGGGTCATGCCCGCCGACGCCGTGCTGTACTCGATCGAGTTCAATCCCGCGAATGCCGCGGTCGCCCGGCGGATCTGGGATCACGCCGGAATCGGTGAGCGCATCGTGGTCGTCGTCGGGACACTGGGCGACAGCGGAAAGACCCTCGACACCTTGCGTGACGAGTACGGGTTCACCGACGGCACAGTGGATTTCGCCTTTCTCGACCACGAGAAGGACGAGTACCTTTCGGATCTTCGCCGCATGCTGGACCGGAACTGGCTGCATCCCGGATCGGTCGTCGTGGCGGACAATGTCAAATATCCCGGCGCCCCGGAGTATCGCGCGTACATGAGGCGCCACGAGGGCGCGGACTGGCGAACCCGGGAACATCGCACGCACGCCGAGTATCAGAAGCTCGTCAAGGACCTGGTACTCGAATCGACCTACCTCGGCCGGCCCGGTGCGACCGCACCCGCGCGGCTCCCCTGATAACCGACCGGAAATTCCTTGATGCCGTTCAACCAGCCCGACCGCAACCGCCGCGGCTCACCCAGCCCGGTGATGTGGGGTAAATGGTCGGCGACGGCGTTGAAGATCAGGTCGATCTCCAGCTTCGCCAGGTTGGCGCCGAGACAGAAGTGCGCGCCCGTGCCACCGAATGCCAGGTGCGGGTTCGGGTCGCGGGTGATGTCGAAGGTGAACGGATCCTCGAAGACCTCCTCGTCGAAGTTCGCCGAGCGGTAGACGATCAGCACCCGCTGTCCCTTCCGGATCCGCACACCGCCGAGTTCGGTGTCCGCGAGCGCGGTTCGCTGGAACGTACTCACCGGGGTGGCCCACCGGATGATCTCGTCGGCGGTCGTAGCGGGCCGTTCGGATCTGAAGAGTTCCCACTGATCCGGATTGTCGAGAAAGGCGACCATGCCGTGTGTGATGGCGTTGCGAGTGGTTTCGTTTCCCGCGACAGCGAGCAGGATGACGAAGAAGCCGAATTCCTCGGAGGTCAGGGACTCCCCGTCGATATCGGCGTGCACGAGTTCGGTGACGATGTCGTCGGCCGGGTGGGCCTTTCGCGCCTCGGCCATCTGCCACGCGTAGCTCAACAGTTCGGCCGATGCGGCCATCGGATCGGCGCCGGCGTACTCCGGATCGTCGTAGCCGATCATCTCGTTGGACCACCGGAAGATCTTCATCCGGTCCTGCTGGGGTACGCCGATCAGGTCCGCGATCGCCTGCAGCGGCAGTTCGCAGGCGACCTGGGTGACGAAATCCCCGGCACCCGCGGCGCCGGCGGCGGCGACGATGGCCTCGGCGCGCGCCGCCAACTGCGCGCGGAGTCCGTTGACGGCGCGCGGGGTGAATCCCTTCGAGATCAGTTTCCGCATCCTGGTGTGTTGTGGCGCGTCCTGGTTGAGCAGGACCAGCCGCTGCATCTGCATCCGCTCGGGCGTGAGCGGCACACCGTAGCGCGGCAGGGCGGTGTTCTCGGCGTTGGAGAACACCTCGCTGCGCCGCGAAACCTCCTTCACATCGGCATGTCTGGTCACCACCCAGAATCCGTCGTCCGGGAATCCGTCGCTTCCGGGCGGCTTCGCGTTCCACCAGATCGGGGCGACGCGGCGCAGCTCCGCCAACTCCTCGGCCGGTATTCGCCGGGCCCACATATCCGGGTCGGTGACGTTGAAATCTCGCGGAAGGGCAGGACGTGTCGCATCCATATGAATCACCGGTCCGGCTGCGCGACTGAAACAGGTTCTACCTGTATTCAAGCACAGCGCGCGGGTGCGTGGACGCGGTTCGCGCGGCGCGGCCGAGCGGGCCGCCGCACGGTTGTCCGACGGCCGTCGGCAGGTGCCGCACGGCGGCCCCGGCGAGGAACACCGAGCGGTGCCGCGGGTGGCCGCAGGCGTCGCGGAACCCGCACGGCGCCAGGGTGATTCACGCCTCCTTCGGCTTGGATGCCCGCAGCGAGAACAGCAAGGGTACGCGTGGCTGTCCCGCGGGCAGTCGATACCGCCCGTTGTCCTCGGTCAGGTTCTCGAAGCGCGGATACAGGGTGTAGTCGTGTTCGTGGACGAAATCGATGTGGAGTCCGGCGCCGGCGAGTGCGGTGACGATCTCGCCGAGCCCGTGCTGCCACTGCACGGTCACGTTCGCACTGGTCTTCGCGTCCGGGTCGGCGTAGGTGCCGGGCTCCTCCCATACCAGCGGCGTCCGATCGAAATAGTCGTAGGCCACCGTGCGGCCGTCGGCCTCGGCGAGAATATCGCCGAACGGATGGAATTCCGCCAGAAAGACGAACCCGCCCGGCGCGACCAGCTCCGCCACCACCGACGCCCAGCGCACGAGATCCGGTAACCAGACCAGAGCCCCGACGCCGGTGTAGACGATGTCGTAGCGGTGCCCGTCCAGCGCGGTCGCCGCGTCGTAGACATTCGCGGCGACGAACCGCGCGTCGGTGACGCCGATACGGGCGGCCAGTTCGGCGGCGGTACGCACCGCGGGTTCGGAGAAATCCACGCCGGTGACCGTCGCGCCGTGGCGCGCCCACGCCAGCGTGTCGGTGCCGATATGACACTGCAGGTGCACCAGGCGTTTGCCGCGCACATCGCCGACTTCGTCGAGCTCGAAATCCCGCAGCGGCTCGGCGCCGCCGACGAATCCGTCGAGATCGTAGAAGTCCCCGGCGGCGTGAATCGGCACCCGCTCGTCCCAGTTGGCGCGATTGAGCTCCACCCAGTTCGCCGCCTGCGTGTCGGTACTCATGTGGTGCGACAGTAGCCAGCGGGCCCACCCGGCTCAATCCATTTTCCGTCGGTTACCGAATGCCTTGCGGCAGTGGGGTTTCAGGGTCCGATTCCGGTGAGGCGGGCGAGCGCGGCGAAGCCGTCGTCGGTGCCCGGCCACTGCGCGCGGACGGCCCGGCTCCCCGCGGCCCGCACCACACTGCGCAGCACGGCCGTGACGATGATCGCGTCGTCGGCATACCCCACCACGGGGATGAAGTCCGGGATCAGGTCCACCGGCGACGCCAGGTAGGCCAGTAGCAGCCACAGCCGGATGCGGACCCCGCGAGGAAGATCTCGATCGGCCGCCAGCCGCCGGATCAGGCGCAGCGTATCGGGCAGGATCCGCACCGCCTCGCGCAGCAGATTCCCGCGCGGCCGCACGACGACGAGCGCCGTCACCAGCGCAAACCAGGCGAGCACCAGCGCGGCCGCGATGCCCAGCAGCAGGGCCCACCAGAAGGACAGGGTCACGGATTCATCATCCGGCATCACGACCACGAGTGAACCCGGCGATCGCCGCCACGGCCGCCCCGACCACGGTCACCGGCGCGCCGAGTACGAGCGCCGCGGCCGACGTCGAGAGCCGCCTCATTCGAACCGACGCGATCGCGCGAGGGAGATGGCGCCGAGAGCCGTGCCGACCAGACCGAGCAGCACGGCGAACAGCGCACCCGCAAGCCCGTTGCCGGTGCCCAGGCCACCCGCGGCATTCGCCGCGTGGATGGCGCCGACCACGACACCGATCGGCCCGAGCACCAGCGCCACACCGGCCCGCACCCGCCGACCTCCGCTACGCACCCGGGCAGTCACCGCTGCCGCGCCGGCGACCACACTGATCAGGCCCAGGACCACGGCAGCGGTGGGAACCGTTCGGCCGACCCCGATTTCGTAACCCCCGAGCGCGACGATCGGAGAGACGAGAGATACGGCCTGCACAGGGAGTGTGGTCATCGGGCATTCCTTCCGGACGATCGAATCGGCAGGGGCAGGCACGAGTCCCGGCCCGCCGAGCAGGGCGACAGTGAGAATTCTCGCGCCGATCGAGCCGCTCGGCGTCGGCCCGGAGGCGGCACCGAATACGACGTTCGGCGTAGGCCGTTGCGGTCCTGACACGTCCGGAGGCGTATCTCGCGTCGCGTCCGGGCCGATGGTCCGGCGGGATCGGCCTCCTATGATCGCCACATGCCGGATCGCGTCACCCCGCGCCGCCCACCCGCCTGGCTCCAGGACGTGCTGCTGGCAGCGTTCGTCACCGTGATGCAGGTCCAAGGCGTGATCGTTCGCAACAGCGGCCGGCCCGACCAGGTGCTGCGACCGCTGTCGGATTTCGGCGGGCTCGGCTACCTCTTGTTGATCACCGCGGGGGCGGTTCTGATCGTGCGCCGCCGACGGCCGGTCGCGGTCTTCGTCGTCACCGCATCGACCAGCGCGATGTACTACGCCCTCGACTTTCCCGACGGCCCCGGATGGCTCGCCCTGTTCGTGGCGCTCTACACCGTCACCGCTCATGGTGACGGTCGGCGGTCGTTGCTGACGGCCGGGACGGGCATCGCCGTCCTGGCGGCGGTCTGGCTACCCGCCGCCGCCGACGTCGAGCCCCCGGCCGCGATCGGCTGGGTGTACTTCCGGATCGGCGCGGCCGTACTGAGTGCCGCCCTCGGGGAGAGTGTGCGCACCCGGAAATTCATTGCCGCACAAGCATTGGAGCGCGCCGAACTCGCGGAGCGGACCCGCGAGGAAGAGGCCCGAGCCCGGGTCGACGCGGAACGTCTCCGGATCGCGCGTGAAGTTCACGACACCGTCGCCCACGCCATCGCCGTGATCAACGTCCAGTCCGGCGTCACCGCCCATGTGCTCGACAAAAGACCGGAACAGGCGCGCGAAACCTTGCGAATCATCGAGGAGACCAGTTCCCGCGCACTGACGGAGATGCGGGCCGTGCTCGGGGTTCTCCGCGGCGACACCGACGGTCGAGCGCCGCACCCCGGGCTCGAGCAGATCGGTGAGCTCACCACGGCCGCGACCGCCGCCGGGCTCGAGGTCCGATTCGTCCCGCCCGCGACGCTTCCCCCGGTGCCGAGCGTCGTCGGCACCGCCATCTATCGGGTCCTGCAGGAATCGATCACGAACGTCGTCCGGCATGCCGGGCCGACGCGAGTGGCGATCGAACTGAACTACAGCACCACCGACGTGGAGATCCGCGTGACCGACGACGGCCACCGGCCCGATCCGGAAACCGTGGGGTCCGGGCCGGGCACGAGCCGGCCGGACGGGCTCGCGAAAGCGGTGACCTCGGGCCACGGCATCCGCGGGATGCGGGAGCGGTGCCGGCTCCTCGGCGGCGACCTCCATGCCGGCCCGCGCCCGGACGGCGGCTTCGTGGTCAGCGCCAGGTTCCCGTTGACCGCCGCGCGAACGGTGGAGCCGTGAGCAGCACCGGTGACGCGGCGCCCGGGCGGTCCCCGATCCGGGTCCTGCTCGCCGACGACGAGCGATTGGTCCGGTCGGGCTTTCGCCTCCTGCTGGATCTCGAGGACGACATCCTGGTGGTCGGCGAGGCGGCGACCGGCGCCGAAGCCGTGCGAATGGCACGCGATCTGGTCCCCGACGTCGTCCTGATGGATATCCGTATGCCGGGGACGGACGGCATCCAGGCCACCCGGGAGATCGTCGCGGCCGCGGAATTACGCGCCGTTCGCATCCTCATCCTGACCACCTACGACACCGATGCCCACGTGTTCGACGCGCTGCATGCCGGTGCGGCCGGTTTCCTGCTCAAGGATGCGGGCCCGGCCGAACTGCTGCACGGCATTCGGGTGGTCGCCGCGGGCGAGGCACTGCTCGCGCCGCGCATCACCCGACGGCTCATCGCCCGGTTCACCACCCGGCAGGCCGCGCACAAGGCGGGCGAAGACCGACTCGCCGTGCTCACCGCACGCGAGCGCGAAGTGCTGGCTTTGGTGGGCCGGGGTTTGAGCAACGCCGAGATCGGGGCCGAATTGTTCCTCAGCCCGGCGACCGCTCGCACCCATGTCAGCCGGGCCATGGCCAAACTCGGCGCCCGGGACCGGGCTCAGTTGGTCGTCATCGCCTATCGCACCGGACTTGTCGAGCCGTAGGGTGCGAGCCCGGTATGCCGGCCCACCAGCCGAAAATTTGTGATCTGAGTCACATGGTGTCAGGTTTTTCCGGGGTGCGGTGTCTTGTTCACGACCCTCTCGGAGTGAAGGAGACACCATGGGCAACAACATCGATGTGGTCGTGGTCGGCGGCGGATACGCCGGAGTGATGGCGGCCAATCGCCTGGCCGGGCGTGCCGGGGTGACGGTGACGGTGATCAACCCGCGCCCGGTCTTCGTTCCCCGGTTGCGACTGCACCAGCTGGTGGGCGGCACGCACGAGGCGGTGACCGATTTCGAGACGGTGCTCGCCGACGGAGTGCGGTTGGTGGTGGCCGCGGCCGAGCGGATCGACGCGACCGCGCGGCGGGTGATCCTGGCCGACGGCGACAGCATCGGCTACGACTACCTGATCTACGCGATCGGCAGCACCGACGCCGCCCCGGTGGTGCCCGGCGCCGCCGAATTCGCTTATCCCCTGGCCACTTTGGAATCGGCTCGGCGGCTGCGATCGGTGCTCGACGATACGCCGGTCTCGGCGGCGGTGACCGTGGTCGGTGGCGGGCCGACCGGCATCGAGACCGCGGCCGAGTTGGCCGAACAGGGCCGGCCGGTCACCCTCGTCTGCGGCGCGGAGCTACTGCCGTACCTGCACGCGAAGGCGCGTCGCACCGGCCGCAAATATCTCACCGATCTGGGGGTGACCATCGTGGCAGGGCCGGAGGCGGTGGTTACCGCGGTCACCCCACACGCGGTGCAGCTCGCCGACGGCCGCACCGTGGACAGCCGGGTCACGATCTGGACCGCGGGATTCGGAGTGCCCGATCTGGCCGCGCGCAGCGGTCTGCGCACCGACGCCGCCGGGCGATTGCTGACCGACGAAACCCTCACCAGTGTCGACGACGAGCGCATCCTCGCCGCCGGTGATTGCTCGGCGCCGTCGGGCGTGCCGTTCCGGATGAGCGCCTATGCCGCAGGCTGCCTGGGCGCCCACGCGGCCGACACCCTGACCGCCCGCCTCACCGGCGACCGGCCGGAACCGATCGACCTGTCGCTGGCGGCGATGTGCCTGAGCTTCGGCCGCCGCGCGGGCATCTTCCAGATCTCCCGCAAGGACGACACCGCACTGCCGCTGTACTTCCCGGGCCGGGCCGGCAAGAAACTCAAGGAGTTCGCGTGCCGATCCAGCGTCGCCCACCTCGTCACCGAGGCCAGCAAGCCCGGCTCCCACCACTGGCCGAAGGACGGCAAACACCGTCCCACCCTGCTGGCCGCGGCACACGACGAGGTCGCCGCACCCGTCGTATAGGACACTGAACGGTCGCGTCCGGCCGCTCGCGAATCCCGCGGCGGCCACGCGGCACCGCAGCGTTCGGGCGCGAGCGCTGCGATCGCGGTCACCGACCTGCCGAACTGCGGCCCGGTGCACCGAGAACAGGAGAGGAAACCATGGACACCACAGGCGAATTCGCGGGACGGCAGGACGATGGCGGGCTGCAGGGAGGTGCCGGGCGCGACGAGAGCGCCGTCGTCGAGGCGACGGAGATCTTCGTCTCCCATCGCAATCTGCTGTTCACCGTCGCCTACGAGATGCTGGGATCGGCGGCCGATGCCGACGACGTCCTGCAGGAGACCTGGTTGCGCTGGATCGCGGTCGACGCCTCACGGGTCGAGGACGCGCGCGCCTATCTGGTCCGGATCACCACGCGGCAGGCGCTGAATCGGCTGCGTTCGGTGCAGCGCCGCCGGGAGGCGTATGTGGGCTCCTGGCTTCCCGAACCGCTGCTCACCACCCCGGATGTGGCCGCCGACGTGGAATTGGCCGAAAGCGTGTCGATGGGGCTGATGCTCGTTCTCGAGACGTTGACCCCGACCGAGCGTGCGGTGTTCGTGCTGCGCGAGGCCTTCGGATTCGGCTACGACGACATCGCCGCCGCGGTGGACAAGACTCCGGCGGCGGTACATCAGATCGCCCACCGCGCACGCCGACACGTGGAGGCCCGCCGCCCCCGCCGGACGGTCACCGCTCGCGAGACGGAGGCGGCGGTCGTGGCGTTCCGCACCGCCCTGGAGACCCGCGACCTGCAGGGCCTGCTGGATGTCCTCGCCCCCGATGTGGTGGCGATCAGCGACGGCGGCGGCATCAGGCAGGCCAGCCCGCGCCCGGTGCTCGGCGCCGACAAGGTGGCCCGGTTCATCGTCGGTGGGCTCGCCAAGAACGGCGTCGAACTCGCCGTCGAGGCCGCGATCGTCAACGGCGGTCCGGCACTGGCCCTGTACATGAACGGGGAACTGGACGGCGTCATGACGATGCGGGTGGCGGACACCCGGATCACCGATCTGTACTACGTCCGCAACCCGCAGAAACTGACCCGGATCGACGCCGAAATCCCGCTCAGCCGACAGTGATCGCGAACCGCATCACCGGTATCCGAGCAGCCGCTCGCCGGTGCGCTAGAGCTCGATCAGCCAGGGCCGCAAGGCCTTTCCTGCCGGGTCACCTCACGGGCACCGCGACCGAGGTGGCACGGCAGGAGGGATCTTGCGGTTTCGCCAGGTGACCCGCCCGGGAACACCGAGACGGTCACCAGCGGGGAGTACGCGGACGAGTCCCGCCTCGACGGCGGGTCGTGGCGGCTCACGCGCAGCGGACAGAGGCGGTTCTGCGCGGAACTCGCCTTCGGATCGCTTCCGATTGGTACTCTTTGACGCACGGAAGGTGTCGATCAGCCGTACCCGGCCAGCGATCCGCGATACGCGACCATCCCGCCTTCTGCTCGGATAGTTCGGCTCTCGGCACTGTCGCCGCAGCCGAGAGCACTCGTCAGGCATCGTTGCCGCACGCCGTTGATCCCCGCGCGTGGGAGATTCGCCGTGCGTATGCCGGCCGGAGACGGCGAACCGAGATCTTCCCTTCCGAGGTGGACGATGGCCACGAAGTTCGAAGGACATATCGCGCTCGACATCCGAGATTCCGTTGCCGACTGGGGTCCCTTCGCGGAACCCACCGCACCACGCGGCGCGCCGAATGTGCTGTATCTGGTGTGGGACGACATCGGTATCGCCACCTGGGACTGCTACGGCGGCCTGGTCGAGATGCCGGCCATGCGCCGGATCGCGGACCGCGGCATTCGATTCACGCAGTTCCACACGACGGCACTGTGTTCGCCGACCCGCGCGTCGCTGCTGACCGGCAGAAACCCGACCTCGGTGGGGATGGCGACGATCGAGGAGTTCACCGACGGATTCCCGAGCATGTCGGGCCGCATTCCCGACGACACCGCCTTGTGTTCGGAGGTTCTCGGCGAGCGTGGCTGGAATACCTATGCCGTCGGCAAATGGCATATGACGCCGTTGGAGGAGGAGAACCTGGCCGCCTCCAAACGGCATTGGCCGCTGGGCCGCGGATTCGAGCGGTTCTACGGATTCCTCGGCGGGGAGGCCGACCAGTGGTATCCGAATCTCGTCTACGACAACCATCCCGTGCCGCCGCCATATGCACCGGAAGACGGCTATCACCTGTCCAAGGATCTCGCCGACCGGTCGATGGAGTTCATCCGCGATTCGAAGGTGATCGCTCCCGGCAAACCGTGGTTTCTGTATCTGTGCCCGGGCGCCGGCCACGCACCGCATCACGTGGCTCGCGAATGGGCGGACAAATATCGCGGCCGGTTCGATATGGGCTATGAGAAGTATCGCGAGATCGTGCTCGAGAATCAGAAGAAGATGGGCCTGATACCGGCGGATACCGAACTCTCGCCGATGAATCCGTACGCCGACGCCACGAGCGCCGACGGCCGGGCGTGGCCGGCGCAGGACACCGTTCGCGCCTGGGATTCGCTGTCGGACGAGGAGAAGCGGTTGTTCTGCCGGCAAGCGGAGGTTTTCGCGGGCTTCCTGTCCTACACCGACGCGCAGATCGGACGGCTGCTGGACTATCTGGAAGAGAGCGGCCAGCTGGACAATACGATCATCGTCACCCTGTCCGACAACGGCGCCAGCGGGGAGGGCGGGCCGAACGGGTCGGCCAACGAGATGAAGTTCTTCAACGGCTACATCGACACGATCGAGGACAGTCTGGCCAAACTCGACGACCTGGGTTCGCCCACCACCTACAACCACTACAGCATCGGCTGGGCGATGGCCTTCAATACGCCCTACAAGCTGTACAAACGCTATGCCTCGCACGAGGGCGGCATCGCCGACGCCTGCATGATCTCCTGGCCCGCGGGCATCGCGGCGCGGGGCGAACTGCGCCACCAGTACGTCAACGTCTGCGATATCACGCCGACGGTGTACGGCCTGCTCGGTATCGCGCCGCCGGAGACGGTGAAGAATGTCGCCCAGCGTCCCCTCGAGGGCGTGGATTTCCGGGCACTGCTCGACGATCCGAATGCCGATACCGGTAAGCACACCCAGTTCTATTCGATGCTCGGCACTCGCGGAATCTGGCACCGCGGCTGGTTCGCCGACGCCGTGCACGCGGCCTGCCCGTCCGGGTGGGGACATTTCGACAGCGACCGGTGGGAGCTGTTCCACCTCGACCGCGACCGCAGTCAGATCCACGATCTGGCCGATGCGCAGCCCGAGAAGTTGGCGCAGTTGCAGGCGCTGTGGTTCGCCGAAGCCGAGAAATACGGCGGACTGCCGCTCTACGACCTCGATATCGTCTCGGTGATGCTGCGTGAGCGGCCGACGTACGCGCAGACCCGGGATACGGCGGTCTACTATCCGGGCATCGCGGAGGTCGGGCCGGGCGCGGCGCTCGAGATCCGCGGCCGCTCCTTCGCCCTGCTCGCGGAGACGACCATTGCGGCCCCGGATGCGGAGGGCGTGCTGTTCGCCCACGGCGGCCGTCTCGGCGGGCACACGCTGTTCCTCCAGGACGGCCGCCTCCACTACGTCTACAACTTCCTCGGCGAGGAGGAACAGGTCGTCGTCTCCGATCGGCCGGTACCGGTCGGGGACCATATTCTCGGGATGCGCTTCGAACGACAGGGCACCCGGCCGGACAATTTCACCCCTACCGGGACCGCGGTTCTCTACATCGACTCCGAACCGGTGGGCGCACTCGACGACATGCGTATCCAGCCGACCGTGTTCTCCGGTGTCGGCGAGGGCGTGCGGGTGGGACGCGACAGCGGCCGATCGGTGTCGAGGCGGTACCGGGCGCCGTTCCCGTTCACGGGCGGCGTCATGCACCAGGTGATCGAAGACGTGACCGGGAAGCCGTATCTGGACCTGGAAATGGCCGCGGCCGCGGCCTTTTCGCGGGATTGAATCGATCCGGAAGGGATTCCCGGCCACGCCCCTCGCGCTACCCCGGGCAGGCCGAGCCCACTGTGCGCATGAGCGGCCCGCGCCGGGGTAGCTCACCGGTATGAGCGACTCCAGCGGTGATGCGATACCCGTCGGCGGCCTGCGGGCGGCGGCCTACACGATTCCTACGGATGCGCCGGAGTCCGACGGGACGCTCGCGTGGGATTCGACGACGCTGGTCGTCGTGACCGCCGAGGCGGGCGGCCGCACCGGGATCGGATACACCTATGCCGGCCCGGCCGCGGCCGCCGTCGCCGGCCACGAGCTCGCCGAGGTGGTGATCGGCCGAGACGCGCTGACCCCGCAGGCGTCCTGGGCCGCCATGCAGCACGCCGTGCGAAATCTGGGCAGGCCGGGGTTGGTGGCCGAGGCCGTGTCGGCGGTGGACATCGCCCTGTGGGATCTTCGGTCCCGGCTACTGGACGAACCACTGACCCGCACGCTCGGTGCGATGCACGACGCCACCCCGATCTACGGCAGTGGCGGATTCACCTCCTACGACAACACCCGGCTGGCCGAACAACTCGGCGGCTGGGCCGAGGCCGGAATCGGCCGGGTGAAGATGAAGGTGGGGCGGGATCCGGACGCCGAT
The DNA here is from genome assembly GCF_000308855.1 of Nocardia veterana NBRC 100344. GTDB lineage: Bacteria > Actinomycetota > Actinomycetes > Mycobacteriales > Mycobacteriaceae > Nocardia > Nocardia veterana. The sequence continues at coordinate 10,160 of NZ_BAGM01000208.1, read as the reverse complement.
GCCGACCGGGTGGCCGCCGCGCGCGCCGCGATCGGCGACGACGTCGACCTGTTCGTCGACGCGAACGGCGCCTACACCCGCAAGCAGGCGCTGTGGTGGGCGAACTGGTTCGCCGACAACGGGATTCGCTGGCTGGAGGAACCGGTGAGCTCCGACGACCTGCCGGGCCTGGCGCAATTGCGCGCGCACGGCCCGGGCGGAGTGGATATCGCCGCCGGCGAATACGGCTACCACCTCCCCTATTTCCAGGCGATGCTGGACGCCGACGCCGTCGACTGTCTCCAAGCGGATGTCACCCGCTGCCTGGGCATCAGCGGGGTGCTGCGGGTCGCCGCCCTCTGCGATGCCCGCTCGCTCGACCTCTCGCTCCACTGCGCGCCCCAGATCAGCGCGCACGTGGGCACCGCGATCTGGCATCTCCGCCACCTCGAGTACTTTCACGATCACGTCCGCATCGAACACATGGCGTTCGACGGTGTGCTGCAACCGGATTCCGGCGGAGTGCTGCGTCCGGATCGCACCCGGGCGGGCCACGGGTTGAGCCTGCGCGATGCGGAGGTGGAGCAGTTCAGGGTGGCGTGAGGTTGCGGCCCCGGCCGCGAAGTTACCACCGCCCCTGGCGAAATCGGCGTTTTCGCTCGCGGAAGAATGCGGGATTGGCCCGCTCTCCGGTTGGGTACTCCCCGCTGGTGCGCGCTCGTGATGTCGAGGTCGGGCACACCTACGCGGTGCTCGTGCCATTCCGGCTCCCGGCCGGCCGTTATCCCGATCGCGACCGGCTGGGCAGCTCGACCTGGATCGCGAGTTTCCTGACCGGCGCCCGCTTCCGCCTCACCGTCACCTGCGTCGACCGGTCCGCCACCCCCGCGAGCGTCGAAGGTCTGCGACTCATCGAACGCGCGCACACCGAGGTTCCGCTCACGCCGGAACAGGCCGGCGCCCTCGGATTGCCGCCCGAGCGCCGGTATCGGGCCGTCGGTTCGGTGGTCGACGAGGAGGGTCGCGTGATCCACCTGCCCGACGTCGAACCGATGCGGGTGCCGGCGCGGTGGTTGCGTCATCTCGACGATCCACAGCTGCTCGAGCGCACCGATCGCGACGCGGACCGCTTTCCGTTCATGTGACCCGCGCCGGGTGATCGCGACCCGAGCCGATACGACAGACGTCGCAAAATAAGCGGAATGGACAAATCGGATACTCCCTCGCCGCAAAAATGAGGGATATTTCATCCGGTATTTAGTTAGTTAGTGCTTGCAACTATATTACGGGGAGGCCCTTGTCCGTTTTCCGTCGTTGAGGGGAAAGCCTTGACCTCCGCTCAGTCCTCCGACGGTCTGGATACTTCCGATATCCGGACCATCGGCCGCCGGCTTCGTGTCGATCGCGACCATCCGCACTACAAGTGGGTGGCCCTGTCGAACACCACGCTCGGCATGTTGATGGTCACCATCAACTCCTCGATCGTCATCATCTCGCTGCCCGCCATCTTCCGCGGGATCCACCTCAACCCGCTGGCCCCCGGCAATGTCAGCTACCTGCTGTGGCTGCTCATGGGCTTCCTGCTCACCTCCGCGGTCCTGGTCGTGATGTTCGGCCGCCTCGGCGACATGTTCGGCCGGGTCCGCATCTACAACCTGGGCTTCGTCGTGTTCACCGTCGCGGCGATCGCGTTGTCGTTCGACCCGTTCGACCTGGGCGGCGGCGCGCTGTGGCTGATCGGCTGGCGGGTGGTGCAGGGCGTCGGTGGCGCCATGCTGATGGCCAACTCCGCGGCACTGGTCACCGATGCCTTCCCCGCGCGGCAACGCGGAATGGCGCTGGGCATCAATCAGGTTGCGGCCGTGGCCGGTTCGTTCCTCGGCCTGCTGATCGGCGGTCTGCTCGCCGAATGGGACTGGAAGGCCGTCTTCTGGGTCAGCGTGCCCTTCGGCGTGCTCGGCACGATCTGGTCGTACCGCTCGCTGCACGACAACGGACAGCGCACCCCGGGGTCGCTGGATCTGCCCGGCACCCTCACCTTCGCGCTGGGGTTGACCGCCCTGCTGACCGGCATCACCTACGGCATCCAGCCGCACGGTTCGTCGAAGACCGGGTGGACCAACCCCTGGGTGTTGGCCGCGGTCATCGGCGGTCTCGTTCTGCTCGCGGTCTTCTGCGTCATCGAAACGAAGACGAAGCAGCCGATGTTCGAGATGTCGCTGTTCCGCAACCGAACCTTCGCGCTGGGCAACTTCGCCGGCCTGATGGCCTCGGTCGGCCGGGGCGGCCTGCAGTTCATGCTGATCATCTGGCTGCAGGGAATCTGGCTGCCACTGCACGGCTTCGACTTCGAATCCACGCCGCTGTGGGCCGGTATCTACATGCTCCCGCTGACGATCGGATTCCTGGTGTCGGGACCGCTGTCGGGCTGGCTGTCCGACCGCTACGGCGGGCGGATCTTCGCCACCACCGGCCTGCTGCTGGCGGCGGTGACCTTCGTGCTGCTGGTACTGATCCCGGTCGACTTCAACTATTGGCTGTTCGCCCTGATCATCCTGCTCAACGGTCTCGGCATGGGCATCTTCACCTCGCCCAACACCGCCGAGATCATGTCCGCGGTGCCCGCGTCGCAGCGCGGAGTCGCCTCCGGTATGCGGGCCACCCTGATGAACGGCGGTATGGCCCTGGCGATCGGCATCTTCTTCTCGCTGATGATCGTCGGTCTGTCCGGGACACTGCCCGATGCGATGAACTCCGGTCTGCGCGATCAGGGGGTTCCCGCCGACGTCGCCTCCCAGATGGCCGATATGCCACCGGTCGGCAGCCTGTTCGCGACCTTCCTCGGCTACAACCCCTTCAAGGAACTCCTCGGCCCCACCGGCACCCTGGACCGGCCCGGCGTGCACAGCGACGTGCTCACCGGCCAGGAGTTCTTCCCCCACCTCATCGCCGACCCGTTCCACTCCGGACTCGTGGTTGTCTTCCTGGCCGCCGCGGTGATGATGCTGCTGGGTTCGATCGCCTCCTGGTTCGCCCGCGGCGACTACGTCGAACACGAAGCGGCACAACTGACCGAGGCGGTCCGCGAAGGCATGCTGACCCCGGCCGAAGCCGACGCCGAGGCGCCGCGACCGGCCACCGGCGGTCTGGTCCGCACACCGCTGCGGGCGACGGAATCCGGACGCTCGATCAGCGGGCACGTGCAGCGGGCGGACGGCCGTCCCGTCGCCGGCGTGGCGTTGACGCTGATCGATCAACGCGGACACCAGGTTTCGCGCGCCACGGGCGACGGCGACGGCCGCTACCTGATCGATCCGCCGAGTCCGGGCAGCTATGTGCTGATCGTGTCCGCCGGCGGGCATCAACCGGCGGCGGTCAATGTCGGCGTGGACGGGCGACCGCAACGGCTGGACGTCACCCTGCACGGTTCGGGCGAGCTGTCCGGCACGGTCCGGGCAGCCGGACCGGGCCGTCCCGTGGCGGGCGCCACCGTCACCGTCACCGATGTGCGCGGCGAGGTCGTCGCAGCGGCCGTATCCGGCGAGGACGGCGGCTACCACTGCCAGGGTGTGGTCTCGGGGACCTACACCCTGGTGACGGTCGCGCCGCACATGCGACCGCAGGCGATCGCGTTGACCGTGCCCGACAGCGGGGTGCTGCACCACGATGTCGAGCTGAATCCGCTTGCCGTACTTTCCGGTTCGGTCACCGCCGACGGTCGCGCTGTGGCCGATGCGGAGGTCACCGTGCGCGACGACAGCGGCACGGTATTGGGCAGCGCCCGGACCGATCGATTCGGCCGCTACACGGTGACCGATCTGACCGAAGGGGAACACACCGTGGTCGTACGCGGTTATCCGCCGCGCACCAGCCGGGTGTCGGTCACCGACAGCGCGCCCGAGCACGACGTCCAGCTCGGCTACGACCTCCCGTCGAGCGGCAACGGCGTCGCCCGCGCGGGCGACGCGGCGCTCGATCGTCCGGCCCACGCGGTGTCCGAGGCCGACTGATCCGGCGATCGCATTCGGTCCGCGACGGCACCGATCGGCCGCTCCCGCACACCCGCGCGGGGGCGGCCGGCGCGCGCGTCCGTCACGCCCGCCGGGGCTCGGCCGACTCCGGCGTCGGTGCATACCGGGCGATATGGTCGATCAACAGCGCCGCGATCCGGTCCGGCGCCTGCTCCGGCAACCAGTGCGACGCGTCCTCGAGCACCTCGTACCGATACGGCCCACCGACATACCGGGCACAGTGCCGGCCGGCTGTCGCGGTGACGAAGCGGTCGGCTCCGCCGCGGACGTACAACGTCGGTACCGTGACCGCCCCGACCGGGCGGGCCAGGTTCAGCGGCAGCGCGCGATACCAATTGATCGGTCCCCGCAGATCGGCCCGGCGCCGGGCCCGCCGCGCGTAGCGCGCGGCCGACTCGCCGTCCAGGCCGGTGCGTATCAGTCCTCGCCGCATCATCTCGCCACCGCGAGCCGACAGCACCACTTCCGGCAGCCCGGGCAGCTGGAAGGCGGCCATGTACCAGGAACGAAAAGCCTGCGTACCGGTGAGCACCGCCTGCGCGAAGGCCATCGGATGCGGGACCGACAGGGCGCTCATCGATGTCACCCGGTCCGGATGTTCCGCCGCCAGAAACCAGGCCAGCGCCGCACCCCAATCGTGACCGACCACATGGAACCGCTGCGCTCCGGCCGCATCGGCCAGTGCCAGGACATCCGCGGCCGGCCGCGACAGGCGGTAGGCCGACCGTGCGCGCGGCCGGGCCCCCGGCGCGTAGCCGCGCAGATCCGGAGCCAGCACGCGATGACCCGCCGCCACCAGTGCCGGGGTCACGCGGTCCCAGCTGTGCCGGTCCTCGGGAAACCCGTGCAGGAGAACGACGGTACGCGCGGGGTCGGTCCGCGGCCCGGAATCGGTCACGTCGAACACGAACTCGCCGTGGGTGTAGGTCTGCATGGTCGTCCCCTTTCCCGGCGATGCGTGGCGGCCTCGCCGGCCCGGACGACGTTAGCGCCGGAGGCGGCGGCGATCATCCGTCCGCGGGCGAGTGGATTCGTCCTCCCCCGGTCGGATTCGCACCCCGCGCCCCAGGTCCGATCGACGGGCAACGCCGCCGGCCGGGGGCCCGACCGTGCGGCAACCGGGTGGACCTGCGGCGGCGGTGTAAAGCCTTGGACCACAGCCTGATCCGGACGCCAGCGCAGGATCGGGCAGGGACGTCCGGCGCAGCGCCGACCCTGATTGCCGCTCAGGAGGTTAGGCTCGACCACTGTGATTAGGACCACGCAGGGGAACGAGGAGGACCGATCGGTGCGCCACGGCGACACCGAACACAGTCAGGGACGGCCGGCAACCGCGCGGACACGCGACGGCCGCGAGCTGTACTACATGCACCGACCCGGCAGCGGCGCCCGGACTCCACTGGTGGTGTTCGAGGGCGGCCTGGCCTGCACGCGCTCGTATTGGGCTGCGGTACAACAACATCTGGCCGATTCGGTGGCGACGGTCGTCTACGATCGCAGCGGGCTCGGCCGCAGCGCACCGGACGCCGGCCCGCGCACCCTGCGCCGCCTGGCCGACGATCTGGTCGACCTGCTCGATCACCTCGGTGGCCGGTTCGACGCGTCGCAGTTCGTCCTGGTCGGTCACAGCTGGGGCGGGCCGATCGTGCGGGTGGCCGCCGCCGACCGGCCCGGCCGCATCGCGGGTCTGGTGCTCGTCGATCCGGCCGACGAAGCCTGCGACGCCATGACGACCCCCGCGGCGCGCCGCGCGGCCCGGCGCGGCCACCGGCTCAGCGTCGCGCTCGCCCGGATCGGTGCGCTGCGACTGGCCTACCGAAACATGCTGGCCGCCTTGCCCGCCGACGCCCGCCACGATTTCCGCAAGGAAGGTTTCACCGTGGCGGCGATGCGCGCCCGCGGTGCCGAACTCGGTTGCTTCGCCACCGATCTCGAACAGCTGCGGACCGCCGGCCCGGACCGGCCCGAGATCGCGATGACCATCGTGTCGGGCGATTCGACCTCCCCTGGTATCTCTGCCGCGTCGCGCGCCGCGCTCAACGCCGCCCACCGGCATCGCGCCGACCGGGTCCCGCACGGACGGCATATCGTCGCCACCGGCTGCGGGCACATGGTGCCCACGGAATGCCCGGCGCTGGTCGCGGCGGAGATCAGCAGGATGACCGCCGGCCGCACCGGGTGACGGCGCACCGACCGCCACACGACGGATCCGGATTGCCGGGCGCGGCTGCGGGTAGTCCCGAGAAATGACTGCTACCAGCGACGTCGCGGTGGTCGGCGCCGGAATCGTGGGGCTGGCCACCGCATACGCTCTGCACCGGGCCGGGCTGTCGGTCACCGTGTACGAATCGGGCAGCCCCGGCGGTGGGCAGTCCGCCGGGCAGTCCCGCATCTTCCGGCACGCCCACACCGACCGGCGCCTGGTCGAGCTCGCGGTCGCGGCGCGCCGCCGCTGGCAGGAGTGGGAGGGCGAATTCGGGATCGAACTGATTTCCGGTGACGGTGCCGTCGCGCTGGGCGCGGGAGTGGCGGACAAGCTGGCGATACTGCGCGACACACCGGGCGTCGCCGCCCGGGCGATCGATCCCGACGAGGTCGCGTCCCGGCTCCCGCTGCTGGCGCCCTACGACGGGCCGGCGATGCTGGACGAAACCGGGGGCTCGATCCGCACCGTCGCCGCCATCGCCGCACTCGGCGCTCGGCTGCGGCCCGCACTGGTGGCCGACCATGTCCTGACGATCCGCCCGGCTCCAGGGAATAGCGTCGAAGTCCGCACCGGCACAACATGTTCCGGGCACGGTGCCGCGGTCGTGTGCGCGGGGCGCGGCACCGCGGCCCTGGCCCGCGGCAGCGGGCTCGCACTCCCGATCCAGCCGTCCGCGCATGTGCGGGTGAGCTTCCGGCCGCGCTCGGCGCCGCCGACGACCCTGGCCACGCTGCAGGACAGCAGCGGCCGCTTCGGGGAAACCGGCATCTACGCCGCCGCGTACCCGGGCAACACCCACTACGGCCTGGGGCTCAGCGACACCGTCGCCACCGACGGCGCCGACGCGGTCGATCCGGCCGCACTCGCCGAGTTGGCCGAACGCGCGGGCGCCTACGTTCGCCGCGCGCTGCCCGGGCTGGTTCCGGAACCGGCCGGCCACGTGCACTGCTGGGTCACCCGATTGCCCTGGGGCGAGGACGGCGTGGCCGCCTGGCAGCACGAGAACCTCACCTTCGTCGCCGGGCACAACCTGTTCAAACTGGCCCCCGCCCTCGGCGCCGTCCTCGCCGACAGCGTCACCACCGGCCGGCCCGCCGCCACCCTGCACCCGTCGCGTCGCCTCGGCGACCCGGACGCCGCCTAGTACGGCCGGGTGGCACTACGGTCGAAAGTACTTAAGTACGACAGATTCCCCGGCGCGCGGATCTCCATAACTTTGTGGGTGTTCGACAGCAACCACGAAGGAGCATCCCGTGAGCGACATCAACGATCTGATCGACCGCTACCTCGCCGTCTGGAACGAGACCGATCCGGCCGAACGCGCCGCCCTGATCGCCGAAACATTCGCCGACGACGCCGAATACACCGACCCGCTGGTCTCGGTGCACGGTCATGCCGGCCTCGACGCCGCCGTCGCCGCGGTCCAGCAGCAGTTCCCCGGGCTGTCGTTCACCCTCGGCGGCGCCGTCGACCACCACCACGACATCGCCCGGTTCACCTGGAATCTGGGCCGTCCCGGCGAGGAGCCGCTCGTCGTCGGCTTCGATGTCGCCGTCGTCGCCGACGACGGCCGCATCGACCGAATCCACGGCTTCCTCGACCGCGTTCCGACCGGCGCCTGACCCGACTTCTCCCCTCCCCCAAGGATCGTCATGTACTTCACCACCACCGACGGAACCACCCTCGCCTACGAGGACTACGGCACCGGCGAACCCCTGGTCTTCATCGCCGGCGCGATGCTCAACACCGAGATGTGGGAATACCAGATCCCGTATTTCGTCGAGCGCGGCTACCGCTGCATCGCCCTCGATCGACGCGGCCACGGCCGGTCCGACCGTCCGTCGACCGGCTACGACATCGACACCACGGCCGACGATCTGGGCGCGCTGCTCGACCACCTGGACCTGCGCGGCGCCACGCTGGTGGGGCATTCGACCGGCGGCGCCGAAATAGCCCGCTACCTGGCCAGGCACGGCGAGGACCGGGTGGCGCGAGTGGTTTTCCTGTCGGCGATCCTGCCGTTCGTCAAGGCGACCGACGACAACCCCGACGGCATTCCGGAAGCCATGCTCGACGCCCTGCTGCACAGCATTCGCACCGACCGCGGTCGCTGGCTGGCGCGCCAGTCGCAGGTGTACTTCAACAGCCACCTCAACCCGGACGTCTCTCCCGAACAGATCGACATCACCTACCGTCAGTGCCTGTCGACCGCTCCGTGGGCGACGCTGCGGATGCAGGAGGCGGTATTCCACTGCGACAACCGGGAAGCGTTGCGCGCCATCACCGTTCCGGCGTTGATCGTGCACGGCGCGCTGGACTTCTCGGCGCCCGTCGAGATCACCGGCCGCCGCACCGCCGACCTGATGCCGACGGCGACCTACCTGGAGTACCCGACCGGCGGCCACGGCATCTACACCAGCCACGCCGCCGAGTTCAACGACGATCTCCTGGCCTTCCTGCGCAAGTAGGGATCCCATCGGCCCACCCGGGGCGAGCTGCGCCGATTACGCCAATTGATCCGCGATATCCCGCAACTCGCCCCGGGAGGCGATGCCCAACTTCGGATACGCCTTGTACAGGTGGTATCCGACGGTGCGATGACTGAGGAACAACTGCGCGGCGATATCGCGGTTGGACAGCCCCTGCGCCGCCAGGCGCGCGATCTGCAACTCCTGCGGGGTGAGCCCGGATGCGCTGCGCCCCTTCGGTTTCAGTGGATCGTTCGGCTCGCTCGGGGACGCGCCGGTCGCGGTCAGTTCGGTCCGGGCGCGATCGGCCCAGGGCCGCAGCCCGATTCGTTCGAACGTCTCCAGCGCCTCGGACAATCTCGCCCGGGCCTCACTCTTGCGGCGCGCCCGCCGCAACCATTCCCCGTACAGTTGCGCGGTGCGCGCGTACTCGACCGGGCGCGTCTCGCGATCGTGCAGATCGAGTGCTCGCCGAAAGTGATCCTCGGCCGTCTCGTCCGCGGCCAGTAGCGCCCGGCAGCGCAGCACCAGCGCCTGGGCCCAGGGTTGCCGCACGGAATCGGCCCAGGTCGCGAGGCGCTCGGCGGGAAGCGAGGCCCGGTCACCGGCGCCGACCCGCACCGCGGCCTCGACCAGGTCCGGAATCGAGCGCAGCGCGCACAGGTGGTGCCGGACGGGTTCGCGGGTCAGCCATTCGAAGCGGGCGAGCGCGGACTCGGCCCGACCGGCGCCGAGCTCGAGCAGGCCCAGCGACCACTGCGCCCACGGCACGCCCGCCGCCACCGCATCGGGTGTGCCGTCGGCCGATCCGGCCTCGGCGTAGGCCCGGCACTGCTGCTCGTCGCCGTCGAGGGCGTAGGTGTGGGCCAGGACGCTGCTCAGCTGACTGACCCACTGGCGCTGCCCGAGATCGCGGGCCAGCCGCAACGCCTCGCTCGCGGTGGTTCGCGCATCGCGGAGCCGACCGGTGAAGATCTCGGTCTCGGCGATGAAGAACAACACCGTGGGCAACCGGCCGGCGGCGCCGGCGCTGCGGTAGTCGCGGGCCAGGGTGGTGGCCAGATGGTGGGCGGCGCCGTCCTGCCCGCCGGCGGTGGCCACCCCGCACAGCATCAGCTGCACCTGCTCCGGTATCGGCCCGCGGCGGGCACATTCGGCGAGGGTTTCGGTCAGCGCGGCCGGTGGCGCGGCGCCCGTCGGGCCCAGGGCTCGGACCATGAAATCGACCACCGGACGCAGCGGATCGGCGTCGGGCAGCGGCACGGCGGTCAATTGCGCCAGCGTTCGCGCCACGTCCTGCTCCCCCAGATACCAGCCGGTGTGCACGGCCTGGATGAGCATGGTGGCGGCGAGCGCCGGATCCGGCTCGGCGACGGCCGCGGCGCCCGCGCGCAGCAACCGGTCCGCCTCCGGGTACCGGCCCTGCCAGAATTCGGCCAGCCCTTCGATGTGCGCGAGCCGGGCCCGCAGGTCGAC
>NZ_BAGM01000209.1 GCF_000308855.1 Nocardia veterana NBRC 100344 | reverse complement strand
AACCCATGGATGTCGCCGAATACGCCGCACACGACGCCACCGGTCTGGCGGAGTTGATCCGCGACGGTCAGGTCAGCGCGGCCGAAGTCTGGACGGCCGCCGCGACCGCCCTCGACGCGGTCGAGCCCGAACTGGCCGCTGTGGCGGGTGAGCGCTTCGACCAGCCGCTCGACTACCACGAGTCCGGCCCGTTCGCCGGGGTGCCGTTCGCGCTCAAGGACCTCATCGCCCACGCGGGCGGGGTGCCGAGCCGCAGCGGCAGCCGGCTGTTCGGTGCGGGTGTCGCCTACCCGGAGGACACTCATCTGGTGGCGAGGTTCCGCCGCGCCGGCCTGGCGATCGGTGCGATCACCCGCAGCCCGGAGTTCGGGTTCAACGCCACTACCGAAGCCCTCGCCTACGGCGGACCCAGCCGCAACCCCTGGGCCACCGACCGCAGCCCCGGCGGGTCCAGCGGCGCTTCGGCGGCGTTGGTCGCCGGCGGCGCGCTGCCGATGGCGCACGCCAACGACGGCGGCGGCTCGATCCGTATTCCCGCGGCCGCGTGCGGTGTGGTCGGTCTCAAGCCCAGCCGCGGGCGAACCACCCCCGGCCCGGACTTCGCCGACCCGCTACTGGGCCTCGGCATCGAATTCGCCCTCACCCGTACCGTCCGGGACTGCGCGCGATTGCTCGACGCGGTGCACGGCGCCGAACCCGGTGACCGCTACCGGCTGCCCGGCCCGGTGCGCAGCTACGCCGAGCACGCCGCCGCCGGTTCCCGGCCGCTGCGGATCGCCGTCACCACCACTGCGATGGACGCCGGTCGCGCCGTCGACGCGGAATGCGTGGCCGCGGTGAACCGGGTCGCCGAGCGATTGGCCGAGCTGGGACACGTCGTCGAGGAAGCCGCGCCCGAGCTCGACGTGGCGGCCTTCGACAAGGCCAACCTCGACGCATGGTGCAGCTTCCTCGCCGATGCCGTCCTGGGCGCGTCGGCGCAGCTGGGTGTGGAGCCCGGCCGGGAGCACCTGGAGGCGACCACGCTGGCGTGCGTCGAATACGGAAAGACCTTGTCCGCCTTCGACATCTACGCCGCCGATCGGGTGTTCAACCAGACCACCCGCGCGGTCGCGGGCTTCCTCACTCGCTACGACGTGCTGCTGACGCCCACGACCAGCACGCCGCCGATCCCGCTGGGTCACCTCGACGCCGACGACGCCTCGTTGAGCGCCCGCGAGTGGTACGACCGGATCTTCGACTACGGCAGCTTCACCGCCCTGTTCAACGTCACCGGCATGCCCGCCATCTCCCTGCCGCTGGCCGAATCCGCGGCGGGCCTGCCGATCGGCCTCCAGTTCGCCGGACGTTACGGCGACGAGGCCACGCTCCTGGCGCTGGCCGGAGACCTCGAGCGCGCCATGCCGTGGGCGGACCGTCGGCCGGCCGTGCACGTCGGGCGGTAGCGACCACGGTGCGGGTCCGCATTACCCAGCGGGCCCGCACGCCGGTGGGACATCGAACGGCTCCCTGTCCATGGGATGAAGCCCGTAGCGCCGCGCTGGATCATGGGAGTATGACCGCGCCCGGCGTAGAACTGCGCCTGTACGCCGAACTCAACGACTTCCTGCCGCCGCACGCCCGCCGGGACGTACTGTGGCGTCCGATCCGGCCGCACCAGACCGTCAAAGACGTCGTCGAAGCTGCCGGCGTCCCGCACACCGAGATCGACCTGCTGCTGGTGAACGGCGAATCGGTCGACTTCGGGCACCGTCCACACCCGGGCGACCGGCTCGCGGCCTACCCGGTGTTCGAAAGTCTCGACATCTCGGCGCTGACCCGGGTGCGCCCGCATCCGCTGCGGGAACCGCGGATGCTGGTCGATGTCAATCTGGGCGGTCTCGCGCGCCTGCTGCGGTTGATGGGCCAGGACGTACGCTGCGACTTCGACGCCAGTGACGCCCGGCTGGCCGAAATCTCCGCCGACGACCACCGCATTCTGCTCACCCGCGACCGCGGCCTGCTCGCCCGGCGCATCGTCGGCCACGGCGTGTACGTCCGCGCCGACCGTCCCTTCGAGCAAATAGTCGAGGTGATCGCCCGCCTGGATCTCGCCGACCGACTCACCCCCTTCACCCGCTGCCTGCGTTGCGGCGCGACGCTCGCCGAGGTCGCCAAACACGAAATCGCCCACGAACTTTCGCCCGGCACCAGGCGGAACTACGACACCTTCCGCCGCTGCACCGGGTGCGGACGGATCTACTGGGCGGGCGCACATCAGCGACAACTGGACGATCTGGTCGCGCGGATCCTCGCCGCGGTACGCCGCTGACCGTCGCCGCCGGGCGGTTCACTTCACCGCTCCACGGCCGGCCTGGGGCACTCGCCGTTCTCGCGACGATCGGGCGCCGGTGGCCGCTGGCGCGGCGGGCGAACCGGATGGGCCGGTGGATCGCCGATCCGAGCGAATATTCGGCCCGGCACGGGCGGCCGCGCCAGGCCCGCTACGAAGAGCAGCTGATCGACGAGTGCTACTCGACTGAGGAGTCCACTTCGGCCGGTGACACGACGGTGATCCCGTTGCGCCGGAGCAGCGCCGCGGTGACGCCGTCACCGCGGCGCATTGTGCCAGTGAAGGTGCCGTCGTAGATGTGCCCGCACCCGCACGAAGGGCTGCGTGGGGTCAGAATGGCTGTGGTCGCCCCGTTTTCGCGAGCGGCGTCCAGAGCCAGCCGGGCGCCCGCGATGAACGCTCGGGTCATGTCGGTCCCGGTGTCGTCGACCGCGGTGGCGTCTCCGTCGAGGACCGCATGGCCGTCCCCACCGACGATCTCCACCGGTCGGCGCGGTGTGGTCAGTCCCGCTGCCGTCTCCGCGCAGAACGGCACCGCGGTACCCGCTCGCACCAGGTCGAGAACCGCTGCCGATGTTTTCGTGCCTCCGTTGTAGCGGCACGGTATTCCCGCCAGGCACGCACTGACCATCACCTTCGACACCACATCCACCGTAGTCATCGTGGCTCGGCCTTGCCGGCGATCCGCACTGAGCAATGCCAGGACGATGTTGCCCGCAGCAGTTCGCCGTCCGCAGTCGTCCGGCGAAGCAGCTTGCTTTATTTCACACGAACGTGTCGAATTCGGGTGTGCCCAAGATCGTCGACCATGCGGCACGGCGGGTCGAGCTGGCCGAAGCCGTGTGGGGAGTCATCGCCCGCGACGGCGTCGATGCCGTTTCGATCCGAGCCGTCGCCGCCGAGGCCGGCTGGTCGACCGGCGCGCTGCGGTACTACTTCACGACGAAGTCCGAGTTGCTCGCCTTCGCCGCCGAACAGGTGATCGACCAGGTGACGCGGCGGATCGAGGCCGTGCCGCCGGACGGTGATGTGCCCGCGTCCGTGCGGGCGGCCCTGCTCGAGACCATGCCCTTGGATGAACAGCGCAGCACCGAGGCATCGATCGCGTTCTCGTTCGTCGCCCTCGGGCTGAGCGATCCGGAGCTGGCACGGGTTCAGCGCCGGCATTTCACGGCCATGCGGGGGCTGTGCCGACGCGCCGTCGACCAACTGGAGGCCGACGCCGGAATTCGCCGAACCCCGTCCGCGCGAGACCACCTGGCAACCCGGCTCCATGCCCTCATCCACGGCCTCAGCCTGCAGCGACTGGCCGGACACCTCACTAGCGAGCAGGCGATCACGGAGCTCGACGCCTATCTCGACGATCTCCAGCGATAGTTGGCGGGCACTACATCGACCACCGGAAGGAAGCGAGGTAGGCGGCGGGACCGCTGCCGCCATGCGTGATCGACCACCTCCGGCGTCCGGATTGCGGCCTCGACGCGAAACCCCAACGGGACTTAGGGAAACCCATGCACGCGATCCCCCAACCCATCGCGACCTCATCGACAGCCCACACACCGCGACATTGAGCACGGTCGGCGCCGACGGCATCCCTCAGGTCACCGCGCTGTGGTACCTCGCCGAGAAGGATTCGATCGCCATCTCGGTACCGGCCGATCGCCAGAAGTACAAGAACGTCGTCGCACACCCGAAGGCAACGCTGTTCGTCATCGATCCCGCAAACCCGTTCCGCACCTTGGAAATTCGCGGGACGACGAGTACCGAGCCCGACTCGGACCTCGAACTGTTCGAGCGCGTCGTGCGCCATTACGGCCACGATCCCGCCGCCTTTCCCGCCGGCGACGCGGATCGGGTCGCGCTGCGGCTGATCCCGATCCGGGTCGTAGCCCAGGGCTGAGAGGCGAAGAGTGTTGATAGATCACTCTATGGTCGTGCGCCCGGTCGTCGCCTAGGATCCGACTATGCTTCTCGCCGACAAAGCCGACTCCGTCCTGACACTGACCCTCAACCGGCCCGATTCGCGCAACGCGTTGTCGCCGCAGTTGATCAGGGAACTGCAAGCGCAGCTCGCCGCGGCCGACTCCGATCCCGATGTCTCCGTGGTGATCCTGACCGGTGCCGACCCCGCTTTCTGCGCCGGCGTCGACCTGCGCGTGATCGGCGCCGAAGGCGGCTGGGACAACATGGGCGGTGCCGGCGGCGCGGGTGACGCTCCAGCCGGACACCCGTGGACCCCGATCGGTAAACCGATCATCGGCGCGATCAACGGCGCCGCGGTGACCGGTGGTCTCGAGCTCGCCCTGGCCTGCGACCTTCTCATCGCCTCGGAGCGGGCCCGCTTCGCCGACACCCACGCCCGCGTCGGCATGATGCCGCTGTGGGGGCTGACGGTCCGCCTGCCGGAAGCCGTCGGTTTCGGGTTCGCCCGCCGAATGAGCTTGTCGGGCAATTTCGTCGATGCCCACACCGCGCTCGCGCACGGTCTGGTCACCGAGGTCGTACCGCACGAGGAACTGCTTCCTGCGGCGCGGCGGTTGGCCCTCGATATCGCGTCCAACAACCAGGCCGCGGTCACCACCCTCCTCGGCTCCTACCGCCGCATCCAGAACCACGTGTCGGCGCCGCAGGCCGAGATCGAGGCGGCCACCGGAGCGGCCTGGCTGGCCGGCGACGCGGCCGCCGGTGTCGCCGCGGACGCCCAGGCGGTGATCGAGCGCGGGCGGGCTCAACTGCGCTGATCGGACGGTTGCGGCTGTCACACACCGAGGTGCTGCGGCAGCCGCACATGCTGCGTCACCGAGAAGGTCGGCGACATGACGCCTACCGCTGTGCGTCGACGAGGTGAATGACGCGCGCATATCGGCGAGCGGGGCTCGGGCGAATACCCGTGGCGACCCCTAGTGCACAGCCCTGCAGGGACGGATCAGCTGTCGCGGCCCGGGCGGTCGTACCGGCCGGCGGCGAGACCGGCCGCTACCGCGCTGGTGGCCGCGCGACCGGCGGTGTGCAGCGGCGCCGAGGAGCGCGTCGTGCGCGCGAGCAGCACCGATCCTTCGATCAGGCAGAAGACCTCGACCGCGACTTCACGCGCCCGGTCGGCGGTCATCCCGGCCGTGGTGAAACGTTCCTGCAATACCTCCAACCACGACTCGAACGCCTCCGCGGCGGCGGTTCGCATCAGCTCGTCGTTGTTGGCGACCTCCAGGGCGATCGTCGCGATGGGGCACGCGTAGCGGTAGTCGGTCTTCTCGAGCATCTCGGCAGCCTGCACGAACGAATTCGCGGTCGCCTCGACGACGTCGGCTCCGGGCGGGTACACCGATTCGAGCAGCTCCCGATATCGGGCGCCGCCGTGCGTGAGGGCCGCGGCGCCGAGTTCCTGCTTGCCGCCGGGAAAGAAGTGATACAGCGACCCGTAGGGCGCTTCGGCGGCGGCGAGCACAGCCTTGATGCCGGTGGCCCCGAAGCCCTGACGGCTGAACAGCTCCGTCGCAGACTCCACGAGGCGAGCTCGCGTTTCCGGCCGCTTACCGAGGGTTGACGAGGTGGATGCCATGCGTCGAGATTACGCCATTAGATCAATCTGTCTGAATGTGACGTTCGGCCCAGCGGGATCGCCTTCGGCATAGATCCCGGTCGGCTGTCCAGTCAGCAACCGTCCCCGCGCCCGATCCCCGGCCGTCCGGCAGCTCCCGCGTCCGCGCACAAGCTTTCGCACTACTCCGCGCCGTCCGGCCCCATGGAATGCGCAAAGCCTCTTCCTCGAAGCCGTACCGGGACTGTTGCCTTGGCGCAACGTCTTGGTCACCCAGATCGCGCTGGCCTGGGCCTCGGCGCCCGCGCGGGCGACCGACCTCTCCGGGCTCCCTCACACATTCATCGATGTCGGTGACGCGGAGGGCTTTCGCGACGAAGCGATCGACTATGCCAGGAATCTCAGCCGGGCCGGAGTGAGTGTGGACCTGCACGTCTGGGCAGGTGGTTTCCACGGGTACGAGAACATCACACAGGCGGCTGTCGCCCGCGCCTCGTTCTCGACTCGTACCGCGTATTTCCGTCGGGCGCTGGAACGCTGACCCGAAAAAGACTCCACGGAAATACCTTCCGTGGCGGCCGGTGTGCCGCCGGCAACGACGCCGGCGGCACACCCGTGCTGTTTTCGGGCCGAGAATTCCCGACCGCGAATACCGCGGTGCCGCCAAACCGTGCACCGATATCGGTCGATATCCGCCGAATGGCGGGTTATCGCGCGCCGGTCCGGACCATACGCTGCGAATATGAAGGCAGTCGTATGCAGCTCCGGAAAACTGGAAGTCACCGACGTCCCGAATCCTCGGCCGGGACCGGGACAAGTCCTGCTCGATGTCTCCCGATGCGGTATCTGCGGTTCGGATCTCCACGCTCGCGTCCACAGCGACCAACTCGCCGGCATGTTCGCGACCGTCGGTTACGACAAGTTGCCGCGCCACGACGACACAGTCGTTTTCGGTCACGAATTCTCCGGCCAGGTAGTCGAATACGGCCGGGATACCCACCGTCGCTGGAAAACCGGTACGCCGGTGGTCGCGATGCCCATGTGCCGCAACGGTCGCGACGTCCAGATCGTCGGATCCTCCACGCAGGTGCCGGGTGCCTACTCCGAGCAGATCGTCGTACAGGAATCGATGACGTTCGCGGTGCCGAACGGCCTGCCGCCCGCACACGCGGCGCTCACCGAACCGATGGCGGTCGCCTGGCATGCCGTGCGGCACGCCAAGATCCTCATCGACCCCACCAGCGCGGCCACCGTCCCCTGACAGCCGGGCTCGCGAGCGCGCGGATGGGGATAGTCTGGCTGGTACCCGCTGGCAGATCACGAGTAGCCGATGGCCGAGAACGATCCGTCCAAGACCCAGCGTGATGTCGGTGTCGACGTCATCACGGAACTGAGCACTGCGGGTTTCGAGGACGCCGAGCAGATCGGCCGCGGTGGATTCGGAGAGGTTTATCGATGTCGCCAGATCGGCGTGGAGCGCACGGTGGCGGTCAAGGTGCTCACTGAGGAGTTCGACGACGATCGCGAGCGATTCCTGCGCGAGCAGCGGGCGATGGCGCGACCGACCGGACATCCGAACATCGTCGAGATGCTGGAGGTCGGCGCCACCGGCAACGGTCACCCGTATCTGGTGATGCCGTACCACTCGCGCGGCTCACTGCACGACCGTATTCACCGCGGCGGTCCGTTACCGCTGCCGGAAGTTCTCCATCTCGGCGTGATGATCGCGGGAGCCCTCGAAACGGCGCACCGTGCGGGCGTGCTGCACCGAGATGTCAAACCGGCGAACATATTACTGACCGACTACGGTGAGCCGGCGTTGACGGACTTCGGCATCGCCCACATCACCGGCGGCTTCGAAACCGCCACCGGCACCGTCACCGGATCCCCGGCCTTCACCGCGCCCGAGGTGCTGCGGGGTGACGCACCGAGCGAGGCCTCCGACGTGTACGGATTGGGCGCCACCCTGTTCTGCGCGATCACCGGTCATGCCGCCTACGAGCGCCGCGACGGTGAACAGGTGGTCGCCCAGTTCCTACGGATCACCGAACAGCCGATTCCGGATCTGCGCGACCTCGGCATTCCCGACGACGTGTGTCGCGTGATCGAAGACGCGATGTCGCACGACCCGGCTCGCCGCCCGGCCGCCGCGACGCTCGGTGATCAGCTCCAGCAGGTGCAACAGCGACACGGGCTGCTGATGGACCGAATCCCGGTGCCCGCCGAATTCGAACACTCTTCTCCGCGACCGGTGGTACCGGCCGGCGCCCAGCCCGGCCGCACCGGGAATCTACCGCTCGAGCTGACCAGTTTCGTCGGCCGGCGCAGCCAGGTCGCCGAGGTCGGGAATCTCGTCACGACGTCGCGGCTGGTGACCCTCACCGGGATCGGAGGAGTCGGAAAATCGCGCCTCGCCCTGCGGGTCGCGCACAAGGTGAAAGGTGAATTCGCCGACGGCG
The DNA here is from genome assembly GCF_000308855.1 of Nocardia veterana NBRC 100344. Classification (GTDB taxonomy): domain Bacteria; phylum Actinomycetota; class Actinomycetes; order Mycobacteriales; family Mycobacteriaceae; genus Nocardia; species Nocardia veterana. Next base: position 75,103 of record NZ_BAGM01000209.1, on the reverse strand, counting down.
TCTGGCTCGCGGAGCTGGGCGATGTGCGTGATCCCGCCCTTCTGGTCGACGCCGTGGCCACCGCGTTCGGACTCCGCAGCAGAGGTGCCGGGTCGACACTGGACCTTCTGATCGGCTATCTGTCCAGCCGTGCGATCCTGCTGGTTCTCGACAATTGCGAGCAGGTGATCGACGCGGTCACACCGCTGACGGAATCGCTGTTGCGGGCCTGTCCGCGAGTGCGGATTCTGGCGACGAGCCGGCAGCCACTCGATGTCAGCGGCGAATCGGTGTTCGGTGTGCCTCCGCTGAATCTTCCCGATCGGCAGGCCGGACCGGCCGCCCCCGCCGGCGCCGACGACGCGGTGGAGTTGTTCGCCGAGCGCGGCGCCGCGGTGGTGTCCGGATTCCGCATCACCGACGACAACCGGGACGATGTGGCGCGGATCTGCGCGCGGCTGGACGGGCTGCCGCTGGCGATCGAACTCGCGGCGGCGCGGCTGCGCACGATGTCGCCCGCCGAGATTCTGTCCGGGCTCGACGACCGCTACGGTCTGCTGACTCGCGGCCGGCGCGGTGCCCCGATGCGGCAGCAGACGCTGGCCTGGTGCATCGGCTGGAGTTACGACCTGTGCACCCCGGACGAGCAATGGCTGCGGGCGCAATTGTCGGTCTTCACAGGCGGTTTCGAGCTCGATGCCGTCGAACCGGTCTGCGGCGGCGCCTTGGCCCGGCCGGCACTGCTCGACGCGGTGTCGGCGCTGGTCGACAAGTCCATTCTGATCCGTGAGGACGTCGATCGGACGGTCCGCTTCCGGATGCTCGAGACCGTTCAGGAATACGGTCGGCACAAGGCACAGGAGCGCGGCGACGACCTCGAATCGGCTCGGCGGCACCAGGACTGGTGTCTTCGGATGACGCTGCGGGCCGAGGCCGAATGGATCGGCCCGCAGCAGTTGCGCTGGATCGCCCGGCTCGAGCGAGAGCTGCCCAATCTTCGTGCGGCACTGGAATTCGCCGTAGCGAACTCCACGGAGGTCGCCGTCCGGATGACCACCGCGCTCCATCTGTTCTGGATGATGCGCGGACGGCTCGGCGAGGGGCGCCGGTGGTTCGCTCGCGCGCTCCCCCACGCCGGCCCCGCGTCGGCCGTCGATCGAGCCAAGGCCCTCTACGCCGCGGGAGCGCTCGCCGTCATCCAGCGCGACTTCGCCGACACCACGGAGATATTGACGCAGCTGAAGCAGCTCGCCGAGGACGCCGACGACCCCGCGGTCGATGCGGTCGTCGCGCACGCCGAGGGTGCCGTCGTGCTGATGACCAGCGACGGGGATCTGGACCGCGCGCACCACCTCGTGGCCGAAGCCATCGACCGCTACGAGGAATTCGGGGAGGTGAGCCTGCGATTGGATGCCCTGATCTCCCTCGGATGGTCGTACGCCCTGCTGGGCGCCACGTCCCGGGCGACCGAATGCTTCGGGCAGGTGTTGAGCATCACCGAGTCGGCCGGCGAGACGATGCTGCGGTCCTGGGCGCTGTGGGGCGACGGATATGTGGCCTGGCGGGTGGGCGAGCCCGACCGCGCTATCCGCTTGCTGGCGGAGGGGATTCGGTCGGCCCGGCTGGTCGCGGATCCGCTCGTCGCCGCGGCCTGCACGGAAACCTCGGCCTGGGTGGCATGCGAGCAACACGATGATCGGCGCGCCGCCACGTTGATGGGCGCCGCCGAGGCATTGGTCAGCGTCGCCGGCAGCGCTGCCTTCGTCTTTCCCGACCTGCTCACGCACCATACGGAGTGCGCGCGCGACAGTCGCGCCGGGCTCGGGGGCAAAGCGTTCGAGGCTGCGTTCGGCGAAGGCGCCGCCATGACATTCGATTCCGCCGTAGCCTTCGTACTCCGCGAACGGTCGGAGGTCCGGGCCCCACGGCGTGGTGGCGGAACCCTGACCAAGCGCGAGCTCGAGGTCGCCGAGCTCGTCGCCCGAGGCCTGTCGAACAAGGCGATCGCCGCACAGCTCGTCATTTCACAACGCACGGCCGAGGGACACGTGGAACATATCCTCACCAAGCTCGGCTTCACCTCCCGCCTGCAGATCGCGAGGTGGGTCGCCGCGCACCCCGACCTCTGATTCGTCACGCCGTTACCCGGGTGGCCGACGGGGGTGCGGATCCAGGAACAACCGCTCGTTCGGCAGACGTGCTTCGGCCCAACCAGATTCGCACATGCACATCACCCCCGGTCGCGAGCCGAGCCTGCTCGGCGAACGTCACCAACGCCCGGCCCGCATCGCGATCTCACGGTCGCCGCCCCATGCCGGTATCAGCGCGTCCGCCAAGCTGCGCTTGAGCCAGCGCTGCTCCGAGTTGTCGGTTCGCCTGGGCTTCAGCCCTTCGGTCAGCAATTCCAGGAACCGTCTCCGGTCGACACCGAATGTCACGAGCAGATCTCCCGAGCCGGCGCCCCCGAACGGAGCCCAGCGGACGGCGAATTCGACCATTGTCGCCATCTCCGCGGCGACGGACCGGCCGGCGGCGAGAAAATCCAATTGACTCAGCGCCGAGCGAACCCACGACGAGTCGTAGGCGACGGTCGCTCCTTCCCGGGCCACGGCTCGGGCCGGTGGCGGACGATGGGACCGGTGCGCACCGTGGCTCCCCCCGGAACGACTGCGCTGTCGCTCCTGTGCATTCATGGCGTCCCCGAGCGGTAGTGATCGAACTGACCTGCCCAGCCTCGTTCGGGAACGCGCGATCGGCGACGGGAGAACTACCTACTCCCCTACCTGTTTTCGGAAGCCGGGTACCCACGGGACTCGGCTGCCGAACTCGCGGGTGGTTACGATCCGGTCGTGAGTCATGCGATGGGCCTTCCCACTCCTCGGCGCCCACGCGCCGATGCCGCCCGCAATCATTCGCGCATCCTGCGGGCGGCGACCGACCTGTTCGCCGAGCGTGGGCTCGAGGTGACCCTCGACAACGTGGCCGAGGCGGCCGGCGTCGGAGTGGGCACGGTGTACCGGCATTTCTCGGACAAGAAGCGGCTTGTCGCCGAGGCCTTCGAGCAGACCGTGACGGCCATGGCCGAGGCGACCGAGTCGGCCTTCCGTGACCCCGACACCTGGCGCGGCCTGACTCGCCTGTTCGAGTGGTACTGCGAACATATGGCGGCCAATCGTGGCTTCGGCGAGGTGATGCTCGAACTACCCGATGCCGAGCAGCGCTTCGCTTCGGTCCGGGAACGGATCCGCCCCATGGTCCTGGGATTGATCGACAAGGCTCTCGCCGAAGGGGTGCTGCGTCCCGGCGTCACTGCCACCGACCTGTTCGCGATGGTGAATATGGTCGAGTCGATCGCCGGTTTCGCCAGACCGGTGAACCCGGATGTCTGGCGGCGATATATGAGCATCGTCCTGGACGGCGTGCGGGCCGACCCTGTCCCGCGCACGCCGCTGGCGGCCGAGCCGTTGACGGCGGACGAGGTGGCCCGCGCGAAGGCGGCCCTCGTCGGATAGCACCCCGTCGCAGCCGGTGGGACTTGCTGCGCGAATCGTTCCGAGCGAGAAGGGATTTCGAGCCCGGAAAGAATCGTGCTCGCACTAGATAGATTGATCTAGTACGCTCAACCGTAACAGCACCCACCAAGGCAGAAGTTGAAAGGCCAACCGGAATGATCAAAATCGAGCGGGTCGCGCACGTCGTCATCAAGGTCCGCAGTTTGGAGAAGTCGCTCGACTTCTACACGCGGATCCTCGGACTGAAGGTCATGGGCAGAATCGATCCGAGCGTCGTCTTTCTGTCGACGGGCCGTGACCACCACGAGCTCGGTATCGCCGAGCTCGGCACCGAAGCTCCCGGTGGAACCTTCTATCAGGTCGGAATGGAGCATTTCGCGTTCAAGCTCCGCAGCGAAGCCGATCTGATCGAGGCTTACGAGACGCTGCTCCGCGAGAATGTCGAGATCGCCTACACGGTCAACCACGGCGTGACCAAGAGCGTCTACTTCTACGACCCCGACGGCAACGAGCTCGAAGTGTACGCGGACAATTCCCCCGAGGAAGTCGCAAGCTTCGAAAACCCGTACGGCGGAATGGAAAAGCTGGCCTTCGCCACCGATAAGCCGTCGCTGATGGATTCGATCATCAAGGCACAGCAGTCGATGGCGCCGGCGGGTGCGCCCGAATAGCCCGACGGTCTGTCGCCGGGTCGGGCGATCCACAGTTCCGCGGGTGGGATCCGTTGCGCTCGAGGGTATTCGAGGGGCGCAGCCTCCAGCATGAGCCCACTCGCGGACCAGGCCGATAACGCGGCCGCGGCGCCGAGTCCGCTGTCGAGCGCCAGGACGGGCAAGGTGATTCTCAGTTCGGGAGGATGACTTCGTCCGGCCGTTCGATGTCCGGCATCTCGGACTTGACGAATTGCTCGGTGGTCACCCACTGGGTGAAACCCCACGGGTTGTAGATCTGCAACCGACCGGGCCGGGTGGCGACCACCACCACCTGATGTTTGTCCCCCTCCTTCGGCGCGAGCACGATCGGGACGGGCTTGCCCGCGGCCACCGCGGCCTCGATCTTCGGCAGGGCCGCTTGCCGTGCCTCCTCGGTGGACAGGGCGGCAATGTGGTAGCTGCTGCCGGTGATCGGTTTCAGCAGGTTGTTCACCATCTTCCCGTCGCCTGGTGGCTCGGGGGTGAGGTCGGGGTCGAAGTTGTCGTTGTAGACCCGCACCAGCCGGTCCCGGAAGGCCTTCGGGCTGTCGTTGCCGGCGGCGGGGCCGCTCACAGCCGCCGGGCCGGTGCCCGTGGTCACACCCAGCATCAGCACCGGATCGGCGTCCAACCGGGCGACCACCGTGGACGCCGAGGTGCAGTTCCCCCGGTCCTGGGCGTAGGTCGCTGCCGCGGCCACCTGGTTGGGGGTGTAGCCGAGGTCTCGCCTGCCGTCACGCACGGTTCGGTTGTCGGCAAGGTCGTCGACGTGCAGATGTTTCCAAAGCCAATAGAGGTTGTCCCCGTGGCCGTGGATTTGCTTGTCGAACGCGGTGATATCGGGCAGCGAATATCCGGCGGCCAACGCCTCCCACAGATAGGCCGCCTCCTGCGGCGACTTGGCATCGCTCACCAGCTTGTCGAACGCGGAGCGCTCACGGGATGACATCGCCGAGAGCCGCTGCGAGGCCCGGGTCAATGCCACCGGCGTGAGGATGTCACCGAATGGGCTGGGCGCTCCGCCTGCTTGGCCGGCGTAGGCGAGGGTTTCGGCATCGACCGGGTCGACACCGGGCGCCTTGACGACTCGGGCTCGCGCGGCCTGGGCGGCCGCGCCCAGCGACGACGCGCATATCCTTGCCGCCGCCTCGTACGCCTTCGTCGCGGTGATCCGAACTCGGCAGCTGTCGATGGCGGGCCGGCGGATCTCTTCATCGGTCTTGCTGCCGAGCTGGGCGCGCGCGTCGGCGAGTCCTTTCACCGCGCCCGAGTCCTGTCGCTGCGTCGTCGCCATTGCGTCCGACCAGAGACGCAACGCCTCGTTCGCCGACTCGAACGCGCCCTGTGCGTGCCGGACAGCCCCGGCGAACGACGACACCGCATCCGCAGCCGTCTCGCCGGCATGACCACGCCACGCGGTCGGCAGCTTCTCTTTCGCGACGTGCTCGAGCTCGCTGTGCATGACCTTGTACATCGACGCGGCGTCGGCCATCGCATCTGCCTCGGCGTCGACCGCTGTCGTGGAACCGGGCAACGCCGGCACGTGGAGCGCAATGTCGATGGCGGCCTGCAAATGACGACGGTTGAGGCCGAGTTGCATCGACTCCAACGCCAATTCCAGCGCTTTCAAACGTTCGCTCTTTGCCGGCAGCGGTAGCTCGGGGAGCCGCTGGGACGATTCGTTGCTCAGCCACAATTCGTTGTACAGATGGGGGTAGCCCGTACTCACCAAACCCACTGTCGTGAACTGAAGGAGCTTTCCCGCCGTCGCGCCGGCACCGGCTGGCAGTCGGGCAGCGAGCGACGACAGGTATTTCCCGACACCGGGCATCTTGCCCGCATTCTTGCCCAGCACGGCGGGTAGCCCGCGAATCCCCTTGCCGAGTTGCCCGCTCAGCGCACCGATGCCCGCGTCGACCAAGAGGTCCGTCCCCGACCGGCCGTCGACCATCCCCGTGAGAACGCCGCCGACCGCCCCGCCGATCAGCGCCGCGCCGGGAAAAGGCGCCAGCGAGATGGCACCGCCGAGCAATCCGGCGCCGACCCGTTGCCACGTCTTGCTGATCATGAGGAGCTCCACGGCGTCGGGGCGGCGCCGCGGACGAGGGCGCGCCGCGACCGCAGGACGGCGGCCACCATCTCCAACCACCGGGCGAAGCGCTCGTCGCGGGCGACATCCGGTTCCTCGGCGGAACAAGCCGCCGTCATCCAGGCGCGAATGGTCGCCGTCGCTCGGGCACCGATCAGCGGTTCGGGTAGCCGCCGGACGGCGGGCAGCCCCATGGTGCGTACGCAACCCGCGAGGAACGCAACCGGATTCGGCCCGACCCCAATATCTCCGAGTTGCACCGCGGCGGCGACCGCCGCCTCCGCGAGCACCGTATCTCGATCGTCCGGGGAGCCCGACATCCCCGCGGCCAGCGCAGCCGCCACATCCAGAGTGCGCAGGCGGGAATCGAAGCGACGGTCGCCGGTCATCCGCGCGGTGGGCGGCCCGAAGAATCGGTGACCGGTGGTACCACCGAGGGCACCGCACCGTTGCTGTCACCGGCGGCGCCGATACTCCCGCCGCCATCCCGATCGGTGTCCTGATAATCGCGTTCGACCCGTGGCAGCAGGTCCACGATGATGCCGACGGCCTTGGCGGTGAGCTCGGTTTCGGTAACCCACGCCCCGCGGAATTCCGCGCACGCCGACGCGACCGCGCCATCGCCGAGACCCGGGTTGTCGATGCCGGTGTTTTTCAAGCTGCCCAGCAGCCGTGTCAGGCTGTCGTAGGTCCACACCACCCCGGCGACTGCCGAGTCGAAAGTGTCAGGGTCGAGATAGAGCGGCAGACTGCTGCCATTGCCCAGATCCAGCTCGCCCATATGTCGATGATAAGCGTCTCGAAAGGGCTTCCCCGCGATGGCAATTCGCGGTGCGATTGTGGCATCGGTCATACGCGAAGCCGACCGGCCGCCGCATCCGGCGCGAGCATCGCTGCGGCGCCCGGGCGATGCTCGATCCGCCGCACCAGCACCGGCAGCAGGCCCGCAGCATCGTCATCCGTACCGGAGTTGTCACCAGAAAGCCGAAAACGAGGACTCCGGTGCCGAGCGACGGGAAATCGCCCTTCGCATTTCCCCGGCAATATCGCCGAGAATCCCACCGGCGGGAAGCGCGCACACGGCGTATTCGACGAATACGAGTAGCATCCCTTCCCGTCAACCGGGACCGATCATAATCGAAGGAAATTTGCGACATGCCACGGCGTTCCGCGGTCACCCAGCTCGCCGACCTTTTGCCACCGTCACCGCTGCCGGTTTCACCGCTGCCCTATTGGCGGGAGATCGAAGAAACACTCGGCCACGGCCTGCCCGCCGACTACAAAGAATTCATCGACCGGTACGGCGCGGGATCGATCAATGGGGAATTATCGGTGTTCTATCCGATCGACCGATACTCCGACGACCTGGTCGTCGAAAGACGGGACGCCTGGTTCGACGACTACAGTTTCGGTCACTCCGAAGACCTGCCCGCAGGCCGGCTGATCGAATGGGGAGGGAATGAGGACGGAGATCGCTGCTTCTGGTTCGTCGACGACGAATATCCCGATTCCGATCCGGACACGTGGCCGGTGTATGTGTATTTCCGAGACCGGGACCTCGACGATTGCTGGCATCGTTTCGACGGGGGCATGGCCGAGTTTCTCACCGGCGTCGTCGACGGCGAGTTCGAGGGGGCGGACGACCTGGTGGGGGGCATCGGTCTCCCGTTGCGGTGGCACCTGCACGGGGATCACGACAGCGATTACGGAGATGCGCCACGCCTGTCGCTCAGCGATGGCTCTATCGACGATCATCCGCCGGGGTGGCAACCGCAATCGAACGGGCAAGGTTGGCAGCGGTTGCATCATGGGTCGCTCCTGTGGCTGCTCTCGTTCGACGAAAGCGGCGGAGACCAGGAATATTTCTTTCGCACCGGAAAACTCCGCAGGCTGATCACCCTCGACGGCGATCACCACACTATTCGGCTCGAGGGCGGAATACTCTCGCCGGGAACGGTTTATACGCTCTCCGGCTCCGTCGACATCGCTGTCGACGGAACGCCATCACGCATCGGAATCGAAGCGTTGGTCGACGGCCCCGCGGTCACCGAATCCGCCGCTCCCTCGGACCGACCGACGGACATTTTCGAGCAATGGGACAGGACGTGGGTTCGCCTGCCTATCGCGACGGAAATATCGGTGCCCGCCAAGAAATCTGCCGCGTTACGCATCAGGGTGGTCGCCGAACCCGCAACCGATGTCCTCGTTCAGACCGTCCAGCTGGAGATCCACGGCGTCGCGGGAAGGTGATCGCGATGGATCGCCACGACCCGGAACCAGCGCGAGGGGTCTGCCGGGCCGGGCCGGAGTCGGGTACGCCGCCGCGACAGGCTGTTTGACAGCGCCGGACCAGACATGCACCATAGTGCGGTCAGCACCTCGCTAGGCGAGGCTCCTGTACGAACACAGGCCACTGATCCGACGACGTCGAGAGACGCCCAGGGTTAGGACAGATCTTCCCGGATTAAGGGATGATCCGAAGTGGCTTCTCCCACAGGGAGATACGTCGTACAGTGCCGAAGCTCTGACGAGAGGGGTGCGCATCGTTCGCCGCTCGCGACGATACAACCCCGGCTGTCGGTTCGAAGGTTCCGACGCGCACATGCGTCCTGGCAGCAAGGAGGTGAGGGACGAGATGCCACCCGGAGACAGTCCGCATCCGAGTTCGGTTCGAACCGCTGTTTCGTTCCCGGCTTGCTGCGGCGCACCCATCGCCTGAGCCCACTACACCCAGCCGTTTCGGGCACTTCGCCGTGCCCGAGGCAGCTGTGCGGGTGGCCTGCGCGTGTTCGTAGTGCTGTGGCTCGCCGGCTCTTCTTCACGGAGTGTGTCATGAGCTTCACCGCATTTCTCACCGATTCGGCCCGCCGCGTCCGGGCCCGCTACCACCTCACCCCCGAGGAACGGCACAACCTTCGCCTCGCCCACCTGCCGCCGGCCGTGGTCTCCGCCTCCCTGGGCGCACACCCGCGGCACCGATAGCACCGGGGGCCTGAACAGCGAAAGCTGTTCCGCCGCAACGCAGCACCGGTCGTACCGGCGACCGTTCGCCGGTACGACCGCCACCATTCGCTCACCACCTGCGCTCGACCAGTCGCGCGTTCAGCTTGTCGAAACGAGGAACGGCAATGGCCTTCTTCCCCGGCGGCTCGGCCCGCCGCACCACCACCGTCACAACCGGGCCGACGACCGTCACCGCGACCACGGACAGCGCCCACGTCGGCGATATCGTCGGCGCTCTCGGGCGGATCGGACAGCACGAGACCGCGGACGGACGCACCCGCGCCCAGCGATTCACGATGCTGCTGGCGATCCTGGGGCCCGGTCTGATCGTCATGGCCGGCGACAACGATGCCGGTGGCGTCGCGACCTACGCCCAAGCCGGGCAGAACTACGGCATGGGCCTGGTCTGGACCCTGGCCCTGCTGATCCCGGTGCTGTACGTCAACCAGGAGATGGTCGTCCGTCTCGGCGCGGTCGCCGGCGTCGGCCACGCCCGGCTCATCTTCTCCCAGTTCGGCAAATTCTGGGGCGCGTTCAGCGTGGGCGACCTGTTCCTCGTGAACGCCATGACGATCGTCACCGAATTCATCGGTGTCACAATGGCTTTGAACTACTTCGACATTCCCCGCGCGGTCTCGGTCCCGCTGGCCGCGGTGCTGCTGTTCACGATGGTCGCGGGTGGGTCGTTCCGGCGCTGGGAGAGATTCCTGTTCACGCTCATCGCGATCGACGTCGTGATGTTCCCCTTGGCCTTCCTGGTCCATCCGAAGATCGCGAGCGCCGTGTCGGGGATCGTTCCGTCGTTGCCCGGCGGGCTGAACTCCACCCTGCTGCTGCTGATCGTGTCCATCGTCGGGACGACGGTCGCGCCGTGGCAGTTGTTCTTCCAGCAGTCCAATATCGTCGACAAGCGGATCACGCCCCGGTGGATCCGCTACGAGCGCATCGACCTGTGGGTCGGCATCGTCGTCGTCATGGCCGGAGCCGTCGCGATCATGACCGCGGCCGCGTTCGGACTCGCTCCCGATGCGGTCGGCGGTTTCACCGACGCGGGCGCGGTTGCCCGCGGCCTGCACGACCATGTGGGCGCGGCCGCCGGTGCGCTGTTCGCGATCCTGCTGCTCGATGCCTCACTCGTCGGTGCCAACGCGGTCGGTTTGGCCACCACCTATGCCCTCGGCGACACCCTGGGACGGCGGCACTCGCTGCACTGGAAGATCGGCGAGGCGCCCCTGTTCTACGCCGGCTACGCGCTGCTGCTCGCACTCGCCGCGGCCGTGTCGTTCAGCCCCGACCACGCCCTCGGGTCGCTGACCCAGGGCGTACAGGCATTGGCCGGGGTGCTGCTGCCGTCCGCCACCGTCTTTCTGGTGCTGCTGTGCAACGACAAGGCAGTCCTCGGCCCGTGGGTCAATACCACTCGCCAGAACATCGCCGCCGCCCTCATCGTGTGGGCGCTGGTGTTGCTGTCGCTGGCGCTCACTGCGGCGACGTTGTTTCCCGATATCTCCACCGCCACACTGGAAATCGGCTTCGGCGTCGGCGCGCTCGTCGGTGTGCTCGGCGGGGTCGCGATCATGCTCGGCAGACGCCGCACCGATCGCGCAGCGGCCGAACGCACGGCCGCGGAGCTCGGCGGTCTGGATCCCGATCAGATCGAAGAACTCGACGACACTCCCCTCAGCCGCGCCGAACGCAGACAGATCCGTGACCACGACCGCGACACCTGGCGCACCCCCGCCCTCGACACCCTTCCGCGGCCGGCGTTCTCACCACTGCGCACCGCTGGGATGATCGCGCTGCGGGGCTATCTGCTCATCGCGGTTGTTCTCGTCGTCGTCCAGATCTTCCAGCGAATGGCGGGCTGATCCACCAGCCGGGGTGGTGGGCCGTTTCCACGCTCACCACCCCGGTCGCCGTCTCGCCCGCACGAATGCTCAATCCGGTGACACGCGAAATCCCCACGCCGACAAGGTATCCAGTTACGTTGCCCACCGGGTGAATTGCCCGGCCGCGCCGACATGTCCGACGCATCCGACCGAGGTGGCGACAGCGGCAGCGAAACCGGGCGAGACCGCCCCTGCACCGATGACTTTCGCGCGAACCTGTCGTACCAGCCTGTGGGCCGCACCGAAAGACAGGAGCGCAGGCATGACAGGATCAATCCACTCGGGCACCACCACGGTCCGGGCCAACGATGTCGATCTCGGCATCGAAAGTTTCGGCCGCGAACACGACCCGCTGGTTCTTCTGGTCGGTGGCACGACGATGCTCTCCTGGCCGGACATCCTGTGCGAGCGGCTGGCCTCGGGCGGGCGGCGCGTGGTCCGCTACGACCTGCGCGACTGCGGCGCGTCGACGACCCTCGCCCCACAGAATCCGGCCTACGACCTGCGTGATCTCGCGGCCGACTCGGTCGCGCTGGTCCAGGCGCTCGGCGGCGGGACTGCCCATCTCGGCGGGGTCGGCGTCGGGGGGATGGTCGCTCAGGTCGCCGCGCTGGACCATCCGCACGTCTTCTCCGCACTGACTCTCGTCGGCACTCGCCCGGTGGCGCCGGGCCCGGTCGATGCGGACCTACCCGACCACGATGGCACGGTCATGGGCGCGTTGTTCTCCCGTCCATGGCCGGACTGGACCGACCGCGAGGCCGTCGCGGCGCTTGCCGCCGAGGGCGCCGGGGTGATGGGCAACGACCCACACCAGGCACGGGCGACAGCGGCGCGGATCTGGGACCGGACACCGTCCGACGATCCCGCGGTGCACCAGGCCAACCAACTGGGCATGATGTTCTCCCGGCTCGACTGCGCCCCGCGATGGCGGGAACGGCTCGCTGAACTCGACCTGCCGACACTCGTCGTGCACGGTCGCGCCGACCCGTCCTTCCCGGTCGGCAACGGCGAGGCCCTCGCGGCGGAAATCCCCGGGGCGCGGCTCCTCGTCCTCGACGACATGGGCACCGCCCTGCCCGACGCCGCGACCGACCGGGTCGCTGCGGCCATGCTCGCCCTGGACGCGCGCGGACACGGATCGTCCTGAGCCGCCGGGCGGGCCGGTTCGCCGACACCATCGCGAAAAGCCCGCGGGCGGCGGCCCACCGGCCGGGGTGGGCCGCCGATTCCTCAGGAGACCTTGACCTTGGCCTCGGTGGTGAACTCCTCGCCCGCGATGATCTGCGAGACGAAACCGTCCGGGCCCACCGGACGGTCGCCGACCACCGTCACGCGGTGCAGGGTCCGGGTCACGTCGAGGTGGCCGAGGTCCTGGGGACCGAGGTGGGCGGTCGAGCGGTTGTCCCAGACGGCGACGCTGTGGGCGTCCCAGCGGAACCGGACCGTGTACCGGGGACTGCTGAGGTGGCCGAAGAACAGGTCGAGGATCTTGGCACTCTCGACGGGTGACAGCCCGACGATGTGATCGGTGAAGCCGGGGTTGACGAACAGTGCCCGCTCACCGGTTTCGGGATGCACCCGCACCACCGGATGTTCCGAGATCAGCAGATTGTCGTTGATCCGGCGGGCGTAGGCCTCGTTGTCGTCGAACTTGCGGCCCGCCGAGAACCGGTGCACCGCGGTGAGCCCGTCGGCGAGCGCACGCAGCGGCTGGGACAGACCCTCGTATGCCGCAACGAGATTCGTCCAGGTGGTGTCGCCGCCGAATTCGGGAACCACCTCCGAGCGCAGGATGGAGATGGCCGGCGGGTTCACCGAGGCGGTCACATCGGTGTGCCAGCCGCTGTAGTAGCTGTACTGGCGCTCCTGGGAGTCCGGCCGTGCCGAGCCGTAGCGCCGCTCGTAGACCCGAGGGTCGATGGTCAGGATCTGCGGGGCATCGCTGGGCGGCGCGTCCTCGTGCGGGTGCGCGTGGGTGAGTTCGCCGAAGCGGCGGCCGAACTCGATCTGCTCGGCGTGGCCGAGGTGCTGGTTACGGAAGAACAGCACCTTGTACTTCAGCAGCTTGCGGCGCAGCCGCGCGACGGTCTCGTCGTCGAGGGGCTTGCTGAGATCCAGTCCCCCGATTTCCGCGCCGATATGCCCGGCCACCCGATGCACAGTGAAAGCGCCGTCATTACCTTCGGTCGTTTCGTTCTTTTCGACAGCCAGTGTCATTTCACTACACTCCATCGCATTCGAATGCACCGGGCCGAGAGTCGCCATTGGTGCGTGAGATACCGTGGGGCACAATTCTTTCCGACCCACGACGGTTCCGATGATAATTTCGGAACCTCTTCCGCCGCACTTGTTGCCGTCGCCGTGATTTCAAATATGCGCGTTATTTATTTTTCCCGGCAAAGAAATTCCGAGCGGTTATACAATGGCACCCCGGCGTGCCGCAGGGCCGATTTGCCCGAGTTCGGATCATGCTGATGCGGAACGGTGCCGAACGTCGCCCGGTCTCGTAGGGTCGGCCACAGACGTATGGGAACCAGACGGGACCGAGGCCTATGAGACCGGCGAGAGGGTGGCCGACGGCCGCGGGCGCGGTACTTCGCGCGATCCTGGCATTGGGTGGCGCGTCGCGCTCGGTGGTCGCCGCCCACGCGGGGCTGTCACCGGCGACGGTGACGAGTCAGACCCGGGCACTGCTCGAGGCAGGACTGCTGCGCGAAGCGCCGCCGGTGGACCGCTCGCAGCGGGTGGGCCGGCCGCATTCGCCGCTCGAGCTCGATCGCCGGAATGCGGTGGCGGCCATCCATTTCGCGGCCACCCAGACCCGGGTGGCGGTGGTCGACATCGCCGGCACGATCGTCTCGAGTGCGCTGATTCCGCACCGGACCCTCGAGGGGGCGGATCTGGTCGCCGACGCGGCCGCCGTACTCGCCGCGCTGCGCCGCGACCTTCCGGACGATACCCGCCTGTTCGGGGCCGGGGTCGCCACCGGCGGCTGGGTCGACCCGGAAGCCGGCGTGGTGCTGTCGCATCCGCTGCTGCGCCTGGAGGACACGCTCGTCCGCGACGTGCTGGTGCAGCTCACCGGCCTGCCGGTGGAACTCGACAGCCACGCCCGCGCGATGGTGCACGCGGAACAACTGTTCGGCGCTCTCGATTTCGACGCCTCGGCCGCCGTGCTGTTCGTCGGCAATGTGATCGATGCGGCCTTCGCCGTCGACGGGCGCGTCCACTACGGCCCCGGTTCCTCGGCCGGCTCGCTGGCCACGCTCGTGCCGTCCGACTTGGGCCCGGGTGGCCCGGGCCCGCTCGACACCTATTCCGATCGCTCGCTCGAACGGCGCGCGGCCGGTTTGGGACTTGTCGCGGAGCCCACGATTCCGGCGCTCATCGCCGCCGCCGAAACCGATCCGCGAGCCCATGCCCTGTTCGAGGATCGGGCGCGCGGACTCGCCGCCGTGGCCGCCGCGCTGCTCGACGTGCTCAATCCGGAGACGCTGATCATCACCGACCGGGCCTTCACCGGCCTGCCAGCGGTGCGCGCCACCTACTTCGACGCGATCGCCGCGCGAGCGCAGGTGCGTTCCGCCCGGCACCGCATCATCGGCACGTCGTTCCCCAACCGCTCGCTGGAGACCGCCGCCGCGGCGGTGTTGCTGCATCGGCTCTACGCCGATCCGCTCGCCGTCGCGGCGGAGGGCTTCGGCACCCACCGGAAGGAGGAGCCCGTGCCGCGCTTCGAGTCACCGCAGTTCGAGTCTCGGTAATTTTAAGTGGACCGAATATTGTGGGCCGCAACGGAATTCGCGACCATCGATGGATGAGAAAGCTGCTCGAAGCGCGACCGTCCACGCGTAGGATGCGCCTCACCCGCAGGGTCGGCGCGGCGTCGTTCGTGGTGCTGGTCGCCGCCTGTGCATCGTCGGCCTGTGCGGCCTCCGGAGGGTCCGCCGACTTCAGCAAACCGCTACCGACCAGCGTGCCGCCGGGGACCTCGCTGAAGATCTCGGCGACCGATATGAAGGTTGCTCTGACCAGTAGCGGTCAGATCGATAAGTTGCCCTTCACCGTGCCCGATTGGCCGAACGTCTCCGCCGGCCCGGATGTGATCCAGGCTTTCAAGGGCGGCGCGGTGGAGTTGGCCAGTAACGCCGGCATCCCGTCCATCCAGGCACATGCGCAGGGCCTCGACACGCGCATCGTCGCCGTGCTCTGGCGCAACACCCCCAACTACGGCCTCGCCACCGCGCCGGGCAGCACCATCCACAGCCTGCAGGACCTGCGGGGTAAGAAGATCGCCTTCTCGCCCGGCCAAGCCCAGGGCGGTGTGGTGCTGCGGACCCTGCAGCAGGCCGGGCTCAGCACCTCCGACGTCACCCTCGTTCAGCTCAACAGCCCGCAATTCCTCACCGCGCTGCAGGGCAAACAGGTCGATGTGGCGCCGCTGGCCGAACCGTCGCTGACGAAATACCTCGCGCAATATCGATCCGAGGGCGCCGGCACGGTGCCATCCGACGCGGTCGACGCGTTGAGCGTGCTCTGGGCGCCGACCTCGGTGCTGGCCGACGACGCAAAGCTCGCGGCCGTCACGGAATTCGTCAAATTCTGGGCGCGCGCGAAGGTCTGGGAATGGGAGAACCAGGACCGGTGGATCGCCGACTACTACGTCAAGAATCAGGGCGTGAGCGAGGCCGACGGCCGCCGCATCATGGCCACGACCGAACGGCCGTATTTTCCGGATAACTGGGACAAGTCGATCGACTGGGAACAGCAGACGATCGACTTGATCACCTCCTCGGGTGCCTTCGGGAAGTCCTTCGACGCCCACCAGGTGTTCGATCGGCGATTCGAGAAAATCGCCGCCGACGCGGTGGCCCCGCAATATCGCACCAAGGCACAGGGGTGACCCGATGACCGTCGTCTCCGCACATCTTCCCGCGCTCGGCGCGCGTCCCGCCGTCGCGGCGGGCTTCACCGCCCGGCCCGCGCGCCGCCGCCTCGGCCTGCGCCGGCAGATCCCGTTCGCACGGCTACTCGGTGTGGTGCTGCTCCTCGCCGCCTGGTCGGCGGGGGCGTATCTAGGACTCCTGGATCCGCGCAAATTGTCCGCGCCGTGGACGGTGGTGTGGACCGGGTGGGACCTGCTCACCGAGGGGCACCTGCTCACCACTATCGCGGTGTCCATGCAGCGGGTGGCCACCGGGGTCTTCCTGGGGATCCTGATCGGCACCGCCCTCGCGCTGATCGCCGGCCTGTCCCGGGTCGGAGACTCGCTGGTGGACGGCGTGGTTCAGCTCAAACGCTCGATTCCCACTTTGGGCCTGGTGCCGCTGATGATTCTCTGGCTCGGTATCGGCAACGGTTTCAAGATCGTGCTGATCATGCTCGCGGCCGCGGTCACCCTCTACGTGCCCACCCATTCCGCACTGACCGGTATCGACCGGCGGCTCGTCGAATTGTCGGAGATCCAGGGCGTTTCCCGCTTCGACTTCATCCGGCAGGTGGTGATTCCCGGATCGCTGCCGGGCTTCTTCCTCGGATTGCGGCTCGCGGTGAATACGTCGTGGCTGGTGCTGGTGGTGGTCGAGTCGGTCAACGCGACCGACGGTCTGGGAAAGATGATGCAGGACGCCCAGAACTACGGCCAGGCCGACGTCATCCTCGTCGCGCTCGCCGTCTACGGAATTTTCGGCCTGGCATGCGATTCCGGCATCCGGATCCTGGAGCGAAAGGTGCTGTCGTGGCGGCAAACTCTGGCGGACTGACCCCCGACCCCGGGGCGGGTGTGCAACTGGACGGGCTGACCCGCAGATTCGGCGGCCGAGCCGTACTCGACAACCTCGATCTGACCATTCCCGAGGGCCAGTTCGTGGCGCTGCTCGGCAAGAGCGGATCCGGCAAGTCCACGCTACTGCGAGCGCTGGCCGGCATCGACCACGGCGTGGCCGGCGAGGGCCTGTTGCGCGTGCCGGAGCGGACGTCCATGGTGTTCCAGGATTCCCGGCTGCTGCCCTGGAAACGGGTACTGCCCAACGTTCTCTACGGTCAGCCCCGCTCCCGCCGGGCCGCGGCCTCCGCGTTGCTCGGCGAGGTCGGCCTGGCCGGCCGCGAAAAGGCGTGGCCCGGAGAGCTGTCCGGCGGCGAGCAACAGCGTGCCGCGCTGGCCCGAGCCCTGGTGGGCGAGCCGGAACTGCTGCTGGCCGACGAACCCTTCGGCGCCCTGGACGCGCTGACCCGCATCCGCATGCACGTCCTGCTGCGCCGCCTCGTCGCGGCTCATCGCCCGACTGTGCTGTTGGTTACCCACGACGTCGACGAGGCCATCACCCTCGCGCAGCGGGTGCTGATTCTCGACCGCGGCCGCATCGATATCGATATCCCTATCGACATCGACGGCCCGCGTGACCCGGCGCAACCACAGTTCCAGCAGATCCGCCGCTCGCTGCTGAGCGCGCTGGGCGCCGATCCGATCGCGGCCTGAGCGCCGGACATTCACTACCGGAAAGAATTTCGTCACCCGATGAGCAGAACCCTGCACTTGAACGCATTCCTGATGTCGACCGGCCACCACGAGGCGTCGTGGCGGCTACCCGAGTCGAATCCTTTGGCGCACCTGGATATCGAGCATTACATCCGGCTGGCGCAAACCGCCGAACGGGGTCTGTTCGACTCGATCTTCTTCGCCGATTCGCCGGTGCTGCAAGGAGATCCGGGCCGCCGGCCGGTCGGCAAGCTGGAGCCGACGATTCTGCTGACCGCGATCGCGCTGCGCACCAGCCGCATCGGCCTCATCGCCACCGCGTCGACCAGCTACAACGATCCCTACAATCTGGCCCGGCGATTCGCCTCGGTGGACTGGGTGTCCGGCGGCCGGGTGGGCTGGAATATCGTCACCACCGCCGGGGCCGACGCCGCCCGCAACTTCGGCCTCGACGACGTTCCCGATCACCGGCTGCGCTACGAGAAGGCCGCCGAATTCGTCGACGTGGCGACCAAACTCTGGGACAGCTGGGACGACGACGCCTTCATCGGCGACAAGGAACTCGGCATCCACTCCGACCCCGACAAGGTGCGCGAGATCAACCACATCGGCGAGTTCTTCCGGGTGGCGGGACCGCT
This sequence comes from Nocardia veterana NBRC 100344, assembly GCF_000308855.1. Taxonomy (GTDB): domain Bacteria; phylum Actinomycetota; class Actinomycetes; order Mycobacteriales; family Mycobacteriaceae; genus Nocardia; species Nocardia veterana. The sequence goes on along the minus strand of NZ_BAGM01000209.1, from coordinate 56,820 downwards.
CAATGTGCCGCGGTCGCCACAGGCCTATCCCGTTCTGGTGCAGGCGGGTTCGTCCGAGGACGGGAAGGGGTTCGCCGCCCGCTACGCCGAGGCGGTCTTCACCGCACAGCAGACCCTCGAGGACGGTCAGCAGTTCTACGCGGATCTGAAGGACCGGGCTCGCCGGCTCGGCCGCGACCCCGGCACCGTCAAGATCCTGCCGGGTATCGTCCCGGTGATCGGCGACACCGAGGCGCACGCACGCGAACTCGACGACGAACTGACCCACCTCATCCAGCCGGAATACCAGCGGCGGACTCTCGCCGAACGGTTCAAGCTGCCGGTGGAGGCGCTGGATCTGGACAGCGAGCTGCCCGCCGATCTGCCGAGCGAGGACGAGATCCAGGGTGCGAAGAGCCGGTTCACCTTGATCGTCAATCTCGCTCGCCGGGAACGACTCACGGTGCGCCAGCTGATCGCGCGCCTCGGTGGTGGGCGCGGGCATCGGACCTTCGCGGGCACCGCGGAACAGGTCGCCGACACCATCCAGGAATGGTTCACCGACGGCGCCGCCGACGGCTTCAACGTGATGCCGGCCGCGCTGCCCTCGGGGCTGGAGCGGTTCGTGGACGAGGTGGTGCCGATTCTGCAGGAGCGCGGCCTGTTCCGCACCGAATACGAGGCGACCACCTTGCGCGGGCACTACGGACTCGCGCGTCCGGAGAACCGGTTCACCGTGGCCGCCGATGCGGCGATCGCCCGGTGAGCCGGACGTATTCGGCTGCCGATCAGGGGTGGGTGCGGTATCTGCTGCATCGATGTCTGTCGCATCCGCGCGCCGTCGCGGGTGCGACCGTCGGCGCCCTCGGTAGTGCCGCGCTGACCGCGGCGCTCCCGCTGGTGGTGCGCCATGTCGTCGATACGCTCGGCGATTCCCGGGTACCGCCGGCCGCCGCCGTCACCGTCCTGATCGTCATCGGTGTGCTCCGCTTCGGGTTGTCGATGCTGCGCAGGGTGTGCTCGTCCACGCTGTCGCTGGGCGTCCAGTTCGATCTGCGGTCGGATCTGTTCGCCGCGCTGGTGCGGATGCCCGGCCGCGAACAGATGGCGGTGTCCACCGGGCAAGTGGTGAGCCGCGCGATCAGCGACATCACGTTGATCCAGATGTTCCTGCAACTGGTTCCGATCGTCACCGGCAATGCGGCGCTGCTGGTGACGGCGCTGGTCCTGATGGCGACGATGTCGCTGCCGCTGGCGGCCATCGCGCTCGTGCTGCTGCCGGCACTGTGGTTCGTCACCCGGCGCTCGCAGCGAGAACTGTTCCCCGCCAATTGGGACGCACAGGCCCAGGCGGCGGAGGTGGCGATGCGGGTGGAGTCGGCCGTCGCCGGGGTGCGCGTGGTCAAGGGGTTCGGGCAGGAGCGCCGGGAGACGGGAGAGCTGGAGCGGCGCGCCCGCGACCTGTTCCGGTCACGGCTGCGCGTGGTACGGATCACCAGCCGGTTCACCCCGGCGATGGCCGCCCTGCCGGCGCTGGGACAGGTGTTCATTCTGGTGGTGGGTGGTCTGCTCGCTCTTCATCGGAACATCAGTCTCGGAACGTTTCTCGCGTTCATGACGTATCTGGGGTCGTTCGTGAGTCCCGTGCGGCAGTTCTCGACACTGCTCACGGTGAGCCAGCAGGGGAAGGCGTCGCTGGATCGGGTGCGCGAGGTCATCGAGGCGAGCCCGGGCCGGCAGGCAGGTGCGCTCGCCCCGCTCACCGCGGCCGCCGCGCCGCCGCGGATCGACCTGGCCGAGGTGAGCGTGCGGATCGGTGACACCGCGGTTCTCGACCGTCTGGACCTGACCATCCCGGCCGGAACGACGGTGGCGTTGGCGGGCGGTGCCGGTTCCGGTAAGTCGACTCTGACCGCGCTGCTGCCACGGCTGATCGATCCGGATGCCGGTGTGGTGCGGCTCGACGGCGCGGATGTGCGCGAGTTGCCGGATATCCGCGGCCGGGTGGCCATCGTCTTCGAGGACACCCACCTGATGGCCGACACGATTCGGGCGAACGTGGCCTACGGCCGTCCGGATGCCACCGACGATCAGGTCTGGCACGCGCTGTACCTGGCGGCGGCCGACGAGTTCGTCCGGCGGCTGCCCGACCAGTTGCACACCCGGATCGGCGAACGAGGACAACGGCTTTCGGGTGGCCAGCGGCAGCGGCTCGCGCTGGCGCGCGCGCTGATCACCGACGCCCCCGTCCTGGTGCTCGACGATGCGACCTCGGCGATCGATGCGAAGGTCGAGCAGACCATCTTCGAACGCATCGCCGCCGAGGTGCGGCGTCGCACCACGGTAGTTGTGGCGCACCGGGTTTCGACACTCGCCCTGGCCGATCGGGTGGTGATCCTGGACGGTGGCCGGGTCGCCGAATCGGGCACCCTGGCCGAGCTCCAGGAATCCGGCGCCCTGTTCGCGACGCTGTTCACACCGCCGGACGTGGCGGAAATCGGCGCGGCACTGCGCACGACGACCGATGCCGTGCCGACCGAGATCCTGTGGGCCGAACCCGCCGAGCACGGCGACGAGAGCCGGACCCTGGAGCAGATGGCGCGGGCGTTCTCCCAGCATGCGGCCGGGGCGGGCGGTTTCGGACGCGGCGGCGGCATGATGACCTCCGCGCCGCCCAGCGGTGACGTGCAGGCGCTCATCGACGCACTGCCGCCGGTGACCGGCGAACCCGAGGTTCCCGAAATCTTCACCCGGACAGCGGATCCCGAGTTCGGTCTGCGGCGACTGCTGCGTCCGTTCGCCGGTCCGCTGCTGGCCGGTCTGGGTCTGGTCGCACTGGATGCGATCGCGCAGATTCTGATTCCGGTGCTGGTGCGCTACGGCATCGACCGGGGAGTTCTGGTCGGCGCGCGGGACGTCCTGCTCGGCGCGGCGGCACTCGCGGCCGCGGTGGTGCTGGCCGACTGGGTGATCGGTGTCGCGCAGGTGCGGGTCACCGGGCGGGCCGGGGAGCGGCTGCTGTTCGGCCTGCGGGTGAAGACGTTCGCCCAGCTGCAGCGGCTCGGCCTGCAGTACTACGAACGTGAACTCGGCGGGCGAATCATGACCCGCATGACCACCGATGTCGACGGCCTGTCCACCTTCCTGCAGACCGGCCTGTCGACCGCGCTGACCTCCTCGCTGACCATCGGCGGCGTGGTGATCGCACTGCTGGTGATCGACGCGCGGCTGGCCGTCGTGGTGCTGGCGCTCATGCCGATCCTCCTCGCCGCCACGGTCTGGTTCCGGCGGCTGTCGGTGCCCGCCTACAACAAGGCGCGGGACAAGGTCAGCGCGGTCAACGCCTACCTGCAGGAGAACGTCGACAACATCAAGGTCACGCAGGCCTACCGCCGGGAAGCGCTGAACCGGGCCAGGTTCGACCGGCTGTCGTGGGAGTACCGCGACGCGCGGCTGCGCAGCCAGACCCTGATGGCCGTGTTCTTCCCGTTCATCGAATTCCTGTCGGTGGTCGCGACGGCCGCCGTCCTCGCCGTGGGTGTGCATCAGGTGCGCGGCGCGGCGCTGAGCGCCGGGACGCTCATCGCGTTCCTGCTCTACATCGATCTGCTGTTCGCGCCGATTCAGCAGCTCTCGCAGGTGTTCGACAGTTATCAACAGGCGGTGGTCGGTGTCGATCGGCTCGGCCGGCTGTTCGCGGTGGAGGTCGCCACCCCGCAGGCGGCGCGGCCGCGAGCGGTGCGACGGGTCGACGGTGCGATCGAGGTCCGGAATGTGTGGTTCCGGTACCGGCCCGAGGACGCTGCCGTCCTGCACGACGTGACGTTGCGGATCGAACCCGGGCAGCGGGTCGCGCTGGTGGGCGAGACCGGGGCCGGAAAGTCCACGCTGGTCAAACTCCTGGCTCGCTACTACGACCCGACCGACGGACGAATTCTGGTGGACGGCATCGATATTCGCGAGTTCCGGCTGGAGGACTACCGTAAACGCCTCGGCGTGGTGCCGCAGGAGCCGTACCTGTTCGGCGACACCGTGTGCGAGGCCATCGCCTACGGCAGGCCGGACGCCGATCCCGCGGAGATCGAATGGGCCGCCCGGGCGGTCGGGGCGCACGAGATGATCGCCGCGCTCGACCACGGCTATCACCACCCGATCGGCCCGCAGGGCAGGCTGTTGTCCTCCGGGCAGCGGCAATTGCTCGCCCTCGCCCGAGCCCAGCTCGTCGAACCCGACATCCTCATCCTCGACGAGGCCACCGCCTCGCTGGACCTCGCCACCGAGGCCCGCGTCCGCGCCGCGATCGATGTGCTCACCGCGGGCCGCACCACGATCGTGGTGGCGCATCGGCTGGCGACCGCGGCGGACTCCGATGTGGTCGCGGTGATGGTGGGCGGGCGGTTGGCCGAGGTCGGCCCGCACGAGGAACTGCTGCGGGCGGAGGGTACCTACGCGGCGCTGTGGCGGGCGTATGTGGGAGCGTCGCGAACCGATGTCGATCGTGAATCGGCGCGGTTGTAGCGTGCGCCGGTTCGCCCGCTCGTCGGAACTCCGCGCTCACGTCCGTGCCGAATTCGACATCGCCGACCTCGTCTCGCGCGACATCAGCGCGCCACCGGGGAGACGGGCCGCCGCTTCGCCGCGAAACGCGCCTTCTTCTGACGATTTCCGCACGTGTTCATATCGCACCATCGACGGGTGCGACTTCGGCTGGTGTCGAAGAAGGCCGCCCGGCAGGTCGGCGACGCGCACAGGGCCAACCGCCCGTCGCGGTCGCCGGCGATGATCTCGATCGCATCGGCGGCGATCACGCCCAGGGCGTCGTCCACACCGGAAGCCGAGCCGAGCCGCCAGTGCCGACTGCCCTCGGTCGTCAGGATGGCGGCCGCCCGGCCGTTGCTGCTGCAGTCGTTGATGACCCCGACAGCGGCGGCCGGCAGCGCCTCGTGAAGCGCCGCCGCGGTCGCGGTGGCGTGAATCGATTCCCGGAGTTCCCGGGCGCGTTCGAGCTGGGCCGCGGTGCAGGAGTCCACCGCGAGGCCGTTCACCGCCAGCCAGTCGACGAGTCGCCGCGGGGTGGGGATGCGTTCCACGGGTTCGCCGTACCGCTCCGACAGCGTCCCGGTGAAGCTGGTCGCCAGCACTGCGCCGAGACGAAATTCGGGAAACCCACCAGGCATGGAACCACCATAGCCGGTTGCAGGCCGGCAGACCCCGTGTTAGAACCGTCATAGGCGGTTCCGATAGCTCTCGGAACCGGTTCCGCGATGACCAGGAGGTTTCATGTCCGCAGCCGGCCACCGCACCTCGCACCAGCCGCCCGGCATAGCGCGATTCGAGGCGCGTGCCACCGACGCCGACCTGGACGATCTGCGTGCGCGATTGGCGGCGGCGCGGCTACCGGAAACCGAAACGGTCGATCGTGCCGCGACGGGCCGCCGTCGGTGGCGACAGGGCGTTCCGCTCGCCGACCTCGTCGACCTCGTGAACTACTGGCGCACCGGATACGACTGGCGGGAGTTCGAAGCGCGGCTCGACCGAATCGGCCAGTTCCGCACGACGATCGATGGCCTGGGTATTCATTTTCTGCACCGCCGATCCAGCCGCGCGGATGCCACACCGCTCATCCTGACCCACGGCTGGCCCGGCAGCATCGTCGAATTCGTTGATGTGGCAGACGAATTGGCGGAGCCGAAGGATGCGGCCGCGCCGGCGTTCCACCTCGTGATCCCGTCGCTCCCGGGCTTCGGCTACAGCGACAAGCCGGCCACCGAGGGGTGGGGAACGGAAAAGATCGCGGCCGCGTGGGTGGAACTCATGGGACGGCTCGGCTACGACCGATTCCTGGCGCACGGCGGCGACTGGGGAGGCAATATCACCACGATCCTCGGCGGCAGGTTCCCCGGGCACGTGCTCGGCATCCACACGGTGTTCGCCGAGGCGCCGTCCGGGGTGACGACGGACGGGCTGACGGAACTCGAGCGTACGTGGGCCGAGCAAACCCGCCATTTCTGGCGCCACCGCGCGGCCTACGCGAAGCAGCAGGCGACCCGTCCGCAGACCATCGGTTACTCGCTGGTCGACTCCCCGGTCGGCCTGCTCGCCTGGATCCTCGACAAATTCGCCGAGTGGAGCGATACCGAGGACAGCCCGTTCGAAACGATCTCCCGCGATCGCGTTCTCGACGACGTGACGCTGTACTGGCTGACCCGCACCGGCGCGTCGGCGGCCCGCATCTACTACGAAAGCCACAATTCGCTCGACCCCGACCTCCGAGTCGACGTCCCGGCGGCCGTCACCATGTATCCCCGCGACATCGAGAAGTGCCCCCGCCCTTGGGCACAACAGCGCTACCGGCAGATCGTGCGGTGGCGTGAGCCCGAGCGCGGAGGTCATTTCCCGTCACTGGAGGTTCCCGGGTATTTCGTCGAGGACGTGCGTGAAGGTCTCGCGGCCGTCCTGGCCGCCCACCCCACGCGGGTTGTCGCCGGATAGGTCGTCGTCCGGCGTCGCCAGCAGCGCGAAGGGCATCAGTCCGGGGTATGCGGGCTCGGCGAGCCGGTGTGCGCCGGCCGCGCGCTCGGTGCGAAACTCGGCAACGAGGAAGACAGATCCGACAGCGTTGTTCCGCAGGTTTGAACGGTGCCGTCGGGACGGACCAGTACGGCGCTCGCACGCCCGCCGCGCAGCCAGCGGTACAACGAGGTGCCGGGCCCGGCCCGCACCACCACGCCGCCACGTTGCTCGACGGTCACCGACTCCGTGGGAGCCGGGCCGGCCGTGGTGATGACGGCGTAACGCCCGGCGATGAGGTCGTCGATTCGACGCCCGTCGGCCATCCGTTCGTTCGGAACCAGCCGTCCGGCCAGACCTCGCCGCAGCGGCGGCGCGACCACCAGCGCGGAGCGATGCAGCGGCGGTGACTCTCCGCTGATGATCGTCCGAGTCAGCCCGGGCACCCGGTGCAGGCGCGGGGCGAGCAGGCTGCGCAGCCGATTGCCCAGCTCGCCGCCCTCGGTCATGGTCAGGCCGGTGAGCTTCGCCAGCCGGATCATCATGTGCGCGTGTGGTTTCCGCTCGGTTTCGTAGCTGTCGAGCACCTGCTCGGGCAGCTCGCCGCGCAGTACCCCCGCCAGCTTCCAGCTGAGGTTGGCGGCATCGCGCACGCCCGCGCCCATGCCCTGCCCGACGAACGGCGGGGTGAGGTGGGCGGCATCGCCGAGCAGGAACACCCGCCCCGCGCGCCACCGATCGGCCAGTTGCGCGCGGAAGGTGTAATCCGCCACCCGGACCAGCTCCAAGCCCTCCCGGTCGGCATCGGCCAGCCATGGGGCGAGCAGCGGCCAGAGTCGGGCGAGATCGCGGTAGTCGTCGGCGGATTCGCCGGGGCGCAAACGGAATTCCCACCGGTGGCGGGTGTCGCCGATGCGCATGTAGGTCGCGGCTCGACGCGGGTCGCACACCTGATGCACGCCGCCCCAGTGCCCGGGATCGGTCCTGGTCGCGATGTCCACGACCAGCCAACGCTGCTCGAATCGCAGGTCCCGCATGCGCGCACCGATAACGGTGCGCACCAGGCTGTTCGCGCCGTCGCACCCCAGCACGTAGCGGGCCTGTACCGAATCGGTCCCGCCGGTCGCACGGTCGTCGAAATCTACTCGGACACAGTCTTTCTCGACCACCAACCCGGTGACTTCCACACCTCCGCGCAGCGAGACGGTCGGATACCGTGCCACATTGGCGCGCAACAGCGCCTCCAGCTCCGGCTGGTCGAACAGGTTGGCTTCGGGGAAGCCGTTGCGGCCCCCGCCCGGATCGCGGTCGAATTGGGCCAGCACCCGATGCCGCGGATCCACCAGGCGCAACCCCAGTGCGGGCCGGGCGATCGCATCGAATCCCGCACCGATGCCGAGACGTTCGACGATCCGCCGGACCTCACCGTCGAGATGGACCGCGCGCGGCTGCGGATAGACGCCCTCCCACCGCTCGAGGAGCAGCGATTCGATGCCGTACTGGGCGAGCAACGTGGCCACGGTGAGCCCGGACGGACCCGCCCCGACGATCACCACGGGAATCGGGACGGTGTTCACGAGGGCTCACCCACCTCCGTGGCGACATAGGCCGCGGCGAATACCCCGGTAGGGGCGGCGGACCCGAGATCGACTGTGCGGTCGCGGTTTCGGAGGTGGCCGGCGACCGCACCGGCCATCAACAGCAGCAGCCCGGCCCCGGCTGCCCGGCCGATCGCCGGGCGGGACGGTCCCAGTAACACCCCACCGGCCGCCAGGAGTTCGACCGCGCCGATGCCGCGCAAAGCGGTGGTGGAGTACCCGAGATGCGCCGGACGCTCGCGCATCGACGCGACCGCCGCGACCTTGGCCGTTGTCATTGCCGCACCTCGATTCTCGCGTCGATCGCGTAGCGGCCCAGGATCGCCTCGACGCCGTCACGGTCGGCATCGGACTCGAGTTCGACGGTGGCGGCGATCGCGCCGTCCTCGACCGCGGCGGTGACACCGGTGACGCTGGAGATCGCGGCCAGCGCGTCGAGGAGTTCACGGCGCGTGGCGTCCGCGCGCAGGCCCAGCTTGTACGGTTTTCCGACATCGGTGACGGGCAGCGCGTCGAGGATGGTGACCGTCTTGGGGGCGGCGGCGCGCTCGGGCACCCGCTCGGCCGCCCACGCCACCAGTTCGTCCTCGCCGACCTCCGCACCCGCGGTGACCGTGACGTAGGCGACCGGGACCTCGCCGGCATGCACATCCGGGCGACCCACCGCCCCGGCCGCGCTCACCCGTGGGTGGCTCAGCAGCGCATCCTCGATGATCGCGGGATCGATATTGTGGCCGCCGCGGATGATGAGATCCTTTGCGCGACCGTGCAGATGGATGAATCCCTCCTCGTCGATGTGGGCCAGATCGCCGGTACTCAGCCAGCCATCCACCAGCGTGCCCAGACCGTCGAGACGGTGACCGTGTTCGTCTCGGCCGGTCACGTATCCGGCGAAAACCGTGGGGCCACTGATCGTCAGCACACCCGTTTCGCCAGGAGGCAGCGCCTGCCAGACCCCGTCTTCGGTGGTTCGGACGACCGCGACCCGCTGATAGGGCATGCGCTGCCCGACCGCGCCCGGTCGCGGCAGGTCGGGGAAGCTGCGGGCGGTGGCGCAGGTGGCCTCGGTGAGGCCATAGCCTTCCACCAGGGTGACTCCGGTGTGCTCCTGGAAGCTCTCGCGCACCGCGGGCGGCAGCGGTGAGGCGCCGACCATCGCGTAACGCAGGCTGGAGATGTCGGCGGTGATCGGGCACTGGGCCAGCACCGCGTACACGGTCGGCACCGCACTCATCGCAGCGATGCGGTAGTGCGCCACGATATTCCAGAACTCCGCATACAGCGTGACGTCGCGGTATCCGAGCGGACCGGCCCACACCACCGGCTGACCACGGAACAGCGGCGCGAGCAGGGTGACGACCAGCGCGTTGACATGGAACAGCGGCAACGCGGCGAAAACCACCGATTCGGCATCGAGCAGCGAGTTGGCCGCGATCATCCACGCATTGGCCACCTCACCGGAGTGACGGTGCGCCGCCAGCTTCGGCACCCCCGTCGTGCCGCCGGTGTGAAACAGCGCCGCCAGATCCGATGCCCTCGGCGGCTCTCCGCGAAACCGGCTCGAATCCTCCTCGGCAGCAAGGGCATCGAGGTAACCGACCCGGACGCCGTCGATCCCGGGCAGGAGCGGCGGTGGCTTCGGGCCTGCTGTCGGACGCAATACCAGCAGCGCATCCACCAGACCGCGCGCCGCGAGTTCGCTTGCGGCGGTCCAGGTATCGGGCGCTAGTTCCGGACCGGCGGCGATCAGGACTCGAGCGCCCGAGCGGTGCAGCAGTTCGGCGACGTGCTCGGGCGACAGGCCGCCATTGATCGGCGCGGCGATGCCCGCCAACTGCGCGGCGAGGGTCGCCGGGATCAGCTCCGCGCAGTTCGGCGCGATCAACGCGACCGCATCACTGCGGCGCACACCCAGCTCGTGCAGCAGGTTCGCGTACCTGTGCACAACGGCGAGCAGCTCGGAGTAGGTGCGCCGCACCGGCTCTCGCCACCGCGCCGCATCCGGCAGCACGGTGATCACGGTCCGCTCCGGCCACCGCGTCGCCGCCCGAACCAGCAGGGCGTAGGTCGATTCGGGCAAGCCGCGCGCCTCGAGCGGCACCGCCTCGATCGCGTCCAAGTCCTCCGGACCGGTGTACCGGGGCCACAGCAAGTCCTCCGCCGCGGCGTCGAGAGTCGAGTTGTCGGTCATCGGGCGTACCTCACGACCGTTCGCTGGCGGCCCAGGTCCAGGGCGCCGTCGTCGGTGCCGATCGCGGCCTCGACCACATCCCCGTCCTTCAGATACTTGGGATTCTTGGCCTGGCCCTGAAAGAACAGCTTCCACTTGACCTTCGGCGGCAGCAGCGAGCCGATGATTTCCACCGGCTTGGGCGGGGCACTGAGCGCGGTGCCGACCGGGGTTCCCGTGAGCAGCAGGTCCCCGGCGTCCATGCGCTGGAAGCGGGTCAGCGCGCGCAGCGTGTCGGCCGGCCGGTAGATCATGTCCGCGACCGTCATGTCCTGCCGCACCTGGCCATTGACCCACAGCCGCAACCGCAGATCCCCGAACCGCTTCAGCTCGTCGGCGTCCAGCAGCACCAGCGCCGGGCCGACGGGGGTGAAGGTCGGATACGACTTCGCCTCGTAGAACTGGGTTTTCGGTAGCTGCACGTCGCGCGCCGAGATGTCGTTCGTGACCACCAGGCCGGCGAGGTAATCCGCGAGGTTCTCCGCCGCGATGTCGGAACCGACCGGCATCTCACGGCCGAACACGAGGCCGATCTCCACCTCGTAGTCCAGCAGCTGCACATGCGCGGGCCGGATGATGTCGTCGCGGGGTCCGCTGATCGATCCGGATGCCTTGCGGAAGAACGTGAGCGGCACCGTCTCGGGGTCCATCCCCGAATCCTTGACGTGCGAGGCGAAATTCGTCATCTGCGCCACCACCCGGCACGGCGCGGTCACCGGCGAGATCAGCGAAAGGTTTTCCAGCGCAACGACATCTGCGCTCGCGGCCGCCTTCGCGATCGCGTCGCGATCGGACAGCAGTTCCCGCGTGGTCGTCGCCCGGGTATCTATACGGGCCGCACCGGCGGGCGTCTGCACCCACCAGGCGTCGGCGGTGCGGAGGATGGATGTGCTCATGAATTGGCCACTTTCAACAGGCCGCGCAGGCGGCGGATATCGAATTCGTTGTCCTCGCGCAGCGCGGCGACGATCGAGCGCAGTTCGCGCAGCGATTCGGCTCCGGGCGTGAGGCCGAGGAAGTCCTTGGTCACAGGCGGACCCCACTGCGCCAGACCGGAAGCGCTCATCGGCGCCCAGCCCGGCTCGAGGGTGCAGTCGAACATGTCCCCGTCACTGAAGTGCTCGACCATGAACCCGTCGGGATCGCGCCAGTAGTCGAAGATCTGGCTGCCCTGGATATGGCGGCCGATCCCCCACGATCGGCGATAGCCCCGTTCGCGCAGATACTCACCGCCCGCCGCGAGCGCGTCCAGGTCCGTGACCTGATACGCGGAGTGCACATAGCGATTCGACGGCCCGAGCGTCAGCGCGAGCGTGTGGTGATCGGTCGGCACCGAACCCCGGTCGCAGCGAATGAAACTCATGACCGGCCCACGCTCTCGCTGACCCGGGTAGTAGAGGAAGTCGCTGACGATCAGGCCCAGATTCCGCAGATACCAGTCGAGGGTCTCGCGGTATCTCGTCGACTGGACAACCACATGTCCGAGCCTGCGCACGCGGGCCGGCGCGCGCGGCGGACGCTGCGTGGCGTTGACCCGCGCCGGCTCGTGCCCGAAGTTGAACAGGTGGGGCCGCTGCGGCGGCAAGGCGTCCAGTTCGTGGATGTCGGCGACCACCCGCACCCGCAGCCCGCTCGGATCCACCAGGTCGACGGTCAGTCCGCCCAGCGATTCCGGCAACGGCACGGCCCGCGCGCCGGTCGCCGCGGCCAGTCGCAGCAGATCGGCGGAATCGGCGGCACGAAAGGCCGGACCGACGAAGCGCGAGCGACCGCCACGCCGGATGAGTACGCAGGGCGCACCCGGATCGGTCCCGCGCAGCCGCAACTCGTCGGCCGTCCCCGTGGCGGTCGCGAAGCCGAAGGCGTGGGCAAAGGCCTGTGCCCCGTCCAGGTCGGGCTTCTCGAACTCCAGCCACGCCAGGTCCAGCACCTTGATCACGGGATTGCTCGCCCGGCCCGGATGCTCACCCGCGCGCGCTCCATGTTCGCTGTGCAGGCCGCTGTGCACATCGCGCTGGCCGCTCATCGACCACTCCCTTCCAATTACTGACGATATCGTCACTCGCGAACGGCGCGTCAGTCAAGAGTTATGACGATTCCGTCAAAATTGAGCCCGGTGGCTATGATGGTGACCCTGTTCAGCAGGAGAGGTGCATCGATGACCGCGAGCAACGGGTCGGGACCCAATCGCCTGGAACGCCGCAAGGCCCGTACCCGCGCCGCACTGGTCGGCGCGGCGCAATCACTGCTGGCCGAGGGCAAGATCAACGTGCCGATCGTCGAGATCACCCAGACCGCCGACGTCGGCATGGGATCGTTCTACAACCACTTCCAGAGCCGCGAGGAACTGTTCCGAGCCGCCGTCGAAGAGGCGCTCGACCGCCACGGCGCCCTGCTCGACGTCCTGTGCGAAGACGTCGATGACCCCGCTCAGGTCTTCGCACAGAGCTTCCGGCTCACCGGCCGCCTGCACCGCCGATATCCCACCCTCAGCAAAGTTCTACTCAACGACGGCCTACGGCTAGCGAATTCGGATCACGGGCTCGCCCCCCGGGCGCGGCGCGATATCGAGGCCGCAGTCGATGCCGGGCGCTTCGACGTTCGCGATCCGGAACTGTCGATGACGATCGTCGCCGGCGCGGCCCTGTGCCTCGGACGCCTGCTGCACGACCACCCCGAACGCGACGACACCGAGGCCACCGACCAAGTGGCCGAGGACCTGCTCCGCATGTTCGGCCTCCCGCCCGAGGAAGCGCACGAGATCTGCCGGCGCCCGCTCCCCCCGTTGGACCCGCCCCACGCCGACTGACCCACAGCAGCAGGCAAATTGTGGTGTGCCACTCTTCTTCCGGTGCTGGACAATATCTTTCATTCCACGAGTCGAGGAGTGACGATGGCCGATACCGCGGTGGCGGCGATCGCCAGGCGAACGGGCGTGGTTCCGCCGGCGCCACCGGGACGCCTCGCCGAACAACGGCACACTGACGTTTTTCGCCACCCGCGACCATGTATTCCGCAATAATGGATCGTCACTGTACGGCCCGGGTGGTGCACCGATCGAGGGTTGGTAAGTCGGATGATCTCTACATCCCTGCTCGATGAACTCTACGAGCGCGCGGAAAAGGACGGTGTCGCACTACGCATCGGCACGATCATCGATCGCGGCGGGGAAGTTCTGCTGCTGGAACGTGACGACAGCGGTCCCATCAAGGCCACCCTCAAACTTCCCGGCACCACCGTCGAACCCGGCGAACCGCTCGACGCGGCCGTGACCCGGGCCGTCGCCACCGAGACCGGACTGATCGTCACCCGGATCCGTTGCCACGTCGGATCTTTCGACTACCTCTCCCCCATGGGAGATCCGGTACGGCGCCTGCACTTCGCCGTCGACGTAGCCGACACGTACCCCATCCGCCTGTCCGCCCACAGTGCCTACACCTGGGCGCCGCTGAACAGCGACCTGCGCGTGACCCCCTCCATTCGCCGCATCCTCGAGGACTACCGCAAGCTCGCCGAAACCCGAACCCCGTCACCGGAAACCTCGAGATGAGAAGGGCCCGGGCACCTCGCCCTGGCTTGATCCCGACGCAGCAGCGGTGATCGTGCGAGTCAGTGCTTGGTGATTGTTCGACAACATCCGTCACGGCGAGGCCGCCGGGCGGCGACCGGAACTCTTCACTCGTGCGGACTCGGGCCCGGCTCCTGGTGCGACGGCCGCTTGCAGGAGTGTCCGTTTCCGCTGTCCGGGCTCGTGGGCCGGGTATGTGCGGACGCGATTCCCACCCGGGCGAGTTCGGTGAGCACGGCCGCGAGCACCTCCGGGACGGCCGCCGCCACGGGATCCGACAGTCCGACTCCCAGATCCACGACTTCGGCTTCGACGGCGACGACGACGAGTTCCGCGGGGACGCGGCCGAGGATCCGGCCCAACGGGACGGCGTCGGGGATACCCAGCGCATGCGAGCTTGCCGCATACGTCCGGCCTCGCAGCGCTTCGATCGTCGTGCGCCAGATGCGGCCCGGAGTCGAAGGCTCGCAGAGCACCGCATCCACCACCACCGCGAGGTCGGCGCCCGCCCACAAGTCCAGCAGGCCGGTGGGTTCTCCATCGCACACCGCGACCGAGACGTCCGGGATGCCGAGCCTTTCGAGCCGGTGAACCACCACCGGACCGACGGCGTCGTCGCGTCGGTACTCGTTGCCGACGCCGATCACGACGGCCCGCCGACCGGTCATCGGCGCACCAACTCGAGTTCCAGGAAGTGGGCCGAGCACGAAATGCACGGGTCGTAGTTGCGGATCGTTCGTTCGCACAAACCGGTCAGCGTCGAGTCGTCCAGGTGGAGGTTGTTCTCGACCACCCGACGCAGATCGTCCTCGATGGCGGCTTGGTTCTGGGAGGTCGGCGGGACGATCGTCGCCGCGCGCACCACGCCCGCGTCGTCGATTTGGTACCGGTGGTAGAGCAAACCCCGAGGAGCTTCACTGACACCGTATCCGCACCCCGCGCGGGGTGCGCCGGTGACCGCCGGGCGCGCGGGGTCCTCGTACTCGTCGATCAGCCGGAGCGCCTCGTCGATCGCGTACACGACTTCGACTGCGCGAACCAGGATGCTTCGGAAGGGGTTACGACATTGCGAGCCCAGGCCCACGGCTGCGGCAACCTGGCGAGCGAGCGGTGACAGCTGTGCGCCGTTGAGGCTGTAGCGGGCCAGCGGTCCGGTCAGGTAGCGCCGGCCGTCCAGTCGTGCCTGCAGGGCGGTGGAATGCGGCACCTGCTCCTCGGTCACGTGGTCGCCGAATTCCGCTGCGGTAAAGGACGAACCGGTGCTGGATCGGACACTTCCGTTCTCGATGGCGTAGTGATTCGGCGCGGTGGCGGCCAGGAAGTCGTGGTCGAGTTCCAGATCGGGAAACTCGAATCCGGCGACGAACTGCGCTGTCTCGATGGCGTACTCCTGCGCCCGCCGCAGTGGCTCGGCGATCGACACCAGCTGCGCGCGGGTGGGGACGGAGTAGAAGCCACCCACGCGGACATTGATCGGGTGGATCGGGCGGCCACCGATGAGTTCGAGCAGGCCGTTACCCGCCTTCTTCAACGCGAGGCCGTGTTCGACCAACTCCCGATGATCACTCGCCAGCGTGATCGCGTCGGGATACCCGAGGAAGTCCGGAATGTGGAGCAGGTGGATGTGCAAGGTATGGCTGGATATCCACTCACCGCAGTACAACAACCGTCGCAGGGCCGCCAGGGAGACATCGAGTTCGATCTCGCAGACCTGTTCGAGCGCATTGCATGCGCTGGTCTGGTAGGCGACCGGACAGATTCCGCAGATCCGCGCAGTGATGTCCGGCGGCTCGGTGTAAGCCCGGCCACGCAGGAACGCCTCGAAAAACCGTGGGGGCTCGTAGATGTTCAGTTCCGCGCGTTCGACTCGGCCGTCCTCGATCACGACCCGCAATGCGCCCTCACCCTCGACGCGGGCCAAGGAGCTGACGCGCAATTGCCTACTCCGATGGCTCATTGTGCGTCCTTTCGGCAAATGGCGGAGCGGCGACGGCGAAGGTGCTGAACGCTCGTTCGATGTCCTCGTAGGACATGCCGTTGACTTCCAGGATCGGCAACAGAGCGCCGATATTGGGCCGTTCCATCGGGCCGAAGCAGCCGAAGCAACCCCGGTGATAGGACGGACACAGGGCACCACAGCCGGCCTGGGTCACCGGACCGAGGCACGGAATGCCGTCGGCGACCATCACGCAGGTCGTTCCGCGGCGCTTGCATTCGGTACAGACGCTGGTATTCGGCAGATCCGGTACACGTCCGGCCAGCAAGGCGCACAGCGTGTCCACGAGCTGACGGCGGTCTATCGGGCACCCACGCAGCTCGTAATCCACCCGCACGTGCTCGGCGATCGGGGTGGCCGTCGCCAACGTCGAAATGTACTGCGGATCCGCGTACACCACCGAGGTGAATTCGGCGACGTCGGCGAAATTGCGCAGCGCTTGGATCCCGCCATGGCACGCGCAGGCGCCGATCGTCACGAGAATCCTCGACTGCTCGCGGATTTCGGCGATCCGGTCGATTTCCTCCGGTGTCGACACCGAGCCTTCGACCAGCGACACATCGTAGGGCCCGGGTTCGACGGCGCTCGAGGCCTCGGTGAAATGGGCGATGCGAATCCGGCCCGCGAGTGTGAGAAGTTCGTCCTCGCAATCGAGCAATGTGAGCTGGCAGCCATCGCACGAGGTGAACTTCCAGACCGCGAGCGTCGGGGTGCCCATCACAGCTCCGGCACCGACATCAGCGGTTCGGCCACCGCGTAATCGACGATCGGCCCGTCCCGGCAAATCAGTACCGGACCGAGTTGACAATGGCCGCACCGGCCCACCCCACATTGCATATTGCGTTCCATCGAGATGCGGATGTCGGTGGGGGGGACGCCTTTACGCAGCAAAGCCTGCGCGCAGAATCGCATCATCGGTTCGGGCCCGCACACGAACGCCGCGGTGCGGCCGGGATCCACGACGAGTGTGCCGAGGGGTTCGGTGACGAACCCGACCCGTCCCGTCCAGCCGGGCGCCGGGTGATCGACCGTCTGATGGAGTTCGATGTCGCCGCCGGCCTGCCACGTGCGCTGATCGGGCTCGAACAGGATCTCGCGGGGGGTTCGCGCGCCGGTGATCAGCACGATCCGGCGGTAGTCGGTGCGGCGCGCCAGAGCCTCGAGCACCACTGGGCGTAAGGGTGCGACACCGACGCCACCGCCGACGATGATCAGATCTCGGCCGACGGCCGCGTCGAGGTCCCAGCTGGTACCGAACGGTCCGCGCACGCCGACCACGGCGCCGACGGGGGCATCGTGGAGCGCGGCGCTCACCGCGCCGACCGACCGGATCGTGTGCTCGAGAAAATCACTGCGAGCACCTGGATTCCCGCTGATCGACACGGCGATCTCCCCGATCCCGAATCGGTACAGCATCATGAACTGGCCGGCCCGGAATCGCTGCGCCGCGATGTCCACCGGTGTCAGCAGCAGAGTGACGGTGTCGGCAGTCTGCGGGATCCGGCCGGCGACCCGATACCGGAGCATCGTGTCGATCTCGGTTGGCGCCCGGGTCGACAGCGCGCTGCTCATCGCCTGTCTCCGGTTCCGGCGAGACTCAGCGACGCGGTGGCGCGGGTTTCGCCGGGGTTGCGATAGAGATTCAGCAGTCTGGCCCGCGTCGCCTGCAACCGTTCCAGCAGTGCCTCGAAAAGCAAACGCGTCAGGAGATAGCCCAGCTTCGGGTCGGCGTCGGCGAGTTCGGCCAAGCGGCCGGAATCGAATTCGATCGCCGCCACCGGTTCGGCGGTGACGGCTCCGAAGTGCCAGCGGTAGGGCGGCACCAACCACGACCAGCCGAGCACATCCCCCGAACCGAGCGTTTGCACCACCACGGCGCCGCGTCCAGGCACCACCGCATCCACGACCACACAGCCCGAGCGGATCAGCCAGCACCGGTCGGCTCGCCCACCTTCGCTGATCAGCCGGTGCCCGGCGGGGTACCGCACGTCTCGACCCGCTCGCGCCAGCGTGTGGAGGTGGCCGCGGCCGAGACCGGCGAGCGGTGCGAACCGGGAGAGCTCGTCAGCGGTGGTCATCGCCGTTCTCCAGCAACATCGCCGTTCTCCAGCAGTTCGGCGAACCGGGCCACTTCCACGGTCAAATCGATACCGGCCGGACACCACGCGATACAGCGCCCGCAACCCGTGCAGCCGGAACTGCCGAACTGGTCGTACCAGGTGTCGAGTTTGTGGCTGAGCCATTGGCGGTACCGGCTCTCCGTCGAACGGCGGACGCTGCCGCCGTGCAAGTAGGAGAAGTCCATCTCGAAGCACGAGGCCCAACGTTCCCAGCGCTCGGCGTGCTCGCCGGTCAGGTCGGAGACGTCCTCGGTCGTGGTGCAGAAACACGTGGGGCACACCATGGTGCAGTTGCCGCAGGTGAGGCAGCGGTTCGCGACGTCCTCCCAATGCGAGGACTCACGGGAGCGGTGAACGACCTCGCGCACGTCGACGTCGGGCATGCTGCGGCCCATCCGGCCGGCCGCTGCCGCGACCTCGGCGCGAGCCGCCGAGATCTCCGCCGCCGAACTCGATTCGGTGGCCAGGTCCTCGACGATGCGCGCGCCCGCGTCGCTTCCGATCTCGACCAGGAACCGGTGCCCGCGATCGTCGACGCGTTCGGTGAGGGCAAGGTCGAACCCAGCGGACACTCCCGGCCCGGTCCCCATCGAGGCGCAGAAGCACACGCCGCCGGGTTCGGTGCAGTTCGCGGCGACGACGAACAGCCGGCCGTGCCGGCTCGCGAAAGCAGGATCGGGATGCGCCCCGCCACCGAGCACGCGCGCCAAGACAGCGATCGCGGCCATATCGCAGCCTCGCACGCCGAAAAAGGCCATCGGTGGCGAAACATCCGGCACGCCTTGGTGATTCAGATCGGCGTCGAGTCGCGCGGTCATGCGATGCGGTGGATGGAGGAACTGCTTCCACGATCCGGGTCCGGCCGAATGCGCGAAGACGGCTTCGTCCTCCCGGCGAAACAGCCGATAACGTCCGGGCTGGGTGTGCGCGCCCCATCCCGCCGGCAGCTGGGAGCCCGACTCGAGCTCGTCGAGGACGATCGCGCCCTCGCGTACCCGCGGGCCGATGACCCGGTACCCGTGCCCGGCCAGGACGGTCACCAGGCGGTCCAAGCCCGCCCTGTCGATTGTCACGGTATCGCCGACAGTCATATCGAGCCTCTGCTCACCATGGGTCGATGTGTTCCTTGAACGGTCAGATCCGAGTCTGGGCGGCTCGGCGTCGCATCCGGAACCGGCAAAGGTCCTCGCTGCCCGGCCGGACGTCCCCACTCCTGATGGTGTGGATCAGCAGATGCGCGGCAACTGTTCGCCCACCAACATGTCCACGAGCCGTGTCGAGCCGACCAGAGTGCGTACCACAACGCGGCCCGCGGGCCCGTCGGTCACCCTGCCGATGGGCGTGGCCTGCACTCCACCGGCGAACGCGCGCATGGCCGCCAATGCCCGGGGCGCGGCGTCCGGGGCTACGAAGGCGACCAGACAGCCCTCGTTGGCGACGTGCAGCGGATCGAGACCGAGCAGTTCGCAGGTGGACGCGACCGCGGTCGGGACCGGCACGGCGGACTCCTCGATCTCCACACCGACTCCGGACTCCGCCGCGAGTTCGTTGAGAGCGCCCGCCAAACCACCGCGGGTGGGGTCACGCAGGGTGTGGATATCCCCCCGGCACGCGGCGACCATCGCCGCCACCATCTCGTGCAGCGGCGCGGTGTCGGAACGGATTTCACTGTCCAGTCCGAGATCGCCCCGAGCGCAGAGGATCGCGGTACCGTGTGCGCCGATCGGCCCGGACACCAGCACCACATCGCCGGGCCGGCCGCGGGTCGCGTCGGGGTCGGCGCCGGGAAGCCTGGATCCGATGCCGGTGGTCGTGATGTAGATACCGTCAGCGGCGCCACGATCGACGACCTTGGTGTCGCCGGTGACGATCCGGACATCGCACGCCGCGGCGGCGCGGGCGATCGACGCCGTGATGGTGCGCAACTCGGCCACCGGCAGCCCTTCCTCGAGGACATACGCCAGCGCCAGCGCGACCGGCCGGCCGCCCCGCATGGCGAGATCGTTGACGGTGCCGTGTACCGCGAGTGCGCCGATGTCGCCGCCGGGGAAGATCCGCGGTGTCACCACGAAACTGTCGGTACTGACAATCACGTCGGTGCCCGCGATCTCGACCACTGCGGCGTCCTGCAAGGCCCCGGTGTCACCGAGTTCGGCGAGGATCACCTGATCGATCAACTCACTCATGAGCTGACCGCCCGAGCCGTGACCCAGCAGGACTCGCTCCGATTCCCGGCGCGGCGCCGGGCAACTCGTGTGCAACGGGTCCAGGGTGCTCATCGGACCACCCCCGTGAGCGGACTGCGGCCCGCAGTGTAGAAGGCCGCGCACGTACCTTCCGCGGACACCATCGGCGCACCCAGCGGATGCCGAGGCGTGCACCGGATTCCGTAGGCCGCGCAGTCGGTCGGCAGTGCGGTGCCGCGCAGGATGTCGCCCGCGATGCAGTCGTGGTTCTCGTCGGACACTTCGGTCGTGACGCGGAAGCGCCGCTGTGCGTCGAGGCCGGCGAACTCGGGGGTCAGGCCGAGACCGCTGCCGGGAATGACGCCGATTCCGCGCCAGTTGCGCGCGGTGATCCGGAACACACGCCGAATCACCTGCTGCGCAGCGGTATTCCCCGTCCGTCGGACCGCGCGAGCGTACTGATTCTCGAGTTCGGCCCGCCCGTGCTCGAGTTGGCGCACCACCATCAGGATGCCTTCGAGCAGGTCCAGCGGTTCGAATCCGGTGACCACGATCGGCACCCGATACTTCGAGGCGATCGGTTCGTACTCGGTCCATCCCATGACCGCGCAGACGTGCCCGGCAGCAAGGAACCCTTGGACCTGGTTGTCCGGCGCATCGAGGATCGCCGTCATCGCCGGCGGCACGAGCACATGGCTGACGAGCACGCTGAAGTTCCCGACACCGGCTTCGGCGGCGTGCAACACCGCCATCGCGTTGGCGGGTGCGGTGGTTTCGAAGCCGACCGCGAAGAAGACCACCTCCCGGTCCGGATTCTGCTGTGCGACAGTCACCGCGTCCAGCGGCGAGTAGACCACCCGGACGTCACCACCGCGCGCCTTCACTCCCAGCAAATCGCCGCTGCTTCCCGGAACACGCAGCATGTCACCGTAACTGGTGAAGATGACCTCCGGCCGGGCGGCGATCGCCACCGCCTGATCGATCATCTCCAACGGGGTGACACAGACCGGGCAGCCAGGGCCGTGAATCATCCGGATGCCGGCGGGCAGCAATTCGTCGATTCCCTGCCGGACCAGCGTATGGGTCTGACCGCCACACACCTCCATGATCGCCCACGGTCGCGTCGCGACGACCCGCAGCTCGGCCAGTAGCCGGCGGGCCAGCGCTGGATCACGGTATTCGTCGAGGTATTTCATCCGGCCTCCCGGTCCGGTCCCAGTTCGGTGGCAAGGGCGTCGGGGACGGCGCGGAGCACCGCGAGAGTTTCGGCTGCTTCCGCCTCATCGATCCGGCTGATCGCGAAACCCACGTGGACGATGACGTAGTCACCTGCCTCCGCCTCGGGAACGTATGCCAGACAGACCGACCTGCGGGCCCCGTCGAAGTCGACCGTCCCCATACGCAGTGGGTCCGCGCCGAGCACGCTCACGATTCGGCCCGGTACTCCGAGACACATCGGTCATCCACCTTTCGTCGACGCACTCGCGACAGCGGCTTGGCCGTAACTGATTCCGCCGTCGTTCATCGGCACCTGTTCGCCGGCGAAAGCGTCCAGGCCCGCGGCAGCCAGGCCGTCGAGCACGAGCGTGGTCAGCAGCGCGTTCTGGAAGACACCCCCACCCAGACAGACGATCCGGGATCCGCTCGCAGCCGCAGCTTCCGTGGCCAGGGCGACGACCACCTCGGCGATGGCGCGATGGAACCGGACCGCCACCGTACCGGCCGGGTGTCCGGCCGCCAGTTCCATGGCGTGGCGCAGCGTCGGGACCGGGTCGTAGACCAGCAGGCCCCCGCGCCGGTGCAGCGTCCATGCCAGCGGTTCGGTGGCACTGTTCCCGGCGGCAGCGGATTCCAGCCGAACGGCGGCTTCGCCTTCGTAACTGTTGTCGTCGCACAGCCCGAGCAGTGCGGCCAGCGCGTCGAAGAGCCGACCGGCGCTGGAGGCACGTGGGCAGTTCAGGTTTCGGGCGATCATTGTTCGAATCAGCGCGACCTCCCGCCTGCCCATCCGGTCCATCAGATCCGTTGCGGCAATCTGTGGGACGGGGGCGGTGCCGAACCGTTCCGCACCGAACAGATAGCCGAGCGCCATGCGGGCCGGGTGGCGGACCGCGGCCTCACCGCCGGGCATCGGCGCAGTGGCGAATCGCCCGAATCGCGTGTAGCCGAGGTAGTCGGCCAGCAGAACTTCTCCGCCCCAGAAGGTCCCGTCGTCTCCGAAACCCAGTCCGTCCAAGGCGATTCCGATGAAGCGGTCTGCCACTCGATGTTCGGCGGCGGTGGCCGCCACATGCGCATGATGATGCTGCACAGCAACGCGTCGGCCGGCCGGCCAGTGACGGCGCGCGTAAGCGGTGGACAGGTAGCCCGGATGCTGGTCGTGCGCAACGATTTCCGGGTGCACGCCGTGCAGCCGGCACAGGTCGGTCACGGCCCGTTCGAACGCGGCATAGGTCTCGGCATCGGCGAGATCACCGGTGTGCGGGCCGACGCATGCGGAATCCGAAACACCCACTGCGATGGTGTGTTTGAGCTGTGCCCCGATCGCAAGCAGGGGCACTGCGGCCGGAACCGGTAGCGGCAGCACTCCTGGCGCGTATCCACGAGCCCGGCGGACGGTCGTGGTCCTTCCCGCACCGACGCGCAGCACGGAATCGTCGTAGCGAGCGCGAATGGGGCGGTCGTGAGTGAGAATGCCGTCGACGAGCGGACGCAGGCTGCGGGAATCCGATGTCACGGTGGGGGCGCCGGCACGATTGCCGCTGGTGACGACCAGTGGGCGGTTCAATTCGGCGAGCAACAGATGATGCAGTGGGCTGTACGGCAGGAAGAGCCCGATTGTCGACACGCCGGGGGCGATCTCATTCATGAGCGGGGCACACCGGTGTGGCACCAGGACGATCGGAGCCGCCGGCGAGGTCAAAAGCCCGGCAGCCGCGTCATCGACCCTGCCGATACCCTGTGCGGCGTCGAGGTCGCGGACCATCACCGCCAGCGGCTTGGTCGGCCGCGACTTGACCTTGCGCAGCCGCTGCACGGTCTCGGCTGCCGCCGCGTCGCACACCAATTGATAGCCGCCCACGCCTTTGACAGCGATCAGGCCGCCGGCCGCGACCGTTTCGCACGCGACGGCCAACGCCGCATCCGCCGTGGGCTCGCGGCCCAGTCCGTCGGAGAGCCAGCTCAACCTGGGCCCGCACCGTGGACACGCGGTCGGCTCGGCGTGGAAGCGGCGGTCGTCCGGGTCGTGGTACTCACGGGCGCACGAGGTGCACATCGGGAAGATCCGCATCGTCGTGCGAGCACGATCGTAGGGCAGCGCGTCGATCACCGTCGCCCGCGGTCCGCAGTCGGTGCAGCTGAGAAATGGGTATCGGTAGCGGCGGTCGGCCGGATCGAACAGTTCTCGCACACACGCCGCGCAGGTAGCCAGATCCGGAGACACCCGTGCAGACACCACCGTCTGCTCGGTACTGTCCACCACCGAGAATCCGGGGCCGAGCGTGATGTCGGGCAGCAGCTCCGCAACGTCCACCCCTTCGACGCGCGCCGACGGTGGTGGCGATTCCCGTAGAGCGGCAACCAGACCCGCAATGGCTGCCGAGTCGCCCTGCAGTCGCGCAACCACCTGCCCGCCCACATTCCGTACGTCGCCGAGCACGCCGAACTCGTGCGCCAACCGATATACGAAGGGACGGAAACCGACCCCTTGCACGATTCCGTGCACGGTCACGACGACCCGGCGCGGCACGTCGACATCGCCGCGCCGGTCTCCTGGT
The DNA here is from genome assembly GCF_000308855.1 of Nocardia veterana NBRC 100344. Classification (GTDB taxonomy): domain Bacteria; phylum Actinomycetota; class Actinomycetes; order Mycobacteriales; family Mycobacteriaceae; genus Nocardia; species Nocardia veterana. Next base: position 32,854 of record NZ_BAGM01000209.1, on the reverse strand, counting down.
CGGCACGAGCCGCGGGCCCTCCGGTCGAATTCGCGCACACTTCACGGTGGGCCTGCGCGGCACCGTCCACCTAGGGTCGAAAGGCCCTTTATCGGGAAACGGCGGTGACCGTTCCCGAGCGCCGCTGCGATCCCGGCGGCCACCGAACCGGTGATCGGCAACCTACCCGGGACACACGGCCCCGGGGCCGATGACTTTGGTCCATCACGAATCGGCCTGTCGTCGGCGACGCTGGTAACGATGGAGACCAACGATCCCTTCGCCGCGCTCGCCGAAACGCATTCGGCCGTCGTGGTGCTGTACGGAGACCGGGCCTACAAGATCAAGAAGCCGGTGCGGACCGATTTCCTCGACTTCTCCACCCGCCCCGCGCGCGAAATCGCGTGCGCCCGTGAACTCCAGCTCAATCGACGCTTCGCCCCGGACGTCTATCTCGGCGTGGGGCACCTGTGCGATCCGACCACGGGCGCGAACGAACCCGTTCTGTTGATGCGTCGGCTGCCCGACGCCGCCCGGTTGTCGAGTCGTCTCGATGATCCAGCCGTCGCTCACGCCACCCTGTCGACGCTGGTGCGTGAGGTGGTGGCCTGGCACGACCGGGCGCCGACCGGAGCGGACATCGATCGTGCGGCGACGATGGCGGCGGTTCGACAGCGGTGGTTGTCGTTGGTGTCCGGAATGGCGTGTCCCCCGCTCCGGCCGGCGCCGGTGCAGCAACTGACCGACGCCGCGATGCGTTATCTCGACGGCCGCTCGGCAATGTTCGACAAGCGCATCGCTGCCGGGCGGATCGTCGACGGCCACGGCGATCTGCGCGCCGACGACATCTTCGTCACCGACGACGGCGTGCGGGTCGTCGACTGTCTCGATTTCGACGACGAACTGCGCTATGTCGATCGGCTCGACGATATCTGTTTCCTGGCCATGGATCTGGAACGTCTCGGGTACCCGGATTATGGGCGAGCGCTCGTCGAGGAGTACCTCGAGACGACCCACGACCCCGCGCCGGAGTCGCTCTACCACCACTACATCGCCTACCGCGCGGCGGTGCGCGCGAAGGTGGACTGCGTGCGCTGGCACCAGGGAGACCACCGAACGGGAAATGCGGTCCGGCACATCGAGATCGCCCTGCGCCACCTGGCGGCCGGCAGGGTGCGACTCGTGCTGATCGGCGGCTTGCCGGGCACCGGGAAGTCGACCATCGCCGAGCGCCTGGCCGCGGCGACCGGCGCGGTCCTGCTGTCCAGCGATCGGGTTCGCGCCGATCGCCGCGCCCGCGGCGTGCTGGCCGGCGCGAGCGGCGAGTACGACGCCGGCGCATACACACCCGGCGCCCGCGACCACGTCTATACGGTAATGCGCGCCGAGGCGCAGACGCTACTCGCCGAAGGCCGATCGGTCGTCCTCGACGCCAGCTGGATCGACGGCGCCCAGCGACGACGCGCGCACGGCCTCGCGGCCCGGACATTCGCCGACCTGATCGAAATACGATGCAGCGCACCGCTATCGGTGACCGCCGCACGAATCGCGGCCCGCCGCGGATCCGAATCCGACGCTACCGCCGCCATCGCGGCAGCCATGGCGGCCGACCGAGACCCCTGGCCGGATGCGAAAGTCCTGGATACCACCGCACCCCTGGAGCGGACTACCGCCGCCGCCCTGCGGATCTATCAGCGAACGAACGATCGGACATCTTCATGACCGCGAAGCCGACCATGGACCTGAGCACGATCAGCTACCGGCGCCTGACACCCGACGACCGCGATGCGGTCCGCGAACTGCACGCCGCACTGGGGCGACGCGACGGCTACTTCCGTTTCTTCGGACCACGGCCGAAACACCTCGACCAGCTGGCGGACATCATCTCGACGAGCGACCCGACGCACTGCGCCTTCGGCGCCTTTCTCGGTGCCGAGCTCATCGGTGTCGCGAACTACGTCGTGCTGCCCGGCACCGACTGCGCGGAGGTGGCCATGGTCGTAGCCCACGCGGAGCAGCAGTGCGGTATCGGCACCGCGCTGCTGACCCGGCTGGCCGACGCCGCACGCCGGCACGGCATCAACCGGTTCGCGGGCGACATCATGACGACCAATTCCACGATGATGCAGCTGCTGATGGAGATAGATCTGCCGATGTCGGCCCGGCGCGACGACGGCATCGTCCACGTGGTTCTGCAGCTGGGGAAGCCGTGACGGTGCCGCGGTCCGGTTCAGTCGGCCTCGGTCACCAGCGCGGCGGTCCGCCGCTGCTCCTCGTACAGTCGATCGATCCGAGAGCGCAGGCCGGGCGCGGTGCCCGAGGTGGTCAGTGCCGCGGTGGCCGCGGCGATACCCAGCCGGATCACGTCGTCGAGGTCGTAGCCCCGGGTCAGGCCGACCGCGATACCGCCCACCATCGCATCGCCCGCGCCGATTCCGCTGCGCACCGGCACCGGAATAGGCACGAACCACCGCGACCGCTCGGCGGTGACCGCCAGTGCCCCTTCGGCTCCGAGCGAGACGACAACGATCTCGGCGATCGCCGCATCCACCAGCTCGCGCGCCGCCGCAACCTGTCGGTCCCGATCGGGCAGGGCGCGCCCGACCAACTGCGCGAGTTCGCGGACGCTCGGCTTGATCAGGAAGACTCCGCGCCGGATCGCCCGCAGCGCGGGTCCGGAGGTATCGAGAATCAGCGGAACACCGTGTGCCGCAGCCACATCCGCGGCGACCTGATAGAAACCGGGGGCGACACCGGGTGGAAGGCTGCCGCTGGCGACCACATAGTCCGCGCCGGCCGCGTAGCGCTCCACCGCCGCCAGGCAGCGGTGCTGTTCGGCCGGCGTCAGGCGAGGTCCCGGAAAGACGAATCGATACTGTTCCCCGCTGTCGTCGGCGAACACGGCCAAGTTCTCCCGGGTCGGCTCCGCGGTCGCCACGGCGTGGGCGGGGATATCCGACTCGCGTACCAACTGTTCGAGGAACGCTCCGGTGTGCCCGCCTGCCGGATAGATCGCGGTGACGGGCTCACCGAGCGCCGCCACCGTGCGAGCCACATTGATCCCGCCCCCTCCCGGATCGAATCGTGGTGCGCCGCAACGCAGCTTGTCGGTAGGGAGCACCCGGTCGGTGCGGGCCGCACTATCGATCGCGGGATTCATCGTAAGCGTGACGATCGCCATACGGCTCATCTCACGGGATCTGCGGTCCACCGAGTAGGGCATTCCGGTCGGCCCCGGTGGTGACCGAAGTCCCGTGTCCCGCGCGAGTGCTGCTCCTACAGTCGAAGAGGGGAACGTCACCGCGCGAAGGCAGGGAACGTCACCGGACCCGGCCGGCGCCGGAGGGAGGCATCATGGCCCACGACACCACACCACGGTCGGGCTGATCGAGCGTGCCCGGCTCCGTCTCTCCGGACACCGCCCCCGCGGCCGAGCTGCCCGCTCAGGTCGAAGCCACCGAACCGCTGGACCTGCTGCTGCGGGATCTGCGTAGCTCACGTGACGGCTTGTCCACCCGCGAGGCGCACCGACGGCTGATCCACGCGGGGCCGAACACCCTGCGCAGGCGAGGCACCCGGCAATGGCCACGAGAGCTGTTACGCCAGTTCACCCATCCGCTCGCGCTGCTGCTGTGGGCCGCGGCGGCGCTGGCGTTCTCGGTCGGCATCGAAGCGGTCGCGATCGCGATCCTGTCGGTGATCGTGCTCAATGCCGTCTTCGCGTTCGTCCAGGAACGCCACGCAGAACATGCCGTCGAGGCGCTGGCCGCATTCATTCCGTCGCACGCCACCGTCGTTCGCGACGGGTCGCGCCGCAGTATCGACACCGCCGATCTGGTGCCCGGCGATGTTCTGATCGTGTCCGAAGGGGACAAGATCTCCGCCGATGCCCGGCTGCTGGACGGCGCGGTCGAAGTGGATATGTCGGCGTTGACCGGGGAATCGGTGCCGGTCCACCGCGGCGCCGGGCCGGTCGATTCCACGGTGCCGTTGCTGCAGGCCACCGACGTGATCTTCAGTGGTACGGCCTGCACCCAGGGCGAGGCGGTCGCGGTCGTGTTCGCCACCGGGATGCGCACCGAACTGGGCCGGATCGCCGCGCTGTCGGAGCGGGTGCGCACCGAGGAGAGTCCGCTCGAACATCAGGTGCGGCGGGTGGCATGGCTGATCGCGGCGATCTCGGTCCTGCTCGGCGCGGCGTTCATCCCGCTGGCGATCTTCGGAGCGGGACTGCCGTTCCTCGACGCGGTGATCTTCGCCGTCGGGCTGCTGGTCGGCAACGTGCCCGAGGGGCTGCTGCCGGTGATCACCCTGGCGCTGGCCATCGGGGTGCGTCAGCTCGCGGCCCGCGGCGCGGTGGTCAAACGGCTGTCGGCCGTTGAGACGCTGGGATCCACGGACGTGATCTGCACCGACAAGACCGGCACCCTCACCGAGAACCGGATGCGGGTGATCACCCTCGCCACGACCTCCGGTGATATCGACCCCTTCACCGCCACCGACGTCGCGGAACCGGTGCGCCGGGCGGCGCGGGCAGTGGCACTGTGCACCAACGCCCATCCGTCACCGGCCGGTGGGCTCACCGGCGATGCCACCGATATCGCCGTCCTGGCCGCGGCGACGGCCCTCGATCCGGCGGCGGCGGACGGGGTTCGGTTGCGGCAGTTCGCCTTCGACTCCGTCCGCAAACGCATGTCCACGCTCGACGACGCCGACGGCGCGCACACCGTCCACGTGAAGGGCGCACCCGAAACCGTCGTCCCGCTGTGCGCCGCGGAGATCGCATCGGACGGAACCACCCGCCCGCTGACCGAACGACGGCGCGCCGACGTGCTCGCCGCCGTCGACGCGCGGGCGCAGGAGGGATACCGGATGCTCGCCATCGCCGATCGGCCCCTGCCCGCCGGCGGCCCGGATCCGGCGACACCCGCCGCGGCCGAGACCGCGCTCACCCTGCTGGCAGTCGTCAGCATCGTCGATCCCCCACGCCCGGAGGTACCCGAAGCCGTGGCCCGCTGCCGCACCGCGGGAATCCGGATCATCGTCATCACCGGCGATCACGGGGCGACCGCCGCCGCCGTCGCGCGCCGGGTCGGCATCGTGCGTGGCACCCCGGCCATCATCACGGGCCCCGAACTCGACGCCATGAGCGAGGCCCGGCTCGACGCGCTGCTCGCCGGCACCGACGAGGTGATCTTCGCCCGGTCCTCACCCGAGGCCAAACTGCGCATCGCCGACGCCCTGCGCGAGACCGGGCACGTGGTGGCCATGACCGGCGACGGCGCCAACGACGCACCCGCGCTGCGGCGCGCCGACATCGGCATCGCCATGGGCCGCAGCGGAACCGATGTCGCCCGCGAGGCATCCACAATGGTGCTCACCGATGACGACTTCGCCACCATCGCCGTGGCGGTCGAGTCCGGACGCCGGGTCTACGACAACATCCGCAAGTTCATCTTCTACATCTTCGCCCACGCCACACCCGAGGTGCTGCCGTTCCTGGTGTTCGCACTGTCCGGTGGCGCGGTGCCCGTTCCGCTGACGGTGCCGTTGCTGCTCACCTTCGACGTGGGGACCGAGACGCTTCCCGCCCTCGCGCTGGGCCGCGAACACGCGGAGCCCGGCATCATGCGCCGGCCACCGCGACCCCGCGGCGAACCGGTGATCCGGCGCCGGATGTTGTTGCGCGCCTGGCTGTTCCTGGGGCTCATCTGCGCCGTGCTGGCCCTCGCCGGCTTCTTCACCGTCCTGCTCGCCGCGGGCTGGCATCCCGGCGATCCCACCGGCCCCGCAGCCGCGCTGCACCATGCCTACCGGCAGGCGGTGACGATGCTGTTCGTCGGCATGGTCGCGGGCCAGATCGGCACCGCCTTCGCGGCGCGCACCGATCGCGCGTCGCTGCGGTCGATCGGCGTTTTCTCGAATCCGATGCTGTTGTGGGGCATCGGTTTCGAACTGGCGCTGACCGCCCTGGTGGTCTATGTGCCGCTGCTGCAGGATGTTCTGGGCACCGCGGCACTCGCGCCGTGGATGATCGCGTTCGTCGTCCCGTTCCCGTTCATCGTCTGGGGTTGTGACGAGGTGTATCGGTGGGTGGTGCGGCGCCGGGCCGGCCGAGTTCCCGACCTGGCCGGCGATCGGGGCCGGTTCAACCGGCGACGCGAGCGCGCGCCAGCAACGTCTCGATCTCCTCGGTGACCGCCGCCGGGATGAGGTCGATATCCGGGGTGGTGTCGTAGTCGCCGGTGATTCCGAAGGTGAACCGACCGGCATAACTCAGCATCGCGACCGTGGTACGCAGTCGCATGGCGACCGGCATTGCGGGCCAGACCTGTTCGACCTCCCCACCCGCGATCCTGAGTGGATGGCGGGGCCCGGGGACGTTGGTCGCGAGCGCGCTGATGCCCCGTTGCGGGAAGCGAGTGGCCAGCCGGAACGCCCACGCCGCCACACCCGCGGGCAGCCGGCCGGCCAGAGTCAGCAGCGACGCCTCGGCCTCCGCCTCACCACGAGCGCGATGCCGGGCGATGCGCTCGTGCACCGCGCGCAGCCGGTGCACCGGATCGCCGACATCGACCGGTAAGGCGGCGATGACCACCGAAACCCGGTTGTCCATCGCGTATTTCGCCTGGGTGGGGCGCATCGACACCGGTATCACGATCCGCACCGAATCCGCTGCCGGTTCTTCGCCCCGCCCGCACAGCAGACGTCGATACGCACCGGCGAGGGCGGCGACCGCGACATCGTTGACCGTCGCGTCGAACGCGGCACCGATCTCGTGCAGCTGGGCCAGCGAGGTCCGCGCCACCGCATACCGCCGTCTTCGGCCCAGCGGGCCGTTGAGTGAGGACGTAGGAGTGGGGACCACCGTAGCGCGCAGCACCGGCACCAGCGTGCGTGCCGTGCGGATGGCGAAACGCGAAGCGGTATAGGGGAACCGGAGCGCGGCACTCACCGTCGCGGTCAGGTCCACCGCGCTGTCCGCGGGCCGCTCGGGTGGCTCGGAGACCGACTCGGGCGCCTCGTCGCAGAGACTTTCGAACACCGTGATCCCGGCGATCCCGTCGACCATGCTGTGATGCGCCTTGACGATCACCGCCCAGCGATCTCCGGCCAGATTGTCGACGACGACGACCTGCCACAGCGGATGCTCGCGATCGAAGCGCCGGGCGAGCTCCTCGCCCACCAGCTCGCGCAGGGCACTCTCGTCGCGCGGGCGGGGCAGTGCCGCCCACCGGACGTGCCGCGACAACCGGAAGTCCGGATCGTCTTCCCAACTGGGCGCGGTGAGGTCCAGTGGTGTGCGCCGCATCCGCTGCCGCAGGCGGCCGTACCGGGACAGCGCTCGGGTGACGGTCTGGTCGAACTGTGCTCTGCCGGGCACGGGTCCGGCGACGACGGCAACCGCGGCGATGGCGATGCTGAGATGGCGGTCGCTGTCTTCCAGCTCCATGAAACCCGTGTCCAGCGGTCCGAAGTCGCTCATGGTGGTGGCCCGTTCCCCAGACGTGCCGGCGGTCTGCCGGCCGATGCGATCAGTCTCGCGCGTGGCTCCGGACGATCGGCAGATGCGAAGGTAGCCGCGGCAGGTGACAAACGGCGGTAGTCACTGCGGCGGGTGAACGACCATCACCGGGCACCAGGCGTGCTGTACCAGGGCATGAGACGTGGAGCCGAGCAGTGTGCCGAGCACGGCACCCCGGCCTCGGCTGCCGACCACCAGCAGCTGGGCCGACCTCGACGAATCGAGCAGCACCACACCCGGATCGGCGAGCGCCACCTGGCGTGTCACCGGAACGTCCGGATACTTCTCCTGCCAGCCCGCCAGCCGCTCGGCCAGGACGGCCCGCTCCCGTACCTCGACTTCCGGAGCGGAGTACAGGATGTGCGGGTCCTCGGCGAACTGGCCGTAGTAGACGTCGCGGCACACATGCACGGCGACCAGTTCGGAACCCCGTTCGGCGGCCTCCTCGAAGGCCGCACCGATGGCCGCCTCGCTGACCGGACCGCCGTCGACCCCGACCACGACCGGTCCCTCGTCGTGCACCCGGTTCACCTCGTGCGGGTCGGTCCGCACCACGAGCACCGGCCCGATCGCGTGGGCGGCCACCGCCGAGACCGTCGCCCCGAAATGATGGGCCAGTCGATTCGTGCCGTGCGCGGCGAGCACCACCGCATACGCCGACGCACTGGCGTGCACCAGCGCCCGTGCGGGATCACCGTCGACCACCGCGGTCGATATCCGCAATCCCGGCAGCACCGACCGAACCCGCTGCGCCGACCGTTCGACCAGCTCCGCGCCGCGCTCACGAGCCACCGCCGGCAGGACTGCCGCTGGAGAATCGAGCGAGCCGAGACCGAGCTGTAGCCGGTTGAGGTCCAGCGCGTGCACGATGTGCAACTCCCGCCCGCGCTGGGCGGCCATACCCGCTGCCCAGTCGACCGCGAGATCGGCGTGCCCGGACCCGTCGACACCCACCACCACCGGAGCAGATACCAGGTGCCGGATGTCGGACGAGGCGTCGGTGGTCATGGCAGCCAACTTCTTCGTGCGCACGGCCCGCCGGATGCTCGGCCGTTTCGTTCTGACGGTAGCCACGGCGACCGATCCGGCGATGCGGCCGAAGGTCCTCGACTGCCCGTCGTCCGCGGGCGAGACCGCGAGCCGCGCCCAGCCGGTTGGGACCTTGGTCCCGGCACGTGCGACGACGGTCCCTGGCGCCCCGCGGCGTCGGGCCGCCAGGATCGGTAGAGGAGGTTCCGCCCATGTACGCTCGTGACATTCTCAGCCGCCCGGTGGTCACCGTCGGAGTCGACGCGCCACTGGCACAAGCGATTTCCCAACTCACCGAGCGCGGTTTCGCCGCCCTTCCGGTCGTCGACGCGGACGGACATGTCATCGGGATGCTGTCGGAATCGGACGCACTGTCGGCGAGGGGGCTGGACACCACCGTCGGAGCGGCCATGACCACTCCCGCGGAGGTGATCGAGCCCGGGACCGACCTCGCGACCGTTGCCGCCCGGATGTTGGCGCGGCAGTTGCGTTCGATGCCGGTCGTCGAGGCGGGCGTTCTGGTCGGTATCGTGGCACGCCGCGACCTGCTGCGCGCGCTGCTGCGTGACGACGCCGCCGTGGAAGCGAAGCTGCGTGCCCTGCTCGACGCCTATGCCGGCAGCCGCCGCCAGTGGGCTATCCGGGTCGACGACGGGCATGCCGTGATCACGGGCCGCTTCGCCGATTCCGCCGAAGAGTCGACGGTGACCGCCCTGGCGCTCACCGTCGACGAAATCACCCGTGCCGAAACGGTTCCGGAGTCCCCCTCCGCCGGCGATACGGTGCCACCGCTGTCGGAGTGGCTCCATCGCAAGGCCGACGAGACAATCGGATGATGCGCGGGACCACCGGTGCTGCCCCGGCGTGAAAGATGGCCGGCGGCAGAGCGATTCGCGGCTCACCTCCGTCGGGAGCCGCGAATCGGCCGTTATCCGATACTGCCGATCACCCCCGAATGATCATCCCCGACGAATCACGCCACTCCGTTGTGGCCGACCCCTGCCGATGCGGCGACCTCGTTGTCACCGGTTGCTTCGGCACTTCCATGGTGACCCGCCACCCACCACGCGGAGCAGTATCGGAGGCCATCGGCCCAAAGGCCCAATCGAATCGCGGTCCGGGACGTCCGACCCCGGACGGCCCGCTGCTCCCCGTGACGAAAGACCCTACCCACGGGCGACCTTCGGCCCTGCCGACGGCTGATCAGCCGGGCACGGTACGTGCGAGTTCGTCCAGCCACGCCGCGGCGGAGGCATCACTCGGCGCGCGCCAGTCGGCGCGCGGCGACAGCGATCCGCCGGATCCCACCTTGGGCGCGTTCGGCAGCGTCGATCGTTTGAACTGGCTGGTCTGTACGAAGCGGCGCAGGAATTCCGCCAGCCAGCGCTTGATCGTGGCCAGGTCGTATTCGTGCCGCTGATCCTCGGGAATCAGATCGGGCCAGCCGCCGCGGGTACGGTCGCCCCAGGCGTGCTCGGCGAGGTAGGCGATGCGGCTGGGCCGGAATCCGAACCGCAGCAGGTGATAGAGGTGGAAGTCCTGCAATTCGTACGGGCCCACGGTGGCCTCCGAACTCTGCAGCGCCGCGCTGGGCACCAGCTCCGGTGAGATCTCGGTGTCGAGGACCGAGTGCAGCACCGCACTCGCCTCCGGGCCGAGCTCCCCACGGTCGGCGGTCCAGGCGATCAGATATTTGATCAGCGTCTTGGGCACCGAGGCGTTCACGCTGTAGTGCGCCATCTGGTCACCGACGCCGAAAGTGCACCAGCCCAAGGCCAATTCGCTCAAGTCCCCGGTCCCGACGACCATGCCGTGATGCATGTTCGCGAGGCGGAACAGATGTGAGGTGCGCTCCCCGGCCTGCACGTTCTCGTAGGTGATGTCGTAGACGGGCGCGCCGTCGGCCGCCGGATGACCCAGATCGCGCAGCATCTGCGTCGCCGCGGGCCGGATGTCGATCTCACCGGCGCTCGCCCCGACGGCGCGCATCAACCGGCGGGCATTCTGCAGCGTCCGCGTGCCCGTGGCGAAGCCGGGCATGGTGTAGGCGAGCACATGCGACCGCGGCAGACCCAGCCGATCCATCGTTTGCGCCGCGACGATGAGCGCGAGAGTGGAATCGAGGCCGCCGGACACACCGATCACCAGGTGCTGGGATCCGGTCGCGGCCAGCCGCGTCGCGAGCCCGGCGACCTGGATGTGATGGACCTCGGCACAGCGCCGGGTTCGGCTGCCGGGATCGGCCGGGACGTAGGGGAAGCGCGGGATCTCACGCCGCAGCGGTGGTGCGCCGGCCGGGATCGGCGCCTCGAATTCGAGCCGCCGGAACCGGGCGACGCGCTCGCGGTGATCGTGGCCGTTGTCGGTGAAGCTGTTGAGCCGCAGCCGGTCCGCGGCCAGCCGCTGCAGATCGATATCGGCCGTGACCAGTTGCGGTTCAGCGGCGAAGCGCTCACTTTCGGCCAGCAGGTTGCCGTTCTCGCAAATCAGGGCTTGACCGTCCCAGGCCATATCCGTGGTGGACTCGCCCTGCCCGGCCGCAGTGTACAGATAGGCCGCGATATTGCGCGCCGAGGTCGACACACACAGTTGCCTGCGGTAGTCCGCCTTGCCGACGACGATGTTGCTGGCCGACAGATTCGACAGTACCGTCGCACCCGCCAGCGCGGCAAAGACGTTGGGCGGCAACGGAACCCATGCATCCTGGCAGATCTCCACCGCCAGGACCAAGCCGGGCAGGTTCACCGCCTCGAACAGCAGGTCGGCGCCGAAGGGCACGCACTGTCCGGCCACGGTGATGTGATCGTCGACGGCGTCACGGGCCGCGACGAAGTGCCGCTTCTCGTAGAACTCCTGGAAATTGGGGAGATAACTCTTCGGCACGACGCCCAGCACACGGCCGCGGTCGACGACGAGCGCGCAATTGAACAGCCGCTCTCGCACCCGCAGCGGAGCCCCTACGATCAGCACACTGTCGATGTCCGCGCTTTCGGCGACCACTCGGTCCACGGCGGCACGCACCGCGTCGTCGAGTGCATCCTGGTGAAAAAGGTCCTCGTCGCTGTAGCCGGACAAGCCCAACTCCGGAAAGACCACCAGCACAACGGAATCGGCGCTTGCCCGCCGGGCCAGCCGCAGCGTCTCCCCCGCGTTGTACTCGGGGTCGGCCACCCGCACCGACGGTACGGCGACCCCCACCCGCACGAAGCCGTGCCGGTACAGCGATCGGAACGGTAACTCGCGCGCCACGGCGACTCCCTGCATTCGGCGGCCGTCGGCCCCGGCGCCGGCTACGGACCGAGCACCCGCAGCCGGCGGGTGTACTCCTCGTCATCGATCTCACCGCGGGCGAAACGCTCGGCGAGGATCTGTTGTGGCGACGGCCCCCGAAGGTGGCGGCCGGATGCGGCGGGATCGGGCCGGCCGCTGTAGCGGAGCAGGGCCACGATCGCCGCCACCACCAGCACCCAGAAGATCAGCATGCCCGCGACCATCAGCCCGTACCCCCAGCCGCCGAGGCCGGTGCCGTACCACATCATCATCGCCGTAATCCTCACTCCATCGAGGGTTTGCGTATTCCTCGGCCCGCCCCGCCGTCACATCGGCATCTGCATGGGGCAGAGCCCCATCTGGTGCAGCCACATCATCACGGCATGCATTGCCTGCATCATCGGCGATTGCATATCCATCTCGAGCATCTCCTTCGCGCGCGGTTCCGCTCCGCGACCGCGATTCAGCCTCGCCGATGCGATCGACGGGCGGCAGAGGCGAAAGACCTCGCCGTAACGCCGTCGGTCGTCGAATCGAGGACCTTCGACCGTGTTGCCCGGTGCGTGCGCCGCGCCAGTCTGACAGCGGACGGATACAGCAGATCGGAGCCGTGATGGGTGACTATGTAGCGAGTTTCGAGGAAATCCGGCTCACCGACGCCGGGCGAGCGGGGGGCAAGGGTGCCAACCTGGGCGAGATGGTCGGCGCCGACCTGCCGGTACCGCCGGGATTCGTGATCCTGCGTTCGACCTACGAGAGTGCCGTAGTCGAGGGACCGCACGGCGCGGAGATCGATGCGCTACACGCCGCGGCGCTGCACAGCGCCGCGGCCGACGACGACGCCGAGCGCACCCGGCTCGACCAGCACTGTGCCCGGATGCGGGAACTGGTGCACGACACCCCGATCGATCACGCGATTCAGGATGCGATCGTCGGCGCCTATCACCAACTCGGCGAGCGGGTTCGCGTCGCGGTCCGCTCGTCGGCCGTCGGTGAGGACAGCGCCGATGCCTCGTTCGCCGGGATGAATCTTTCGCGCACCAACGTCCAGGGCGACGAACAACTCCTCGACGCGCTGCGGCAATGCTGGGCGTCGCTGTTCACCCCCCGCGTACTCACCTATCGCGCCCGCCGCGGGATGGACCGGCGTCCGGAGATGGCGGTGGTGGTGCAGCAGATGGTGACGGTGCGGTGCGCCGGTGTCGCCTTCACCGCCGATCCCACCACGGGCCGGCGCGACCGAATCGTCATCGACGCCGCTCGCGGCCAGGGCGAGGTGGTCGTGTCCGGCGCGGTCGAGCCGGACACCTACATCTTCACCGCCGACGGCCCGACCCTGATCGAATCCCGCCGAGGCGCACAGAGTTTCGCCATCATGGCGGGCGAGGACGGGGATCGGCGCGTCGATCTCCCCGAGGACGTGGCGCACCGCCCGGTGCTCAGCACCGCGGAGGCCACGGCGGTCGCCCGACTGGCGCTCGAGGTTCAGCGCCACTACGGACGTCCCCAGGATGTCGAGTGGGCCTTCGACGAGCACCGCCTGTGGTTGGTGCAATCGCGTCCCATTACGACCCTGCCCGACGAATCACCCACGCCGGTCCCCGAGGCGGCGGCAGGCGCGGTAGTGCTGCAGGGACTGCCCGCCGCTCCCGGACGGGCCCGCGGGAAGGTGCGCATCCTGCGTGCACCCGCCGAGGGCTCGACGCTGCGCGACGGGGAGATCCTCGTCGCCCCGATGACGAATCCGGACTGGCTGCCGACCATCTCCCGGGCGGCGGCACTGGTCACCGACAGCGGCGGGCGGACCTGTCACGCCGCGATCGTGGCTCGCGAGCTCGGCATTCCGTGCGTTGTCGGCGCTCGCACCGCCACTTCGACCCTGCACGACGGACAACGCGTCGTCGTCGACGCTCGCGCCGGGCGCATCCTTGCCGACAGCTCACCCGAGCAGACCGGGACCGGGGCGACAACCGCGGCACCAGCAGTCGCGCCCATCCCGGCGAGCGAAGCCACCGGTACCAAGATCTATGTCAATCTGGCGCTGCCCGAAATCGCCGAACGGGTAGCCGATTCCGATGTCGACGGGGTCGGGCTGCTACGCGCCGAAACCTTGTTGACTCGTGCCCTGTCCGGACGTCATCCACGTGCCGTGATCGCCGCCGGCGACGAGAACGCGTTCGTCACCGACCTGGCCGAATCCTTGCAACGGATCGCGGTGGCCTTCGCACCGCGACCGGTCGTCTACCGCGCGACCGACCTGCGCAGCAACGAGTTTCGCACGCTCACCGGCGGGGCGGGGTTCGAACCGACGGAGCGCAACCCGATGATCGGCTACCGCGGCTGCTACCGCTATGTGCACGAACCCGACGTGTTCCGGCTCGAGCTGGCGGCCCTGGCCCGCGTGCGCGACTACACCCCGAATCTGCATCTGATGATCCCGTTCGTGCGCACTCGCTGGGAGCTGGCCGCGTGCCTGGAGCTGGTGGACGCCTCGCCACTGGGCCGGGATCGGACCCTGCGCCGATGGATCATGGCCGAAGTGCCGTCGGTCGTGCACTGGCTGCCCGAATACGTGCGACTCGGTATCGACGGCGTCTCGATCGGCAGCAACGATCTCACCCAGCTGGTCCTCGGCGTCGATCGCGATTCCGAGGAGTGCGCGGAACTGTTCGACGAATCCGATCCTGCCGTCCTCGATGCCATCGAACGCATCGTCACCTCCGCTCGGGAACTCGGAATCACCTCGTCACTGTGCGGGCAGGCGCCGTCGGCCCGGCCCGAGTTCGCCGAACAGCTGGTCGCCGCCGGGATCACCTCGATCTCGGTGACTCCCGACGCGGTGAGCCGAACACGGCGTGCGGTCGCGGCCGCCGAACGCCGGCTACTGCTCGACGGTTGTCTGCGCCGTGCGGACACGCCGAGGTGATCGATCCTCGACTCCGACTGCGATCAGCAGGCGAAGCCGGCGCCACGGGCGTAGGTTGTGACCACCCGGTTCCGGGCCCGGAGCCGGGAACCGAGCTCCACGCCCGGAGGCGCTGTGTCGACGATCAACGGTCTGCCCGCCCATGTGCTGTTCGTCCATTTTGTCGTGGTTCTCGTCCCGGTCACCGCAGTTCTGCTGATCGTCTCGGCGGTGTGGCCGTCCGTCCGGCGGCGGCTGGTGTGGCTGGTTCTCGTGCTCGCGGCGGTCGTCGTGGCGCTGGTCCCGCTCACCACCGAGGCCGGGGAGTGGCTGACCGGGCGGGTCGGTCCCTCCCCGGCCCTGGACACCCACATCGAGCGGGGCGACACGATGATCTATTTCGCGATCCCGCTGCTCGTGGCCGCCGTCCTCCTGGCGCTGTACCACCGCGCCGAACAACGGGGCAGGTCCGTGCGGCGGATCGTCGCGGCGGTGGTGGCGGTGGTGGCGATCGCTGCCGGTGTGGCCGCCACGGTCCAGGTCTATCGCGTCGGGGAGGCCGGGTCCCGCGCCGCGTGGGGCGACGCGCTCGACCACTGACTCCGGTTCACCGACCATCGTCGTACCCGGTCGGGACCAACGGCCCCTCCCCCGTGCCACGCGAACTCCTACCGTCGATGCCATGAACACTGTGCCCCCGCGCGACGTCGTCGAGACCGCAGTCCGGCTGGCCGGCCGGGCGCCCTCGCTGCACAACAGCCAGCCGTGGCGGTGGACCTTCGACGGTGTGCAGTTGCGGCTGTTCAGCGTGCACGACCGCATACTTCCGACCACCGACCCGACCGGCCGGCAGCTCGTGATCAGCTGTGGCGTCGTGCTCGACCACCTGTGCGCGGCCATGGCGGCGCAGGGCCGCCGCACGATCGTGGCCACCTTCCCCGATCCCAACGACCGCACTCATCTCGCCGATGTCCGGTTCGCGCCCTCGCCGTACATCACCGACGGCGACCGCGAACGCGCCGACGCCATGGCGCGCCGGTACACCGACCGGCTCCCGTTCGAGGAACCGGACGGCTGGGAGCCGTTCGAGACCGTCCTGCGCATGCTGTTGGACCCCGAGGACGTCGTCGTCGACGTCCTGCCCGACGACCGCCGCGCCGAACTTGCCCGGGCATCGGAGCTGACCGCCGCGGTCCGCCGCTACGATGCCGACTTTCACGCCGAATTGCACTGGTGGACCGGGCATGTGGTGGCAGATACCGGCATCCCGCGCGAGGCGCTGGTGAGCGAGGAGGAACGTGGACGCGTCGACGTCGGGCGCAGATTGCCCACGATCACCGGCGAACCACGTCGCACCGAGGTGCGCGCCGATCGATCGAAGATCCTCGTGTTGTCCACCGACGCCGACAGCCCCGCAGAATGGTTGACCTGCGGGCGAGTGCTGTCCACCGTCCTGCTCGAATGCACTGTCGCCGGCTACGCCACCTGTCCGCTGACCCATCTCACCGAGGTCGCCCGCAGTCGCAGCGTCGTCAGGCAACTGATCGGCCGGAATACCTTCCCGCAGGTGCTGATTCGAGTCGGACGGGCTCCGGGGGATCAACCGCGTCCCGACCCGACCCCGCGCCTGCCACTGCACGAGATCCTGCGCCGCACGGACGGCGCCGGCTGACCGGAACCGCAGGAGGAGAATCGCCGCCGACCCGCACCCGGGCGGCACAGTGCTGACCCGTGACCGAACGTCCAGGCGGCGCTACTGCGGGCGAGGCCGCCGCACGGCATAGATCGTCGCACCGATCGCCAGCACGACCACTCCCGAGACCACCGAGGTGAGCGGGAGGGTGCAAGCCAGCACCGCGCACCCGGCGACGCCCAGCACCGGGATCAGGCGCGGCGGTCTGCCTTCCGCCGCCGTCAGCGTCCAGGCCGAGGCGTTCGCGACGGCGTAGTAGCCGAGCACCGCGAAGGACGAGAACCCGATCGCGGCACGGATATCGGCACTCGCCGCGAGTACCGCCACGACCGTGCCGACCACCAGTTCGGCTCGGTGCGGGATGGCGAAACGTGGATGGACCGCGGCCAGCCGGTGCGGCAGATGCCGATCCCGGGCCATGGCGAAGGTCGTGCGCGAGACCCCGAGGAGCAACGCCAGCAGTGAGCCGAGCGCCGCGACGGCGGCCCCGGCGCGCACCACCGGCACCAGTTCGGGCCGGCCCGCCGCGCGCACCATATCGGCCAGCGGCGCTGCGGCCGAAGCCAATTGATGCGGACCGAGCACCAGCAGCGCCGCGACGGCGACCACCGCGTACACGGCCAGGGCGATGCCGAGCGCCAGCGGGATCGCGCGGGGAATGGTGCGGGCGGGGTCACGGACCTCCGCACCGAGGGTGGCAATGCGGGCGTAGCCGGCGAACGCGAAGAACAACAGCCCGGCGGCTTGCAGAATCCCGCGAACCGACGTGTCACCGCCGATCGCCAGCCGGCCGGCGTCGGCGGCCGAGCCCGCGAAGGCCGCGACGACCACGGCAGCCAGCACGGCCGATACCACCGCGACGATGATCCGGGTCAGGCGCGCCGATTTCTGCACGCCACAGTAATTCACCGCGGTGAGCGCGACCACCGCGGCGACCGCCACCGCGTGCGCGTGATCGGGCCAGGCGTAGACACCGACCGTGAGCGCCATCGCCGCACAGGAGGCGGTCTTCCCGACGACGAACGCCCAGCCGGCCAGATATCCCCAGAACTCACCCAGCCGTTCGCGGCCGTAGACGTAGGTGCCCCCGGAGGCCGGATACCGGGCGGCCAGCCGGGCCGAGGACGTGGCGTTGCAGTAGGCGACGACAGCCGCTACCGCCAAGCCGATCAACAATCCCGATCCGGCCGCGGCGGCGGCCGGACCGAGCGCGGCGAAGATGCCGGCGCCGATCATCGAACCGAGCCCGATCACCACCGCATCGCCCAGCCCGAGCCGACGACGCAGCTCGGTGGGCGCCTCGGAATCCATGTGCCCGACGATAACGAAGCCCCAGCAAGAGCGCCTGCCGGACGCGTGGCACCGGCACGACCAGTGCTCCACCACGCCGGCTGCCGCTCGGAGCCGGTCGCTGCCCGGCCTCCCGGTCCGGCGGTACCGCCGGCCGCCGATCCGACGCCGTCAGTCCGCGGTGAGAGCGTCGATGGCGCCGCGGAGTTTCGCCGCGGCCTCGGTCGCGATCGGTTGCAGGTCCGCGTCGCCGGTGACCTGCACCATGACCTCGGGATCCATCGCTTCGACGATGACGGCGCCCGCATCGTCGGGGTCGCGGCGCACGATCACGTTGCAGGGCAACAGCAATCCGATGCGGCGGTCGACGCCGACCGCGCGATGTGCCAGCGGCGGGTTGCACGCCCCGAGGATGAGGTAGTCCTCCATGTCCTCGCCGAGTTTGGCCTTCAGGGTCGCGGCCATATCGATCTCGGTCAGCACTCCGAAACCCTGCTCGGCGAGCGCGGCCCGCGTCCGTTGCACCGCGTCGTCGAACCGTTCGGTGTGCAGGGTGGTGGAAATCGCCAGATTCATGGTTGCCCGCTTTCTGTCGATGGTGGGTCAGGTTCGTGAGACGGCGCAACCGGCCGTGACCGGCAGGCCCAGCCGCCGCAGCAGCAGGGTCGCCGGGCACCAGCCCGCCACGCCGTACAGCAGCAGATTCGCGCCGACGAACCCGGTGAGAACGAGCCACCAGCCCGACCATGCCGCGGCCGCGACCACACTGATCAGCACGATGGTGCCGGCCAGCAGCGGTACGACGCGGGCGATGGACCAGCCCTGGTGACGAGGGAGGTTCGGCATGCGTTCACTTCCGGATCGGTTGGGCGCCTTCGCGTTTCAGGCGAGGGCGAGAAACAGTTTCTCGAGTTCGGCTTCGCTCATCGGTTCGGCGCCGTCGGCGCTCTCGCCGGTGAGGCATTCGCGCAGGCCGGTCGCGACGATCTTGAATCCGGCCCGGTCCAGGGCCCGCGACACCGCCGCGAGCTGGGTGACCACGTCCTTGCAGTCGCGTCCCTGCTCGATCATGGCGATCACACCGCCCAGTTGCCCCTGGGCGCGGCGCAACCGGTTGAGTACCTGTGCGATCGTTTCCTCGTTGCCGACCATGGCTGTCCGTCCTCTCGTCGCCTACCCCTCCAGCATACCCCTGGGGGTATGCCGGAGGGTTGTGGCGTCAGTCATGCGCGAAGCTGGTCGACGGCAGAATCCGGCGCAACCATCGCGGTGATGCCCAGGCGCGATGTCCGGTCAGCCGCAACAGGACCGGCAACAACACCAGTCGCACCGCGGCGGCGTCCAGCAGCACGGCCACACCGAGGATGATGCCCATCTCCTTCGGCGGCAGCGGATCGGCCAGCGCGAAGGTGAAGAACACCGCCACCATGACCGCCGCGGCGGCGAAGATCACCCGGCCCGAATGGGCCAGTCCGTCCACCAGGGCGTGACTCGGATCGCCGGAGCGCTCGTAGTGCTCTTTCGCCGTCGCCAGCAGGAATACCGTGTAGTCCATCGCGATGGCGAAGATCATCGCGAAGAAGAACACCGGGCCCCAGCCGTCGAGGAATCCCTGCGGGCTGAAACCGAGCAGTCCCGCACCGTGCCCGTCCTGGAAGATCAGTTTCGCCACTCCGAACGCGGCTGCGGTCGACAGCAGACTCACCACCGTCCCCAGCGCCGCGATCAGCGGAGCCTGCAATGCCACCAGTAGCAGGGCGAAGCCGAGCACCAGGATGATTCCCACGATGATCGGGAAGTAGTCGTTCAGGGCGTGTTGCAGATCCAGATTCTCCGCGGGCGCACCGCCGACCAGCGCTCCGGCCGGTAGCCGGTCTCGCAGGTGATCGAGGACCGCGCTCATCCGCGCGTCGGACGGGTCGACGTTCGGCAGCGCCTGCATCATCGCCAGCCCGCTTCCGTCGCGGGCAGGTTGTGGCGGGGTGACCATCGCGATGCCCTCGACCGACGAGGCGGCATCGGCCACCGCGCCGGATTCCGTTGCGGGCGCGACGATCTGCAACATCCCGGGAGCGCCTTCACCCATCTGTGCCTGCACCAGTTCGTAACCCTGACGAACCGGCGCGTCCGCGGGCACGACCTGGATAGACGGCATCGCGACCTTCAATCCGGTCACCGGGACCGCGAGCGCGACCAGGACCAGCAGTGCGGCGATCGCGAACGGCCACGGACGGTCGTGCAGGATCCGGCCCCAGGCCGCGAACCGCGGTGAGCGATGATGCGGGCGGCCGATGCGAGGCAGCGATCCAGCATTGATCCGGCTACCCAGCGCTCCCAGCGCGGCGGGCAACAGGGTCAGCGTTGCCAGCAGCACGAACGCGACGGCGAACATGATCCCGACGGCCATCGTGCGCACCGCCGGAGCCGGCACGATCAGCACCGCGGACAAGCTCACCAGCACCGTCAGCCCGGACAGCACCACGGCCTTACCCGCCGTGCTCATGGTCTCGGCGACCGCCGCGCGGGGATCGGAACTCGCCGCGAGCGCGCCGCGGAAACGGGCGACGATGAACAGGGCGTAGTCGATTCCCAGCGCGAGGGCGAACATCATCGCGAAGTTCATGGCCCACACCGAAATCGGCGTCACGTGGTTGAGCAGCACCAGCCCACCGGCCGAGGCGATCAAACCGGCCAGGGTGAGCAGCAACGGCAGTCCGGCCGCCACCAGTGACCCGAAGGCGACCACCATGATGGCGAGGGTCACCGGCCAGGAGAACATCTCGGCCTTCAGCATCGCATCGTGATTGGCCTTGTTGAAGTCGCTCCACAGCGCCGACGCGCCGGTGGGATAGACCTCGATTCCGTTGCCGGACAACGCCGTCAGCGCATCCTTGTGCGCATCGACCGCCTTCACCATGTCGTCGGTCGATGCCGCGGCGCCGGCGATGAGGATGCCGGTGTGTCCGTCGGGGCTGATCGACATCCCCGACTGGGGCGCCACCACCTCGCCGAATCGGGAATCCCCGGCGAAGATCGCGGTCATCCGGCCGAGCACCGATTGCACGTCGGGACTCTCGACGGTCCGGGTGTCGGAGTGCACCACGACCTGCACCGCCGCCGACGAGTTGCCGCCGAAGTGCTGCTGCGCCAGCTCGCGCACCCGGACCGAATCCGACCCGTTCGCCTGCCAGCCGGCGCCCGCGAGGGAGTTGAACACGCTCGGCGCCGCGGCGCCGAGCGCCACCAGCACCAGCAGCCAGACCCCGAACACGATCCGGGTGTGGCCGGCCATGGCGGCGCCCAGTCTGCCCAAGGCTCCACCGGGGCCCCGCGTGCCGGATGTCGGTGGTGGAACCACCACTGATTCGGTCATCACATCTCCGTTCTCATACCCCCAGGGGTATATAGCGATCGAGCACAACAATACCCCCAGGGGTATTTATCGCCAAAGGCGATCTCCGACACACAGCACACCCGCGCGGTAGGCAGCAAGAGCCGACGGCGGTGATCCACAGGATCCGGATGTCCACCCGAAAGAGTGGGGAAGGTCGAGCCGCGATCTCGGATGCCGAACCCTCGGCCCCGGACGGACCATGACGAGCGCCCACCCACTTCTGCGCGCCGTCGGAGTCGCCGGCGGGACGCGAGTTCGATACCGCTGCTGTCGGCGGGGGTCATGCGAGGGGCACGAGGGGATGCTTCAGTCACGACCTTCGCGCCACATCTTCGCCGCCTCGGCCGAGTACAGGATGCGCTGCCACAACCGATCCGGCTCGTCGGCGTGTTCGAGGCGAGTCGCGGCCCACCGAACGCCTCCGGTATCGACGGCAAGCGCCCGCTGTCGGTCACACCGTCACAGGCACCGCGCCGTCAGAAGCGCGAGCAGTCCCCGGCGGATCGCGGCGGAGGCGGCAGCCTCGGACAGGCCGCGACGTTCGACCAGGTGATGGCGGTGCGGCCAACCGGCGGTGGCGTCGAGGAGATCGAGCAACTGATCGTCGACGCCGTCGCCGGTGGTGAGTTCCGGCGCGAAGATTCGCGCGAGGTCGTCACGAAGACGCTCGTCGGTCAACCGCATTCGCGCGTCGACGGCCGCGATGTTGTGCGATTCGAGCAGGCCCAGCAGGCGGGGCCGACGCTGCAGCGCATAGACCGCCGCGCTCCGGCGCACCACCGCATCCACCCTCTGCTCCAGCGGGAGTTGCGAATCCACCTGCGCCACCAACGCTTCCACGTACTCCGATTGCTGGTCGGTGGCTGCGATGAGCAGGTCCTCCCGTGTGGGGAAGTGGACGAAGATGCTGCGCTCGGAGGTACCGGCGCGGGCAGCGATGGCCTTCGCGGTCGGCAGGTAGTCGCCCTCGTGCACCGCGGCCAGCAGGGCGTCGATGATCGCTCGGCGGGTCAGTTGCGGGTTGCGCCGTCGCCCACCGGCGCGCTCGCCGGATGCCCCTGCACTCGGATTGCTGGCCATGTCGCTATTATTGCATAGACACTGCAATAAGAGTAGGTTGCGTTCTTGTACCAGCCAACATGCCCCAATGGTCGAGTCGCCAGTTGATAGCTGATGAGGTTGTCGGAGGCGGTCGAATGTGGAAGGGAGAGCCACTGTGACGTCGGACGAGGAGCACGGTAACTCGGACGGAGGCGGCGGCCCTCGGCTGTCGCGGCGCAGCGTATTCGGGGTGGGCGCGGCGGCACTGGCTGCGGCCGGGGTCGGCCTCACCGTCGCGGGCTGCGACAGCCCCGACGCGTCCTCGTCGGCGGACATTCCGACAACCCCGGTCGGGCCGAGCGACTCCATCACCGAGCAGCACAAGCGCGTTCAGCAGACGATGCCGTTCTCCGATACCAGCGATTTCGCCGACGCCGACCGCGGATTCATCGGGGCCCCGGAGTCCGGGATCGTCAAGGATGCCAAGGGGAATGTCGTGTGGGACAACGACTCCTACGCATTCCTTGCGGGCGGCTGTCCGAACTCGGTGCACCCGAGCCTCTGGCGACAGTCACAGTTGGTCGTCAAACAGGGGCTGTACGAGGTGACGCCGGGCCTCTATCAGGTTCGCGGCCTGGACCTGTCGAATATGACGCTGATCGAAGGTGACCGCGGAGTCGTCGTGATCGACCCCCTCATCTCCGTCGAGACCGCGAAAGCCGGGCTCGAACTGTATCGGCGGCATCGCGGCGACCGGCCGGTGACGGGCCTTATCTACACCCACTCCCACGTCGACCATTTCGGTGGTGCCATGGGCGTGACGACGCAGGACGACGTCACCGCCGGGCGGGTACCGGTGCTGGCACCCCAGGGTTTCCTCGAACACGCCGTGGCGGAGAACATCTTCGCGGGCGCCGCGATGGCGCGCCGCTCGGCCTACATGTACGGCGCCGCACTCCCCCGCGGCGAGCAGGGCCAAGTCGGCGCCGGACTCGGCATGACGACCTCGACCGGCACGGTGAGCCTCATCGCCCCGACCCGCGACATCACCCACACCGGTCAGGAAGAGGTGATCGACGGCGTCCGAATCGTCTTCCAGATCACCCCCGGCACCGAAGCGCCGTCGGAGATGAACTTCTACTTCCCCGACCACCGGGCACTGTGCATGGCCGAGAACGCTACTCACACCCTGCACAACCTGGTGACGCTGCGCGGCGCACTGGTCCGGGACGCGCATGTCTGGGCGCAGTACCTCACCGAGGCGATCACGCTGTTCGCCGACAAGACCGACGTGGCATTCGCCTCGCACCACTGGCCGATGTGGGGTACGGCTCACATCACCGAATGGCTGTCACTGCACCGTGATACGTACGCCTACCTGCACGACCAGACACTGCGGCTGCTCAACCAGGGCTATGTCGGGGCCGAGATCGCCGAGATGATGCACATGCCGCCCGCACTCGAAGCCAAGTGGTACAACCACGGCTACTACGGATCGGTCAGCCATGACGTGAAGGCGATCTATCAACGCTATATGGGCTGGTTCGACGGCAATCCCGCACACCTGTGGGAGCACCCTCCGGTCGAGGCCGCGAAACGCTACGTGGCGGCGATGGGTGGCGCGAACGAGACACTGAAGAAGGCGCAGCAGGCATATTCCGACGGCGATTACCGCTGGGTGGTCCAACTGGTCAACCACGTAATCTTCGCCGACCCGGACAATCGAAACGCGAAGATGTTGCAGGCCGCCGCATTCGAACAGCTCGGCTACGGATCCGAGAACGCCACCTGGCGCAACTTCTACCTCTCCGGAGCACGCGAGCTGCGCAACGGAAACTTCGGCACCCCCACCAAAGCGAACTCCCCCAGCATGCTGGCCGCACTCACCGTCGACCAGATCTTCGACTCCGTCGCCTTCCTCGTCAACGGACCCAAAGCATGGGACCTGCACCTGATCATCGACTGGACGATCACCGACGAACACAAGACCTACCGCACCGAACTGCGCAACGGCGTACTGATCCACTACGTGCTCCCGCCGGACTTTCGTGGCCCCGCAGCCGAGACCGCGCTCACCCTGACCCGCACCACACTGCTGGCCGTACTGACCGGCAGCGAGGACATCGCCGGCGCAAGGAAATCCGGTGATATCACAATCTCGGGAAACCCGGCCGCGCTGAAACAGCTCAAAGCCGTCCTCGATACACCGGACCCGAAATTCGACATCGTGACCCCCTGAGGTCCGCCGGCCGTCGCCGCCCGGAACCGTGACCGGATTCCGCGTCGCGGTGGACCTTCGCCTCTAGCCACCGGGACCGTCCGGGTGATGGCATGGGATGACCGGATGCCCCAACCCGAGAGGTACGCCCGTGTTCTCGCCCGAGCCCGACGCCGACGGCGCACCAGCCACGACGGTCGCTCTCGACCGCGCCGAGGCGATCCGGCTGCTCTCCCGAATCGCCTACGGGCGCGTGGTTTTCACCCGCGACGCGCTTCCGGCGATCCGTCCGGTCGATCACCTGGTCGAGGCCGACGGGCGCGTCATCGTCCGTACTCGGCTCACATCTCGGCCGACCTCGGCGATCCGGGCCGATCCGGGTGTGGTCGTCGCCTACGAGGCCGACGAGATCGATCCGGATACCCGCACCGGTTGGTCCGTGGTGGTGACCGGTCTGGCCCGGCCCGTGACGGACCCCGCTCGCATCCGGCACTACGAACGCCTGCTGCGACCGTGGATCGCGGCCACCACGGACACCGTCCTCGAAATCGAGCCGACGATAGTCACCGGCGTCCGTCTCGTCGGCACGGCGGATTCCGCACCCGATGCCCAGTCCGCTCTCATCGAAAGCCGAAATCCATGACCTACCACGATGATCCGTTCGCGCCGGCGGCCAACACCGCCCACATCTGGCTGCGCACGATTGCCGATCGGCTCGGCACCGAGGACCGGGCGTTCGTGCTGCGGGCGTTGCGTGCCTGGCTGCACAGCGTACGCGATCGCCTCGATGTCGCGGTCACCGCTCATTTCGGCGCCCAATTGCCCGAGCTGCTACGCGGCATCTTCTACGAGGGCTGGGTGCCCGCACACGTGCCGGTCCGTCACGACGTGCCCTCCTTCGTCGGCGGATTCGCTCATGAGGCGGGTGTCTCCACCGATGAAGCCGTGGCGCTGATCGGCGCCGTGACGATCGCGCTGTCGGACGTCTTCTCCCCCGGGCACCTCGATCACGTGCTCGCCGTGGTACCCGAACCGCTGCGCGCAGTCCTGCTCGGCAGCGAGCTCAACAGCACCGCCACTGCGGCTCCCGAGGACGCCTAGACCGTCGTGGCATGCGCGCGGGAAAGGGACTTTCGTCCATGCCGGACGAACCGATCGCGCGGTTATGGTGAGTACATCATCGCTACTCCGATAGGACGCACTCACCATGATCAAGGTCTTCCTGGTCGACGACCACGAAATCGTGCGTCGGGGTCTCAGCGACCTGCTCGACAGCGACCCGGAGCTGTCCGTGATCGGCGAGGCGGGCTCGGTCTCCCAGGCCCTCGCCCGTATTCCGGCATTGCGACCCGATGTCGCAGTGCTCGACGTCCGCCTGCCCGACGGCAACGGCATCGAATTGTGCCGGGATCTGCTGTCCAAGGTCGACGGCCTGCGCTGCCTGATCCTCACCTCCTTCACCGACGAGCACGCCATGCTGGACGCAATTCTCGCCGGGGCCAGCGGGTACGTCGTCAAGGACATCAAGGGGATGGAACTGGCTCGCGCGGTGAAAGATGTCGGTGCGGGCAAATCCCTGCTGGACAACCGCGCGGCCGCGGCGCTCATGGAGCAGCTCCGGCACGGAACCGAGCCGGACGGTCCCCTGGCCACCCTGACCGAACAGGAGCGCAAACTCCTGGATCTGCTCGGCGAGGGGCTCACCAACCGCGAAATCGCCGAGCGCATGTTCCTGGCCGAAAAGACCGTCAAGAACTACGTGTCACGGTTGCTGGCGAAACTCGGCATGCAGCGCCGGACCCAAGCGGCCGTCTATGCGACCAGGCTGCGTTCCGGTGGCGCATCGGACTAGCAGGCAACGACACGTAGGGACCATGGACCCCAATTTCCGGGAGCAACGCCCGTATTCCAGGGTTGTGGCGGCGGCCACACTCGACACATGACCACGGTGAAGCACTCGACAACCGTCGACGGGCCGGACGACCGCACGGTCGAGGCGGTGATAGCGCTGGCTCAGCGCGCCCCCTCGGTCCACAACACCCAGCCCTGGCGGTGGACATTCGACCGCAGCCGGTTGCTCCTGTTCATCGACCCTGATCGGATGCTCTCCGGGGCCGACCCCCACGGCCGGGAGCAGGTCATCAGTTGTGGCGCGGTCCTGCACCATGCCCGAACCGCCTTCGCTGCCCGGGATTGGCATACCGATATCGTGCGAATGCCCGACCCCGAGCGACCGGATCTCCTGGCAGTGCTCGACTTCCGCCCCTGGCCCGACCCGCCCGACGGCATTCCGCCACGTGCCGCGGCCATCCTCCGGCGATACACCGACCGGTTGCCGATGGACCCACCACCGCACTGGGCCGAGGTGTCGCCTCGGCTCCGCGCCCTCGTCGCACCCCACGGGCTGGGATTCGACGAGCTCGGCGACGACGTGCGGGCCCGGGTCGCGGCGATCTCGGACACCGCCTCGGCGGCCCGCCGCGACGACTGGCTGTATCAGGACGAATTGCATTGGTGGGCAGGACATTCCGGCGGCCTCGAGGGCATTCCGGTCGACGATCTGATCTCCGATGCCGAGCTCGCCCGGGTCGATGTGGCCCGCGTGTTCCCCTCGGCGCCGCACTCCGACCGGCGCCCCGGACATGTCGACCGCGCCCGGCTCGTGGTCCTGAGCTCGCCCGAGGATTCGCGCCGATACTGGCTGCGCACCGGCGAAGCGCTCTCGGCGGTCCTGCTCGAATGCGCTGCCGACGGATTGAGCACCTGCGCGGTCACCCACCTCACCGAAGTGCCCACGGGCCGCCGCGCCTTGGCCACACTCTTACCCCGGCAGGATTATCCACAGGTCCTGATCCGCGTCGGTAGTTCGCCCGCGGCCGACTCGTTTCCACCCGCGACGCCGCGGCGCGACGTCACGGACGTCTTGACCAACCTGGGCTGAGCGTCCACCGCGGCGGTACGCCCCCGGCGCCCCACGTCTCCCAGCCCCAGCAGCCGAACCGTTCAGGCCAGGAGTTCCTGGCCGCGCCCGTGCCGACTTGTCACCCGAGTCCCCGGGTGCAGCAGGCGATCCAATCGGACGGCACCATATCCGAGCACGGACAGCGCGCTCACCAGCAGCAGGTCCGGTCCGCTGAGCGCTTCGGTCTCCAACAGTCGTTGCAGGGGCGGCAGATACACGGCGGCGATCTGCAATCCGAACGACACCGCGATCGTGACGAGCAACAGCGGATTGGCCGTCGACCACGGTCGAGTTCGCGATCCGAACGCCACACCCAGCTGGGTCGCTGCCAGCGTGAAGAACGCCATCGTCTGCCAGGGCCGGTCGGTGTGGTGCGCCCAGATCGCCACCCCGAGCGTCACCACGCAGAGTATCAGCGCGATGCGCGGAATCCGCTGCCACAGACCGGATCCCAGAATGCTCTGGGTCGGCGGCCGTGGCCGCCGCCGCATGATCGCCGGTTCGGCCGGCTCGCCACCGAGCGCGACTCCGGTCAGTCCGTGCGTCAGCAGATTGACCCACAGGATCTGGCCGGCCAGCAGCGGCAGTGCGAGCCCGAACAGCGGGCCGAACAGCATGACCGCGATTTCTGTCGCGCCGCCGGAGAGACCGTAGATCAAAAAGCGCCGAATGTTGGCATAGACCCGGCGCCCCTCCTCCACCGCAACCACCAGGGTGTCGAGGTTGTCATCGGCCAACACCAGATCGGCGGCCTGGCGGGCCACCTCGGTACCACGCCGTCCCATCGCCACTCCGATATCCGCACGATGCAAAGCGGGCCCGTCGTTCACGCCGTCACCGATCATCGCCACGATCTGTCCGTCGGCGCGCAGCGCGTCGATGATGTCGAGCTTCCGGGCCGGTGTCGCACGGGCGAATACGGCGGCGCTGCGCAGCTCCGCCTCGCTCGCCCGGCGCGCATCGACCACGTCGGCACCGTCAGCGAGGATTCCCAGGTCGACGGCGACGGCAGCGGCGGTACCGGGGTGGTCGCCGGTGATCACCACCGGCCGTATTCCGGCTCGCCGGCAGGCCGCCACCGTCGCTGCTGCCGACGCCCTCGGCGGATCCACGATTGCGACCAAGCCGAGCAGGCGCAGCCCGCGCTCGGGATCCTCGCCGGGCGGCTCCGCTCGATCCGCCGTCGCGACGGCCAGCACCCGATAGCCCTGCCCCGCGAACAGGGCTGCGCGGTCCAGCGTGTCGGTACGCAGCGCCGGATCGGCGTCGACCAGACCGCTGCGGATCATGACTTCGGGTGCCCCCTTGCAGACGACGCGATACCGCCCGTCCGGCAGTCGATGGACGGTCGTCATCCGCTTGCGGTCGCTGTCGAACGGAAGTTCCGAGACCCGCGGACAGCGAGCCCGCAGGTGCCGCTCATCGATACCGGAATCGGCGGCGGCACGAAGTAATGCCGTTTCGGTGGGATCCCCCAGTACGGCGTCCCCGTCCGCGGCCGGGTCGGCGAACTCCGCATCGTTGCACAGCACCGCGGCCGACAACAGCTCGGCGACCGCCGGATCCTTCGGCCCGCGACGCTCGGCCGCCGGCACGCCGCGGGCCGCCACCGGGCCGGTCGTCACTCCGGCTGCCGGCGGCGTCCAGACCTCCCCGACCACCATCCGGCCCTCGGTGAGGGTTCCGGTCTTGTCGGTCGCGAGAACCGTGACGGATCCGAGCGTTTCGACCGCGGGCAGGGTCCGGACCAGAGCCCGATGAGCGGCCATGCGGCGGGCGCCCAGCGCCAGCCCCAAGGTGACCACCGCCGGCAGGGATTCCGGAACCGCCGCCACCGCAAGGCTGATCGCGGTGACCAGCATCAGCTCGAGCGGCTGGTGGCGGACCAGCCCGAGCGCGAAGACCACGACGCACAACACGACGGTGACCGCGGCCAGCAGGCGCCCGATATCGACCAGGCGGCGCTGCAGTGGCGTCGGACCGGTCCGGCGATCCAGCAATCCGGCGATCCGCCCGGTCGCGCTCGCGGCGCCGATGGCCGTCACCACCGCCACACCTCGCCCCTTCACCACCACCGTGCCGGCGGACAGATCCGAATCACCGGCCACCGCTTTGTCGGCGGGCAACGCCTCCCCGGTCAGCGCCGATTCGTCGAGCAGCAGCGCGGCCGCGTCCACGACCGACGCATCCGCCGCGACGATATCGCCTTCTCCCAGCACCTCGACGTCGCCGACGACCACCTCGGACGCCGGAATCTGCAGCTGACGGTGATCGCGAACGACCCGCGCCGTCGGCGCGGTCAGCCGCTCGAGGGCCGAGATGGCTTGCTGCGCCCGGAGTTCCTGACTGACGCCGACCGCGGTGTTCACAACGACGACCAGCACGATCACCGCGGTATCGGGCCAATCCCCCGTTGCCACCGTGAGCGCCGCGGCCACCAGGAGGACCAGTATCAGCGGGTCCCGCAACTGCCGGACGACCCGCCGCCACCACGGCGTGGGTGGGCGGCGCGGCACGATATTGGCGCCGTCGCGAGCCGCCCGGCGCGCTGCTTCGGCGGCGGAAAGTCCTTCCGGAACGAGTCGGGTGGTGGCGATGGGCCCGATCATCGCGCGGTGCTCCGACGAGCCGAACCGAAGTACGGA
Organism: Nocardia veterana NBRC 100344; assembly: GCF_000308855.1. Taxonomy (GTDB): domain Bacteria; phylum Actinomycetota; class Actinomycetes; order Mycobacteriales; family Mycobacteriaceae; genus Nocardia; species Nocardia veterana. The sequence goes on along the minus strand of NZ_BAGM01000209.1, from coordinate 2,903 downwards.
TGCCTCATGATTCGACGATCCGATTCCGGTGCTGTCCGGCACCAGAGCCTTTCGGCACGTTTCAACGACCGGTCGACGGTATCCGCGACCGGTCGTTCCCGGCCGGATGCGCTGTCCACCGCACTGCGAAGGACCCGGCGGGGTAGGCTTCAAGGCAAGCGTAAACACCGGTGTTTCGCGCACTCGTACAGCGCAGAGCAGGACAGACGACATGCCCGACGACCAGCGAGCCGGTACCTATTCGGTGCGCGACACTCTCTCGCAACTCCGGTTGCGGGAACTGCTCGCCGAGGTGCGGGATCGCGTCGACGAGATCATGGATTCGCGGGACCGGATGGACGGTCTCGTCGAGGCCATGCTGTCGGTGACCGCCGGGCTCGATCTCGCCGAAACTCTGCGCACCATCGTGCACGCCGCGATCAGCCTCGTCGATGCCCGTTACGGGGCATTGGGTGTACGTGGCCACGACGAACACCTGCAGCAGTTCATCTACGAGGGGATCGACGAGCCCACCCGCGAGCGCATCGGCGATCTGCCCGAGGGACACGGCGTCCTGGGCATGTTGTTCACCCAGCCGAAGCCGATTCGGCTCGAAGATCTCGCGCAGCACCCGTCCTCGGTCGGTTTTCCGGCCCACCACCCCCCGATGCGCACCTTCCTCGGGGTTCCCGTGCACATCCGCAGCGAAATCTTCGGCAATCTCTACCTCACCGAGAAGGCCGGCGGACAGCTGTTCACCGAGGACGACGAACTGATCGTGCAGGCCCTGGCCGCCGCGGCCGGTATCGCGATCGAGAACGCTCGCCTCTACGAGGCCGCGCGCAACCGGCAGGCATGGATCGAGGCGACCCGCGACCTGACCACCGAATTCCTCGCCGCCTCCGACCCCGGTCGGGTGCTCGCCCATCTGGTCGATCATGTGCGGGTGCTGACGGGCTCGGAATGGGTACTGCTCGCCACGGTCACCGACCCGGATATCCCCGCCGAGGAGATCACCGAACTGTCGGTGGACCAGTGGGCGGGGACTCGGGCGGAGACGGGCGACCGGGAGCTCGAGGTGACCGGCACGATCGGCGCGGCGTTCGCCGAACGCACACCCTTGCGGTTCGACGACGTGGCCGAGCTCGACTTCGCCACGCTCTTCCCGACCGGCGGGCCGGTGTTGCTGGTTCCGCTGCATACCCGGGACGCGCCGCAGGGCATCCTGATCGCCGTCCGCGCCAAGGCTGCGGCCCCCTACGACGACGACATGCTGGAACTGACGGCCGCGTTCGCGGATCAGGCGGCACTCGCCATGCAGCTGGCCGCTACCCAACAGCGATTGCGCGAACTCGATGTGCTGACCGATCGCGACCGCATCGCGCGTGATCTGCACGATCACGTCATCCAGCGATTGTTCGCCATCGGACTGTCGCTGCAGGGTGCGGTTCCGCGCACTCGGGTCCCGGAGGTCAAGGTCCGCCTGGTCGACGCGATCGACGGACTGCAGGACGTGGTGCAGGAGATCCGCACCTCCATCTTCGATCTGCACGGTGGCACCAGCACCCGGCTGCGCCAGCGCCTCGAGGAGGCGATCCGTCAGCAGTCCGCGGATTCGGGGCTTCGGACCTCGCTTCGGGTGCAAGGTCCGCTGTCGGTGGTGAGTTCCACGCTGGCCGACCACGCGGAAGCCGTTGTGCGCGAAGCGGTCAGCAATGCGGTCCGCCATGCCGGCGCCACGAGGCTGGAGACCGAGATCTGTGTCGGCGACGACTTGACCGTCACCGTCACCGACGACGGCTGCGGAATCGCCGACAACATCACGCCCAGCGGCCTGACCAACCTCGCCGAGCGTGCCCGGTCGCTGGGTGGTGACTTCCGCACGGAGGCCGGGCCGCAGAACGCGGACCGGCCCGGGACCCGGCTGCGGTGGTCCGTGCCGCTCAGTACGTGAGCGCCGGATACGCGAGCCGCTGCACAGGCGAGCGTGAGATCTACCGCGCCCGAGCCTTGTCGGCCGACCGCACCACCGTGATCGGGCATTCCACCGAGTGAACCAGGGCGGCGCTGGTGGACCCGAGCAGCATGCCGGTGAACCCGCCACGGCCGTGACTACCGACGACGACCAGCTGGACGTGCTCCGACGCGTCCAGGAGCGAACGCACGGGCCGGTCGAGGACCAGCTCGCGCCGAACCTTCACATCCGGGTGCCGTTCCGAGTAACCCGCCAGGTTTTCGGCCAGCAGCGCGTCCTCGGACGCCCGGATCGCATCCCAGCCGACGATCGCCGGGTCCAGGCCGTTGCTGCGGTCGCTCCACGCGTGCAGCACCACCAGCCCCACGTTTCGCCGCGACGCCTCCTCGAACGCGAACTCCAGCGCCGGCACGCTGTTCGCCGTGCCGTCGACGCCGACCAATACCGGTCGCACCGCCGTGACAGCATCCGTCGCCGAGATCGAACGCACCACGGTGACCGGGCAATTCGCGTGCCGGATGAGCGCAGCCGACACCGAGCCGAGCAGCCCACGGCGAATGGCGCCGAGGCCACGACTGCCCACCACGATTCCGCGGGCGTCGTCGGATCGCCGGATCAGGTGCTCGATGATCGCGTCGGTCGTGACCTCGGTGGTGATCACCGGCGAGGCGTCCGGGGTCGCCGCGCGGGCGATGCGGGCGGCCTCGACGAGGACGCGTTCGGCGTCGACGCGCAGCCAGCTCATATCGTCCTCGGTGAGGATCGGGGCGGGACCCAGTCCGCCGGCCACGGAGATCGAAGTGATCAGGTGCAGACGGCAGCCGCGCAGTGCGGCATCGGCCGCCGCCCAGGCGGCCGCGTGGTAGCCGACGGCCGAGCCGTCGACCGCGGCGATGATCGGCGAATCCGTATGCCGCTGCGATACCGCGGAATGCTCGGTCATGATGTT
>NZ_BAGM01000210.1 GCF_000308855.1 Nocardia veterana NBRC 100344 | reverse complement strand
CGCCTTCGACGATCGCCTTCATCCGATTCAGCGTCCTGGTCATATCGTTGCGGTTGCGGCGGCCGCGCGCCCAGCCGAGCAGCATCCAGTACAGCCGCAGCGGCGCGCTCGCCGCCAGCTCGAAGGCTTCGGTGACAGCGGTACCCCCGTCCCGCGGCTCGAGCCGATAGCTCCAGCGATTGACGGTCGACCCGCCAGGACCGAGGACGACGAAGGCGAATTCCCGCTCGGGGTCACATGCGACCACTCGGCACGTGGTCCAGTACACCGGCCCCACCTCGTTGCGCCGCACATGTCCGCGGAAGGTCGCTCCGACAGCGGGACCGGTTGCGCCACCGAGCCATTCGGCCTCGAAGGTTTCCGGGCTGAACTCGCCGATCCGGGTGATATCGCTGACGAGATCCCAGACCGCCGCGGGGGAGGCCGCCATATGAACGGTCACCGAATCGCGCACCGCGTCTCCTCTCCGAACGCCCAACAAGAAAGGCACCCTCGAAAGGGTGCCTGACCTGTATGTCGTTGGTGCGCGATACTGGGATTGAACCAGTGACCTCTTCCGTGTCAGGGAAGCGCTCTCCCGCTGAGCTAATCGCGCGTGGTTCGCCTACTCAGAGGCGGCGACGGGAATCGAACCCGTGTGCACGGCTTTGCAGGCCGTTGCCTCACCACTCGGCCACACCGCCAACCAAGGCCGGGTTGGCCTTCGAGCGGATGACGGGATTCGAACCCGCGACCCTCACCTTGGCAAGGTGATGCGCTACCAACTGCGCTACATCCGCACGCTGCTTCTCCGGGGCGTTTCGGCCCCTTCCGGCTGCGAGAGAGAACATTAGCCCACAACCCGCGCGGTCAACAAATCGGCTGGTAAACGGGGGTAAATGACAAGGATGTGGTTCTGGAGGGTGACGGTGCGACGGGCGGGGACGTCGTGGCCGGGGCGGGATCGTGGAGCGGTCCGCGTGGGCGGGAAGGGTGCTGCAGACGCATCCGGTCTCGAGGCCACCGAACGTGCCACCCCACGACATCCGTATCGGTCGCCAGCTCCCGCCGTCGATCCGCGCACACCCCCCATGACGCCGGCCACAGCAGGCGTCATGGGCCTCGATTCGCGAGCCCGGCCGCCCATCGCCCACCTGCCGGCCCCGGGGCGCCACACCCCCTGCGCCCGTTCCTGTCCCACGCCCCGCAACCCCCGGCGATTCCTCCAGCTCAGCCCCCGATTTGGTGTGACACCGGTGATGCGTGTTAAGGTTCCATCTCGTTCGGAACGGCACCCCAGCCGCCCCGAATTCCCACGGTCCCATAGCTCAGTGGGAGAGCGCTCGCCTCACACGCGAGAGGTCGCTGGTTCGAACCCAGCTGGGACCACAATTATGTAATTCCTGGTCAGGGTCTTTTCGGGTTCTGGTCTTTCGTTGTCTCAGGGTTGGCTTCTTGCCTGTGTAGTCCTCTGAACTGCGGAATGTCGTAGTTTTCCTATTTCGAACCCAGCTGGGTGTTTGGCCTCTTTTGTTGCAGGTGTGGCAGAAGTGATGCTTGTGGCTACCGGACCCGTTGCACGATTCAGTTGTGGTGATTTCCTCCTGCGGGTCGCATGGATGTTCTCGCGGCGCACGCTTTGGCGTGGCGCACCGACTCGGGTCACTGCAGAGTTGTGGCGGTATGGAGAGCTGTCGATCGCTGTCCCGGTCACGTTCCGACCGCCGGCGATACGGGCAGCCGCCGGCGAAATATCAAGCGGTGCAACGACTTGTCAGCGCGATCGCCGCCTGGGCGGCCCTGCTGGTGCGGCAGTCGACGCGGCGGTCACGCAGGTGCGCCGCTTCGCTGGTGAACGTGTGTCGCATCGGCCACCCACCCCGCGGGCGGGCGACCGTAGCCGGGTGCGCGAATGGCCTCGATGGCCACTGTTCTCGGCATCATGTCGCGGCGTATCCGGTGAATTCATGCGCGGTCACGGTGACCATGCGACGGCCCATCGCCCGCACCTGGGAGTGGAGTCTGGGGTCGCCGCTGGGCGGCAACAGCATCGACCACACCGGAGTTCCGTTGTCGCCATCGATCGCCTGCACGGTGACTCCGTCGGTCAGGATGAGATGGGTCGCGTCGGTGATGCCGTCATAGTTTGTGAATTTCGTGGCGTGTTCGAACGGCGAGGGCCGCTGCCAGATTCGATGCCCGTCGGTGAGATCGAGCCCGGAAAGTGTTGTGCCGTCGAGTGATCGGACGATCACGGTGTCTCGCACCACACCCTCGATCGCGTCCTTGCGCCCGGCTGTGTCGTCGATGCCGATCTCGGGATTGGTCCACAAGATCGCACCGGTGGTGCGGTCGTAGGCGCTTTCACCGGTCAGGATCGGCAGTGGCGACGCGGTGGCGACCGGGTACCACTCGAGCATGAAGCCGGCATTGGCGACGTCGGTGATGCGGTGTCCGTCGCGGCCGAGCAACGCGACCTGTCCCGCGGTGCCGTTGCGATCGATCACCTGCGAGGCGATCATGCCGCCGTCGAAGACATAGCCGACCGGTCCGGTGAAAAGCGGTTCGCCGGTGCGCAGATCGTAGACACGAATGTTGCCGTAGCGCCCGTTCCGGAAGTAGTGCGGTGCGCTGATGACGGGTCTGACCGGCTCTCCGGGAACCACCGCCGGAAAAGTCTTACGCCAGCTCGCAGCGATATCCGAGACGGTTCCACGCGTGAGGACGGCGGTCTGCCAGTCCGCGGTTCGCCCGGCCACCGTGACGACGCCGTCGCGAGCATCGACCTGCGCCACCTCGAAATCGGTGATGTGGTCGGTGAGCACTGTGCCCGTCGCGCTGTCGACGATCAGGACCCGATGGGTGTCCCAACAGCTCAGCAGGCCCTGAAACACCTGCTCGGCGCAGCCGGCGATCGCACCGACATCGATGGCCCAGCGGGGTTTTCCGGTGTCGGGGTCGATCCCGTGCAGTCGCACCGCGCTGACCGGCTGCCCGACCCCGTCGCCCGCGCTGTCCGGCACCGCGGTGGCCGCCACGATCGTGGTCCCGGCATCCATCGGCGTGCCGTTTCCGTAGTAGACGTTCAGACTGTGCGGAGCGGACAGGAGAACAGCGCCGGGGTCAGCGGACAGATCGGCGGCGCGCACCGTCCAGCGCGGAGTGGGTGCGGAACCTAGAGCGGGCTCGATACGAAACTTGCCACCGACCACCGGTGGCGGTTGCTGGGACTGCCGTGGGGATCGGTCCGCCCAGCCGACCGCAGCGACACTCACCACGACGGCGACGACCAGCACCGCGATCCAACTTCGACGCCGGTGCGGACCGGTGAACCACTGTGCAGCCGTGTTCATGCGGAGGGGTCTCCTTCATACATCTATCCGGACCGAGAACTGGCCGAACTGGGCGAATCTGCAAGGTATCAGCCGTCGTTGCAGGGTTGCGATCGCGAGCACGCCCCATCGCTGGTGGTTTCGCGCAGCTCGAAGCCGGCAGCCGATGTTCGCGGGGCGGATGCGAAAGTTGGTGTATGTGCGCTGCGACATCCGATGTTTTGGTCACAGGAGCGACCGGTGAGATCGGTGCGGAAATCACCCGGCGGCTGTCCGCCGAGGGGTATCGCGTCATCGGCCTCGCACGGCGGGCGCCGGGATCGGAGTTCCCGGGTGAGTTCTTGGTGTGCGATCTCGCCGACGAGGCCGAGACGGCGCGGGCCGTAAAGACGGTGGTCGAGCGGTACTCGGTCGATCGGATCGTGAACAACGCCGGCATCGCCGAACCGCAATCGCTCGACGAGCTCGATATGGCTGTCGCCCAGCGGGTCTGGGACGTCAATGTGCGCGCGTCGATGCAACTTGTGCAGGGTTTGGTGCCGGGGATGCGTGCCCGAGGTTTCGGCCGGATCGTGAACATCGCCTCGCGCGCGATCTACGGGGCCCGCGACCGCACGGCCTACGCGGCCGCCAAAAGCGCGCTGGTCGGCTGCACCCGCACCTGGGCACTGGAACTTGCCCCCGACGGCATCACTTCCAATGCGATCGCACCCGGGCCGATCGGCACCGAGCTGTTCTACCGGTCCCGCCCGCGTGGCAGCGAAGCAGAAGCCCGTGCGCTCGCCTCGATTCCGGTGGGTCGGCTCGGAACTCCGGCCGACGTAGCCGCCGCCACATGTTTCCTGCTGTCCGATGAGGCCGGATACATCACGGGCCAAGTGCTGAATGTGGATGGCGGCGGCAGCTTGGGAGGACGTTGATCGGACCCATGCCGTACGACGTGTCGGTGGCGGCCGGGATACCGCCCAGGACCGTCCGCGACTCGTGCGAGGATGTCACCGTGGAGCTCGAAAATCCGAAGCGCCTCACCGAGTTCGTCGATCGGGATCGGGGCTCGGTCGAGTGATCGAACTCGGCGCCGATCCCGTCGGGCGGATTCGCCAGATCTTCGCCGCAGCCGTGGCGGATGGTCTGCGTGGCGACTCGGTCAGCGGGGCTTCCGATGCCGAGATCGACGCATGGGCGACGGGGCAGGGTGCTCGCGCGGTGCCTGCCGCGGTCCGTGAAGTGCTCCGGCTGCTCGGACGCGACCATGGGCTCTGGCTGGCCGGTAGCTCGCTCGGCGTGGTCGCCGTGCAGCGGCAGGCGAAGAACCACCTTGTGGCGACGTTGCCGTCGCTGGGTGATCCGCTGGTCGATCCCGAGGGCGCGCTGGTGCTGGTGGACCATCAGTCGTACACCTTCCACGTGGTGGACGGCGCGGATCTCGACCTGCCGGATCCACCGGTCTGGCTCGTCACCGAGCGAGAAGGGTCCGAAAAGCGATGGGGCACAGTGTCTTTCTGGTTTCGCGCCCTGACACCCGACGTTGCGCGGCTGCGTGAACGACTGGAAATCATGCAAGAGCTGGATTCCGGTCGAGTTCCTGGTTGGGCCCGCTTCATCGAACCTCGTTGACGACAGAATCGAGATTCTCGGGCTGCGGAGCGAGCTGCCGCACCGAAAACCGATAATCGGCCTGGCGCAGCAGTTCGTCGGGATCGTCGGTGGGCGGGTAGATGAACAGCTCGTTCACCCTCTGCTTGCGTGCCTTGGCGGCAGCTCCGGTGGCGATCACCCGACGGTCCCAGCCGTTGCTGAACATGGCGTCGGTGGAACCGAGATCCAGGCAGGTGACGTAGGGTTCGCCCACGAACGGGACGAGCGGGAGGCCCAGGTCCTCGGCGACGGCGTTGTGGCCGGCGTATTTACCCAGTTGCAGGGCGTGCTGGCAACATTGCAGGACTCGGGTGCGCTCGTCGGCGGGCGTCGCGGCGGTGTCGCCGGCAACGTATACGCCCGGCGCATCCGGTGCGCGCAGATATTCGTCGACGTGAATCCGCCCCAGCCGGTCGCGATCACCCGGGATGTCGGCGGTGAGCGGGCTGGCTTGCACTCCGGCGGTCCAGACCACGGTGGCGGCGGCGATCCGGCTCCCGTCGGACAGCGTGACACCGCCGCGATCGACGGCGGCCACGCTCACGCCGAGCCGTTGCGCCACATCGAGTCTCGCGAGAACTTTCAGAATGTGCGGGCGGGGGCCGGGGCCGAGTTCGGGGGCGATCTCGTCGCTCCGCTCGACCAGTACGATCCGGGGAACCTCACCCGGCACGCGCTCGGCGATCGGCCGGAGCCGGTCCACCAGTTCGGTGGCGATCTCCAGACCGGTGAAGCCTGCGCCGACGACGACTACGGTGAAACGCCCGTCCGCGGGCGGGATCTCCGGCAACCGGTGCAGGTGCGCGTCGAGCGCCGCCGCGGCGGGCAAGGTGTCCACATCGTGCACCAACTCGGCGCCCGGTATCCGCGGCCGCCTCAGCTGGCTCCCGGTGGCGAGAATCAGTTTGTCGTAATCGGATCGGATGCTACGACCGTCCGAGCCGACCCCGGTGACCGTTCTCCGATCGGTATCGATGCCGGTGACGATCGCGGGTATCCGGCGCACACCGACGGGACCGAGGATTCGATCCAGCGGTACGCGCATGCGGTCGGGGCCGGCCTCGTAGAGCCGAGGCCGGATCACCAAGTCGTCCCCGGGGGCTACCACGGTGACCGACACGTCTTCGGCGCCGTGTGCGCGGGCGAGTCGTACCGCGCTCGCCGCGCTCCAGACACCGGCGAAACCGCTGCCTACCACGAGAATCTTGGACACGAAGCTATTCCTTCCGTATTCGGGATACAAAATATCCCCTTTTTTGCCATGGCGGTTTTGCCGGTGGATGTTCTCGACCGGCTAGGGGTTCATGGTTTCGAAACCGCGCCTAGTGCGTGTCCCCGAACTCGCCGGTGCGGCCGCCACCAGATCGGCGATGGTCTGCGCGGCGAGTTCACGCCGCCACGCGAGTTCCGCGCGTCGCATCGCCACCGCGATACCGCACGCGTGGGCGAACTCCTTGTCTGCCGTCGCACCGCTGAGCCCGCGGCGGCGAATCTCGGTGCAGCGGAACGGATCCACCCCGCCTTCGACGGCGGTCACCACCTCGAGGAGTGTGATCCGCTCCGGCGGGCGGGCCAGGCTCAACCCGCCCCCCACCCCCGGGGTCGAGGTCAAGATCCCGGCGCGGACCAACGCTTGCAGCCGCTTCTTCAAATATTCCACCGGCAGGTCGAACCAGGCCGCCAGCCGCGCGATCGGCACCGGGCACTGATCCTGCAGCCAGGCCAGCGTCACGCAGCAGTGCAGGCTCCACTCGACGCCCTCGCCCATCTTCACAATAGGGATATTAGATGTCCCCATTAGAAAAGGGAAGGGAAGGCGCACGATGCCCCCGTCATCGGGTCATCCGGATCCCAGGTCTGCCCGCGCCCGTTCCGCGATCTCGTCGATGCTGGTGTCGTTCACGAACTTCTGAATCGCCGTGATCCCCACGGTCGCGACTCGGTGCCACTCGTCGTCGTCCGAGACCGTGTTCGGATGATCATCGAGGTAGTTTCGAACTACCAGCAAGGAGGAGCCCGGTTCGGACACCAAGGCTGTCAACGCGCGGTCGCGGCGGGCGAGGAGAGGACCCATCTCGCTGCCGACGATCCGCACGGCGGCTTCCGCGCGCATATTCGATTGCACGAGCTGCGGAAGTTTGTTCAGTTCCGCTGCGATGGTGGCACGGTCGGGAGGATGGGCGCTCAATGCGGCATTGATCGTCCCCAGCTGGCCTTCGAGGTCCATGAAGGACGTGACGTACTCCGTGTACACCTCGCGCCGATCCTTGCGCACCGCCTGCGCTGCGGTGATGTGCTCCTGTCGGCTCATCTCGGAGTTGCTCACACTCATGGATGCCCACGCCGATATCCCAGCCGAGATCACGGCCGCAGCGACCGCGGTGACCAGCGCGTAGCGCCCGTTCCGGGTCGCGATCTGCAGATCGCGCCGAAGTGCTGCCAAATCGAACGAGGACGCTGGGGCCGATGGTTCGGCCGGACCTGCGGATTCCGGGGGAATCCTCGGTGTCGGGGTCTCGTCTTCCATGTGCTCAAATTACGTAGCGCCCGTCCCTCGAGGTGGCGGACGCGCACGAAAGTGATCAGTTTTTCGATGCCACCGGGTAGCCGCGGCGCAGTTCGGGGAGGGTGCTTGCAGAGCGGGCAGTCGCATCAGTCGCTCCAGTTGGAGCGTCGCGCCCCACGCGCACGTAGCCGACTACTCCTCTCGAGGTGCGGGCGTACCTGTCTTGCGACGATCGCCGCCGGGGCGTGTAATCGATGTGGGTCGGTGGCGAGCAAATGTGGCTGAGCGGGACAGTCCGGCATCGAGGCCGCGGCTGTTCGGGCGATAGACCGCTGGGTGCGGGTCGAGCCGATGTCATCGGCAGTCGTTCGGATCGAATCTGCTTCGGTTGATGTGGATTCGGCGATCCGGGAACACCTCTGGTCCGTTTTCGCTGCCATCGGCGTATGGACGCCGATCAGTCGACAGAGAGGTTTCGTTCCGTAACAAGGGTCGAGAACATGGTGGTGTGGAAGTGGCCGTTGGTCGGAAGGGATGCCGAATTGGCGTTCATCTCGGCGGCCATGCGGGGCCGAGACCATTCGCAACCCGGAGTGGTGGTTGCCGGGCCCCATGGTGTCGGTAAGACCCGGTTGGCCCGCGAGGCCCTGGCCAAGGCCGTCCGCAGCGGTGCCCGGGAGCGCTGGGTGGTCGGCACCAAGTCCGGTCGGTCGGTACCGCTCGGCGCACTGGCCAGACATTTGCAGGAAGACGGTGCGGCGAGCGAGTCCGGGAGGCCGGCGCTTCCCGCGGCACGCGCACTGGCCGCACGCATCGATGGCCGTCGGGTGGTCGTCGGTGTCGACGACGCGCATCTGCTCGATGAACAATCCGCGATGGCGGTGCATCAGCTGGTCCTCACGGGCACGACGCCCGTGGTCATGACCGTCGGAGCCACCGACAGCGCTCCGGATGCGATCACATCGCTGTGGAAGGACGGGTATCTGGAACGGCTCGACCTGCGCCCACTATCGCTGCGGGAGGTCACCGCGCTGCTGGAAACCGTGCTGGGCGGCGAACTGGAACGTTCGAGCGCCGAGCGCCTGTGGCGGCTCGCCGGCGGCACCGTCTTGTTTCTGCGGCTGCTCGTCACCGCCGAATGTGAGGCGGGCCGGCTGCGGCTGGAGTCCGGTGTCTGGCGATGGTCCGGTGACGTGGGGTTACCCACCACCCTGACCTGTCTGATCGAAGCACAGATGGGCGCCCTCGACCCGCTCGTCCGCCAGGTTGTCGACATCCTTGCGATCGAGGAACCGCTCACCCTGAGCGTTCTGGAAGAACTCGTGGGACGCCGAGCGATCGAACAGGCCGAGGAACGTGGGCTGGTGACGGCGCAACTGCGGGATGGGCAAGGCATGTCCGTGCGCCTTGCCCACCCGCTGTACGGCGAGGTCCGGCGCGATCGGACGGGGACACTGCATGCCATTCGCCTGCGCGGAAGAGTCGCGCGGGCTCTCACCCGGCCGCCGTGCACCTCCGCCGCCCGGTTGCGGGCGGCCGTACTGACCATGCAGTCCGACCTCCCACCCGAACCGCAGCTCTTCATGGACGGCGCGCGCATCGCTCTGGGCCGCGGGGACGCGAAATTGTGTGCGCAGCTCGCCGGTGCGGCGGCGACCGCGGGGAGTGGTCTTCCGGCGCGATGGTTGCGCGCGCACGCGTTGGCGATGAACGGGGAGGGCACACAGGCAGAGCACGAGCTGGCGGCGTTGGCGGATGTGGGCGACGAGGCGCAGCGTGCGCGGGTCGCGATCGACCGCGTGACGAACATGTTCTGGAGCCTGGGCCGGGTCGCCGACGCGAGGCTGATCCAAGCGCGGGCGCGGTCGTCGATCACCGATCGTGACGCACAGCAGAGCTTGATCGCGCTCGGCGCCGTTCTCGATCTGTGCCGTGGCCATCCGCGCGTCGCGGCCCGCGCGGCGCGCGGAGTTCTCGACAGCGGCTGCGCCGACCCTGCCGCCGTCGCACCGGCGTGCTATGCCCTTGTCGGTGCGCTCGGGGTCCTCGGCAAAACAGACCGGATCGGTCCCCTGGCCGAGCGCGGCGCCGTCGCGGCGCGCAGTCACGATACGAGCATTTTGCCGATCGCGGTGCATATGGAGCATGTTCATGCCCTGGTCAACGCCGGATATCTGCACCGCGCCCAGGAATTGGCCGCCGATGTGCGTCAAATGGCCGCCGACGCGCCGGCCCCGATCCGGACCGCGGCGATGTTCGTGGACGGGCGGGTCGCCCTGCGCTCCGGCCGCCTCGCCGAGGCACTGCGCGCGCTTCGCGAGGCGACCGCCGGCCTGGGTGGGCGCGACGCGTTCGGAATGCGATATGCCTGTCGCGTCGCGCTCGCACAGACCCTCGCACTCATCGGTGACGCCGACGAGGCGGCGGAGGCGTTGGCGGCAGCGGAGGCCGCCCGGCACCCCGGGTACTCGTTCCTCGACCCCGAGTTGATTCGGGTACGGGCCTGGGTGGTGGCCGCGGGGCAGCAGCCCAGCGCCGTGGCGATCGCCATCGCGCACGAGGCAGCGGACCTGGCCGCGAAGAACGCCCAGCTCGCATTGGAAGTCCTCGCGCTGCACACAGCAGTCCAGTTCGGCGATATCGCCTGCGCCGAGCGGCTGTCGCGCCTGGCGAGCACGGTGGACGGTCCACGAGCTCCGGCCGCGGCTCGTCAGGCCGCGGCGCTGAGCGAACGCGACGGTGCCGCGCTGGACGAGATCTCGGCGGAATTCGAACGATACGGCGACCTGCTGGCCGCAGCAGATTGCGCGGCGCAGGCAGCGGGGGCCCAGGCGTACCGCGGGATGCGGGTTTCGGCGCTCGCATCGGCGGCCCGCGCCCGCCGGATAGCGACCGCGTGCGGGGCGCACACGCCCGCCATCCGGGCAATTGCGGGGCTCGACGCCCGGCTCACCGACCGGCAGCGCGAAATCGCGACGCTCATCGGACAAGGCCTGACGAATCAGCAGATCGCGGACCGGCTGATCGTGTCGGTCCGCACCGTGGAAGGCCATATCTATCGCGCCGGGCGGCAACTCGGCGTCAATACCCGCGAGGCGCTCGCCGCCGTCGTCTGCGGGCGGTGATGACCGACCGCCGGGGACGGTCGACTCCTGGGCGCCAACGAAGTCGGGTACCGCGCTGCCGTCGCTGAGGTAGTCCACTACGTGCGCCATTGTTGTCGGCCGGGTCGAAAATCAACGGTGACACCCGTGGTGGATGACGGGTCGTCGGGGTATCGGTTCAACCGCCACCTGCATGGAGGCCGGTGTCGTCAACGTCCCCTTGTTCAGTGTCCGGAGGGATCGCCCTTGCCCGAAAGGATCATTTCGCGTCGCCGCTGTGGCTTACCGCTGCGCTGTGATTTACCGCTGCGCTGTGATTTACCGCTGCGCTGTGGCTTACCGCTGCGCGGGGGCCCGAGCGAACTGCGCGTGCGTGGTGGTCGGCCGCACGAGCGAACCGAGCGGGACGTGGTAGGCGAGTGCGAAGGGGATCGGACCGCACAGTCCGCGACCGGCCGGCAGCCGCAACTCGGTCACCGCGCTGATCGCCGGGTTGTGGCGTGGCAGGCGCGCGGCCTGACGCGCCGTCAGGTGGAACGGCATGGGCGGCCGGGTGGAGTCCGTGTCGTGGTGGGAGCGCCTGCGCAACCAGCCCGGAACCGTGTCGAAGACCATCTCCCCGCCCGGAAAGGCGTGCGCGCACTCATCGATCAAGCCGAGCGCCTCCGCGGGCTGCAAGTACCCCAGCAGCCCCTGAGCGGTGATCAAGATCCCGTCCTCGGCATCGACGCGGCCGATCCAGCGGGCGTCGAGTGCCGAGCACCCCATGACCTCGGCTCGAGCGTCCTGGGGCATGACCTGTTGACGGACCTCGATGACGCTGGGCAGATCCACCGACAGCCAGCGCAGCGAATCGGAGTCGCTACGCCAGAATCCGGTTTCGAGACCGTCGCCCAGCGCCACGACGACACCGCGCGGATGCCGGCGGGCGAAGTCGGCGACGGCACGATCGAAGCAGCGTGCCCGAAGCGCGTGCGATTGCCGTATCCGCCCGAACCCACTGAAGTCGTAGTCGATTCGCCGATACGCCCGAATCGCCACCGGATCGACGATCAGCGGTCGCGGCCGCATCGCCTCCTGTGCGCGGTCTCGCAACGTCCACAGGGTCGTCGCCGAGACCTGATCGAGTGTCACCGTCACCTTGCGTTCGGACATGAGTTCCTCGCTGGTGCAAGCAGGCCGTCGGATATGTCGCGGATTCGGGAGACACAACGCCCGGAACGGTGGGGCACGCTCCGGTACTTCCGTCGGCGTGTTTCGGAGTATTCCACATTCGCTGACGGCGCGACCTCGGGGCGGTGCACGTTCCGAAGCGAAGGAATGAGCGCATGACCTGCGAGGATTCGACTGTGAGCTCGGTGACCGCGTCCGCTCTGCCCCCGGGTGCCTTCGAGCTGTCACCGGCCCAGGCCGGGCTGTGGCATGCCCAGCAACTCCTGCCGTCGGTGCCGCTGTGCGTCGCTCACGTTCTCGATATCGAGGCCGAGCTCGATGTGGCACTCCTGCAACGGTGCGCCCTGGTCGCCGGGCATGAGCTGGGCTCACCGTTCATCACTTTCCTGCGCCACGACGGCCGGATCGTCCAGCGGGTGGACCACAGCCTGCCGCGCACGATTCGGATCGACGATTTCAGCGACCGTCCCGACCCAGCGGCAGCCGCCCGGAAATGGATCGACGCCGACCTCCGCACGCCCATCGACCTCCTCATCGATGAGCCGGGGTGCTCGCACCTGCTCCGAGTCGGCCGCCACCATTACTGGTGGTATTCGCGCGCACATCACGTGGGCATCGACGGGATCGGCGCGATGATCTTGTTGCGCCGCACCGATGAGCTGTATTCCGCGGCGTGCACCGGGATCGAAGCTCGGCCATCGGGGGCCCTCGCGCTGCCGGAGATCGTCGACGGCGAGTGCGCCTACCGTCGCTCCGCACGTGCCGAGCGTGACCGTATCTACTGGCAGGAGTGCCTCGCCGGCCTTCGCGCGGTGCCCTCGCTCAGTGGCCGGGTCGCCCCGCCGTGCGCCGTTCCGCTCGCGGCGCGTGGCGTACTGCCCGCCGATTCCGATCACGCGTTGTCGGTGGCCGCCGCTCGCTTCGATGCGCAGATTCCCGTGCTCGTCGTGGCGACTGCGCTGGCGTATCTCGCCCGGATGACCGGGGCGCGTGACGTCGTCGTCTCGCTCCCGGTCGCCGCCCGGACCACCGCGGCATTGCGTCGCTCGGCGGGCATGGTGGCGAATACCGTCCCCCTGCGCGCACACATCGGTTCGGACACGACGGTGGCGGATCTGATTCGGCAGGTGCGTCTGGCGGTGACCGGGGCGCTTCGTCACCAGCACTACCGGCTCGAGGACATCCGGCGCGACCTGGGGCCGGCGCTCGCCGGTCGTGGTGCTCTCGGGCCGGTGATCAACTTGATGCTCGTCGATGAACCGCTGCGGTTCGGTGGCGTGCCCGCCGGCGTGGAGGTGCTCCCCGCGGGTGGTGTCGAAGATGTGGCATTGCACGTGTACCGATTCGGCGCGCACGCTCCGTTGGGCATCGACCTGTCGGGTAATCCGGCCCTTTACACCGACGCCGTGCTGACCGCCCACCGGGCCCGGCTTCTGACGCTGTTGGATGCGGTCGTGGCGGCCGAGCCCGATACGTTGGTGTGCTCCCTGCCGCTGCTCACGCCCTCGGACCGGGCGAACCTGCACGATCGCGCGCGCGAGTACGACGAAACATCTTCTGCTGCACTACTTCCCGACATCCTCGCCGAAGGCGCGGCACACGCACGCGCGGCCGCGGTCGAGGCGGCGGGCGTTCGGTGCGAGTATGCCGAACTCGACAGCCGGTCCTCGCAATGGGCCCGTGAGCTCATCGCGGTGGGGGCGGGACCCGAAACTGTGGTGGCGGTGCTCGTCGATCGGTCGTTCGCTTCGGTGCTGGCGTTCTGGGCCGTCGCCAAGACCGGCGCGACGTGGATGCCGATCGACCCCGCGACCCCGGATGACCGGGTCGCTCGGATGCTCGCGGACGCTCGTCCGATAGCCGGGCTCACCGTCGGCGACTACGCCGGTCGGCCATCCGGCGGGCTCCGGTGGTTCGTCGTGGACGACCCGGAAACGTCCGCCCGGGTCAGCGCGCGTGCGGCCTCGCCCGTTCTCGATTCGGAGCGGACCCACCCGTTGCGCAGTACCCACCCCGCCTACCTGATCTACACATCCGGGACCACCGGCTCGCCCAAAGGCGTGTCGATCACCCACCGCGGACTGGCGAATCTGACTCGATACGTCGTGGAGCACTATCGGGTCCGGCCATCGTCACGCGTGTTGCTGGCGCACGCCCCGGGCTTCGACGCGGCACTGCTCGAACTGCTCGCCGCGTTCGGCGCCGGTGCCACCATGGTCGTCTGTCCGTCCGACGTCATCGGCGGCAGCGCACTCACCCGGCTGCTCGCCGACAGGCGGATAACCCATTACCTGTCCACCCCGGCGGTGCTCGCGACCGTGGATCCGGCCGCGCTGCCCGAACTGGAGACGGTCGTCACCGGCGCCGAGGCGTGCCCACGAACCATCGCGGCGGCGTGGAGCGAACGACACCGGCTGATCAACAGCTACGGTCCGACCGAGACCACCGTGATCGCCACCCAGACCGAACCACTCGGCATCGATGGTCCGATCACGATCGGCACACCGGCCGCGGGTGCGAAAGTGGTTGTGCTGGACCGGCGGCTGCAACGGCAGCCGCGCGAAGCGAGCGGCGAATTGTATGTCTCGGGCCCCGGCGTCGCCCGGGGGTATCACCGCTGTCCGGCCCTGACCGCCACCCACTTCGTCGCCGATCCCTACGGCCCGGCCGGGAGCCGGATGTATCGCACGGGCGACCTGGCACGGCGGCGTCTCGACGGAGCCTTCGACTACCAGGGCCGTGGTGACAGCCAGATCAGCCTGCGGGGTATTCGGGTGGAACCGCACGAGATCGAATCCGCGTTGGCGGATGACCCGCAGGTCGCTCGCGCGGCGGTGGCCATCCATCCCGGTCCCTCCGGTGACGTGCTCGTCGCCTACCTCGTCCCCGCCGGCGCCGAACTCGCCGCCGATTCGGTGCTTTCGCGGGTACGGCAGGCGCTGCCGCAACCACTCGTACCGACCACTGCGATCGTGCTGCCGGAACTGCCTCGGACCGCCAACGGCAAACTCGATCGCGCCGCGCTGCCCGCTCCGGACCTGACCCCGGCGCGCCACCGTGCGCCGCGGACCCCCACCGAGGAGGCGGTCGCGTCGACGGTCGCGCAGCTGCTCGGCATCGTGCGGGCAGGGCTCGACGACGACTTCTTCGCCCTGGGCGGCCACTCGCTGGCCGCTACGCAACTTGCGTCCCGGCTGTCCGAATCCACCGGGGTGGTGATCGGGGTGCGCGACGTTTTCGAGCATCCGACCGTCGCCGCCTTGGCACGTCGGATCGATGCGGGATCCGAGGGCGCCGCGCTCGTGAAACTCACCCGGCGAGAGCCGCGTCCGGGACGCATCCCGCTCGCGCCCGCACAGCGACGGTTGTGGATCGCCAACCAACTGGATCCGGACAGCCCCGCGTACAACATGCCGTTCGCGGTCCGGCTGGACGGCCCGCTCGACACCGGCGCGCTGACCGATGCGCTGCGCGATGTGCTGGAACGACACGAACCGCTACGAACGGTATTCCCCGCCGATGCGCACGGGCCGACCCAGCGGGTCCTGCCGGTCGACGAGAGACAGCTCGACCTGTCCCCTCAGCCGATCGAACCCGAGAAACTCGACGCACGGCTCGAGGCGCTGGCCTCGGCGGGTTTCCACACTTCGGTCGAGCCGTGTTTCCGGGTCACCCTGCTGCGGTTGGCGCCCTCCGCGCACGTGCTGGTGCTCGTCCTGCATCACCTGGTGGCCGACGGTTGGTCGATGGGTCCGCTGGCCCGCGATCTCGGCGCCGCATACGCCGCTCGCAGTGCCGGGGACCCGCCCGGATGGTCCCCGCTACCGGTCACCTATGCCGACTACGCCCTCTGGCACACCGATGTCCTCGGTGATCCGTCGAACCCCGATTCCCTTGGCGCAGAGCAGATCCGGGGCTGGCAGCAGCGACTGGCGGGCCTGACACCGGAGCGCGTGCCGCCGTCCCGTCCCGGCGCGATCCGTCGCACCGCTCGCGGTGACCACATCACAGTCCCGGTGGACCCGGTGGCCTGTCAGCGACTGTGCCGCGTCGCGCACGCCGTCGGCGCGACAGATTTCATGGCCTACCAGGCCGTGACCGCGGTGTGGCTGCAGCGCCTGTCCGGCGGCGGCGACACCGTCGTCGCCACACCGACCAGCGGTCGTGGCGATCGCCGGCTCGACGCGCTGGTGGGTATGTTCGTCAACACGATTCTGTTGCGCGCGCAGGTGAACCCCCGCGACAGTTTTCGCCGCATCCTGTCGCGAGTCCGGGATTTCGACGTCGCCGCCTTCGCGCACTCCGACGTTCCGTACGAACAGGTCGTCGCGGCGATCGGCGCGTCCGAGATGCCGCCGGCACAGACGATGCTGATCGTGGAAACGGCGATCAGCACGCAACCCACGCTTCCCGGGCTGCAGCTCACGGAGGTTCCTCTCGAATTGTCCGTCGCGCGGTTCGACCTCGACGTCACACTGACCCAGCGGCGCGACGCCGCCGGGACCTTGATCGGCGTCGACGCGCGATTCGGCTATGCCGCAGACCTTTTCACCCGCCGCACCGCCGAGGCGTACGCCCGCATGTTCTCGACGCTGGTGACGATGCTGGCCGACGACCCGGACACGGAGCTCGGCCGCCTCGCACCGGCCGCACCGCCGGTCACACCACCCGCTCCCGCGCCTGCGGCCCGGACACTGCCCGAACTGCTCGCCGCCGGCGCCCACCGAAACCCCGACGGGCTCGCGATTCGAGACGGCGACCGCGCGCTGTCCTACCGCGCCCTGGAATCGCGGGCAGCCCGCTTGGCGCGCGAGCTGATCGAACTCGGCGTAGGGCCCGAGCAGATCGCCGCCATCGCGATTCCCCGCAGCCTCGAATCGGTCCTCGCCTGGTGGGCCGTCACGATGACCGGTGCCGCAACACTGATGATCGACCCCGACCAGCCCCGCGGGCGGATCGCGACCGTGATGAGCGACGCCCGACCGGTATCCGGGGTCACGCTCGCACGCCATGTCGTGGATCTGCCACAACCTGCCCGCGGCTGGGTGGTCCTCGACGATCCCGAGACCAGGTCGCATATCGCCGGCCGGTCCTCGGACGCGGTGGCCGACGCCGAACGCACGGTGCCACTGCACGTCGATCATCCCGCCTACGTGACGTTCACCTCCGGCACCACCGGACGGCCTAAGGGAGTCACGGTCACCCATCGCGGGCTCGCGGCCCTCACCGCACACCTGACCGACCGCTATCGCGTCGGAGCCGAGGCCCGGATAGCGCACGCGCACGCACCCGTCTTCGACGCCTCGTTGCTCGAGCTGCTCGCCGGATTCGGTTGCGGCGCAACCGTGATCGTCGTTCCGCCCGGCATCGTCGGCGGTGCCGAGCTGACCCGGCTGCTCGCGCGCGAACGTGTGACCCACTACCTGTCCTCGCCGGTCGTGCTGTCCAGTCTCGACGCCGGACAACTGACGGACCTTCGAACGGTGGTCACCGGAGGAGAGCCCGTCGACACCGGGGTGATCACCCGCTGGGCACACCCGCAACGCCGCCTGATCAACAGTTACGGACCGACAGAAGCGACCGTGGTGTCCACCCAGACCGATCCGCTCACACCGGACGGGCCGGTGTCCATCGGGGCACCCATACCCGGCGTCAGCGCCCTGCCACTGGACAATTGGCTCGCCCTGCGCCCGCCCGATGTGCCCGGAGAGCTGTATCTGGCCGGCCCCAGCCTCGCCCGCGGCTACCACGGCGACGCCGCCGCCACGGCCGCACACTTCGTCGCCGATCCGTATGGCCCGCCGGGCAGCCGCATGTATCGAACCGGTGATCTCGTATGCCGCCGGCACGACGGAAGATTGGATTACCACGGGCGGGTCGACGGTCAGATCAACCTGCGCGGGCACCGCATCGAGCCGGGAGAGATCGAAACCCTGCTCGCCGCCCACCCCCAGGTTTCGCGCGCCGCGGTCGCGGTGTACCACCAAGGGCTTCCCGACGCGCGAATGGTCGCGTATCTGGTCCCCGCCAACGGCGCGGTCGATTCGGACGACGTGCTCGCCAGGGTCCGCGAGTTGCTACCGAGCCACCTCGTTCCCGCCAGTGCGTGCGTGGTTGCCGCCTTGCCGACGAATCAGGCCGGAAAATTGGATCGCGCGGCCCTGCCCGCACCCGCACCCGCGTCGTCGCGCCGGCCCGCGGCCGGCGATTCCGAGGAACTTGTCGTGCGGGCTGTCACCGAGCTACTCGGCGTCGACGACGTCGCCGCGAACGACAACCTCTTCGCGCTCGGCCTCCATTCGCTCACCGCCACCGAACTCGCCGGCCTCCTGTGCGCGCGAACCGTGGCGCCGATCACCGTGCGGGACATCTACGCCCATCCCACACCCGAATCGCTTGCCGCACATATCGATCGAGGTGGGGCGGCATCGGGCGCGGCCGACCCCGATGCCGCACTGCGCACCGTCCTGCCGATCCGTGCGGCGGGGACATTACCGGCATTGTGGTGTATCCACTCCGCGACCGGTCTCGCGTGGTCGTTCGCCGGCCTGACCCGTCACCTCGATCCCGA
This sequence comes from Nocardia veterana NBRC 100344, assembly GCF_000308855.1. Taxonomy (GTDB): domain Bacteria; phylum Actinomycetota; class Actinomycetes; order Mycobacteriales; family Mycobacteriaceae; genus Nocardia; species Nocardia veterana. The sequence continues at coordinate 86,570 of NZ_BAGM01000210.1, read as the reverse complement.
GACACCGATCTACGGATTGCAACTTCCCCAACTCACCGATCCCGCTGCGGAATTCGACTCCATCGAACAGCTCGCCGACCATTATCTGACCCGGATTCGGGCGCACCAGCCCAGTGGGCCGTACAGCTTGTTGGGCTGGTCGGTCGGCGGTTCGATAGCGCATGCGATCGCCGTCCGGTTACGGGCCGAGGGGCAGTCGGTTGCGCTGCTGGCAATGTTGGACAGTGCGGCGCTGACCCACGACGCCTTCGCGGACGACGCACCGGACGGCGCGCGAATTCGACGCCTGCTGAACCGGTTCGCAGTACCCGCCGAATCGCTGGATGCCCGCCATCGTGACCAGCTCTGTCGCGCCGGTGTGCGGACGATCGACATGGCCCGGCGCTACCATCCGGCGCGCTTCCCCGGTGATCTTCTCTATTTCGGCGCCGCAAGGGGGCCCGACGCAGATCTCGGCGTGAATTCGTGGCGGCCGTTCATCGAGGGAACCATCACCACACTGCGCGTTCCCGCCGACCATGACGAAATGACAAGTGCCGCAGCCTTGGAAGTCATCGGACCGCGGCTACGGATGTACCTGCCGCGCCGTGCACATCGTGGCGATGGCCTCGACTCCGGGAAGACACCATGACTACGCCGACTACCACACTGACCGGAGCGCGTTCCGGCGCCGAATGGCTCAACCTCTTCGCCCCGGAACGGCCGGACCCCCGCGCGGCTCGGTTGACGCAATGGTCTCGCGAGTACCTCACTCAACCGCACGACGACCTCGGCAGACCGGGCGCGGTGTGCCCGTTCATCAGCCAGGCGATCGCGAAGTGCCTGTTATGGGCGACCTTCGTGGACGGTGATGTCGGCGTACCGACACTCGACGTTCTGGTCGACGATATGTACGACCAGTTCGTCCACCTCACGACGACCTCGGATTGGAAGCGCCCGCATGCCCTGATCACGGTGCTCGCGGAGCTTTCCGATCACACCGTCATCGACGAGGTCCACGCCGCCCGGAAGACACAGTTCGTCGAGCACGGGTTCATGCTCGGGCAGTTCTACCCCGGCTGCTCGCATCCCGGGCTGTGGAATCACGACTTTCACCCGCTGGACACGCCGTGGCCGATGATCGTGGCCCGCAACATGATGACAACGGACCTGCCGTTCCTGATCGCTCGACCCGACTGGCTGCGGGCCTATTTCAAAACCTTCGCCCCCGCGCTGCCCACTGCCCTCCGACGTCGTCTGGCCGACGATTTGTGCGATCACGGGGACGCGATAGCCGACATCACCGCCAACCACGCCCTCATCGGATCCGAGTACGCCCGCTGACGGCGAGAAGAGGTATTCAGACATCGGTGCCGCCCCATACCTCGCCATGGTGCCGGTAGGTGGCGATCTTGTATTCGGTGGCGGCGAGGGAGAGGTTGAGTTCGCGGATCCGCCGGCGGATGGTGTCCCGGTGTTCGAGCAGCATGTCGAGTCGTTCGGGGATCGAGTCGTCACCCGCTTCCACCAGGTGGATGTAATGGTGCAGGTCGCGCATCGGCATGCCGGACAAGCGCATGCGGGTGATGAACACCAGGCGTCGTTGTGCCTCGGCGTCGTAGACCCGGTAGCCGCGGCTGTCCCGAGTGACGGAGATCAGACCGGCTCGTTCGTAATAGCGAATCGAATGCGGGGAGAGGTCGAGCATGTCGGCGACCTCGGCGATGGACATCGGTGCCGGGTCCTCGCCCGTGTCGACCAGACGGTGAATGGTCTCCACGGGGATGGTTTCGTCGATGTCGGCGAAGTCACCGATTTCCTCGAGTATCCGTGCCATCAGGTCATCGGTGGCCATGGGCGTCATACCTCCTGAGCCGGGAAGTCGGCGGATCGCGCCACACTCGACCAGGCTCGCAGCTCGGTCAATCCGGCATCATAGGCGGCGGTGAGCCGGTCGACGGCTTCGGCGCCGAGCGGAAGCCGCAACGGTACGTCGGTCGCGTGGGCGAGGTCGGCCAAGATGACCGCCGCCCGGGCGGGATCTCCTTCCTGACGTCCATCGATTCCGGTCAGATCCGCGCGCACGGGATCGACGACCGCCGCATAGGCGCTTGTCGCATCGACGAGACGCAGCGAGTGGGGGGTGTTGAACCCGGTGCGGAACCGCGACGGCTCGACCAGCACGACACGGATGCCGAAATCGGCGACCTCGGCCGCAAGCGCTTCGGACCACCCTTCCAGAGCGAACTTGCTCGCCGAGTACGCCCCGACTCCGGGGAACGACAGTCGCCCACCCTGGCTGCTCATCTGAATGATGGTGCCGCCGCGGCGCTTTCGCATCCCGGGCAGCGCTGCCCGGGTGAGCGCCGCGGCAGCGAAGAAGTTGAGCTCGAGCTGCTCACGCAGCTCGACCATGTCGATCTCCTCGGCCGCGCCGATGATCGCGCGTCCGGCATTGTTGACCAGGACATCGACCGCGCGGGACTCGACGACCGCGGCGACCTTGTCGACGTCCTGAGCGACACGCAGGTCCGCCGAGATCACAGTCAGATGGTCGCGATACTTCGACGCGAGGTCGGCCAGCGTCTCCGTGTCACGGACCACCGCTACCACGTCCTCCCCGCGGCCGAGGACCTCGGTGGTGAGGGCTTTGCCGAAGCCCTGCGACGCGCCGGTGATCAACCATGTCGAAAAGTCACGGGTGTTCGTCATGGCGGCGACGATAGAGCTTCGAGCGCGCTCGAAAGCAAGGCCGGTTCGCGTCCTCGACGCAGCGCCGCCTGCGGGCGAGCATTCGTGGCCGGGGTCGAGGTGCCCGGCCGTTGTGGTCAGAGTTCGAGCAGCTCGACCAGATCCGCCGCGATCGCCGCGCTTGCTCGTCTGTCGGTGTCGACGACGGTGGCGCCACCGCGGGATCGTCGGAGGGCCGTTGTTTCGGCGGCGGCGCGGGACAGCAGATGCCGCTGATGCCGGACCGAGGCTCCGGCAAGTGAGTCGCCCGGCAGACGGGGCCCATCGCCGCGGCTGCGCTGCTCGATCCGCTCGGCCAGCTCGGTTTCGGATGCCCGCAGGCATACGGTGGTGACGTGTTCGCCGGCGAGCGCTTGCCGGTATCGGTGCGGCGTCCCTCTGGCAACGACGACCAGTGCCCGCGCACCGACCCCGCGATACCCGTGCCAGACTCGAAGGAGATTGTCGGCCTTGATATTCGGTGCCGAATCCGCGTCGAAGAACCCGAGCTGGTCGGCGTCGATGTAGGCGGCGGTGATACCGCGGCCCCAGAGGATCCGCAGCGCCTCCCAGCCGACGGTCGACTTGCCGACCGCGGTCGGGCCGACGAGCAACAACACCGGAAGCGGTGCGGATGCAGCCGGCCTCGCCGGCGCCGAAGCGGACGCGGTCGGGCGGGAACGTTCCTGCGGACGTAGCCGATCCGCCAGAAGGTCCACGACGTCGACCGGGGACAGTGCCGTGGTGTCCAGTGGTTCGCCGACAGCGTTGCGATCCAGGCTGTCGGCGAACGCCATCGCCTCGTCGACGCGCTCGCCGGACAAGCCCCGCGCCAGGTAGCGCCGCCGCAATTCCTCGCGGGTACACCCCAGGCGGATCACCGTGAACTCGAAATCGCTTGCCTCGGGCAGGTAGGGGGTGATTCCGTGCTGTGGATCGACGACACCGGACACGATGACATGTTCGGCTCCGTAGCGGCGGAACGTATCGAGTACCTCGACGAGGTTGGTGGTCTTCAGCCGGTGACAACCCGGGTCGTCGGCCGGCGCGGGCGCGAGCAGGCCCAGTTGATCGATATCGACGTGAGCAACGGGCCGGTTCCGTTCTCGCGCCTGGGTGTAGAGCATCCAGCCGACCGTCGACTTACCGACCCCGGGTGCACCCGTGAGCCACAACACCGATACCGGATCCGCCATAATCCTTCCAGACACACCGATTTTCGACCATCGTGCCCCGAACTGCATTGCCGCTCAATGGTTTTTTCGTGCCGCGATGTCGAGCGAGTCGGCGTGGAACCGGGGCCCGTGGGTCGCTAGCGTGTGGGGCTCGACTTTCGAGAGGACATCATGCACGCTCCTGCCCTTGTTTCCGTTCTCGCTACGGCCGCCCTCGGTAGCGCGCTGCTGCAGGCCGCGCCGGCCGCAGCCGAGTCGCACACCGGTATGCCGACGCTGTTCGCCCAGTTCGACGGCGGCCTGTGCGCGACGACCGTCAACGCCAAGGCCAACATCTTCGACGACAGCAACCAGGTCTCCATCGGCTACCAGACCGTCGACGTCGCAGGCACCGGCAGCGCCGGATGCGGGTCGTCTCTCGTCGCGGTCGTCAAGTGGCGCAATCTGGACAGTGGTGGCGTCGGTAGCGTGTCCCGGCACATGTTCCGCAACGAGACCAACTCGATATCCTTCGCCCCCGGCCCCGGTCGGATCGCGATCGAGCTGACCACACTCGGTACCCATTTCCCCGACGCCTCGCGTCTCGAAGTCGTCATGCACGGCTGATCGCTGCCGTTTCGGTTACGGGCGGGCCGGCACACGGCGGTGTCGCTCACCGTGATGACGGTTTCCCGGCCCGTGTGCGGTGGGGAAGTGCGGCCGCCGCGAGGAGCCCGATGACGGCGGCTGCGCCGAGCGCGAGCATAGCGATGGCGTAGGCGTGGCTGCTGAGTCCGGCGACGAGGATGGTGCCGGCGATGGCGGTGCCGAGTGCGGAGCCCAGGTTCGATACACAGCGCGAGAGGCCGGAGATTTCGCCCTGGCGTTCCTCGGTGAAGGCGGACTGCACGATGTTGACCGAGGGAGTGAGCATGGAGCCGAGTCCGAGGCCGATCAGTAGGAGTCCGGGTACGAACGCCCATGGGTCGAGGCTGCGTCCGGCCATGGCGATGAGTACCACGATGCCGACGGCGACCACGACGAATCCGGTCATGACCAGTGTTCGCTGGGCGAAACGTGCTGCCAGGCGGGCGGCCGACAGCGACGATACGAGCAGTCCGGCGGTGGCGGCGGTGAAGATGATGCCGGTGCGGATGGGGTCGTAGCCACGGACGACTTGGAGGTAGGCCGAGACGACGAAGGAGGTTCCCATCAGAATGAGCCATTGCAGTAGTTGAGTGGCCAGCCCGAAATTGGATGCCCGGCTGTGGAACAGGCTGGTCGATACCAGGGGGTCGCCGCCCGATCGTTCGGTGGCGCGCACGTGCAGGAAGAATCCGGCCAGCACCAGAATCGCGAGCACGATCAGGATCGCGCTCCACCGTAAATCGTTGTCGGCGGCGAGGATTCCGAGTACGAGGAGGACGAGTCCGGCTGCGGACCGGATGGTGCCGGTGATGTCCAGGGTGCGGGTGGGGTCGGGCGGGAGTGGGTCGTGTACGCGGCGTGTCGACACCAGGATGGCCGCCACGACCAGCGCTTGGAAGGCGAATGCCGCTCGCCAGCCGAGGCTCGAGGCGATCAGTCCGCCGAGTAGCGGCCCGGCGGCGGCGCCGATTCCGCCCATCGCCATCACCACTCCGAAGGCTCGCGCGCGTGCCGTGGTGTCGGTGAACAGCAGGGTGGTCAGGATGTAGACCGGCGGGATCAACAGCGCGGTGCCCACTCCCTCGAGCACGGAGTTGCCCAGCGCCAGCACGCCCAGTCCCGGCGCGAGCGCGCTCAGTATCGCGCCGATGCCGTAGACCGAAAGGCCTACGGTGAAGCAGCGTTTGCGGCCGTAGCGGTCGGTGAGTTTGCCGCCCGGGATCATCAACGCCGCCATGATCAGCAGGAACAGCGTGATCACCAGTTGCACGCCGGATACGTCGGCGTTCAGATCGTGACTGATGTCGGTGATCATCACCGCCATGTTCGTGCCGGCGAAGCTGCAGATGAATTGTGCGAGTGCCAGGGGCGCCAGCACACCGCGGGGGCGGGCGGGAGCGCTCCGGTCGCTCATCGTCTCAGGGCTTTCCGGTGCCGGATTCGAGACGGTCGAGTTCGTCGTCGAGTGCGATCGCGGCCGCGACGAGCGCCAGATGGGTGAATGCCTGCGGGAAGTTGCCCAATTGCTCACCCGAGGGGCCGATTTCCTCGGCGAACAACCCGACGTGGTTGGCGTAGGTGAGCATTTTGTCGAAGGCGTAACGGGCACGGTCGACGCGCCCGGCCCGGGCCAGCGCCTCGACGTAGAGGAAGCTGCACAGGTTGAATGTCCCCTCGGAGCCGCGCAACCCGTCCGGTGAGGCGGCGGGATCGTATCGGTAGACCAGGCTGTCGTCGACCAGCTCCTCGTCCATCGCGTCCAGGGTGCTCAGCCAGTCCGGATCGCGCGGGGACAGAAAACCCATGCGCGGCATGAGAAGTAGCGACGCGTCCAGGACCGGAGACTCGAAATTCTGGACGTAGGCGCGTCGCTCCTCGTTCCAGCCGCGCTCGAGGATCTGGTCGAACACGGCGTCGCGCGCGCGGGTCCAGCGGCCCAGATCCGCCGGTCGCGCGTGCTCGGTAGCGAGGCGGATCCCTCGGTCGAACGCGACCCAGGTCATCAGCCTGCTGTAGGTGAAATCCTTTCTGCCGCCCCGGGTTTCCCATATGCCTTCGTCCGGGCGATCCCAGTGGTCGGTCAGCCAGTCCAGAAGTTCGGCGAAGACCCGCCACCCGGATACGCTGCCGATATCGGAGGTCTGTGCCAGCGCATCGGCGACCTCACCGTAGATGTCGAGCTGCAGCTGGTCGGCGGCGGCGTTGCCGACGCGTACCGGCGACGATCCGCGGTAACCCTCCCAGTGGTCGAGGATCTGCTCATCGAGGCGGGGGTCACCGTCGATGCGGTACATGATCTGCAGTGGTTCACCCGACGGGGTGGTCCCGGCCAGTCGTTCCCGTAGCCAGCGGCGGAAGGCGTAGGCCTCGTCGGTGAATCCGAGATCGACCAGCGCCCGAACCGAGAGGGAGCCGTCGCGCAACCACGTGTAGCGATAGTCCCAATTGCGTTCGCCGCCGAGTTGTTCGGGCAGCCCCATCGTGAGAGCGGCGATCGGCGCCCCGGTCGGTGCGTAGGTCAGCAGTTTGAGGGTGATCGCGGAACGGTTGACCATATCGCGCCACCGGCCGCGGTAGGTCGAGTTCCGCAGCCATGCCTGCCACCATTCGCGGCAGTGCGCGAATTCGGCGGCTACCTCGCTGCGCCGCGGAGACGCCGGAAATTCCCCGCCCGCACCGGTGGCGGTCAACACGAGGAACGCCGTCTGATTCTCCTCGAGGCTGAAGCTGCCGGTCGCGTCCGTATCCTCGACCTGCAGCACGATCGGGTCGGACGCTTGCAGATGCAGTGTGGTTTCCGGGCTTTCGAACATGACCCACTCGGGATCGTGTGCCACGGTGCGGTGTTCGGCACGGCCGTAGTCGAAGCGTGGGCGACAGGACACGACGAAGGGCACGCGGCCACGCAGCACCCGCACGATCCGGATCAGCCGATGGCGATCCGTCGGTGCCTCGGTATCTATCGGCGGCATGAAGTCGGCGACCTCGCCGACTCCCGCGGGCGCCATGAAGCGGGTGACGAGCACCGCGGTGTCCGGCATGTACAACTGGCGGACGGTAACTTCGTCCTCTGGCAAATCTGCCGCGACACGGCAGTAGCCGCCCCGCCGGTGGTCGAGCAGGGCGCCGAAGAGGCTGGGTGAATCGAACCGTGGTGTGCACCACCAATTCACCGTGCCGGCCGACGACACCAGCGCGGCAGTCTGCAGATCGCCCACAATTCCGTGTTCAGCGATCGGAGGATACGCGTCCATCGGGCCTCCCGGAAGGTACGGAAACCAGCTGGCAACGATTCGGCCGGATATTCGTGCCGGTCGACCTGGGGCGTATTCATTTCTCATTATGCGCCGCGGACAGGCACGTTTCGATGGTTATGGCAAAATTTCAGCAACTGGCACTTCCGTGAATGGTGTCGAAAATCGGCTCGAACAAGCGAAAGGGCATGGCCCACACGAGGTTCGACGAGTTCCGCGCTCCACTGTCGAACAGCGTCGTCTCGGATCGGCGGGTAGTTCCCGGTCCCGGGACCGGCTCGCGGCAGCCGCAGCCCTCGAGCGGGCACGCCGGCGAATGTATCCGTACGAGTGTCGGCGTCGAATCATTGAATGTCCGGTCGTCTCCTCGGCCGCGTTCGCGTTACCGCGCCACCGCCTGCCGCACCGGCCGACGGCGGGGCCGATCGCCGCACGGCATTGAAAGCGTCTCGCTCCGACAATCGGAGTCACTCAGGATGTGAGAAACGATGTCCAGCAATCACGGGGATGCCACACTCGGTCGGTCGGAGCAACCGCTGTCGGCTGGTGATCGCGCCGAGCTGGAGCGATTGCGGGCATACGTCGCCGCGCGGACCGATCGCCGCCATGTGTGGCGCTGGACGGGTGTGACGGTACTGCTGGTAGTCACCGCGATCCTGATGATCGGATCGGTGACGACGAGATTCGTCCGCAGCGAGATCTTCGATACCGATCGATATGTCACGACCGTGGCCCCGCTGGCCACCGATCCGGCCATTCGGAACGAATTGGCCGACAAGATCACCGACGCGATCGTCGGCCGGGTCGACATCAAGGCATTCACCGCGGACGCGGTCGCCGCGCTGACCGAGAATGCCGACCGGTTGGCCGACCGGCCGCGGGCCGTGGCGGCACTGAACAGTCTCCCCGCGCTGGTGGCGTCCCAAGCCGAGAATTACATCCACCAGGCCGCGACGTCGGTAGTGACCAGCGATCAGTTCGTGGAGGTGTGGGACGCAGCCAACCGACGCGCGCACGACGCGCTGGTGCGCGTGGTCGACGGTGAGACCAGACCTGGGGTGCAGGTCAGCGACGACGGTACGGTCAGCATCTCGTTGCAGCCGATCCTGGCGACAGTGCGCGAACGGCTCGATGCTCGCGGAATCAGCTTCGCCGACAAAATCCCGGATGTGGACGCGCAGTTCGTCCTGTTCCATGCGACCGAACTGCCGAAGTACCAGAAATGGTTGCGAACGCTCGACCGCATGGCGAACATACTGCCGTGGATCGCGCTGGCCACGGCGGCAGGTGCGGTGTGGCTGGCTCCCGGCGGACGACGCCTGCGCGCGTTCGCTCTCGTCGGCGCCACCGGTGCGATCGCGATGGTGCTGTTGGCCGTCGCCGTGGTGATCGCCCGCAGCGTGTACCTGGATTCCGTTCCCAGCGACGCGTTGTCGCCACCCGCTGCCGCCGCGCTGTTCGACACGGTGATCCACCCACTGCGCGTGTCCCTGCGCGCGGTCGCCGTTGTGAGTCTGGTCGTGGCGGCTGTCGGCTATCTGATCGGGCCGTCCCGGTCGGCCCGATCGGTGCGTTCCGGATTCGACAGCGTTCTCGGTTCCCTGCGTAGCCGTCGCGAACGTCCACCGACCGTGGTCGAGACCTTCGCCGCGCGGTACCGGATTCCGCTGCGGCTCGCGGTTCTCGCCGGTGCCGTGCTGGCTCTGGTTCTCTGGCCCTACGCCACCGGCTTGGTCGTCATCGGAATCGTGCTGATCGCCGGAGTGCTCCTGCTTGTCGTCGAGGTCTTGGCCAGGCCGGCGTTGGCAGCGGAAAAGGCCACGGACACAACGCAATCCCCAACGACCGAGCCTCCGCCGGCGAGTGCGTGATCAGGCGGGCCGGGACGAACTGGCGGCCCCGTCGAGGCGGTTATGGAGGACAACCGCCAGGACCTGCCGGGATCAGTCCGGTAGCCAGTGCAGTTCGTGTGCCAGGGTTTCGGCGACGGCGCGAATGCGCCGATGCAGCGGTGACTGCACGCGGGGGAGGACCAGGTGGATGGTCAAGGTGGAACAGGGCGGACAGCTGATCGTGGACCACGGGGTTGGCCGTCCGGTCGGGGAGTCGCACCGTAATGACCGCTCGACGTCCACGTCCGCTGCGGAGTGCTACCGGGTGGTCCGATCTCGTCACCGCCACGGTCGAGGAGACTCCCGCGCCGTTCGGCGCAGATCAAACGGGACGATGGGCGGTGACTCGCCAGGCCGTGATCCAGCCGAGTTCCATCGCGGCATCGAGGAGATAGGTCTTCGGGATCGTTCCCGCGGGGACGTACACCAGGTCGATACTCAGCAAGGTCAGCGCGGTCGCGGTTCCGCACTGTCGCGCCGCGCGCACGCCGGCCGCGGTCGGTTCGGCCGTCAGTTGGGTGAGCCCATTGCCCAGGAGCAGGCCGGAGACCGTGTAGAGCAGCCAGCGATCGGTCTTCGCCCCGAAGACGGCTTCGAAACTACGCCGGGCCAGCAGCGGCCACGCGCCGCTGACCAGATTGAACACACCGTGGGCGCGCGCCAGCCGGGTCGGTGATACTGCGGCCATGTCGGGCTCCTCGGGACGGTGATCGCCGGTTGTTACGCGTACGGCGCGAGCGCGGTTCGTCGTAGCCGGACTACCTCCACGAATCGCGGGCAAACCCGAGAGTCGGGCCGCCGATGCCAGGGCGACACAGGTATCCGGTGGGCGACGCCGCGTGTGACGCCGCCTCACCGGAGAAGCGCCTCACCGGAGAAGACAGCGTCGGCGAGTGACGTGGTCGAACGCGTCCCGTCGCCGTGCTCGACAGGCGAGCGGGATTTCTCACCTGTACGCGGCTCGGCGACCGTCTGTTCCGGACAGAACACGGCACCACGGGCGGGATCGAAATCCCCGCGGTTCCGCCGCCGACAGTTCAGCTGCGGCAACGGTTTTCGCTGTCCCTTCCGCTGGTCGGCGTTGTCGCGTACCTCTCGCGGAGACCGGCTACCGCTGTCGAACCGGGTTCGGTGACAGGGGTGTTGGCCCGGACCAGGTCCAGGCCCAAGGCCGTGGCGTGGTGCACGACTGTTTTCCCGTCGCGGCGGCTGCTGATCAACCGGGCCGCGCGCAACGCCGTGGTGTGCTCCGAAGCCGACGCGGTACTGAGGCCGAGCTGCTTCGCGAGGTCGGTCGTGGTGTGCTCGGCGGTCAGCCGGCGCAACACCGCGGCCCGAGTGGTCCCGAGGACAGCGGCGAGGGTGTCGGATTCGGGTCCGATTCGCAGGCTCGCGGCGGCTCGGGCCGGATAGGCCAGCATCACCGGCTGATCCGGTAACTCTCCGATGATCGGTGGGCCGGTCCAGAACGTCGTGGGTGTCAGCAGCACACCTCGTCCGGCCGGCCGGACGGTGCGCTCGTGCGGACTGTCGATCAGCAGGCAGTTCTCGCTCCAGCGGGCGCCCGGCAGCACGGCGGTGAGCGTCGCCGCGGGTCCGCGGCAGGCGAGCAGGCGTCCGTGCTCGGCGAGCGTGTTCTGATGGTTGGCCCAGATGTCCTGCCAATACGGTTGCACCACCGCCGAGAATGCCGCCCGCATGGCATTCAGGAATACCAGCGCGGCCTCGCGATCACCGTCGACGGTGGCTCGGATCAACCGCGGCACCGCCTCGGGCCGGTTCCCGTACCACAGCCGCACTTCCTGCACTGCTTGCCGCCGGCTCAGGGTCGCTGCGGTGTCCATGGCCTCGTCGAAGGACCCGAGCGTGGTCGGCGACACCGCCCCGCGGAATCCCGCGGCGACCGCACACACCGGCTTCGCCACCGCCGGGAACGCCGCCAGAGCGTGGTGCCGCCAGCGCGGCCCCCACGATGTGCCGATTCCCGTCCGCAATGCCAGCGCCGCCAGCTTGGTCTCCAGCAACGGCGCGGGTTCGGGTACGACCCGGGTCGCGGCGAAATCGTCCGCGCTGAACAGGATTCGCAGCATGGTCAATCCCTCCGACTCGGACCGACTGGTTGCCGGCTTCCGGTCCTCCCATCGTGCCCCGACCGACGCGGCATGCGTTGGTAATCCGCTACTCGAACCGAACATCGCCTCCCGGCCGCCGCCGCGGCGGAGCGTCACCAGCCGACCGGTAGGGCGAGTGCGCCGCGGACTCCTCGGTCCGAGCGCCATTCGATGTCACCGGCCGGCACGGCCAGCCGTAGCCCGGGGAGCCGGCGGGTGAGGATCCGCACTGTCTCCTGCAGCTCCACCCGCGCGAGGTGTGCACCAAGGCAGAAGTGCGCACCGTGTCCGAACGCGACGTGCAGATTCTCGGCGCGTGCGGGGCAGTACGTCTCGGCATCGTCGAATACTCGGTCGTCGCGGTTGGCGGCGCCGCGGTCCACCAGGACGGCTTCACCCGCCCGGATCAGCTGTCCGCCGACCTCGACGTCGGTGGTGGCGATCCGCGCGAACTCGGACGACGCTTCGATCGGGACGTAGCGCAGCAACTCCTCGACCGCTTGCGGCACCAGATCGGGTTCGGTGACCAGACGCTGCCATCGGCTCGGCTCGCTGAGCAGGGTGAACACGAAGTTGCCGATGTGGTTCGCGGTGGTCTCGTGTCCGGCGACGAGCAGTGCCCGGGCGAGCGAGATGAGCTCGTCCTCGGACAGCCGGTCCTCGTCGTCGCGTGCGGCGACCAGTGCCGAGAGCAGATCGGTCGATGGCCGGTCGCGGCGTTGCGCGACGAGCTCCGCCAGGTAGCCGTTGAGGCTTTCGTAAGCTGCCCGGATCTCGTCGATGCTCGTCGCGATACCGAGTGCGATGATCGTTTCGGTCCAGGACCGGAAGGTGTCGCGGTCGGTATCGGGCACACCGAGCAGCTCGCAGATGACGGCCAGCGGTAACGGCCACGCCACGGTGTGGACCAGGTCGGCCGGCGGCCCGGCAGCGGTCAAGTCGTCGACGAGACCGTCGAGGAGATCGCGGATCCGCGGCCGCAACTGCTCGACGCGCCGGCGCGTGAAGGCCTGCGAAACCAGGGTGCGCAGCCGGGTGTGCTCGGGTGGATCCATGCTGAAGATCTCCGACGGTGGGTCGGGCAATGGTCGCGGTCGCGGCACGTCCCGTCCCGCAGCAGCCGCGCGGCTGAACCGCGGATCCGACAGCACCTGTCGGACGTCGGCGTGGCGGGTCGCGAGCCACGCCTCGCCGCCGTAGGGCATCCGGATCCTCGCCAGGCCGTGATCACGTCGCAGTCGAGTATGCAGCGGGCTGACTCCCAGCGGCTCGTTCAACTCGAACGGGTATGCCAACGCGGTCATCGGAACTCCTCTGTGCGGCAGAACAATTCGTCGAACGACAGCCTTCCGGGCGCCGGTCGAAGTCTCACTCTGGCCGGTCGACGACGGGTGCTTCAATCATTTCGGTTCAGGCCGAAACGACAGCCGCGACCAAGTCGCTCACATATAGGGCCACACGTCGGCGTCGCGGTGGGTGTCGCGGCGCAGGCGTTGATCCTCGGCTGGGCGCAGCCATCGGACCGGCACGCGGAGGGTTTCGAGCGAGGGGACGCGGGCCGGGCGGCCCGTGCGGTCGATCAGCATTCCCACCACCCGGTAGCCCTGGCCCGGAGACAGGCCGAGCGCGGCGGCCTGGGCGTCGGTGAGGGCCAGGTCGGTGTGGGCTCGTTCGATCAGGCGCAGGCCTTCCACGGTGGCGGGGTCCGTGGAGCGGTCGACACTGGTGACGGTGAGCCGGAACCGGGCGCCGGTGAGTAGGCCTGCCACCCATGCGGGGCTGCCCGGTAGCTCGCGTTCGGGGTAGCGGGCGATCGGTAGTCGATGGGGGACCAGGACCACGTAGGTGCGCCCGATCTCCACGTCACGGGCTCGCACCCTTCCAGACTCGTCTCCCCGGTTGACCCACGCAACGGCGGCAGCTCGCATCGCTGCCCGAGGAAATAGGCAGCAACGGACCCCGGGACCCGCCGGTCCGGAGTGTTACCGGGGTGCGGAATTCCTCACCTGGTCCCGGATGCGGGGGAAGGGCTGTTCGGCTTCGAGGAGGTAGGCGAGTTCGATCAGCGTGCGCTCGTCCCCGTGGGCGGCCGACAGTTGGACGCCGACCGGAAGGCCTTCGGTGGTGCGGCCCATGGGCAGTGAGATCGCCGGGGTGCCGGCGATGTTGTTCAGGGGCGTGTAGCTGACGTAGCGGGTGAGCCGGTCGATGAGTTCCGGAAAGGGCACGGTCGGTGCGATGTGGCCCAGCGGCGGTGTCGTATGTGAGAGTACCGGGGACACAACGACTTCCAGGCGGGCGAACATCCGCGCGTAGGTGGCGGGGACGCGGCGCAGTCGGCGCAGTGCCGCCGGGGTACGGTGCAGGTTGCGCCGGTGATGGGCACGCAGTCCGCGAGTGAGTCCGTCGGTGGCGGACGCGTCGAAGGATCGGTCCAGGATGAGTTTGCCGGTGCTTACGGCGAGATCGGCCAGCAGCGCCCAGTATTGGACGAAGTCGACGGCGAACTGCGCGGTGACCGGCAGGGCGATCGGTTCGACGATGTGTCCGGCCTTCTCCAGCAACGTGGCTGTGTGCTCGACTGCCGCGCGCGTGGGCGGATCGACGTCGGCACCGGTGACGCTGTGCATGAGCAGCCCGACCCGCAGCCGTCGTCGCGCCGGGCCGCGGACCTCGCCGATGGGCGCGAGTTTCGGGTTGCGCCAAACGTTTTCGGTCGCGGCGACGAATGCTGCGGTGTCGCGTACGGTGCGAGTGAGTACGCCCTCGGAAATCATGTTGATCGGCACATGCCGCGCCTGTTCGCCGTCGATGTGGCGGCCGCGGCTCGGCTTGAGTCCGACGAGTCCGCCACAGGCGGCCGGAATCCGGATGGATCCGCCGCCGTCGTTCGCATGCGCGATCGGGACCACGCCGGCGGCCACCAGTGCCGCCGAGCCGCCGGAGGAGGCGCCGATCGAGCGGTCGAGATCCCACGGGTTGCGGGTCGGCGGTCCGGTCATGAATTCGGTGGTGGCGTTGAAGCCGAACTCCGGTAGCCGCGATTTGCCGAGCAGCGTCATTCCGGTGCCGAGGTACTGGTCGGCGTAAGCGCCGTTCTTCGCCGCCGGTCGCGCCCGGAACGCCTCACTGCCGTGATTGGTCGGCAGCCCGGCCACATCGGTGTTGTCCTTGACGAACGTCGGGACGCCGTAGAGGGCGGTATCGGAGCTCGAATGGTAGTGCGGGGCGTCGTAGCTCGCGCAGGCGACGGCGTGGAGCTGGGGATCGACCGCGCGCGCTCGCTCGATGGCGGCGGTGGCGAGCTCCTGCGGGCTCACCGAGCCGTTGCGGACCAGCTCGGCGAGGGCGACCGCATCGTGCTCGGCCAGCGCATCGTCGCGGAATGCGTGAATCGACGTCATGGCGGCTGAGTCTAGAAGAATCTACAGACTCTGCCCAGAGGGAAACTGTAAGAAGTTACAGAGATGGCTTAGGGTGGTGTCGTGACCGCGCGCCGCCACCGTCCCAGTGCCCTGGCTCGACGCGAAGCCCTGCTCCGAGCCGCCGTCGAGGTCACCGCGGAAGTGGGCGTGGCCGGGGTGACTCACCGCGCGGTTACCGAAAAGGCCGGCTTGCCGCTGACCACGGTCGGGTACTTCTTCGAGTCGATCGACGCGTTGACCGAGGAAGCGCTGCGGGTCTATACCGACGCCGACGCCGATGCCCAGGTCGCGCTCGCCGAGGCGCTGGCCGAGGCGCACAGCACCCCCGACGAGATCGCCGTCGCGCTGTCCTCGGCCGCGACACCGCGCTCACCGGAGACGCCGGCGTTGTTCGAGGCCTATCTGCACGCCGCGCGGCACCCGGAGTTCCGCGATGCTGCCGCGCGAGCGCTCGAGGCCGCACGCCGGGTTGCCGCCGCAGGAGTTCGTGCGGCCGGCCACCCGGAACCCGACACGGCCGCACCGGCTTTCACGGCCCTGGCGCACGGGCTGGCATTGCACGAAATGGCGGTGCCGGGCACGCTGCCACCGGACTCGGTGCATGCGGCGTTCCGGGCACTGTTTCTGGGATTCCTGCTCGACAACGGTCATGTCGAACTGGCGCTGCGGCTCCGGCGCGGAGCCTCGGCCGACGACGACACGGGCCGCGGCGCTACGTCGACAGTCGAACCCTTTGCCTGACAAAGACTTTCGATCACGGCCGGCGACCCCGACGGAGGCTGGACCGCCGTGCCGATTCCGAGCGTGGGTGCCGGCCGCTGCCGAGGCGGTCGGTGAGTCCGTGCACCCGGCGGACGGACCGGGTGGAACCGGTCGAGCCGGCGACGAGCAGTGTGACGGCCCGCCGGCTCGGTGCTAGCTGCCGGCGACGACGTTCGCCAGGTTGGCGAGCTCGTTTTCCCGGCCCTGAACCAGGCGCTGGGTCCAGACCTCGTCGTGCATCGGATCGACGGTCATGACGACCCGGACGCCGGAATCGCCCGGCTCGAGATCGACGGTGGTGAGGAATTCGTAGGGCTCCACGCCCGGGATGAAGTCGGCGAGGGAGGTATAGGCCAGACGGTTGGGTGCCTCGACCTCGGTGAACGTTTTGCGGGATTCGGTCGACAGCGGCATGCCCGCGGAGCGCATGAACTCGATCTGCTCGGGAGCGGTCGCGGTCATCGTGTAGACCAGCTCGCCTCCCGGGCGCAGGTCGAGCCGGTCGACGCGGACGGTGAAACCGTCTGGCGCCCACCACTTCTCGATCCCGGCGGGGGTGGTCCACAGTTCCCAGACGGCCTGGGCGGTGGTGGGGTAGTCGTGTTCGATGCGAATCCGGTCGGTCATGTCGCGCTCCTCGGGAGAAAGATATTCCTTGAAAGGAATATATCTGAGGAGGCATGCTTGGTCAATGGACACTGCACTGTTCGCCGCCCTGGCCGAACCCAACCGGATGCGGATCGTGGAGTTGCTGAACGATGCTCCGCGTCCGGTCGGCGAGATCGCCGCCGCCCTCGACCTGCGTCAACCGCAGACGACGAAGCATCTGCAGGCGCTCGAACGCGCGGGCCTGGTGGTCATGGAGCCATTCGGTCAGCGCCGCATCTACGCCCTGCGCCGCGCTCCACTGCGGCAGCTGCGGGAATGGCTGGCCGGGTTCGAGGCCGATCATCCGTCGGAATCGGTGCTCGCCCAATATCGAGCGGCCAGCGCGGCAGCCCCCGTGTCCGACTACGCGTTCGAGCGGACCGTGCCGGTGCCGGTGGCGACGGTGTGGCAGTGGTGGACCTCGCCCGAGCTGGTGCGCCGCTGGTGGCACCCGGCCCACTTCGAGGTCGTCGAGTGCGTCCTGCGGCCGGTCACCGACGGGGAATTGTCGATCGTGCTGCGGGAGGGCGACGGCACGGTGTACCGCAGTGCGGGACGCTACCTCGATGTCCGGGCGCCCCGGCGACTCCGGTTCGAACTGTCACCGCTGGACGCCGAGGGGGTCGCCTTGTTCGGGGTCGACCATCGGCTCCAACTGAGCGCTGTCGCCGGCGGCACGCGCGTGGATCTGCGGGTTCACGTGTCCGATCCGGCGGCGGGCTCGGAGGCGGCCGCGGCCGGTGTCGGCTTGGGCTGGGATCAGTTGCTGGACAACCTTGTTCGGGCCGTCGACTCGTGAGTCACTCGGTGAACGCGAACGGTCCGCGCCGTCGGCGGGCCTCCGTTCCGGGGGGCGTCAAGGCTGGACGAAGACCTGCTCCAGCAGGGCGGCGAAGCGGGACCGGTCCTCGGCGCCGAGTTTGTCCAAGCCGTCGCGGGTCCGGTGCATCTTCGCGCGGATCGCGTCGACGGCACGCTCGCCCTCGGGTGTGATGACCAGATTGGTGACGCGCCGATCGGCCGGATCGCTCTCGCGTCGGACCAGCCCCCGCTTCGCCAAGCGGTCGATGATCCCGGTGACATTGGAGGCGTCACAGGCCAGGGTCTCGGCCAACGTGCGCATCGGGGCGGGTCCGCGGCGCAGCACCGTCAATGTCTTGCCCTGGCTGGCGGTGAGGTTCTCGCTCGCGGCCGCGGCGGTGAATTCGCCGTAGTAGACGCCCAGTGACACCGAGAGCAACTCCATGAGCTGGGCGGTGTCGATCTGCGGCACCTCTGCCATGTCCGTCATCCTCCGCACCGAAACTTGACCATCTCAACTATCCACCTTACCGTGGAAATCACTTGAGGTTCTCAACCATCAAAATTATCAAGTAAATCTGAGGAGCAATCAGTGACCGTCACCGTGTCCGACGCCTCCCGCCTGGCGGAAATCCTGTCCCGGCCCGTTGTGCTGAACAACCTGACCGTTCCCAACCGCATCGTGATGGCGCCGATGACCCGCATGTTCTCCCCGGGCGGCATCCCCGGTGACGACGTGCGGTCCTACTACGCCCGCCGGGCCGCCGCAGGTGTGGGCCTGATCGTCACCGAGGGGACCTACGTCGGCCACGCGTCGGCGGGACAGAGCGACCGGGTACCGCGATTCCACGGTGCGGAGCAGCTGGCCGGCTGGGCGAAGGTTGCCGCGGATGTGCACGCGGCGGGCGGCACCATCGTGCCGCAGCTGTGGCACATCGGCATGGTTCGCAATCACGGGGAACAGCCCTACCCCGATGCCCCGGCCATGGGCCCCTCCGGCATTCGCGTCGACGGCACCGAGGGCGCCGGGGTGGCGATGACGCAACGCGACCTCGACGACGTCGTCGCCGCCTTCGCCGAGGCTGCCGCGGCCGCCGAGCGCATCGGTTTCGACGGGGTCGAACTGCACGGCGCGCACGGGTACCTCATCGACCAGTTCCTGTGGGCGCACACGAACCGCCGCACCGATGCCTACGGCGGAGATCCCGTGGCGCGCACCAGATTCGCGACCGAGGTCGTCGCCGCGGTGCGCGCGGCCGTGTCACCCGGCTTCCCGGTGATCTTCCGCTTCTCGCAGTGGAAGCAGGAGGCCTACACCGCACGGCTGGCCGAGACCCCGCAGGAGCTCGAAGCCATCCTGGCACCGCTGGCCGCGGCCGGGGTCGACGCCTTCCACGCCTCCACCCGCCGGTACTGGCTCCCCGAGTTCGAGGGCTCGGAGCTGAACCTCGCGGGCTGGACCAAGAAGCTCACCGGTAAGCCCACCATCACCGTCGGCTCGGTCGGCCTGGACGGCGACTTCCTGCACGCCTTCACGGGCAGGGGCGCCGAGCTCGGCAGCCTGGACAATCTCCTCGACCGGCTCGAACGCGACGAGTTCGACCTGGTCGCCGTCGGCCGCGCCCTGCTGCAGGACCCGGAATGGGCGGGCAAGGTCCTGAACGGACGGATCGACGAGCTGAAGCCCTACGATGCGGCCGCGCTGAAAACCCTGAGTTGATGACGGTGCAGTCGGCTCATACCTGGCGCCACCGGTCGGTCTGCAGGTCGCCGGAGTGCGGGCCCATCAGGAGCATGCCACCGTCGATGACGTAGGAGGCGCCGGTGATGTAACCGGCAGCCGGGGTGGCGAGGAAGGCGACGACCGAGGCCACCTCCTGGGCGTGGCCCGGGCGGCGCAGTGGCAGGCCGGGACGGTACTGTTCGCGAGGATCGACGTCTTCCTGCCCGGTCATGGGTGTCGAAATTTCGCCGGGCGCAACGGAATTCACGGTGATGTCGTATTCGGACAACTCCAGTGCCAGCACCTTGGTCAGCGCGCCCAGACCGGCCTTGGCCGCACAGTAGGGGGCCGCTCCGACTCGGGGTGCGTGTTCGTGCACGCTGGTGATGTTGATGATCCGCCCGCCCCTGCCGGCCTCGATCATGTGCTTGGCGGCCCGCTGCGAACACAGGAACGCCCCGTCCAAGTCGACCGACAGCACATGGCGCCAGGTGTCGAAGTCCATCTCCATGGCCTTCTGCGCGGTGCCGGTGCCCGCGCAATTCACCAGGACGTCGACACCCTCGAGTTGCTGTGCCACATCGTCGACGACCGCGGCGGCGGTGGGCAGATCGTCGAGATCGAGCTGCCGGACCACGGCTCGCACACCCCGCTCCTCGGCTTCTTCCGCGGTGCGGCGGGCGCCGGGCTCGTCGGTGTGATACGTGATGCCGACGTCGACGCCGCCCCCGGCGAGCGCGACCGCCACGGCTCTGCCGATACCGGAATCACCTCCGGTCACCATCGCTCGAAGCGGTGCGCCGATCCGGTCTCGAGGAAGCGGAGTAGTCGCGGTCATGATCGCCGACTACCCAGCGCCCCCATGGTCACACGCCCGCACGGTCACACGCCGTCGACCGGATCCGTCAGGGCGACTGCAGCGGATCGTGGCCGAGCGACATCAGGCCGCGGCGCCGGCGATCGTCGCCGGCCGCTGCTTCGTCGCCGGCCTCACCGCGCAACTCGGTGATCCGCTCGACCACCCGGCGCATCACAGCGACGTCGTCGGCATTCACATCGGTACGTCGTTTGCCGAGGATCGCCAGTACCTGCCTGCCCAGTTCCGGGCCCGCATGGTCCGGTTCGGTTTCGGCATCGCTGCCTGCGCCCTCGGTTCGCAGCCAGTCGCCGAGCTGTCGTGAGGTCATATTGACCAGATGGTGGAAGCGGTCCCACAGTTGATCGTCCACCTCGGTTTCAGCCATCGCGAATACCTCCCTGTCGGACAGCGTCATGGCCACCGTTTCGGTGCTGGCCGCGTACCCGGTATTCCCGCCGTCCACACGAGTCGCGGTGCGCGAAGCGCGGACCCCGGTCGAGCGCCTGTTTCGTTCCGGACACCCGGAACCGGAGATAGGGGCGCGCGAGTCGCGCGGATTTGCCAAGGTGAGACCCATGAGCGACGTCGATGCCGAGGTGGTGGGGGCGCTGCGGGAGCGGGCATGTGCGCTGGTCGCGGGATTCTCACCGGAGGTGCCGGCGTACTCCCAGCTGCCGTCGGCGCTGAGTGAGGCGGAATTCGTGCGGGGCGCGCGGCTGAATGTCGAGATGTTCTTCGACTTTCTGTCGTCCGGCGAGTTGCCGACCGCGGCGGCGATGACCGAGGTCGTCGATCTGGCCTTGAAGCGCGTTCGCCAAGGCGTGCCCTTGGCGAGCGTGCTGGCCCGGTACCGGATCGCGGCGGGCTATATGGTCGCCGAATTGGAGCGGTCGGCGAGTCCGGCCGAGCGGGCGGTGATCGCCTCGGTCGGTCCCGGCCTGATGGAGTTCGTGGCAGCCGTGACCGCCCGGGTCGCCGTCGCGTGTGTCGAGCACGTGAGCGATCCGCTGTGGGAGCAGCGCGATCGGCGGCGCGCGATCGCCGACGCGCTGCTGCAGGGTCGCGATCCGCGCGACGGGTCGCCGGAGGCGGTCGTGCCCGTCGCTTCGTCGTATGCGGTGGCGGTGTTCGATGTGGCCACGACCGCCGATCCGGCGCGGCTGACCCGCATCCGCACGGCCCTGGACCGGATCGACGGTGCGTTTCTGCGGATGGACAGCGCGGGTTGGACGGTGCTGATTCCGCTCGACGGCACCGTCGAGCAGGTCGCGTCGGCCGTGCAGCGGACGGTCACCGCCGATCGCTGCGACTCGGTGCCGCAGATGTGGATCGGCATCGCCTGTGCGACAACGCTTTCCGGCATTCCCGAGGCCGCACGACAGGCCCGGGCGGTCAGTGATATCTGCCGGCGGACCGGTCGGCCCGAGGCGGTCACCTCGGTGCGGGAGGTTCTGCTCGAGTATGCGCTGACGGGCGGTCCGTCGGCCCGGCGGTATCTGAGTTCGGTCGTCGCCGCGCTCCGGGACCACCCGGTGCTGCTGCGAACCCTGGACGCATACTTCGCCTGCCAGTTCAATCAGCTCGCCACCGCGCGCCGCCTCGGTGTCCACCGCAACACCGTCACCTACCGATTGGCGGGCATCGCCGAGGCGACCGGCTGGGACCCACTGAATCCGCGTGCGGCAATGGTTCTGTACGCGGCTCGGCTCACCGCCGCGTCGGCCGATTAGGCACTTTTCCAAACGAGGGAGGTGTGGGCTGACGGATTGCCGGTACCGCGTCGGTGCGCACTGCGGTGTGCTGAACGGGTGGACGACGAGGTCTTTGCCGACAGCACCCGAAACCGCGACCGACGCCGGGCTTTTCGTGCGCGGTGCCGACGCGCGATCATGATCGTGGCCGTGACGGCGGCCGCGATGTCGACGGCGACCGGTGTGGCGATCGCCGAACCGCCGCCCTCGCCGCCGCTCGAGGTGCCGGTGACACCGCCGCTGCCCTTTCCGATTCCGCCGTCCCCACCCGAACTCGACCCCGGGTTCTACCGCCCGGACCAGGCGATCGTGGACAGCAAGCAGCCGGGGGAGATCATCGCGGCACGACAGGTGCACCTCGCGTATTCTGCTGTGCTGCCGATCAATATGGACGCCTGGCAGCTGTCGTTTCGTTCCACCGATACTCGCGGCCGGGCGATTCCGGCGGTCACGACGGTGATGAAACCGCACGCGCCCAGCTCGGCGCCGCGACCGCTGCTGTCCTACCAGTTCGCCGAGGATTCGCTCGGACAGTACTGTCGCCCTTCGTATCTGAGTCAGGTCGGATCGCTGGGTCCGCTCGCCGGCTCGGCGGAGACGACGAGTCTGTTCGCGGTGCCGATCGCCGCCGCGCAGCTGGGGTGGGCCGTCGTCGTCACCGATACCCAAGGACCGGATCAGGCTTTCGGCGCCGGCCCACTCGAAGGCCGGATCACGCTCGACGGCATCCGGGCGGCGGAGAATTTCGCGCCGATGGAACTCGACGGCCGCCGCACCAAGGTGGGTATGACCGGCTACTCCGGCGGTGCCCTGGCGACCGGACATGCCGCCGAGCTGCATCAGGAGTACGCGCCCGATCTCGATATCGTCGGCGCCGCCGAAGGCGGCATACCCGCCGATGTCGGTGCGGCGCTGAGGATGGGCAGTACCAACGCCGGAGCGGGCATCATCTTCGCCGGTGCGGTCGGTGCAAGCCGCGAATATCCGGAATTGGCAGAGCTTTTCGACAAGTATCTGTCGCCGGCGGGGCGTGCGATCGTCGCCGCGAAACAGAATCTCTGCCAGGTGCCGACCTCGCTGGTGGTGCCGTTCGTGAACTACGACAGCCTGTTCACCATCCCGCATCCGCTCGACGATCCGCGTGCGGTGGCCGTGATGGACAAGATCAAGATGGGCCACCACGTGCCCGATATGCCGATGTTCATGCTGCATTCCCATCCGGACTGGCTGCTGCCGGTCGGGCCCGTCGACACCCTCGTGGCCACCTACTGCGCGGATCCCACCGCGCGCGTGCAGTATCTGCGCGACCACTTCAGCGAGCACCTCACCCTGGATACGTTCTCGATTCCGCTGATGATCAAATTTCTCGCCGACCGCTTCGCCGGCGTGCCGGCACCGACCGGCTGCGGCACCAAGGACGCCGGCTCGGTGCTGTTGGCGCCGGAATTGTGGACGACCCTGCTCCCGCAGATCGCGCCCTTCATGCTGAACCTGCTCGGGAAGCCGGTCGGCCAGTGATCGTGACCGCTGTCGCGCACCGGGTGTGATCGTCTGCGTGTCCCGATCGGCAGCGGGTCAGCCGCCGTTCGAGACGACCGCGTGGGCGAGGTGGGTGAGTGCGGCGGTGATCTGCTCCGAGGTGCGGCCGCGCTCGCGTTGGTGCCGGTAGACCTCCACCGCCAGGGGGGCGAGGAGCACGTCGACCAGCGAATCGGGTTGGGGCGTACCGGCTTCCACGAGCAGTGCCCGCACATGCGCCGACCAGAACCCGTAGGCGCCGGTGGTGAAGCGTGCTTCGCCGCTCTCGGCGCCCAGCACGAGGTCGGCGTGCGCGTCGAGCAGGCCGATCATGGCCGCGTAGAAGGCGGCGAGCCGCTCCGCGGGGGCTGCGCCCGGCCCCAATGGCGGTGGCCCGCAGAGTAATTGCTTCTGGAGCTCTCGTTCGTGCTCGTCGAGCAGCGCCATCGCGATGGCGCCGACGTCGGGATATCGGCGATACAGCGTGCCGCGCCCCACCCCTGCCGCCTTCGCGATGTCGTCCATCGTGACCGTGCGCGGATCGCGGGCGGCGAACAGTTCGGCCGCTGCGGCCAGGACCTTGGCCCGATTGCGTGCCGCGTCCGCGCGTTCGGCGCCGGTGGTCGGCGATGGCGTGAGCAGATCGGCGCGAATATCCATATCCGCACCATAGCCCAATAAGTGGACATGATGTCCAGATTGCCGCTACGCTCATGAAACTGGACATGGTGTCCACTTATTTGGAGGTTTCGATATGCCCACCTTGTTGCATTTGGATGCGAGCGCGCGCACCCGTTCCATCAGCAGGGAGCTGAGCGCCGCGTTCGCCGGCTCCTGGCGCGCCGCTCACCCCGGCGCGCGGTATGTCTATCGAGACCTGGTCGCCGATCCGGTGCCGTTCATCGATGCCGGGTGGACCGAGATCTGCGATGCGGTTCTCGCCGCCGGCGCGCTCGACCTCGACCGGCTGGGCACGCTCGCGCGAACGCCCGCGCAGGCCGCTGCGTGGCGGATCGTCGAACCGCTCCTGACCGAGCTGCTCGCGGCCGACGTCGTGATGATCGTCACCCCGATGTACAACTACTCCATCCCGGCGGCGCTGAAGGCGTGGCTCGATCAGGTGACCTTCCCGCGAATGTCGTTGGCGCCACGCCGTTTCGTGGTGGCCAGCGCCCGCGGTGGCGCCTACTCGCCCGGAACGCCGAAGGCGGCGTTCGATTACCAGGAGCGCTATCTCCGGGACTTCTTCGCGGGCCATTTCGGCGTCACCGACACGGTTTTCGTCACCACCGAGCTGGCCAACTCGCGTCAGGATCCCGCGCTCGCGCGGCGGCGCGGCGAGCACGACGCGTCGTATGCGCTCGCCCTCGCCACCGCCCGCGAGCTGGGCGGGAGGTACTGAGATGAGCTGGCTCGTTCTCACCCTGGCGGGAGTGGTCGAGATCGCCTGGTCACAGAGCATCAAACCGACACACAACTTCACCCGGCCGCTGCCCACGCTGCTGTGTTTCGTCCTCGCAGCGCTCGCGGTGTACCTGCTCTCGCACGCGATGCGGACCCTGCCGGTCGGAACCGCCTATGCGGTATTCACGGGGATCGGTGCGGTCGGAGCCGTCGGTCTCGGCGTCGTCGTCGACAAGGATCCGCTCAGCGTCGGCCGGATACTCGCACTGTCGATGATCGTCGGCGGCATCGTGCTCGCTCGGGTCACCGGCTCGCAATAGACCGACGTGGGCCGGTACGGCGCGGCCGGCTCGTGTTGATTCGATCGCGGCCCCGGGCCGGGCCGTGGGCTATGGTCGGGATCCGGCGCCGCGGTCCCGCCGCGGGGCCGCCGGGTCCGGTACTTACCTGAAATGTCGTGTCAGGGAGGAATTGTGGACATTACCGAGCTGATCCTCGACGACCACCACGAGCAGCGGCGGCTGTTCGCGATCCTGGAGCAGATCGATCGCGGGGAGACCGCCGTGTTGTCCGCGATCTGGGGCCGGTTGGCGGCCTTCCTCGAGCTTCACGCCCAGGCAGAGGAGGAGATCTTCTATCCCGCGTTGCTACAGGCGGGGATGGCGGCTCGGCAGGCGAGCGGCACGGAGGACGAGACGCTCGACGCCATCCACGACCACAACGAGATCCGGGACGCGGTCGCCGAAGTCGGGCGGCATCGGGTCGGCACCGACGAATGGTATGCGGCGGTGGCGGCCGCCAATCTGGCCAACAGCGATCACATGGCCGAGGAGGAGCGCGAGGGGCTCACCGACTTCCGCCGGCTGGTCGGATTGACGCGACGCCATCAGCTCGCTGTTGCCTTCGCGGCCTACGAGGCGCGTAACTACGCGGGCGTGGAGTCCGTCGACAAGGACCCGGCCGGCTACGTTCGCGCGGCGGAGGCGGGACTGCGCCCACGCGTGCCCGGCTCGCTCGGGGTCGGCAGTCTCAAGCCGACGCCGCCGAGCTGATCGCCGGCGTCGCGGATCGCCGGCTCGGGTATCTGCCGCCGGCGGTCGCGACCTTCGTCGCCCATCGACGTTCCGCGAGCGACGTTTTCGGGTATACAGTGCGGTACCGGCGACTCGCGGGTCGCGGGATTCGATTGTCCGGTCGCGGGTGGGAGGGGCAAGAGTGATCGACGATGACTGAGATCCTGGTGCGGTGTTCGTTCCCGGATGTGGACCTGGCGACCGCGGACGATCTGTGCGCCGACCTCTCCGACAGCCTCGACCGGAGTGTTCCCGAGGTTTCGACGGATCGGGTCCGGCAGAACGAGTTGAACCAGGATCTGGGCACGGTCCTGACGATCGTGCTGACCTCGCCGACGGTGGGGCTGGTCGTGCGGGAACTGTCCCGGTGGGCGGCACGGCGGCACGACGCCGCCCTGCGATTGAGCCGGACCGGCACCGAGGCGACGATCGAGATCAAAGGACCCCTGAGTCAGCGCCACGAGCGCATGGTCCGGATGTTCCTCGACGGCGACGATCGTGCATGATCCCGACAAGACGGTCGCGATCATCTGCGGTGCGAGCCAGTGGCCGCACCTGAATCGCTTCGCCGGGGATGCGGCGTTCCGGAACACCGCGAAAGGGGTCGAACAGTATCTGGCCGGCCGGGCCGGAATGGGTTTGGCCGCAAGCAATATCCTGAATCTGTTCGACAGCACGATCTCCGCGGTCGAACACTTCGACCGGATCAGAGCGTTTCTGCTCGGCCATATGGATCGGTTACACAGCCGGGACGGGCGGGGAATGCTGGTGCTGGTGGCCTACATCGGGCACGGCGCCTTCTTCGAGGGCCAGCGGTTCTACTGTCTGCTGCTGCGCGAAACGCACGAACCGGCTCCGGTGGAGAGCAGTATGCGCGTGACGGTACTCGCCCACACCCTGCGCAGTACCGCACCCCGGAGCGCGCGCATCGTCATCCTCGATTCCTGCTTCGCCGGCCACGCCGCCAACGATTTCCAAGGCGCCGTGGAAGAGGTCGCCGCGGCCAAGGTCGACGAAATCGTCGAGCAGGAAGCCAGACTCGATCGCCGGGCACGGGAATCGGCCGGGCAGATCGAACGGATCCTCGGCTACGACAGCGCGAGCGGCGTCGCCCTGCTGTGCGCCTCGAGTTCGCGCGACCCCGCCCGATTGGCCGGCAAGGGTTCGTTCACGCTGTTCGGTCGGGCCCTGATCGACGTCCTGGAGGTGGGCGACCGGCACCGGCCGGGACCGATGAGCTTGCGCCAGATCTGCGGGCTCATCGCGGCCCGGCTCGAGTCGATCAGGGATGCGCCCGCGCCCCAAGTACATTCGCCGGAACAGGACGGCGGCCGCGATCTCGCCGATGCGCCGCTGTTCCCCAATCCCGCCGGACCGCCGCGACCGCTGCCCGGAGTCGAGCGACGACGGCGGCAACGGCAACTGACGCGCGCCGCCGTGGCGGTCGCGGTCCTGGCGGCGGTCGGTATCTCGACCGGCGGCGGTGCGCGTTTCGCCGGTCACGATCCCGGCTACCTGCGGGGGCACTGCGGCACCGAGATCACCACTCTGATCAGCGTCGGCGCCGAATGTATCGGCCTGACCGACGGCTCCTTCGACCTGTTCCAGCCGGTCGACCGCGACGAGGCGGTGGAGAACCGGATCAGGTCGGTGGAAAACACCATCGCCGCGCAGAACCGGCTGGCCGAGCAGCGGCATCGAGAACATCCGGACCGGCCGTACGTCACCCTCGTCGACCTCGAGGCGCTGACCGCCCCCGAGGGCGGTACGGCGGCCGGGCTCACCGCGGAGCGAGAGAGCCTGGAGGGCTTGGCCGTCGCGCAGAATCTGCAACTCGATGCCGAGGAAGCCGGGGCGCCGTTGATCCGGGTCCTGATCGGGAACGCGGGGCGGGACATGCAGTCGGGCCCGCGGCTCGCCGCCCAGATCGCCGACAGCGCACGGAAAGACCCGAGCATCGTGGGCGTGATCGGCTTGAATCTGAGCAACCAGGCGACCAAGAACACCGTGGCCGTACTGAACGACGCCCGGATTCCGACCGTCGCGACGACGCTGTCGTTCGACTACCTCGCCGACTGGATCCCGCTGTTCGTCCAGGTCGCGCCGCAGGATCGGAGCGAGGCCGCGACCGCCGCCGGATTCGCCGCCCAGCTCGGCACCTCGAAGCGAGTGCGCATCTACTACTCCGGTGATCCCAACGACCTGTACAGCGCGAACTTGCGCGACGACGCCGCCTACTGGTTCGAGAAGTTCGGATTCACCGTGCAGACAACGGCTTTCACGCCGGCCGGGCAGGGCACCGACGCGCAGCAGCCCCGGCCGGGCGACCGGCTGATCGGCGATGCCGCGGCTGCGGGGGCCGACAACTGCTCGATCGACGGCATCGCGTTCTTCGCCGCACGCGGGGTTCCGGACTTCGGCACGTTCCTCGACGGGGTGGCGTCCTGTGGCGGCACCGACGCGACAGTCATCGGCGGCGACGACGTCACCCGCCACGTGGCCGACCCCGCGGCCCGTTACCGAACACCCAGCGTGCCTTACTATTTCATGTCCTTCACGCCCGTTCCGGAAACGGATCCCGAGCCGGGACCGGCACGCGATTTCCATGCCCGGTTGAACACGCTGTTTCCGTTCGAAAAGGACGGTCAGCGCTCGCTCGACGGGCATGCCGCGCTCACCTTCGATGCCACCCAGGTCTACGTCGCGGCCGTGACCCAGCTGCACCGGAACGGGCGTGAGATCAGCGCGGCCGCGCTGTCCAGACAGATCACCAAGCTCGGGAGCTTTCAAGGGGTGACCGGCACCTTCGACTACGGCGACGCCAACCGGCCCAATGTGCCCAGGCACAAACCCGTCACCGTCATGCGAGTGCGGCACGGCGACGTCGATCCCGAGATCCAGGCCTACTGCGGTGAACTTCCCGGTCGCCGCCGCAGCCCGGAGCCGTGGTGCCCTCCGGACGCGGACGAGAACCCGCCGACCCCGCCACGTTGACGGCAGGCCGGCCCGGCGCCGGTCCGGTACACCGGCCGGGTCGGACCCCCGATCTAGGCTGGAAGCGTGATGTCGGATCGCGCGGAGCTCGATGCTCGCCTGAACGAGATCGCCCGGCACCCGTTCCGGGCGAAGTTCCACCTGCGCGCACCCGAGGTCGAGTTCGTCGCGCTGCGCGGGATGAAGGTCGTGCGGGAGCACGCGGTCGATCTCATCGGCCGGCGACTCGCACCGGCACATCCCGCCCGAGACGGAAAACAGACACCCTGGGGTGGCCATCCGGTTTTCCGCGCGCAACATGCCACCGGCACGTGCTGCCGCGGCTGCCTGCAGCGCACGCACGGCATCGCCAAGGGGCACGACCTGACCGACCGCGAACGGGAGTATGTCGTCGAAATCATCTGCCGCTGGGTGGAATTGGAGTGCGCCCGTCGAACCGACGCGCCGGTGCGCGGGTAGCGACGAGCAATACCCGTACCGGTTCGGCGGCGGCCGGGCCGGACGCACGGCCGCGGATCCTCGGGGTGGCGAGACCGACATAACCGCTTCGCCGAGCCCGCGGCGGGTATCTGGCCGGTATGCCTCGTTCCCTGAAACGCACCGTGAGCACGCCGCTGCTGTATTTCTTCATTCTCGGTGACGTGCTCGGAGCCGGGGTCTATGTGCTGGTCGGATCCGTGGCCGAGGCGTCGGGGGGTGCGGTGTGGCTGCCGTTGGCCGTCGCCCTGGGCTTGGCCACGCTGACGGCCGCATCCTATGCCGAACTGGCGACGAAGTATCCGCGAGCGGGCGGTTCCGCGCACTACGCGACCCGGGCGCTCGGCCCGGCGGCGGGGTCCCTGGTCGGCTTCTGCATGCTGGCGGCGGGAGTGGTGTCGGTGGGAGCGCTGGCCCGCGCCTTCGCCGGTGATTATCTGCAGGCGCTGGTCTCGGCGCCGACCGCGGTGGTGATCATCGTCTTCCTGGTCGCGCTGGCGCTGCTGAACATCCGGGGGATCAAGGAATCGCTGACCGCGAATGTCGCGGCGAGCCTGATCGAACTCGGTGGGCTGGTGCTGATCATCGGGCTCGGCGCGTGGTTGCTGCTGCGGGGCGACGCCGATCCCGGGCGGCTCACCGACATCGGCACACCGCAGCACGGTCCGGTCCTGGCCGTCCTGGCCGGTACGGTGCTGGCCTTCTACTCCTTCGTGGGCTTCGAGACGTCGGTGAACCTGGCCGAGGAAGTGCGTGATCCGCGGCGTTCGTACCCGGCCGCCCTGTTCGGCGCGCTGCTCACCGCCGGCGTGGTGTACGTGTCGGTCGGCGTGGTCGCCGCCGCCGCGGTGCCGACCGACGAGCTGGCCCGGTCGAGCGGCCCGTTGCTCGAAGTGGTGCGGCGGGCCGGTGGGGTGCCCGAACGGTTGTTCAGTGTGATCGCGCTGGTCGCGGTGGCCAACGGGGCCTTGCTCACCGGAATCATGGCCTCCCGGCTCGCCTACGGTATGGCCCGCGACGGACTCCTGCCGGCGGTGCTGACCCGGTTGCTCCCCGGCCGCCGCACACCATGGGTCGCGGTGGTGGTCACGACGTCGGTGTCGATCGCGCTCGCGCTCACCGGCGAGGTCGCCGTCCTGGCCGAGACGCTGGTGTTGCTGCTGCTGGTCGTCTTCACCGCGGTGAACTGTTCGGTGCTGCTCGAGCGCCGGCACCCGGTCGATACCGACCACTTCCGCGCGCCCACTGTCGTTCCGTGGCTCGCCCTCGCCTCGTGTCTGTACCTGTTCACGCGGATCGAGGCCGCGATCTGGGCGCGCGGGCTGATCCTGGTCGGGTTGGGCGTCGGGCTCGCGGTCGTGAACACCCTGCGCTCCCGGCGCTCCGCCGACCGGCAATCGCACGACCGATCCCGGGGCGCGGACGTCCTCGATCCGAGCTGATATCGCCGCTCGGGCACCCGCGGTCCTCGCCTCGCCCTCGGGATGGTGCTCCAGGCTGAGCCGGGCGTCATCAGGTGCCATGCTTGTCGCGCCGCCACCCAGGGCGCCCCGGCTACTGTGCGACGGCGGCGGTCACCTTCCGGTCGGATGTCGTCGGTTCCTCGCGGGCGACCAGCGAGATCCTGCCGCCGCGGAGCCGCACTCGCAGCCCGGCCGCTCGGGCGAGTATGAGACCGATCAGTGCGGCGGCCGCCGCGGAGACCGCCCCACAGGCGAACAATCCGAACCGGGGACCGAACTGTTCGGTGAGCCAGCCCACGATCGGGCCGCCGATCGGGGTGCCTCCGGTGAACACCATCATGTACAGCGACATCACCCGGCCGCGCATGGTCGGGTCGGTCTCGAGCTGCACCATCGAGTTGCCGGAGGTGTTGAAGGTGAGGCCGAGCAGACCCACCACCGTGAGCAGTACGGTGAACAGCCAGTACTCGGGAGCGAACGCGGTGACCGCCTCCAGCACGCCGAAGCCGACGGCCGTGGCGACCAGCATCCGCATCCGCACCCGCCCGCGACGGCTGGCCAGGAGTGCGCCGACGAGCGATCCCGCGGCCAGCGCGGTGTTGAGCAGACCGTACTTTCCGGCGTCGACGTCGAAGACGTGATACGCGAATCCGGATAAAACAGTGGGGAAGTTGTACCCGAAAGTGCCGATGAACCCCACCATGACGATGGGCCAGAGCAGGTGCGGATGGGCGCCCACGTAGCGAAGGCCTTCGCGCAGTTGCCCTTTCCGGCGCGGCAGGCGGGGCACCGGGGTCAACTCCGCGGGCCGCATTGCCAGCAGACCGGCGATGACGGCCGCGAACGAGCAGGCGTTGATCACGAAGGCCCAGCCGGACCCCACCGCGGCGATCAGGGCGCCGGCGACCGCGGGCCCGATCAGCCGGGCGGCCTGGAAGTTCGCGGAGTTCAGGCTGACGGCGTTGCGTAGCCGCTGGGTGCCGACGATTTCCGGGACGAACGACTGCCGGGTCGGATTGTCGACCACCGTCACCATGCCCAGCAACAGCGCCAGCAGGTACACGTGCCACACCTCGACCGCACCGGTCAGCGTCAGGACGGCGAGTACGGCGGCGAGCACGCCCATCGTGGCCTGGGTGATGACCAGCAGACCCCGCTTGGGAAAGCGATCGGCGATGACCCCGCCGTAGAGACCGAACAGCAGCATCGGCAGGAACTGCATGGCGGTGGTGATGCCGACCGCGAACGAGCTGCCGGTGAGACCGAGCACCAGCCAGTCCTGCGCGATCCGCTGCATCCAGGTGCCGGTATTGGACACCACCTGACCGGCGAAGTAGTAGCGGTAATTGGGGACGGCGAGCGAGGCGAACATCCCGCCCACGCGCGTCGGCGGATCGGCCGCCGGGGCGGGCAGATCGGGCCGAGGTGGGTCGATGACGGGGCCGGCGTCGGTGCGGATCGCGGTCAAGACTGCCTTTCCTGCTGTTCAGCTCCTTGTTCGGTGAGGGCAACGCGCGGTTGCCGGATGGGCTCGGCGGGCGAATGTGACGCACGCCACGTTGTTTAGCCTATCTAATTAATTATAGGCCCGAACCGGCTCGTCGAGCCCGGCGCTGGGCCTCGGGGCACTCCGGTCGAGCGGCGTCCGGATCCGCGCTGGGAGGTGAGGGGTGAAGCCGGGCGGCGGTGCCCGGGGGTGTGCGAGTGGCGTCGCCCGGCTTCGATGGTTGTGACCGCGCGGTGGCGCCTAGGTCACAATCCGCAGGGGGTGTTCGAGCAGGTCTCGGAGTTGGGCGAGGAATTCGGCGGCGACAGCGCCGTCGATCGCTCGGTGATCGGCGGACATGGTGAGGCGCAGGATCTTTCGGGTCACGACCTGGCCGCCGTCGAGGCGCAGTTCGTCGCCGGCGGCGCCGACCGCGAGGATGGCGGCCTCGGGCGGGTTGATGACCGCGGTGAAATGTTCGATGCCGTACATGCCGAGGTTGGAGATGGTGAAGGTACCGCCGGTCATCTCCTCGGCACGGAGTTTGCGGTCGCGGGCGCGTGCGGCCTTGTCCCGGGTTTCGGCGGCGATGGCCGAGACGGCCTTGCGGTCGGCGTCGCGGATCACGGGGACGAGCAGGCCCGAGGGCGTGGCCACGGCAACGCCGAGGTGAATGCCGTGATGCCGGCGCAGGGTGGCGCCGGCGAAGGTGACATTGACCGCGGGGTTGGCGCGCAGCGCGGTCGCCACCGCCTTGACGAGCAGGTCGTTGACGCTGATTCGCCCGGCCCCGGTTGCGCCGAGGGTGTCGTTGATCTGCGAGCGGAAGGCCAGCAACTCGGTGACGTCGACCGCGCTGGTCAGGTAGATGTGCGGCGCCTGCTGTTTGCTCTCGGCGAGACGGGTGGCGGATACGCGCTGGATGGTGGTCAGCGGGATCTCGTCGAAGTCACCGGACGCCGGGGGGCCGGCCGTGTCCGATGCCGTGATCGCCGGTGCGGCGGGCGGTGCCGTGGTGGGCGGTGAAGTGGCGGGAGCGATTGCGGCATGGGCGTTTTCGACGTCGATGCGGGTGATCCGTCCGCCCGGTCCGGTTCCGGTGACGGTGGTGATGTCGACACCGAGTTCCCGGGCGACCTTGCGCGCCAGGGGGGAGGATTTAGGGCGGGTGGTATCGGCGGCCGGTGCCGCAGCCGGTGGCGCCGGCATCACGGCGGGCTCGATGCGGGTCGGAGCGGGCGACGGCGCGGTGTCCTTCCCGGCCGGTACGGCCGCGGTCCGCCGGTCGGGCGTCGATGTCGGGCCGGACGCCGCGGCTTTTCCGCTGCCGTCGCCCAGGACGGCGATCGGCTCGCCGATCGGCACGCGGGTGCCGGCCTCGGCGATGATGTGTTCGAGGATGCCGTCCTCGTAGGCCTCCAGTTCCATCAGGGCCTTGTCGGTTTCGATCTCGGCGAGGACGTCTCCGCGGGTGACCGTGTCGCCGACCTGTTTGAGCCAGTTGGCGACGACGCCGTCTTCCATGGTGTCGGAGAGCCGGGGCATGGTGATGTCGGGCACTGAATTCCTCTCAGCGTCGCTTGCCTACGGCCGCAAGGGTTTCCACGGCGGCGGCGTAGAGCGAATCGGCGGACGGCAGCGCCAGCCGCTCCAGCGGCTTGGCGTAGGGCAGCGGCACTTCGGCCATGGCGACCCGGCGCACGGGGGCGTCGAGACAGTCGAAGGCGCCGTCGGAGATCGAGGCGGCGACTTCGGCGCCGATGCCGTAGGTGAGCCAGTCGTCCTCACCGACGACCGCGCACCCGGTGCGGCGGACCGAGCGGATCAGCGTGTCGCGGTCGAGCGGACGCAGGCTGCGCAGGTCGATCACCTCGGCGGAAATACCCTCGCCGGCAAGCCGTTCCGCGACCTGCGTGCAGACCGCGGCCATCCGGGAGTAACCGATGAGGGTGATGTCGGTGCCGGTGCGGGTGACGGCGGCCTTGCCGATGGTCGCGGGCGGGAGTTGCGAAGGTACTTCGCCCTTGGCGTTGTAGAGCGCGAGGTTCTCCAGGAACAGCACCGGATCGTCGTCCGCGATGGCGGCTTTGAGCAGCGCCCGCGCGTCGGCGGGTGTGCTGGGCGCGACCACTTTCAACCCGGGCACGAACGCGTAGTAGAGCTCGATGTTCTGCGAATGGGTGGCGCCGAGCTGCTGTCCGCCGCCGCCGGGCGTCCGGATGACCATGGGGACGCTGGTCTGTCCGCCGAACATGCCGTAGATCTTCGCGGCGTGGTTGACGATCTGGTCGAGTGCGAGCAGGGAGAAGTTGATCGTCATGATCTCGACGATCGGCCGCAGGCCGAGCATGGCGGCGCCGATGGCCGCGCCGACGAATCCTTCCTCGGCGATCGGGGTGTCGCGCACCCGCTTCTCACCGAATTCCCGCAGCAGTCCGGCGGTGATCTTGTAGGAGCCCTCGAACAGGCCGATCTCCTCGCCGATCAGGAAGATATCGTCGTCACGGCGCATTTCCTCGCGCAGGGTTTCGCGCAGCGCTTCGCGGTAGGTCATCACAGGCACGGGTCGGTCCTCAGGCGGTGAAGAGCGGATCGGCGGGCAGGCGGCGGGAATCGCCGGGCACCGGGCTGGCGTAGGTGTAGTCGAACAGGCTCGACGGCTCCGGATGTGGGCTGGTGTCGGCGAATTCGACAGCGGCGGCGACCTCGGCGGCCACGGCGGACTCCAGCGCTGTGGCCGAATCCTCGTCCAGGACACCGGTTTCCAGCAGCGTCCGCTGCCACCGGTCGATCGGGTCGTGCGAGCGGGCCGCCGATACCGCTTCTTCGGTGCGATATCTCGCGGGGTCCACCACCGAGTGGCCCTTGAGCCGATGGCTGACCGCTTCCAGCAGCGCCGGTGTGCCGTCGCGCCGCGCGGCGTCGATCAGCTCGCGTGCGGTGTCGCGGACGGCGAGAACGTCGGTGCCGTCGACGCGTTCGCCGCGCATGCGATAGGCGGCGGCGCGTTTCCACAGATCCGGTTCCGCGGAGGACTTCTCGACGGTGGTGCCCATGCCGGTGTAGTTGTTCACGACCAGGAACACGATCGGCAGGTGCCAGAGTGCGGCCAGGTTCAGTGATTCGTGGAAGGCGCCGATATTGGTTGTGCCCTCGCCCATTTGGCAGACGACGACCTCGTCCCCGCCGCGGTAGTCGATGGCCAGGGCCGCGCCGACGGCCAAGGGCAGCTGGCCTCCGACGATGGCGTAGCCGCCGAGGAGCCGAGTCGCGGTGTCGTACATGTGCATCGACCCACCCCACCCTTTGGAGGTGCCGGTGGCGCGCCCGTACAACTCGGCCATCACCCGGCCGGGCGGGATCCCCTTGGCGAGCGCGTACCCGTGCTCGCGATAGTTGGTGAACAGATAGTCGGTGGGCCGCATCGCCGCCCCGAGGCCGACCACGGTGGCCTCTTCGCCCAGGTTGAGATGGCAGTAGCCGCCGATCTTCGCCTGCTGGTAGCTCTGCGCGGTGCGCTCCTCGAACCGGCGCACGAACAGCATGTCGCGATACAGCTTTCGCAGGGTTTCGGGAGTTTCCGCCGCGACGCGGGACGCGAACGATGTGGTGGGCGACGCGGTCCGGTCGACCGGGGAAGCCTCGGCCGGCGACGTCGGGGCCATCGCGGTGGTGGCGGGCCCGGCGGTGGTGGCGGGCCCGGCGGTGGTGGCACGGCGCGCCGTGCGGCGGCCGGACGTGCGGGGGATCTGCTGCGGGGTGGTGGTCACGATGGTGCTCCTCAACGTGAACGCGGCGCGGTGTGGATCGGCAGGCCGAGCCCGGTCAGGGCCGCTTCCATACCGATCTCGCCGAGGGTGGGGTGAGCGTGGATGGTGCCGGCGAGTTCGTCGAGCGTCGCCTCGAGCGAGATCGCCAGTGCGCCTTCGGCGATCAGGTCGCCGGCCGACGGGCCGATGATGTGCACGCCGAGCACTTCCCGGTGCCGGGCGCCGGCCACGATCTTGCAGAATCCCGCCGTCTCGCCGAACGCCTTGGCCCGCCCGAGGGCGGAGAACGGGAATTTCGCGGTGATCACCTCGTGGCCGCGGGCGCGCGCCGCGTCCTCGGTCAGGCCGACGCTCGCGATCTCCGGATGGGTGAAGGTCGCCGCCGGAACGACGTCGTAGTCGATGTGCCCGTCGTGGCCGGCGACGATATCCGCGGCGGTGAGGCCCTGATGGGAGGCCACGTGCGCCAGCAGGGCGGTGCCGGTGACGTCGCCGATGGCGTAGACGTGGTCGACCGCGGTGCGCAGTGCACCGTCGACGGGGATGAAACCCTTTGCGTCGGTGGCGATTCCGGCGGCTTCGAGGCCGAGGTGAGCCGTATTCGGCCGCCGGCCCACCGCGACGAGCACGACATCGGCGGCGATGGTCCGGGCCGCGGTTCCGGCGACCTCGACCGCCAGGGCCTCCCCGGTCCGCGCGATACCGGTGACCGTCGAGCCGGTCAGGACGGTGATGCCGCGTTCGGCGAACGAGCGCCCCAAGGCGGCGCCGATATCCTTGTCCTCCAGCGGAACCAGGCGATCGCGCAGCTCGACCACGGTCACCTCGGCGCCGAGGGTCGCGAACACGGTCGCCCATTCGACTCCGACCGCGCTGCCGCCGATCACGACCAGCCGGTCGGGTACCTCGGTCAGACCGAACGCACCGTCGGAGGTGACGACGCCCGGCAGGTCGGCGCCCGGAACCGGTAACGGTGCCGGTGTCGACCCGGTGGCGATGATCACGTCGGTGGCCGTCACCGTGGTGGTCGGGCCACCGGAGGGGGCGGCGGCGTAGCGCGGCCCGTCCGGATAGACCGGTGAGGGACCGGGTTCGAGAATGTCGACGGTGGTCGGGGCGATGAAGCGGGCATGACCCTCGATCACCGTGACGCCGTTGGCCTTCAGCAATCCCGCCACCCCGTCGGTCAGCTGCCCGACGATGTCGTCCGCGCGTTGCCGCACGCCGGTGAAGTCGACCCGCGGGTTGTCGGCGTGAATGCCGAAATCCGCTGCGGTTCGGACTGTTTCGTACACCTCCGCCGATCGCAGCATCGCTTTGGTGGGGATGCAGCCCCAGTTCAGGCATACCCCGCCCGGGCGTTCCTTTTCCACCAGCCCGACGGTCAGGCCGCGCTGGGCCGCGCGGATCGCCGCGACATAGCCGCCGGGCCCGCCGCCGACGATCAAGAGATCGAATTCCGGCACTTGTGGTGCTCCTCGTCCTGGATTGAGCGACCCGAATCCGGTTGTGGCGCGGGTCATCAGGTGTGGAGTCTGGTCGGTGCCGCAGGCCCGGACAATTCTCGGCAAGCCCAGGAATCGAGGCACGAAATTGGGCGCTGCGCCCAATCCGGCCGGTCCGCCGGTCAGTCCGAGGGGCGTTCGAGCAGTTCGTACGCGATGAGCGCGAGCGACAGTTCCAGTTGCCGGCGGGATCCCTCGAGCGGCTGATCGAGCAGGGTGGCGACGCGTTGGATGCGGTTGATCACGGTGTTGCGGTGGCAGTGCAACCGCGGTGCGGCATGGGCGGCGGAACCGTTCTCGGCCAGCCACACCGTCAGCGTCCGCAGCAGCACGTCCCGTTCTTTGTGCGGCAGCGCCAGGACGGGGCCGAGGGTTCGGTTCACCAGCAGGTGCGCCAGGTCGGTCGATCGCAGCAGCAGCGCCTCGGGGTAGCGGCTGTCGAGAGCGGTAAGCACGCCCGCGGAATCCGGTATCACGGTGTCGAGTGCGAGTGTGGCGAGCGCAAGGGCGATGTCGATGTCGGCCAGCCCGGACACCGTGGGGGACAGGCCACCGTGGCCGCGCACGAGCGGTCGCAACGCGTCGGCGACCTGCTGCGGCGAATGCTGTTCGAGCGCGACGATGCCGACGGTGGAGTCACCGCGGTCATGCCAGATCGACCGAATTCCCATGGCGGCCAGTGCGGTTTCGGTGCCCAGCCGAAGCGGATGCGGGTCACCCACCGCGACGACGACCAGGTAGGGACCGCCGATCGGGAGGTTCAATTCCCGCGCGGCGTGGGCGGCGAACCGGGCGTCGCGTCCCCGCCCGCTGAGGACGTCGTCGATCAAGGCGTGCCGCCGCCGCTCGTCGCGCCGCACCCGATCGAGCTCGGCGCCGCGATACGACGTGACCAATGCCGAGGACATGCCGTCGATCACCGCCCACATGGCGGTACCCGTTTCCCGGAACTCGCCGGGGGTGATCGGTGCGGCCCGATCCAGCAGGGCTTCCCAGACGATACGTCCGCCCAGCCGGAAGGTGCGCAACATGGCCTCGAGCGGTACGCCCTGCTCGGCGCGCTGTTTCCCGATCGCCGCGGCGACGTCGTCGTGTTCGGCGCCGGCCCCGCCCGAGTCGAGCAGATCCAGCACCCGGGTCAGGAACCGCCGGCACCCGTCCTGCAGATCCTGCCGCGTCACCGCGGAATAGTCTGTCCACTCGGGGTTGTCGGTGAAGATCGCCGTCATCAGCCGCTCGGCCAGGTCGTCGATATCGCCGCGACACGCCGCGGCCGGACCCGTCGCCTCCACCGGACCGTACTTGCCTGCGCCGGAGCGTTCGGATGCCGCCACATCGGTCACCGTACGTCCTGCCGCACCGCTCGGTGGCCTCGCCTGCCCGATCCGGCCGGCCCCGCCACGCGGCGCCCGCCCGACGGCACCTCCGGCCATCGAGCACCGAACGCGGCGATGATCGGGTCATGATCAGGCCGAGGGTGATCGTCAGCCGGGCGATGGAGGCAGCACTCGTGGTCGTGGGCCTGGCCGTGTTGTGGGCCGGCGACCCGAACGACTGGCTCGCGGTCTGGGACGTGCTGGCCGCCGTCTACGTCGTGATCTGGGCGGTCGAGACCCGTCATCGCGATGTCCGCGCCCAGGTTCTGGTGCACTCCGTGCTCGGGTTCTTCTACAACGCGGCGGTCATCGGGGTCGCGGTCGGGGTGGTGACCGGCGGGCGGTGACCGCGACCGGACCGCCGCCGCGGTGCGCGAGCGGGATTTCGCGGCCGACCGGTGCGCACAGTGCCTAGGCTTGCGTCATGGCACAGGACGGTGGCACGCACGACATGAAGCCTCGCTCACGGGATGTGACCGACGGGCTCGAGAAGACCGCCGCGCGCGGCATGTTGCGCGCGGTCGGCATGGGTGACGAGGACTGGAGCAAGCCGCAGATCGGCGTCGCCTCGAGCTGGAACGAGATCACCCCGTGCAATCTGTCCCTCGATCGGCTGGCGAAGGCGGTCAAGGAGGGTGTGCACGCGGGCGGTGGATACCCGCTCGAGTTCGGCACGATCTCGGTGTCCGACGGAATCTCGATGGGTCACGAGGGAATGCATTTCTCCCTGGTGAGCCGCGAGATCATCGCCGATTCCGTCGAGACGGTGATGATGGCCGAACGGCTCGACGGGTCGGTCCTGCTCGCCGGATGTGACAAGAGCCTGCCCGGCATGCTGATGGCGGCGGCGCGGCTGGACCTGGCGAGTGTGTTCCTCTATGCCGGATCCACCCTGCCGGGCAATATCGACGGCCGCGACGTCACGATCATCGACGCCTTCGAGGCGTTCGGCGCCTGTATGAAGGGTTTGATCAGCCGCGAGGAGGTCGACCGCATCGAACGGGCGATCTGCCCGGGCGAGGGCGCCTGCGGCGGTATGTACACCGCCAACACGATGGCCTCGGCCGCCGAGGCGCTGGGCATGAGCCTGCCCGGCTCGGCCGCACCGCCCGCCCCGGACCGCCGCCGCGACGAGTACGCCCGCAAGTCCGGGGAGGCCGTCGTCGGACTGCTTCGTCGCGGCATCACCGCACGCGACATCCTGACCCGTGAGGCCTTCGAGAACGCGATCACCGTCGTGATGGCGCTCGGCGGCTCCACCAACGCGGTGCTGCATCTGCTGGCCATCGCCCGGGAGGCGCACGTCGACCTCACCCTCGCCGACTTCAACCGCGTCGGCGACAAGGTGCCGCATCTGGGCGACCTCAAGCCGTTCGGCCGCTACGTGATGAACGACGTCGACCGGGTCGGCGGCATCCCGGTGGTGATGAAGGCGCTACTGGATGCCGGGCTGCTGCACGGTGACGCACTGACCGTGACCGGCGCGACGATGGCCGAGAACCTGGCGTCGATCGAGCTGGGACTCGACGGCGATGTGATCCGCCCGCTCGACCGCCCGATCCACAAGACGGGCGGGCTCACCATCCTGCACGGCACGCTGGCCCCCGAGGGCGCGGTGGTGAAGAGCGCCGGTTTCGACTCCGACGTCTTCCGCGGCACCGCCCGGGTGTTCGACGGTGAACGCGCCGCGATGGACGCCCTGGAGAACGGCACGATCGTCGCCGGCGATGTCGTCGTCATCCGTTACGAGGGCCCCAAGGGCGGCCCCGGCATGCGGGAGATGCTCGCCATCACCGGCGCGATCAAGGGCGCCGGTCTGGGCAAGGACGTCCTGCTGCTCACCGACGGCCGATTCTCCGGCGGCACAACCGGTTTGTGTGTCGGGCACATCGCTCCGGAGGCCGTCGACGGCGGGCCGATCGCCTTCGTCGCCGACGGCGATCCGATCGTCCTCGACGTCGCCAACCGCATCCTCGACGTCGAGATCGATGAGGCCGAACTCGCCGCCCGCCGAGTCGGCTGGCAACCGCTGCCGCCGAGGTACACCTCGGGTGTGCTGGCCAAGTACCGCAAGCTGGTGAGTTCGGCCGCCCACGGCGCGGTGACCGGCTGATACCGCGCCCGGACCGCCGCTACTCCCGGTCCGAGGGGGTGTCGATGACGTCGAATCCCTTGTAGTCGGAGGCGGCGACGTCGGCGATGATCTCGCCGTAGACGCCGAACCCGCCGACGAACGGCATG
This sequence comes from Nocardia veterana NBRC 100344, assembly GCF_000308855.1. Classification (GTDB taxonomy): domain Bacteria; phylum Actinomycetota; class Actinomycetes; order Mycobacteriales; family Mycobacteriaceae; genus Nocardia; species Nocardia veterana. The sequence continues at coordinate 45,526 of NZ_BAGM01000210.1, read as the reverse complement.
AACACCCGTGGTTTGCCCGGCACGTTCGCGCCCAGGTACCACGAATTCGCCTGCGGCATGAGCGTTCCCGCCGCCCGCTCGGCGCATTCGGCGACCCAGGCCGCCACCGCCTCCGGCCGGGCCTCCAGGGCGGTGGCGCCGCGGCGATCCAGGAAGTCGATCGCATCGGCCACCCAGTCCACATGCAGTTCCGAATGCAGCACCATATTGGCCAGTACCGACGGGCTGCCCGGGCCGGTGAGATTGAACAGATTCGGGAAACCGGTGATGCCCAGGCCCAGATAGGTTTTCGGTCCCTCTCGCCAGGCGTGGTTCAGGGTTTCCCCGCCCCGGCCGACGATGTTCATCTTCGCGACCGATCCGGTCATCGCGTCGAAACCCGTTGCCAGCACCAGCGTATCCAGGGCGTAGTACGCCTCGGAGGTGTGCACACCCGTGGCGTTGATCCGCTCGATGGGGGTGCTGCGCAGATCGACCAGGGTGACATTGTCCCGGTTGAAGGTCTGATAGTAGTTGGTATCGGTGCAGATCCGTTTCGCGCCGATCGGATGATCGCGGGGGATCAGCAGGTCGGCGACCCGCGGATCGTCGATCACCGCGCGCACCTTCTCCTCCCAGAACCGGCGCGCGGGCTCGTTCGCCTCGGCGGTCACCATCTGGTCGGGGAAGGTTTTGCTGAACAGCACGCCGCCGAGCCGCCAACGCTCCTCGTAGGCCGCGCGGCGCTCCTCCTCGGAGACCTCGAGGGTGTTCTTCGGATGCGGCCGATGCGGTGAGCCGCCGCCGCTGGTCATCGACAGTCGCCGCCGCTCCGGATAACCGGCCTTCTGCTCCCGGCGCGTACGATCGTCGAGCGGTGTATTGCCCGCGGGCACACTGTAATTGGGCGTGCGCTGGAAGACGTACAGGTGCTCGGCCTGCTCGGCGAGATGTGGAATCGCCTGGATGCCCGAGGAACCGGTGCCGATGACGCCGATGCGCTGACCGGTGAGGTCGACGCCCTCGTGTGGCCAGCTGGAGGTGTGCAGCAGCCGGCCGGCGAAGGTCGGCAGGCCGTCGATGTCGGGGGTGTTGGCGTTGGACAGCGGCCCGGTGGCCAGCACCACGAACCGCGCCGTCACCTCCGCGCCGCTGTCGACGCGCACCCGCCAGCGCAGCGTGGCCTCGTCGAGGACGATATCGGTGACCCGGGTACCGAATTCGATATCGCGACGCAGATCGAAGCGGTCGGCGACGTGTTCGAGATAGGACAGGATCTCGGGCTGGGTGGCGTACTTCTCGCTCCAGTTCCATTCCTGTTGCAGCGCTTCGTCGAACGAGTACGAGTAGTCGACGCTCTCCACGTCGCAGCGCGCACCCGGATAGCGGTTCCAGTACCACACGCCGCCCACGCCGTCGCCCGCCTCGAACGCCTGCACCCGCAGACCCTGTTCGCGCAGTCGATATATGGCATAGAGGCCCGCGATGCCCGCGCCGACGATCACCACATCGACGCCGGTACGGATATTCCCAGGTGACGATGTCGTCTCGGGGGTCACAGTCGAATACCTTTCGCCGGAGACCGGTTTCTCCGCCCTCGACGCTAGGAACGCGCACCGCGGCGGCGCACCTGTCGTCCCGCTGACCGGCGCGCCCGGCACCGCCACTCCCGCTCACCGAGACGTGGCCGCGTCGCACCACGCCCCCGGACCTACCGTCGGGCGATGGCCTCACCCGAACAGATCCGAACCGCCGTTCAGCACTACCTCGACGCCGTCGCCACCGGCACCGCGGCCGATATCGCTGCCCTGTACGCCGAGGACGCCACGGTCGAGGATCCGGTCGGCTCGGCGCCGCACCGCGGCCGCGCGGAGATCGAAAAGTTCTATCGCGCCCTCGAATCGAGGAGCAGGACGACCGAGCTGCGCACGCTGCGAGTCGCGGGCGACAGTGCGGCCTTCGTATTCCGGGTCAGCACCGAATCCGACGACCACACCACCACCATCGAGCCCATCGACGTCATGACCTTCGACGCGGACGGGCGCATCACGAGCATGCGGGCGTTCTGGTCCCGCGACGACATCACCGTGCACTGACCGGCGCGCGACGTCAGCGGCCCGACAGGGCACGACGTGCGCGCGGCCAGAATTCGAAGCCGGCGGTGGCCACGCCGCCGAGACCGATCACCACGATCGCCGCATCCACGCTGGTGCGCCCCTCCCGCGCCCAATAGACGTCCTCGAGATTCAGCAGCAGGGCCAGCTCGTCGACGATCAGCGCCGAACCGGCGCCGTAGGAGGTGGCCACCATCGGGTGGCGGCGGGCGCGTTCGGTTCCCCGGACGGCCACCGCCCCCACTGCCGCGAGCAGCGCTATCCCGATGTTGTAGTGGTGAAAGTGCCTGCCGCCCAGGCTGATTCCGCCGCCACCGGGACCGTGTCCGGCGCGGATCCAGTGGGTCAGCGCGCGCGTCGTGGCGAAGGTCGCCGTGAACGCCGCCCACGCCACGACGGTGGAACGCTCCCCGGGGCCCAAGGCTTCCAGCCACGCTCGCCGCACCGCGCGGGCCCGGCGCCGGACGATCACCGGGGCGCCCGGGCCGGCCTCGGCATCGCCGGTGGCGTGCCGGGCGGGTGCGTCGGCGCTCGCACGATGCGTCCCGCCGGCCGACGGAGGGGCTCTCGATCGCTCACCACCTCATCGTCGCCCGCCGCGGGCTTCCCCAGGCGAGTTTCGGCAAATTTCCGGCGAACCAGGCGGTGGCCGTATCCGCCTGGCTCGCTTCCCTGAAATCCGGGCCGGGCCGGGCATACGATCGACAGCAGTGCCCGAGCAGGTGACGAATGGGAGCACCGCATGAACGATCATCCGGAACACCCGCCGCGGGTCAGCGCGTTCCCCCGCATCGACGACTACGCGTTCATCTCGGATTCCGAGGTCACCGCCCTCATCGCGCCCAGCGGCGCCGTCGAGTGGATGTGTCTGCCTCGGATGGACTCGCCCAGCGTTTTCGGCGCCGTCCTCGATCGTTCCGCCGGGGCTTTCCGATTCGCGCCGGACGACATCGCCACCCCGGCCGGCCGCCGGTACATTCCCGGGACGATGGTCATGGAGACCAGCTGGCGCAGCGGGGAAGGCTGGGCAACCGTGCGCGATGTCCTGCTGGTCGGCCCGTGGCGCCACCAGCAACCGGGCCGCAGCGCGCACCGCCGCGCTCCCACCGACTACGACGCCGAACACATCCTGCTGCGCACGGTGCACTGCGAGACCGGGCAGATGCAGTTCGTCCTGGACTGCCAGCCGGCCTTCGACTACGGCCGGGCCCGGGCGAGGTGGGAGTACCTCGACAGTTACCACCTGGTCCGAGCCGACGCCGAAGGGGTCGATCTGTCGCTGCGGTTGACCACCGACCTGCGGATCGGGATCGAGGGCTCACGCGCGGTCGCCCGCACCCTGCTCAAAAGCGGGGACACCCGCTTCTGCGCACTGTCGTGGGGCAGCCGGGCGGCTCCCGAGACCGTCGAGGAGGCCGCCGAGCGGTTGAAGGGGACCGTGCACCACTGGCGGCACTGGCTGGCCGGCGGCCGGTTCCCGGACCATCCGTGGAGCGCGCAGCTGACCCGCAGCGCTCTGACCCTCAAAGGCCTCACCTTCGCCCCGACCGGTGCCATCGTCGCCGCACCCACCACCTCGTTGCCGGAAACGCCGGGCGGCGAACGTAATTGGGACTACCGCTACACCTGGATCCGGGATTCGGCGTTCGCACTGTGGGGTCTGTACACGCTCGGGTTCAACTGGGAGGCCAACGACTACTTCTCCCACCTCATCAACCTGGCCGAGAATGCCCAGGACATGCAGATCGTCTACGGCATCGGCGGCGAAACCGACCTGCGCGAACAGACCCTGGACAATCTGCGCGGATACGAGAACGCCGCTCCGGTGCGGATCGGCAACGACGCCTATCGGCAACGGCAACACGACGTCTGGGGCGCCGCGTTGGACGCGGTCTACCTCTACGCCCGCCGGCAGGACCAGATCGACGCGCGGACCTGGCCGCTGTTGCGCTGGGCGGTGAAGAGCGCGCTCGCGGTGTGGCGCGAGCCCGACCACGGGATCTGGGAGGTGCGCGGTGAGCCACAGCACTTCACCTCCAGCAAGGTCATGTGCTGGGTCGCCGCCGACCGCGGCGCCCGCCTGGCCCGTATCCACCACGACGACGAGCGGGCCGCCCGCTGGCAGCGCGCGGCCGACGAGATCCGCGCCGATGTCTGTGCCCACGCGGTCGATTCGCGCGGCGTGTTCACCCAGCATTACGGCAGTACCGCGCTGGACGCCTCGACGCTGCTCATCCCGCTGGTTCGTTTCCTTCCCGCCGACGACGAACGGGTGCGCAACACCGTGCTCGCCATCGCCGACGAACTCACCAGCGACGGACTCGTGCTGCGCTATCGCATCGACGAAACCGACGACGGTTGTGCCGGGGAAGAAGGCACCTTCACGATCTGCTCGTTCTGGCTGGTGTCGGCATTATCGGAAATCGGGGAGAAACACCGGGCCAAACAGCTGTGCGAACGACTGCTCGGCTACGCCAGCCCACTGGGTCTGTACGCCGAGGAGATCGACCCGTTGACCGGCCGGCACTGGGGCAACTATCCGCAGGCGTTCACCCATCTCGCATTGATCAATGCCGTCATGCATGTCGTCCGGGACGAACAGATCGAATTGCGCACCGCGCTCGGCGGCGAATCCATCGCCCCGCGCCTCGACGATATGACCCTCACCGGCGGCTATATCCATATCTGAGTGGTCCGTACCCGAGTTCGACCGATGGTGGTGTCCGGGTGCCGACCACGCCGGCCCTCACTCCGATCCCGTTGCGGCACGCAGCTTTCGGAATTCGGCGGCCAGGGCGTCGAGCGAGTAGTGGGCGTTGAGGCCGCTGGGGTTGGGCAGTACCCAGATGTCGGTGCTGCCGATGGTCTCGGATCGGCGGCCGACGGTGGTCCGCGGTCGGCCAAACGCGGTGCGGTACGCACCCAGGCCCAGCACGGCCAGTACCCGCGGCCGGTAACTGCGCACCTTCTCGACGAGCGCGCGGCCGCCCGCGCGCAATTCCTCGGCGGTCAGTTCGTCGGCTCTCGCCGTGGTGCGCGCGGCCACGTTGGTGATTCCCAGGCCGAGCGCCGGTAGTTCGTCCTGCTCGTCGGGACGTAACAGCCGCGGCGTGAATCCGGACCGGAACAGCGCGGGCCAGAAGCGATTTCCCGGGCGGGCGAAATGGTGGCCGGTCGCCCCCGACCACAGCCCCGGATTGATACCGCAGAACAGTACGGTCAGATCCGGGGCCAGCAGATCGGGAATGGTCCGGCCCGCCGCCGCGGCCAGATCGGCGGGGGTGGGCCGGGGTGCAGCGGAACGTGCCATCCGCCCAGTGTGCCCGAACCCGGCATCGCTGCGAGACGATGGTCGCGGCCGGTGACGGCGCCGCGGATTTGCGTGCCGGTTTTCGCGCCGCGGGTTCGCTGGGTGGAGACAGTGTCCTGGTGACCGGGACCGGCGATGGGTGTGGTCGCGATCACGAATGATGCTGGCTCGCATGACTCGGATCGGCATGGTGCTGCCCTATGTGGACGGAATGATCGGTTCCGGCGGATTTCTGCAAGATCTGGCGGGGACGCTGGAAGAATGCGGCGTCGAGTCGGTGTGGGCGGTCGAACATGTCGTCGTCGCCGACGATTACGAGCCGCACTATCCGTATTCGCCCGACGGGAAAATGCCCGGCGCCGAGCACGGGGCGCCGATGACCGATCCGCTCGAGACGATCGCGTTCCTGGCCGGGTCCACGCGCACGCTGCGGTTCGGGACCGCCATGATCGTCGCGCCGCTGCACAGTCCGGTCGTGCTGGCCAAACGTGCCGCCACGATCGCGTTGCATTCGGGTGACCGGCTGCTGCTCGGTCTCGGAATCGGTTGGCAGCGAGAGGAATACGCGGCGATCGGGGTGCCGTTCGCCGATCGGGGCGCGCGCCTCGAGGACGGGATCGGCGCGATGCGCGCGCTGTGGGCCGATGCTCCGGCGAGCTTTTCGGGCCATCATGTGCGGTTCGACCGTGTCTACTGCGAACCGCGGCCGGCGAAGGGGGCGATCCCGATCGTCTTGGGCGGCAACAGCGCGCTCGCGGCGCGGCGCGCCGGTCGCCTCGGCGACGGCTGGTTCCCCTACACCATCACGCCGGCCGATTTCGCCGCGCGGGCCGACGAGGTCCGGGCCCATGCGCGCGCCGCCGGGCGCGCCGAGAGCGCGGTCGAGTTGACCGCGTGGCCCGGGTCCTGCGACCCGGCACGGGAATTCGACGTCGAATTCGTCCGCGGCTATACGGAGGCGGGGGCGTCGCGACTGGTGGTGAACCCGCCGCTGTTCGGGCCGGAGTCGTTGTTCACCGCCGGGATCGCCGCCCTGCCGGGATATATCGCTCGCTACCGCGACGAGGTGGTGAGCAAGCTGTGACCGGCACGGTGACCGTGATCGACGAGATCGCGATGCCCAGCGACCGCGTCGACGAGTGGACCTCGCGGTGGCGCGCCGACTACCTACCCGGCGCGGGCGAGCGGGGGATGCGAGTGGCCGGGCAGTGGCGGCGCTTCACCTCGGCGGAGACGATGACGGTCCTGATCCAGTGGGAACTGCCGGGGATCTACGAGTTCTATCGGATGCGCGCGGCGGCCGGCGCCGACGACGGGGTGAGCCGGTTCTGGCGATGGACCGATTCGCTCGCGGTTTCGCGAACGCGCCGAGTGCTGGCGGAGGTGCGGTGATGGGGCGCTGGGTGGTTCGCACGCCGGCGGGTGTCGCCGGCCCGTCCGGGGCCTCGGGCGGAGACGATCTGCCGGGCAGCGTCGGTGGTCTCGGAATGAGCTGGGACCTGGTCTGTGACGATATCGGCGCGGCCTGGCCACAGCGCCCCGCCGCGGCCGACGCGGTCGCGCTGACCCGCCTCGCCGGTGCGCGAGTCACGTTGCCCGGGAAGCGAATCAAGCGCACGCTGCTGTTGCGGGTGCGGCCCGGCACCGCCGCCGAGGTGGTGCGTCGCTTCGAGGCCGAATTGGTCGCGATGCCCGGCCACATCGCATCGATCGGATCGTGGACCCTCAGCCACGCGGAGCACCAGCACTGGACCCATGCCTGGGAACAGGAATTCGTCGACCTGGAGGGGCTCAACGGCGACTACCTCCTGCATCCGTATCACTGGACCTGCGTCGACCGTTGGTTCGACCCGGAAATGCCGGACTCCATCGTCGAACCGGACATCGCCCATCTGTACCGCTGGGCGGAGGGTCCGCTGCTGTCCTGACCGACCAACCCGGTGCACCCCGGGTCAGGGATGGGGTGCGAGGTCGATGCGGAGCGTGTCACCGGTATTCACGACGAAGACGCGGTCACGATGCCGGGTCCGCCACTGGTGCGGAACGAGGATGTATTTGTCGTTGGCGCGGGCGAGCAGGAGAAGGCCGCTGTACTGGAAGCGGTACTTCTCACCGGGGGTGGTGATGACGTCGACCCGAGAGCCGCCGCCTCCGATGGCGAGCCGGTCGACACTGAAGATCACCGCCACCGGACGGTCCGGGAACCCGTGTTCCTCCGTGGCGCGGGCATCGCGGCCGGCGCCTACGCCGGCCGCGCTGTAGTAGAGCGGGGTAGCTGCTGCGCAGGTGCAGCCGGTATCCGATCAGCCCCACCGTGGTGAGTAGCAGCAACGGCAACACCACGCTCATCGCCTGCGGCAGCTCGCCGCGGATCGTCACACCGATCGCCACGACGCCACCGAGCGCGGCGGCGGTGCCGGTGACCGCTGCGCACCACAGTCGCAGTACTCGCCGCGGCCGGCGGGTCCGGGCGGCGACGACGATGGGTATTCGCCGTGCTGCGACGAGGCCCAGCACGAGCAGCCCGGCGAGCACGACGGGAAAGAAGGCGCCGTTGATACTTCTGACCACGTAGTCCGAGACGCCGAGGTCCAGAAATCGTGCGTCCACACCGAAATGGGCGTACCACGACCGGGTGTAGGTGAGGCCGAAGTAGTACAGGACGGCAGCGGTCAGCGTGGCTTGGGAGACGGCGACCGCGACCGAGACGGCGCGCTGCAGGGCCGCGGAATCACCTGTCGTCGCGGAAGTCATTGCGTCGGTGTGGGTCCCGTGACCGGGGCCGACGGGGCGAGCGGTGACGACGGCGCGGAGGTGGTGGGTGCCGGGAGCGGGGTGATCGAGGTCGGAATTCCCGCGCCGGTGAGGGGCTCGCCGGGGGAGATCACCGCGGTCGGCGGCAGGCCGTCCCCGTTGTCGATGGCGGGCGGGACGCTCGGCGGGACGTTGCCGGCGGTGTACGGCCGGCCGGGTGGTTCGCTCGATCTCGTCGGCGGCGAATCGGAATACGTGTCGTTCGCCGCCGTGGACGGTGGACTCGCCACCGTCGCAAAGGAATTCGTCGAAGGGACGGTTGTGGCCCGATCGGGAACGGAATCATCCGGCCCGCAGGCGGCAGCGCACCAACAGACCGCGATCACCAGCACGACCGGCACGACGCGCATATCCACCCCTCGGGCGATGAAGTCGATGCCGAAAAGTGTGACACACTTCGCTCCGGCCGGCACCGCGAAGCGGGCGGCGAAAATGTCTGCGGCCGAACCGATATCCGATTCGTCTAGTGGTGGCGCCGCAGGTCGGCGCGTCGCACGACGCGCAGACCGAATGCTTCGCCGATGCCGCCGCCGTCCTCCGCGAGGGCGAACAGGGCGACGATCACATAACCGAGCAACCACCGTCCGACCAACCGGGCGAGCCCGGGGCGACCGCCGTCGTCCGCCCGGACGACGCGGAGCCCGAGAAGGAGTTTGCCGACGCTGCCGCCGAAAATCCCTGTCCCGGCGACATGGTTGACCAGCGACGTGCCGACCGTGGCGCCGACCAGCATCGGGACGAACAGCGGGTCGCCGAGCGGATGGCGAAGGACTACCGTCAGGGTGACGGCGACACCCACCGCCAGCAACGCATCCACGCCGACCGCGGGCACGAGCCGGCCGTCCTCCGCGGCCCGCGGTACCCACATCCGCCGCGTACCACGGCCCTCCCCGAGCGTTTTCACAACGCGATACTTTCCGGCAACACCGCCCGCTCCGCAACAGCTCGTGCGGTCGGCCTACCGATGGTCGTCGTCGGTATCGGAGGCGGCGGCGATGCGCTCGAATGCTTGGAGATCCTGTTCGATCACGCCGTAGAGCACATACGCGAGAACGAATCCGACGATGCCGCCGACACACAGGACACGGACGGCCCACACCACGGATTCGATATCGGAGGCGGGCAGGAACGAGATACCGGTAACCCCGACCAGCGGTACCGCCGCGGCGACGGTGAGGTAGCGGCCGGTGTGCTGGGCCAGGCGACGCAGGTGGACGACATCGGCGGCATCGGAGCGCCCGTGGACCAGGAAGACCGGATACAGGAACCGCACCACATACCAGGTGATCGCGAAGTACGGATAGGCCAGCGCCACCGCCCCGCAGACGACCAGGGACAACAGGAAATGGGTGTAGGTGCCGCGCGGCACCCCTCCGGCGACGATGTTGAGCATCACCGGGAACACCACACCGCCCAGCACCCAGAACACGAAAGCGATGCCGGCGACCCGATTTCCGAGTCGTAAGGCGTCGATCCGGGCGCCGGCGAGGGTGGCGTCGGGGTAGTCGCGCCCGGTGTGCAGTCCGATGGATACCCGGATGAGATGGCGTGCGGTGTAGAGGATCAGCGCGGTGGCCACCACGATGGCCAGGGGATACAGCACCCGAGCGACATCGTGGAAGGACCGCTGGACCTCGGGCGTGAGCTTTCCGACGATCAGCGTCTTGTTGTAGTAGTAGTTGTATCCGGCCGCGGCCAGATTCGGGACGGCGATCGCGATCGCGAGAATCGGTATCGGCCACAGCGGCCCACTGGGCCGGCGCCGGCCCGGTGGCGGGTCGACCAGGTCCCGGGCCCGGGGGTCCAGGCAGAGTTCGAATTGCTGGGCGAGTTCCGCGCCGTTGGCCCAGCGATCGGCGCGCCGGGGTTCGAGGCAGGTTTTCAGGACACGGCACAGCGAGGCCGGGCAATCGGGCGGCAGGTCGGCCAGATACCGCGGCGAGATCGGCCGGCGGCGCAGTTCCAGCAACTGCTCGACCGAGCCCTGTGCGTCCTTCGCCTCGACGGGCGGAAACGGTCGCCGTCCGGTCAGCAGCTCCCAGAGCATGACTCCGAGCGCGTAGATGTCGCTGCGGGTGTCGAGGTCGTTCACCGTGCCCGGGAGCTGCGGATGACTCGCCTCGAGATGTTCGGGTGACATATAGGCGAGTGAGCCCCCGAAGTACGCCACCGGACTGCTGCCCGCGACGTGGTCGCTGAAGCTGATGTTGAAATCGGCCAGCTTCGGTGCGGCGTCGGCCGACAGCAGCACATTCGCCGGTTTGATGTCGCGGTGCAGCACCCCGCGGCGGTCGGCGTAGTCGAGCGCTTCGGCGAGCCGGCGACCGAGCCAGGCCACCGCCTCGGGCCAGGACAGGTTCGCGATGTCCTCGCGCGCCCGGGTATTGGAGGTGGGGATCTCGCCCTTGTCCGCCAGCGCCTCGTCGACGGCGTCCAGCAGTAGCCGACCGGTGCGGCGCTCCGGCGCCGTCGCGCGCACCCGGCGCAATACCGCTGCCAGCGTCCCGCCCGGAACGTACTGCATGTACAGCAGTTTCAAGCCCCGGTCCGGCAGCACGCGCTGGTCGTACACCCGGACGATGGATTCGTGATCCAACTGGGCGAGAGTCTGGGGTTCGGTGCCGTGGTCGGCGGAGATCTTCACCGCCACCAGGCGCTGCATCGACCGCTGCCGCGCCAGGAAAACCTTGGCGAAGGCGCCGTGCCCGAGTTCGAGGAGGAGATCGAAATCATCGATCCGGTCGCCGGGTTCGAGGTCGTCGCCGGCGATCCGCGCCGGGGGCTCGGTCGCCGTACCGGTGAGCTGCTCGGCACCGACGGGATGCGGCGCCGTGTGCACCGCCGGATCGAAGGCGGCGGTGGCATCGCTTTCCGGTCGAGCGCCCATGAGCTGGTCACCCCGGGATGAGACGGCGAGACATGATGCATTTTATCGCGTACGACTCCGGAATCGCGGGCCGTGGATCTTTTCCGATCGGCCCCCACCGGGCCCCGGCCGCGCTATCGTCGCACCCAGACCACCTTTGCTGACCAGTAGCCGGTCCTCGCGTCCGCGCCGACCGGCGCAGCGAACGAAGGGATCGGCTATGCGAATCGCCCGTTCGGTGCGAGCAGTCTCGGTCGTCTTCGCCTTGATCGCCGGCTTCGTGGTCGCCGTGCTCGGGCCGGCCAATGCCGCCGCGATGCCGACCATCGTGCTGGTTCACGGCGCCTTCGCCGACACCACCAGCTGGGACGGGGTCGCCGATACGTTGCGCGGGCACGGATTCCCGGTCGTCGTCCCGGAGAACCCGCTGCGCGGCCCGGCCCACGATGCGGCGGCGATCGAGAAGACGCTGGCCGGGATCTCCGGGCCGGTGGTGCTCGTCGGCCATTCCTACGGCGGTGCGGTGATCACCCAGATCGACAACCCGAACGTGCGGGCATTGGTCTACGTGGCGGCCTTCGGCCCCGCCCAGGGTGAGCCGGTCGCCCTCGCCCTGGATCCGATCCGCTTTCCCGGCAGCCTGCTGCTGCCGCCCGCGCTGCAGCTGAAGGTCGTCGACGACCGGACCACTCTCGTCGGCCGCAACGTCGACGCCTATATCGCCGACGCGTCGTTCCATCAGGTCTTCGCGCCCGACGTCAGCGACGCCACCGCGGCCACCATGCTGGCGCACCAGAAATCGCTCGCGGTGTCGGCGAATCTGGAGCCCTCCGGGCCACCCGCCTGGTCGCACACGCCCAGCTGGTACCTGGTGTCCGCCGACGACACCGTGATTCCACCTGCGGCACAACGATTCACGGCCGAACGAATGGGCGCCCACACCAGTGAGGTGCAGGCCTCCCATGTCGCACTCGTCTCCCAGCCGGCCGCCGTGGCCGCGGTGATCGAGGCGGCGGCCGCGCAGAGCTGATCGCCGAGGGCGTGATCGTGGCCGCCGCCGACCGTCGGCCGGGGCGGATTCTCAATGGGGGGAGGAGATTCCCCGCTCGCTACGCTCTCGGGCATGTCCGGCTCGATCGGCCGGCGACCCGAGGTCGCTGTTGCGCTGAACCGATCCGAAGCGATCGCCCGGGCGGTCGTGCAGGCCGCCCGAGAGCTCAGCACGGCGCTCGGCGGTGTCGCGAAAGCCGATGCGGAATACGGGTTACGGCCGATCGGGCAGCTGTCCGGCGATGCGGCTCGCCGACTTTCGAACGCCGACAAAGGTTTTCGCCGAGACCTGGAGGACGCCGGTGCCCCGCCCTCCATTGCGACGTTACCGGAGCCCGGATCCCCGGACCGGTTCTACAACGGCGCCCGGCTGTGGCAGGTCGACCAGGTATTTCCCAAGGCGTTCGGAGAGCGAGACGTCGCGACCGCGGAAGGCTACATTCGCACGGCATCGCACAGTACTGCCGGAGATGTCGTCTACCTGACCGACGGTAGCGATATCGCGGGGGTGTACGGAACGATCACGAGCTGGACGGACGTGCGCGACGGTGCGATGCGTTTCCATCCGGCGGGGATGGTCCTGGGCATCGATGCCGGTCGGATCAGCGTGAATCCGATGGTGGCGGAGGGGCATTCGGCGGCCGCCTTCGTGCCGGGCGTCAGCGACCGGGTGTTCACGACGCCGGGCCGGGTGGAGACGTCGAAGATCCTCAGTGTGGAATTCCAGACCTACGACACCATCATCGCCGACCCGGACGTCACGCTGGTTGCCGACGGATTTCCCGGCTTCGAGGGTGTGGGGCAGGCGGCGCTGCGCGATCCGTCCGTGGTCGCCGAGCGGCTCGCCACCGTGGCCGATCGGGTGCGCCGGGCGTATCCGACCATCGATGTCTCCGTCGGCGCCAACCGGTTGCCCGCCGACGAGGCCATCCGGACGTTTCTGGCGACCTGAGTGCGCCCCCGATTCGGGAGCGGATGCCGGCGCACCGATGACTGATCGGGTGTGAGCGCGTCATACAGATATGGATCAGCTGGTGGAGGCGGCGCGCGCCGGTGACGAGCCGTCGTTCGCGCGCCTGGTCGAGCCGATGCGACACGAGCTGCAGGTGCATTGCTACCGCATGCTGGGCTCGGTCGAGGACGCCGAGGACGCGGTACAGGAGACGTTGGTCCGGGCCTGGGCTCGGCTGGGTTCCTACGAGGGCCGCTCCTCTCTGCGCGCATGGGTGTACGGAATCGCGACCCATGCGTGCCTGGACGCGCTGCGGCGCCGCAAGGCGCGGGCCTGGCCGAGCGATCTCGCCGGTCCCGCCGATCCGCGGCGCTACCGGCTGGCCGCGGTGGATGTGCCGTGGTTGCAGCCCTATCCGGACCGCCTGCTGGAGCCGGCCGCCGCGGCGCAGGAGGAGCCGGAGGCGGTGGTCACCGCGCGGGAGACCATCGAGCTGGCTTTCCTGGCGGCGATCCAGCGGCTGCCCGCGCGGCAACGTGCCGTCCTGATCCTGCGGGATACGTTGGACTGGTCGGTCGCCGATACGGCTGCCGCGCTGGGGATCAGTCGAGCGGCCGTCAACAGTGCGCTGCAGCGAGCGCATGCCGCATTGGCCGACCATCTCCCGCCGGAACGCACCCGGTGGCGGCCGGTGCCGACCGCCGCGGAGCCCCGCGCCCTGACGCGGTTGATCAGCGCCTGGGAAAGTGCCGACCCGGCCGCGCTGGTCGAATTGCTGCGGGCGGACGCGAAGTTGATCATGCCGCCGGGCACGGTCTGGTTCGCCGGCCGCCGCGATATCGCCACGTTCTTCACCGACCACGTGTTCGGAGATATGGGCAGTGGTTGGCGGCTGCGGCCCACCGGTGCCAACCGGCAACCGGCCTTCGGCCTCTACTGGCGTGCACCGGGTGCCCACGCCTTCGCCGCATTCGCCATCGGCGTCCTCACCGTCGAGGGTGCCGCACTCACCGAGATCGCCCTGTTCCAGCAGCCGGAGTTGTTCGCCGCGTTCGCCTTACCGGCCGAACTTCCGTTGCCGGACTGATGGACACGCGGCGGATTCGGCGCTGGACCCTGGTCCTGCGGCCGGGGGAGGAGCTCGACTACGAAACCGGTGACTGGGCCGACGCTCTGGTCGTGGTGGCCGCCGGCGAACTGGAGTTGGAATGTCGTAGTGGCCGCCGGGTCCGGTTCGCCGCCGGGGCGGTGCTCGCACCGTCCGCCGTGCCGGTGCGCCGGCTGTTCAATCCGGGGCCGGGCCCGCTGATCCTCGCCGCGGTGACACGCCGGCGGCGATGACAGACCGGGTGCGCGTGCGTCACACAGGTGCACAGCCAGAACTTCCCCGTAAGGAACGATCAATGACTCACACAACCACGCTCGCCGGACAGTCCGTCCTGATCACCGGCGCCAACCGCGGCCTCGGGCACGCCCTGGTGGACGCGGCACTCGACCGCGGCGCGCAGCGCGTGTACGCCGCGGCCCGCCGGCCTGTCGACCATCCCGATCGCCGCGTCGTCCCGGTGCGGCTGGACGTCACCGACCCCGAGCAGATCCGGACCGCGGCCGCCGCGGTCGACGGGCTCGACGTACTGGTCAACAACGCCGGTGTGTGCACCGTCGATGAGCTCACCGACCCGGCCGTCGTCGAGAACCACCTGGCGGTCAACCTGTTCGGGACCTATCGCGTGACGCAGGCCTTCCTGCCGCGACTGCGGACCTCACGCGGCGCGGTCGTCAATATCCTGTCCCTGGCCGCGTTGGCGACCGTGCCCGTCACACCCGCCTACGCCATCTCCAAAGCCGCCGCGTTCTCGCTGACCCAATCGCTGCGGTTCCTGTTGGCCGGACAGGGCGTACGCGTGCACGCGGCACTGCCCGGACCGATGAACACCGACATGATCCGCGAGTGGGACCTGCCCAAGGCCGAACCCGCGGCGGTGGCCGGAGCGATTCTGGACGGGGTCGCGAGCGGGCAGGAGGAGATCTTCCCCGACCCGATGTCGGCGACGCTCGCATCCGGCTGGGCGGATGGCATCGTGAAGGCGCTGGAGCGGGCGAACGCGGCGGCCGCGCGGGCAGTGGCGGTGTCGGCATGAACGCGGCGCAGCGCACGATGGTCGTCGGTGCCGGCCGAGGTTTGGGTCGCGGCGTCGCGGTGGCGTTCGCCCGAGCCGGGGCACCGGTGGTGGCGGTGGCCCGTACGGCGTCCGCACTGACCGAACTCGCCGCGCAGACACCGGGTATCGAACCCGAGGTGGCCGACGCCACCGACCCGACGGTCCCGGGCACGCTGCTCGACCGGTACCGGCCGGACATCCTGATCCTCGTCGCGGGCGCGGCCCCACTGATGCGACCACTGCAGCACCACACCTGGGAATCGTTCTCGGCGAACTGGAATGCCGATGTGCGCATCGCCTTCCACTGGCTGCGCGAAGCCTTGACGACGCCGATGCCGCCGGGCGGCCGCGTCATCGTGGTGAGCAGCGGCGCCGCCGTGAACGGCTCGCCGCTCAGCGGTGGTTACGCGGGGGCGAAGGCGACACAGCGGTTCATCACCGGCTACGCCCGGGACGAGGCGCACCGGGCCGGTCTGGACATCGGTTTCACCGCGGTGCTGCCACAGCTCACGCCCGCCACCGGCCTCGGTCTCGCGGCGGTGCGAGCCTATGCCGAGCGGTCCGGTCACACCGTCGAGGAATACATCGAGCGGTTGGGTGACCCGCTCACGCCCGCGGTGGCCGGCGATGCCCTGTTCGATTTGGCGGCAACGGATCTCGCCGAGATGGCGCCGTCGTATCTGCTCACCGCGAAGGGCCTGACCGTTCTGCCGTGACGCGGATCCGAGGGAGAGCGATCCCCCGCGATCCGGGCCGCTGCTTGCTCCCGGCAGCGGCCCGGCCGTGCCTCGGACTCAGGCGGCTGCCCGAATCGGCGCCCGCTTCAGTTCGCGCAGTGCGGTGCGGAGCCCGCGGCGCTTACCGGTCGCCGGGTCCACCCCGAAATGCTCCTGCATCCCCGCTCGGACCGCGAAACGCAACTCGGAGGCGGTCTCCGGCGCATCGTCGGCGGTCGCGGCGAGCAGGGCATTGGGCAGGGCCAGTTTCGCGATGGTCCGAAACGATTGCAGATATTGACGGGCGAGCGAACCGGTCGTGTACGGGAGATCGTATTTGTCGCACAACGCGCGGACCCGGACGGCGATCTCCTCGTAGCGGTTGCTCGGTAGATCCGGGAACAGGTGGTGCTCGATCTGGTGGCTGAGGTTGCCGCTCAGAAAGCGCATCAGCGGTCCGGCCCGGAAGTTGGCCGAGCCCAGCATCTGTCGCAGATACCAGCGCGGCTGATCCTCCTCAGCGAGTTCGGCGGTGGTGAATTTCTCCGCGCCGTCGGGGAAGTGGCCGCAGAAGATCACCAGATAGGCCCAGTAGTTGCGGATGAGGTTGGCGGTGGCGTCGGCGGTGAGTGTGGTCTTCCAGTTCCGCCCGGACAGGGCCGGATAGATCAGATAGTCCTTGGCGGCCTGTTTGCCGACCTTGGTGCCGATGATGCGTAGATCCCGCAGCGCCTGCCGCCAGGTCTTGTCCCCGCGGCGGATCTTTTCGACCTCGAGGTGATGCAGCGCGACGCCCCATTCGAACGCCGTCGCCAGAATCAGGTTGTAGACCGGGTTCCCGATGTTCCACCACTCCCAGCGCTGATCGCGGGTGACGCGCAGAATGCCGTAGCCGACGTCGTCGTCCATGCCGACGACATTGGTGTACTTGTGGTGGACGAAATTGTGGGAGTGCTTCCACTGCACGCTCGGACAGGTGGTGTCCCACTCCCACGACGAGGAGTGGATCTCCGGATCGTTCATCCAGTCCCATTGGCCGTGCATCACATTGTGCCCGAGCTCCATGTTTTCGATGATCTTGGCCAGGGCGAGCATCGCGGTCCCCGCACACCAGGCGATCCGGCGGTTGCTGAACAGGAGGGTGGCCCGGCCGCCGGCGGCCAAGACGCGCTGCAGCGCGATCGTGCGGTGGACGTACCGGGCGTCGCGCTCGCCGCGTGAGTCCTCGACATCGCGGCGGATGGTGTCCAGTTCGGCGCCCAGTGCCTCGATGTCCGCGGCGGTCAGGTGTGCGTAGGCATCGATATCGGTGATGGCCATCTCGTCTCCTACATCTCGAGGGTGCATTCACCAGACACGCTGCTGATGCACGTCTGGATTCGTTCTCCTTCGCGACGCTCCGCCCCGGTGCGGAGATCGCGGACATATCCACCGGCCAGCGGGACCACGCAGGTCTGGCAGATCCCCATCCGGCAGCCGAACGGCATCGTGATGCCGAGGCGTTCGCCCGCCTCCAGAAGGGTTGTGGCGCCGTCGATTTCCGTCTCCTTGCCCGATGTCGCGAAATACACCGTGCCGCCCTCGCCGCCGTGGTCGGTGCGGGCGATGGTGAATCGCTCGGTGTGCAGCCGGTGGCGCAGGCCGCCGGCCTCGTAATGGGACTCCATCGCGTCGAGCAAGGACGGCGGCCCGCAGGCCCAGCAGTCGCGTTCCCGCCAGTCGGGCACCCACTCGTCGAGGCGCGCGACGTCGAATTTGCCCATCTCCCTGGTGAGTTGGAGGGTGAGCTCGTAGTCGGGGCATTCGGCGGCGCGGGTCCGCATTTCGTCGAGGAAGATGACGTCGTCGCGGGTCGGTGCGGCGTGCACGTGGCAGATGTCCGGGCTCTGCCCGCGGGTCTCGAGCGCGCGCAGCATCGCGATCACCGGGGTGATCCCGCTGCCCGCGGTGACGAACAGGATTTTGCCCGGAACCGGTTCGGGCAGGCGGAAATCGCCCTTCGGGGCGGCCAGCCGGATGACGGTGCCGGGGGCGACGCCGTCGACCAGATGGGTGGACAGGAAGCCGTCGGGGTTGGCCTTGACCGTGATCGAGATGGTTTTGTCCCGGCCACCGCCGATCGAGGTGAGCGAATACGACCGCCAATGCCAGCGGCCGTCGATCTGCAGGCCGATGCCGACGTATTGCCCGGGGTGATAGGTGGCCGGAAAACCCCAGCCGGGGCGGATGGTGACGGTGGCCGAATCGGGCGTCTCCTTGACGACGTCGACGACCCGTCCCCGGAGTTCGCGGGCCGTCCAGAGCGGATTGAGCAGCCGCAGGTAATCGTCCGGAAGCAGTGGGGTGGTCGCGCGCGCCACCAACCCGCGCACGATATTCGTGCCGGGTTTCTGCGCGTCGATATCGGCGGCGGGCCGTTTGCTCCATTTCAACAGGTTCATGGCAGCCCCAACTCTGTGTACGACCGTATGCTCACTGATGTCGCATCGGGGATACCACCGGAGCGGGTTTCCATGCATGCAGCCCGGGATCTTTTCCTTACGGCACTGCGTATGGGCCGTGTTCAGGATGACACCGGTCGGCGGCGACCATTCGAGTCAGTGTACAAGTGTGCTCCGAAATTCGGTGCCCGCGCCCGCGGAGCGGCCGCACTATAGGCTGAGCGGACACATCCTGACGAGCGGGGGAACCTCGATGAACGCCCATCCCGGCGGGTGGCCGCCGGCGCCGCAGCCTGCGCCGCGCCGCCCATATCCGACCGTCCTGATCCCGGTGGTCGTCCTGCTGGCCGTTGCCGCCGCGATCGGAATCGGTGTGGTGGCGCGCGGTGCGCTGACGGATCCGATCGCGGGCACCGCCACGGCGGCGACCGGATCGTCGACCGTCGATCACGTCCTGGCCGACGGTGCGGTCCGAGTCGGTGACCCGAAGGCGAAGGTGACCGTCCGGGTGGTCATGGATCTCCAGTGCCCCGCCTGCAAAATGTTCGAAGCGGCCAACGGGCCGGCTCTGGAGAGCGCGGTTCGCGACGGCACCGCCGTCGTCGAATACAGCGTCATCAGTTTCCTCGATCGAGCGAGCACCACGCAGTACTCCTCGCGCGCCGGCAACGCCTCGTTCTGTGTGGCGAATGCCGGGGTGGACCACTACCAGTCGTGGCTGTCGGCGATGTTCGCCCGCCAACCCGAAGAGGGCGGCGCCGGGCTCACCGACCGCGAACTCGTGGCCATCGCGGCAGCGGCCGGCTATTCCGAAGACACTGTGGCGCACTGCATCCTCGACCGCACCTACGACGGCTATCTGCGGACGAAGACCAGGGAAGCGCTCGCCGGCGGCGTGACGTCCACGCCGACCGTCCATGTCGGCGGCAAGCAGATCAGCGACAGCGACGTCCTGATGCGCCCGGGTGGACTCGCCGCGGTGATCGCGGCGGCGCGCTGACGTCCGGATCGGCCGACTCGTCGCCGCGGCCGTGACTCCTACGGATGGAGCTCCGCCAGGGCCGCACCCAGGTGGGTCGTCAGCTCCCCGATGTCGGGAACGGCGTCGGGACAGCCCAGGATGCCGAAGTCGAGGTGCCCGTCGTAGGACATCACGGTGATGTTCAGACCGCCGGACAGTTCGGTCAGCACGGAGACCGGATAACTGGCCAGCACCCGAATTCCGTCGAGGTACAGCGGGAACTGCGGTCCGGGAACGTTCGACACGATCAGGTTGACCAGGGGCAGGGTGGGTGCCGCCGCCCGGAGCAGGGCGCGGGTCGGCAGTCCGTGCAGGGCCGGGGTCAGCAGCGCGGTGAGCTCGTGCAGCAGGGTCGGTGGCTGCTGCCGGAACCGCTCCTTGGCGAGGACCAGGTTGTGGTGCAGCATCGTCAGCCGGGCGCGCGGATCGCTCTCGTCGATCGGCAGCCGAGAAAGCATGAGTGAGAACTGGTTTCCCGCACTGCCGAACTGCTCCGGGGTGCGCACGGAGACCGGAATCGCGGCCAGCAGCGGCCGGGTGGCCGGGAGTTCGCGATCGAGCATCCAGCTGCGCAGCGCGGAGGTGCACAGCGCCATCACGACGTCGTTGACGGTGCCGTCGATCGACCGCTTGACGGCTTTCACGGCGTCGAGCGGCAGGGACGTGTAGGCCACGCTGCGGGAGGCGCTCAGCGGCCCGTTGAACGGAACATCGGGGTGTTTGGCGCGGAACTCGTCGCGGTGGTGCAGGAGCGCCGGAACCGCGTGCCGGACCGCGCGAGCACGCGCCGACTGCCTGGCCATCGCGTTGCCGGAGCTGCGCGCCACCATCTCCACGAGCGAGGGGGTGCGGTCGCGGCGCACCCCGGTGGCCGGTGGCGGTGTGTCCGTCGGAGTTTCGGAGACGTCGAGGATGGCCGCCATGACCTCCGCGGCGGATACGCCGTCGATCACCGCGTGGTGGATTTTCGTGTAGACGGCCTGGCGCCCACCGGACAAGCCGGAAACGAGATGACATTCCCACAGCGGGCGGGATCGGTCGAGGAGCTGAGCGTGGCGGCGCGCGACGTAGTCGGCGAGGTCGGCATCGCTCGCACCGTCGGGCAGGCGCGCGGCCCGCACGTGATATCCGAGGTCGACGGTGTCGCAGTCCTCCCAGTAGGGCTCGTCGAGGCCCAGCGGGACCGCGCGCACCCGGCGCCGCAGCGGTGCGATCAGATGCAGCCGCGCCGCGAACAGCCGCCGCAACGTGGTCACCGCCAGCGGGCCACCGGCCGCTCCCGCCGAGTCGAGCAGCATGACCGCGCCGATATGCAAAGGCGCCGTGGCGGTTTCACTGTCGAGCAGGTGCAGGTCGAGGTGGCTGAGCTGCCGCGGCGGTCCGGAATCGGGCGCATGGGGGATCAGTGTCGAGGCCGGTGCGGTCGGCGCCGGGGTCGTGAACACTTCCCCGGGCGTCCGGATCCGCACGGTCGTCCCCGCCCGGTCGAGCACCGTACTGTGCGTGGTGGTCATCGCGTCCTCCCGTGGTTCCGGCTCGGGACCGATCGCGGGCGGGCCGGATCGCTCCCGGATATTCGGGGTCGGCGCCGGCGCGAGCGTCGGCGCGGTGTTCGGGCGGCGGTGGTCGAACGGACGAGTCGCCTCGGATTCCGGCGACGTGGCCGCGAGTCTAGGCGTGGCGGCGGCCGCGTAGGCTGCGCCGAGAGTTCGCGCTCGTAAACTTCGTGCAAACAACGCCGCGGGGCGGGTCCGGTTCGACGATTACGATCGGGATATGAGTGCTGCGGTCCCGGCCCGTGCGAGCGCGGCCGTCTGGCGGCTGGCGGTGCCGTCGAATGTCGCGGTCGCCGGTGTGCGGATGGCCGGATTCTCCGGTCGGGCAACGCAATCGGTGGATATGCGGGTGGTGCCGTACCCGGCGGTGACCGTCTTCGTCGAATTCGGCGACGGGACGCTGATCGACGAAACAGCTGGGCGCGAACTGCGGCACGGCGGGATCGTGGGGCCGCTACCCGGCGGTCTCCGCGCGTGCGGCCGCGAGGTCGACTGTTTACAGATTCGTCTGTCGCCGCCGCTCGCGCGCCGCGTCTTCGGCGACGTATCGGAGCTGACGGCGACGGTGACGGCGTTCGACGAGGTGTGGGGCCGGGACGCGGAGGCACTGCGCGAACGGTTGCACGCCGCCCGCGACTGGGAGGCCCGGTTCGCGATCGCGGCCGACGCGCTGGTTCGGCGGCGTGACGCGGGCCCGCTGGTCGACGCCGAGGTCGCCTTCGCCTAGCGGCAGATGGTGCGCGCGCGTGGGCGCGTCCGGGTCGAGGCGCTGGCGCGTCAGTTCGGCTGGAGCCGTAAGAAGTTGCGGTCGCGGTTCGGTTCGCAGATCGGGATGACACCGAACGGGCCGCCCGGTTGATCCGATTCGACGACGCGGCACACCGGTTGGCGGCCGGTGCCGCGGCCGCCGAGGTGGCGAACGAGTGTGGCTATGCCGATCAGTCCCATCTGCACCGGGAGGCTCGCGCCTTCACCGGGCTGACGCCGGTGGCACTGGCCGCCGCGCCGTGGCTCGATGTCGACGATGTGGCCTGGCCCGAGCCCGGTCGGCGAACCTGATCGCCACGGGAACATTCGTCCAATCCCCGGCGGCACGCGGCGACGATCATCAGCGGTATGGATCGTGAGCTGCAACCGTTCGTCTCGTTGTTCCCGGCGGCGACCCTCGGTGACCCCGTCCGCGCCCGCCGTGGCCTGGCCCAATTGTCCGCCGCGCTGCCGGTGCCCGACGCCGCGGAGCTCGAGATCACCGACCGGGTCCTGCCCGCCGATCCCGGCATTCCGGTGCGGGTGTATCGCCCCCGCACACCGCAGGGGGCGGTGGTATGGCTGCACGGCGGCGGATTCGTGATGGGCGATCTCGACACCGAGCATCCGTGGGCGCTGCGAATCGCCACCGAAACCGGTGCCACGGTCGTGTCGGTCGGCTACCGGCTCGCGCCGGAGAATCCCTATCCGGCAGCGCTGGACGATGCTTTCGCCGCCGCGGCATGGGTATCGAAGAATGCCGATGAGCTCGGCGCCGACCCGGCCCGCATCGCCGTGGGCGGCCACGCCGCGGGCGCGAATCTGGCGGCGGCAGTGGCGTTGCGGGCGCGTGACGAGGGCGGGCCGGCGATCTGTTTCCAGTTGCTCAACCAGCCCGCCCTCGACGATCGGCAGGAGTCGTGGTCGGCACGCGCCTTCACCGACACCGTGTTCATGACGCGGGCCAAGGTGACCGAAAGTTGGAGTCACTACCTCGCGGGCCGGCCCGGCACACCGTACGCCGCCCCCGCCCGGGCCGCCGACCTCACCGGGCTCCCACCCGCTTACATCGCCACCGCGGAGTACGACCCGAATCGCGACGAGGCGCTCGCGTACGGATTGCGCCTGCTGCGGGCCGGCATATCGGTGGAAATTCATCAGTGGCCGGGCACCTTCCACGGTTCACAGGCGGTGCTCACCGCGGACGTGTCGCGGCGGCAACTCGCCGAATTGTCCGGCGCACTGCGCCGCGCCCTCGCGATGCCGGACGCCGAGGAACTGCTCACGCCGTCGCCGTGACCGTTGCGCAGGTGGGACCGCGGTCACCGAGCTCGCCGCGCGCGGTGAGCTACGACGGTCGACGCGGACCGTCGACGGTAAGGAGGTGGAACGCGGTCCTTTGGGCGGAGCCGAAGTTGTTGTCGGACAATAGGACAGCGGCTGCCATCGGGCAAGCCCGACCCTCAGGGGCACGCCCTCGACACACTGCGAGTCCACGCCGTGCGCGCCGAAGCCGAACAGCAGCCGCTTGGACAGGGGCTGCGCGGTCGGCCCGGCCGGGAGCACCGCGCATCGGCAGTGGTGCACCGCTGCCGGGGCGATGCCCAGCGCAACGGTTTCGCGCGGACGAGGCTTGGCCGCCCAGCGCCGCGACACCCGCCCGCTCCCACCAGATTCCGTCTCGGTCGATGGGCGGGCACGCCGCCTTCGCGCTGCGAACCCGTCGGTGGCTCTACCGGTCTCAGTTGGCCTTGTTGTAGGCCTCGATGATGTCCTTGTGGATGCGGCCGCGGCTGGAGACCTCGTAGCCGTTGTTGCGGGCCCATTCGCGAATCGCGGCGGTTTGTTTGCGATCGGGAGTGGTGCGCGGGCCACCGATTCGGCTCGCGCCGCGGCGGTTTCGGCCGACCTTACGGGCGGCCTGCGTCCACTCTTCGAGCAGTCCGCGCAGTTTGTCGGCATTCTTCGTCGACAGGTCGATTTCGTACTCCACGCCGTCGATGCCGAAAAGCACCGTCTCGTCGGCTTTCGACTTGCCGTCGTAGTCGTCCACCAGCTCGACGATGATCTTCTTGGCCATGAAGCACCTCTCGCTCAGCTCGTACGTGACGCCGCGAAATATTAGTCTCCCGTTGCCGCTGCGCCCCAGCGGGTGTCGCACAACCGCCGACGGGAGCCGCCGGAGGTTAGCTGAGCGGCGGCCGGTCGGGTCCCACCCAGTGGTCAATTTTATGAAACGGTGTTCTTCCACAAGGTTGCCGGGATAGGTTCACGGCTACGCCGGACACGCGGCGATGAGGAAAAAGTCGGAGGACCCGTGGAATTTCTTGGCTCTGTAGCCGGGCTCGCCCAGATGATCATCGGCACCATCCTGGCCAACACCGGATCCGGCGGTTCCGGCTCCGGCTGGTGACGGGGACCGTTCGGCTCGCCCGCCGGCGAGCCGAACGGTCTCGGATCACGCGCGCGGCGCTGTCACCGAGGCGACGTATATCGCTGCGATGGCCTCCAGTCCGGCCTGGTCGGCCGGGCCGAAGCGGTCCGGTTCGGGACTGTCCAGATCGAAGACGCCCAGCAGAATGTCGTTGTGCACCAACGGGACGACGAGTTCGGACCGGCTCGCCGGATCGCAGGCGATATGGTCTGCGACCGCATGGACATCGGCGATGCGCTGGGTGCGTCGCGTGCGCGCCGCGGCCCCGCACACCCCTCGGTCCAATCCGATGCGGACACAGGCGGGCTGTCCCTGGAACGGCCCGACGACGAGTTCCCGGCCGTCGAAGAAGTAGAAACCCACCCAGTTGACGTCGGGCAGACCGTGATAGACCAGGGCGGAGATATTGGCCGCGTTGGCAATTCGGTCGTGCTCGCCTTCGACCAGCCCCCGGGCGGCCGCCGCCAGTTCGCGATAGCGTTCGGCCACCGCGCTGTCGGCATCGAGATCGGTGGCGCTCATCGGGTCGCGGGCTCGGAGTGGCGGTGGTTCACAGCGATCCTCCTGGCAGATTGTTCCGTGCAGAGTGTTCGGTCGGATTCGACAGTAGTGAGCACGGCCGGTCCGCGCCCGCCGAGCATCGGCAGCGCCGGGTCAGTAGTCGAGGGCGTGCTCGGGCTGGCACACCTGCAGCGGTGAGGGGAGAAAGCGGACGATCGCATCCAGTAGCGCGCCGCGGTCGTCTCGATGCGGCGCAGGATCGCAGAGAACCGGCACCGCATCGCCGATCCGCGTGCGGTCGCGGATGCGGTCGTACAGCCACTCCGGCCGGAGCCCGCGCGGTCGGGCGTCCGGCGCGCTGTCGTTTTCGAACACGGCCTCGACGAGTCGCCGATATCGGTGTTCGGCCGCTGCCCATCGGCCGCCGAAGAATTCCGGTGCCGTCGGCTCGAGCTCCCACATCCGGACCAGATCGAGCACACCGTCGAATTCGGCGCCGATGCCGAGGGGTAGGTGCACCGGCACCGGCACCGCGCCGCGGGCGTCGGCGATCGTGCGGACGCTGCGGTCGAAATCGGCGCCGGGGCGGCCGAGTCCGGTCACCAGGCACAGCCGGGCGACCTGGTGGTCGTCGGCCACTCGCAGAGCCGTCTCGAGCCGGCGAGTGTTCGCGGTCGCCGCGTCGACGACCACGACCAGGCCGTCGGCCACCCGGATCGAGCGCTCGAGTTCGGCGGCCGGGATCTGGGTCGACAGTTCGGCGAGGCGGATCGTGTGGGTGGCGTGGTCGGCCACCCAGTGGATCGGGCGCCCGCCGATCGGGAGGCGGGCGGTCAGCCGGGCCACCGGCCCCGGGTCGCCGACGATCGTGACGTTGCGAATCGATTGCGGCTCAATGGCTTCGATGCCCATCGTGTTGCGATACTCCAGATCGACCCGAGGATGACGTGCCACCCCCGATCCGGTCCCACCGTACTCGCCGGTGGGGATCCGCGGTGCCGAATTGCTCGCCAAAATAGAACGTGTTCCTATATGGTCGGCCCTGTGCAGAAAGAACAACGCCCCGCGGTGGACGGCTGGTTCACTGCGGACGACGGCGCGGTCCGCCTGGTGGGAAGCCGCTGTGAGGTCTGCGGCACGCCGTACTTCCCCCGCAATACGCTGGCCTGCCGCAACCCGCAGTGCGCGAGTGCGAAGGACGGGTCCGAGCTGGTCGAGTACCTGCTGTCCACGCGTGGCCGGATCTGGTCGTACGCGGACGCCCGGTACAAGCCACCGGCACCCTATGTCTCACCGGATCCGTTCGAGCCGTACGTGGTCGCGGCCGTGGAACTCGAGGTCGAGCAGATGGTGGTCCTCGGGCAGGTGGTGCGCGGTCTGACCGTCGACGACCTGGCCGTCGGCATGCCGGTCGAATTGACCCTCGGCGTGCTGTACGAGGACGAGGACGCCGAGCACACGGTGTGGATGTGGAGGCCGGTCGATGCCTGATTCGAACGCTCGCGATATCGCCGTCCTCGGCGCCGGCATGCACCAATGGGGAAAGTGGGGGCGCAATTTCGTCGAATACGGTTTGGTCGCCGCGCGTGCGGCCCTGGCGGACGCCGGCATCGACCACCGCGATGTCGGCTACATCGCGGGTGCGGACACCATCCGCAACGGATATCCCGGATTCGTCTCGGGCGCGACCTTCGCGCAGGCGCTGGGATGGTCGGGCGCGCGTATCTCCAGCAGTTACGCGGCCTGTGCGTCCGGGGCGCAGGCCATCGCGAATGCCCGCGCGCAGATCCTGGCCGGGCTGACGGATGTGGCGCTGGTGGTCGGCGCGGACGCCGCGCCGAAGGGCTTCTTCCAGCCGGTCGGCGGGGAGCGCCGCGACGATCCGGACTGGCTGCGCTTCCACCTGCTCGGGGCCACCAACCCCATCTATTTCGCGCTCTACGCGCGCCGACGAATGGCGCTGCACGGCGCGACCCTCGACGACTTCGCCGCGGTCAAGGTGAAGAACGCCAAGCACGGCCTGAACAACCCGTACGCCCGCTACCGCAAGGAGGTGTCGGCCGAGGAGGTCGCCGCGTCGGCGATCGTGTCCGACCCGTTGCGGCTGCTCGATATCTGCGCGACCAGCGACGGCGGTGCCGCGCTGGTACTCACCTCGATGGACTATGCGCGCCGGCGCGGCATCAGCGATCCGGTCCGGATCCGGGCACTGTCGACCGTGACGCCGACGTTCCCGAAGACCGTGCTCGATCTGCCGGATTTCGCGACCGACTCCGCGGTGGCGGTCGAGCCGCCGCCGCACGCGTTCCGGTCGGCGATCGCGCACGCCGCCTACGAGGAGGCGGGTCTCGGGCCCGCCGATCTGTCCTTCGCCGAGGTCTACGACCTGTCCACCGCACTGGAACTGGACTGGTACGAAGACATCGGACTGTGTGAGACGGGCGGCGCCGAGGAGCTGCTGCGCAGCGGCGCAACGACTTTGGGCGGGCGGGTGCCGGTCAATCCGAGTGGCGGACTGGCCTGCTTCGGCGAGGCCATCCCCGCGCAGGCGATCGCCCAGGTCTGCGAGCTCACCTGGCAGCTGCGCGGCCGGGCCGACGGGCGCCAGGTGGACAACGCCCGGGCCGGCATCGCGGTGAATCAGGGTCTGTTCGGGCACGGCTCGGCGATCATCGCCATCCGCTGAGGTTGCCGTTGCCGAAGGCCCGGGCAGTGCCCGGGCTTTCGGCGTTCACCGGCCGGGAGTCACCAGCCGTCGACGTGCAGTACCGAGTCCAGGTCGGCGCGTGGTCCGGGGCGGAAATCGGTGCCCTTGGTGTAGGCGATCGGCAGCAGGACGCCCTGGCGCACGTCGGCCGGAATGCCGAGAACCTCCGCGACTTCCCGTTCGTATTCCAGATGCAGTGTGGTCCAGGTGGTTCCGAGTCCGCGGGCCCGCAGTGCCAGGGCCAGACTCCACGCGGCGGGTAGCAGCGAACCCCACAGACCGGCCTGATTACCGGAGAGGTCGGCCCCGCCGGTGTCGATGGCGCCGATCATCAGGACCGGGACCTCGGCCATCACCTCGCGCAGGTAGTCCGAGCTGGTGGCGATGCGGGCGGCGGCCGCATCGGCCGGTTCGCCGCCGGCTTCCCGGTAGGCCAGATGCGAGCGCCGGTAGTACTCGGCGACGCGGGCCTTGAGCGCCGGGTCGGTCACCGCGATCCAATGCCATTTCTGACGATTGCCGCCCGACGGCGCCTGCAGGGCCACCTCGAGCGCCTCGCGAATCACCTCCATCGGCACCGGCCGGGTCAGGTCCAGTCGACGGCGCACGGCGCGGGTCGTGGTCAGCAGCTCGTCGGGGGTGAGCGGCAGCAGATCGGTCACTACGGATCTCCTTCTGATCGACTGTTCGATGCAAGGGGGCCCGGCGCGCGTTTTGTTCCCCGGGGCCGGTATTCGCCGCGCCCGGTGTCGTCGCCGGATTCCGGGGTATCGCGAGCACAACCGGATATCGGCGGTCCGTTCGCGGGCGGAGCGGGTCGCACGATTCGAACGGCGCCCGGAGGAGATGGTGGCAGATGTCGCAATCCGGCAACGGCCGATCTTCGGTGTCGCACCCGGGGACGGCGATCCCGAGCGACCCGGAGGCACTGCGCTACGACCGCGATCTGACCCGTGCGGAGCTGAGCGAGACGGTGGCGGCGCTGACCGCCAAACTCGACGTGCCCGCCCGGGCGCGCGATCGGATGCACCGCAGCGCGCAGATCGCGCAGGGCAATGCCGATCGGGCGGCCCAACTCGCCCGGCAGATCCCGCTACCCGCGGTCGGGCTGACGGTGATCTCGGCATTGGCCGTGTTATGGATCGTGCGTAGGAGGCGGTCGTCGTGAAGCTGATCTACAAACCGCTCGGGATGGTGGTCAGTGTGCTGGGCGGACTGCTGGCGTCGCTGCTGTTCTCCCGGCTCTGAGTGCGGCTCACCGGCGAGGACGAGGCACCCAGCGCCACCGCGCCCGACCACACCTGGCGGGAGGTGCTGGCCGCGGCGGCGCTGCAGGGCACGATCTTCGGCCTGGTGAAGGCCGCGGTCGACCGTGCCGGTGCCAGCGGCTTCCGCAAGCTCACCGGTACCTGGCCGGCGAGCTGAGCGTCCTCACTCGACCGGCAGGGGGCGGCGCCCGGTGACGGTGAGCAGAATGTCCTTGGCGCTCATGCTGATCGGTGTGCCCGTCCCGATCCCGACGGACGCGTCGGTCGCTTCCAGGCGCCGCCCGGCCAGGTCCACACCGAAGTAGCGCAGCGACTTCGCGGTGGAGTTCTCCAGCACCGCGGCGATGCGTTCCGGTGGTGCGGGCGGCAGCCCCAGCGGCTCGGTGATGTCCAAACCGTGGATCACATCGTGGCTGAGCGCGCCCGCCACGCCGCCGCCCGGTGGCCGCCAGGGGTGGCGGATGTTGTCCCGCAGCGACGCCAGAAGTTCCGCATCGCTCAGGCGGGCCGTGTCGGCCCGGGCGGCGCGATCGGCGTAGCGATCGAAGGAGAAGCGGGCCGCGATGATGCCGCGCAGAAACGCGGGCGTGGAGGTCCGGTAGGGCATCGTCATATGCGCGACGACTTCGCGCACCCGCCAGCCCGCGCACAGCGAGGCGGCATCCCATTGCCGCGGCGTCAGCGCGGCCAGCAGCTCCGCGAGACGGGTGCGTTCGGCGATGACGTGTTCTCGCAGGGTGGCGGTGTGGTCGGTTCCGGTATCGGTCATGGCTGCCGTTTCGTCGTAGGGGAGGGGTCCCTGCTGTTACGAATCGGGCGGCCGGAATTCATCGGTGCGCGGCCGAATCGACGGTCGGCGGCAGCCCGAACTCGGCGAATCGGTCGCCACTGCCGAAGTAGGTGATCTGCTGCGCGACGAGTCCGGAGCGGGCGCCGAGCGCCAGCAGCGCGAACGGCCGCAGCACGCCGTCCGGGTCGGGGCGGTACTGGCCGAATCCGATCGACCCGTTCATGGCGACCGGCACCAGCCGGTCGCCGGCACACGCATCGCCGGCGGCGAACACCGCGACGATGGTGTCCCGTCCGCTCAACCGCCAGGCCAGCGGCGGCATGCCCGACCGGGCGTCCTCGCACAGCAGTGCCGCGAGGCCTTCGACGTCATGGTTCTCGAAGGCCGCGACGTATCGGGAGATCACTTCGCGATCCCGGGGGTTCTCGGGATCGAGAACCTCGGTGGCCTGTTCCGGCACCGAACTCAGGGTGGCGCGGGCACGCTGCAGCGCGCTGTTCACCGCGGCCGGGCCGACCTCGAGCATCTGCGCGGTCTCGGCCGCGCTGAACGCCAGCACATCGCGCAGGACCAACACGGCCCGCTGCCGCGGCGGCAGGTGCTGGAGCGCCGCGACGAACGCCAGGCGCACCGACTCGCGCCGCACGATCCGGTCGGCCGGATCGAGCACCCGGCTGTCGGGTATCGGGTCGATCCACCGGTCGGGCGGGAGTACGGCATCCGGATCGAAGCCGGTGGCGTCCGGGCCCTCCCAGAACAGCATGCGG
This sequence comes from Nocardia veterana NBRC 100344, assembly GCF_000308855.1. Classification (GTDB taxonomy): domain Bacteria; phylum Actinomycetota; class Actinomycetes; order Mycobacteriales; family Mycobacteriaceae; genus Nocardia; species Nocardia veterana. The sequence goes on along the minus strand of NZ_BAGM01000210.1, from coordinate 15,331 downwards.
CGGCGCGCCGAGCGCAGCATGTCCAGGCAGATGTTGGTGGCGATGGCATGCACCCAGGTGGACAGCCGAGCGCGACTCGGGTCGTAACTGTCGAATCGGGTGTAGGCGCGGATCAACGTCTCCTGAGCGGCGTCGTCGGCATCGGCGGCCGAGCCGAGCATGCGGTAGCAATACCCGGTCACCGGGATCCGCAAGGACTCGAGTTGGTCGGCCGCCGTCGCCGGCCCGCCCGCTGTTGCGCTCACCGTCCCATGCTCGCACAGCGGCCGGGGACGACGGCCGCTCGACGGGCGGGCGGAATCCTCCCGTACCGGGTGTCCGCCTCGCCCGATGCCGAGGTCAGACGGTCGTGACGACCTCGTCGTAGCTCAACCGCGGCGAACGCGGATACCAGGCGTCGGGTCCGGGCTTGCCGATATTGACCACCACCAGTGCGGTGTGGCTGCCCTCGGGGAAGAACTCCTTGTCCACCCCGGCCGCGTCGAACCCGTTCATCGGGCCCGCCGCCAGCCCGGCGGCCCGGACGCCGAGGATGAAGTACCCGATCTGGATGAGCGCGTTGAAGCGCGCCGATTCGGCTCGGTAGTCGTCGTCGGCGAAGTAGTCCTTGGCTTCGGGTGCGTGCGGGAAGAGCTTCGGCAGATGGTCGTGGAAGTTGAGGTCGGCGGCCAGGATCGCGGTCAGCGGCGCGCTCGCGGTCTTCGGCTTGTTGTTGTCGAGCATGTGCTCGACCAGGGCGGCGCGCGCTTCGGGGCCGCGGACCAGCACGATTCGCAGCGGCTGCTGGTTCATCGAGGTCGGCGCGTATTTGATCAGTTCGTAGATCTCCCGGATCTGTTCGTCGGTGACGGGTTCGTCGGTGAACGTGTTGGCGGTGCGGGCTTCACGGAACAGCAGGTCCTGCGCGTCGGCGGCCAGGGCGAGGTGGGTGGTGGACGGTACCGTGCTCACGGCGGAACTCCTTCGGTGGCTGGGGTTTTCGGTCAGTCGTGGGTGACGCGGCGGGATCGGGTGCGCAGCTCACCGTCGATGCGGACGAGGACGTCGTGCACCACGCAGCTGGGTGCGATCTCCGGTTTCGCTCCCGGGCGGATCTTGACCACCAGGCAGTACGAGGTGGCCACGATGCGGCCGTCGTCCTGCGGTCGCAGATCGGTCATGTTGAACCAGTGCCGCCGCTGCATCGGATCGCTGTCGAACCGCTTGTGGAACTCGGTCAGATCGGCCACGATCCCGGCGCGCGTGCGGGCCGGGGGCCGCCCGGGGGTGTGCTCGAATTCCGCGTCCTCGGTGAAGGTTTCGGCGTACCCGGTGATGTCGCGGTTGTCCAGGCGCTGCATCTGGTCGGCGTAGAACTGTTGCACCTCGGCATACAACTCGGCGCGGCTGGCGACGGTGGTCATGGACGGCTCCTCGGAAGACGGTGTCGGCTGCCCGGATCGGGCGGGCCGCGGGCACGGTTCACGGTGGCCGACGGCGCTCGAGCGTCGGTCGAGTCGGCCCCGGTTTGACCGGATCTATAGGCCGCTCGGCGACTCTGGTGGCCGGATGGGCCGGTGTCACCGGATTCAGTACCGATGGAGGAGATATGGCGGAAAGTCAGCGCGTCGCCCTGGTCACCGGAGCGACCAGCGGAATGGGCCTGCAGATAACGAAAAATCTCGCCGGGCAAGGTATTTCGGTGTTCATTTGCGCGCGCGACGGGCAGCGGGTGGCGGAAACGGCCGAAAAGCTGCAGGGCGACGGGTTCGCGGTGGACGGGGTGGCCTGCGACGTCCGGGACGCCGCGCAGGTGCGGGAATTCGTCGATGCCGGGGTGCGCCGGTTCGGCCCGATCGACATCCTGGTCAACAACGCCGGACGCAGTGGGGGCGGGGTGACCGCGCAGATCGACGACGAGCTGTGGCTCGATGTCGTCGAGACCAACCTGCACAGCGTCTTCTTCGCCACGAAGGCCGCACTCACCGCCGGCGGCATGCTCGACCGCGGCAGCGGCCGCATCGTCAATATCGCCTCGACCGGCGGTAAGCAGGGCGTGGTGCACGGTGCGCCGTACTCCGCCGCCAAACACGGTGTCGTGGGCTTCACCAAGGCGCTCGGCCTGGAGCTGGCCAAGACCGGCATCACGGTGAACGCGGTCTGCCCGGGATTCGTGGAAACCCCGATGGCCGAACGGGTTCGGGAGGTGTATTCCGAGCTGTGGGGTGTCGATACCGACGAGGTCCACGCGCGGGTGAGCGCCCGGGTTCCGATCGGGCGTTACGTGCAGCCCGAGGAGGTGGCGGCGATGGTCGACTACCTGATCGGGCCGGGTGCCGCCGCCGTCACCGCACAGGCGTTGAACGTCTGTGGCGGGCTGGGTAACTACTGAGCCGGGAGGACCATCGTGACGACCCCGGACGGCACCACGACCGACGATCTCGAGCCCACGACCGAGCTCGGTCACGCCCAGCACGACTACTTGCGGATTCTCGATGCGATCCAATCCGGTGCGCTGCGACTGCTGAGCGGATTTCCGCAGCAACCCAGCGGACTGCGTATTCAGGTCGGTGAGGTGACCGTGGAAGCCCAGTGGCCGCAGGCTTCGGCCGCGCCGGTCGCGGGTGCCGTGCCGGATCTCCCCGCACCGGCGGAAGCCGCTGCTGGACAACGAGTTCCGGCCGCCGATCCGGTCATCGCCGCACCCAGTATCGGAGTGTTCTACCGGTGCCCGGAGCCCGGCGCCGAACCCTTCGTCGCGGTCGGTGACCGCGTTTCCGCCGGGCAGCAGGTCGCCATCGTCGAGGCGATGAAGCTGATGATCCCGGTCACGGCGCCGGCGGGCGGGGTGGTGACCGCGATCCTGAAACAGGACGGTGAACCCGTGCAATTCGACGAACCTCTGTTCTCGTACCGGCCGGAGTGACCGCGCCGAATCAGGACGGGCGGGCGGCCCGGCGCCAGGTCAGAATTCGGCGCTGGGCTCGCCCGTCCACCTGTGCTGTGCCGATCAGCGTGAGCACATCGCCGCGCAGCGACATCTGCCGCACCTGCTCGGTGCCCGCCCACGCCGGATTCGAGCACACGGCGATCGCGTGCAGCACCGTCGCGCCCGCCACGCGCCAGGTGCCGGCGTAGCCCATGAACGGTGCGGTGGGCGCGCCGTCGGTGCGCATCATGCTGACCGAGACGAATCCGTGCGCGGTGTAGATCAGCAGCCCGCGCGGGTCGGCACCCAGCGGGCCCTCGCTGCGGATACCGGCATCGTCGATGTCGTAGTAGGACACCAGTTCCCAGGTTCCGACCAGATCTGCGGCAGTCATGGCACCCACCCTCGCCGTCACCGCTCGAAGCACGCTCGAGCGGCGCGGCCGCCGCCGGTGCCGCGCGCATAGGTGTAGGCGCCGCGGACCAGCAGCCAGACCTGCTCGAGTTCATCGGCGTCTCGCGGCCCGTAGACCATGAGCAACGAGGCCGGCAACAGGCCGGTATGGGCCATGGGATGCGGTTCGGCCCACCCGCCGGCGATCGCCGCGCCGGCGAGCCGCGCCGGCAGGCACAGGTGCAGGCTGCCGTCGCCCGGACCGTGCAGATGTGCGAATTCCGTTCCCGCCAAGAAGGATTGCGCCGGGCCGTGGGCGAGGTCCGGAGTCAGATGCAGGGCCCGGGTGTCGGGGAGCGAGACCAGACTGGGCCCGGCCACCACCCCGGGGAGTGACCGCATGCGGGCCCAGAGCGATTCCTGCAGCCGGATTCCCGCGTTCTGGCTCAGTTGCTGGTGCGGATTGTGCGGTCGGGTCAGCGGGCGTTCGCCGCGACGCCGCGGCAGATCCGTCCGCCCGTTCGCTGTCGCCGGTGTCATCACTGTGCTCCTCTCGCGCCGAAAAGCGGTGCCAGACCACAGTAGTTTCCGAAGTATAGTAGTTACCTAATGGAAAGTGACGAGGAGTCCACCATGACGTCCGCTCGCTCGGAACCAGCTCTCGACCCGTGCCCCATCTCCCCGGTGGTCGACCTGTTCTTCGGCCGCTGGTCCACCCAGGTGCTGTGGGTGCTGATCCACGACGGCCGGATGCGGTTCAACGAACTACAGCAACGCGTTTCGGGCGTCACGCCCAAGGTGCTCACCCAGCGGCTGCGCCAGCTCGAGCGGGACGGCCTGGTGGAACGCAGCTACCACGCCGAGGTACCGCCGCGGGTGGAGTACGCGGCCACCGCGCTGGCCGCTACCCTCACTCCGCTGTTCGACGGGCTCGCGCGGTGGTCGAACGAACATCTGGCCGAGGTGCTCGCGGCCCGCGCCGCCTACGACGCCGGTGCGCGCTGAGCGGCCAATTCGCCCAGCAGCGTGGCGAATTCGTCCGGCATCGTGAGCATGCAGTCGTGACCGGTCGGCAGGATCTTCAGGCGATCGGCGGGCAGATCGGCCGGCGGGAGGGTCCGGGGCATCGCGGCGCGCATGGCCTTGAAGTCCTCGCCACCCTCGCTGCAGTGGATATGGGTCACCGGGATCAGCGCGAGCTCGTCCGGGTTGCGCAAGGTCAGCGGTTGCTGGAACGTCTTCAGCGACTGGGCGGTCAACATCGAGGCCAGCCAGCTCAGATCGGGTTCCTCGGTGACGCCGTTGAGGCCCCCGTCGCCCATCGGCTCGGTCACCGGCGGAACCCGCCAGCCCTCGCCGGTCGCCTCGGCCGCGGCGGCGAACGCCGCCACCATCTGCGGCATGATGTCGGCGACCGATTCGCCGTCGCGCGGGACGAAGGTGTCGACGTACACCAGGTGCGCGATGCGCCGCGGCAGACGGTCGGCCAGCGCGGTGACGACGATGCCAGCGTAACTGTGCCCGACGAGGATCATCTCCCGCAGATCCTCGGCGACGACGAGTTCGGCGAGATCGTCGACGTGGGTGTCCAATCCGACGTCCGGGCCGAGCAGCGGTGCGCGCTCGCCGAGTCCGACCAGCGAGGGCGCGAGAACGCGGTGGCCGGCGGCTTCCAGCAGCGGAGTCACCCGCTGCCACACCCAGCCGCCGTGGAACGCGCCGTGGACGAGCAGATAGGTCGACACGATCGAATCTCCTATGTGGTCGAGACAGTGGGTTTTCCGGCGACCGCCGGGGGTACGTGCTCGGGCCGGATGCCGAGCCCGATGACCCGTGCGATCACATGCGACAGCCCGGGCAGGCGGCGCAGCAGCCGGGCCAGCAACGGTCTGTCGGTATTCGGCCGGGAGGCGTCCGGATAGAGGTCCGCGAGCAACCGCAGTTGCGCGAATTGCACCACCCGCATCGGGAATTCGCGGCGGCGCTGGACCGCGCGCAGCTGTCCGGGCGTCGGCGTGCCCCCGGCCGCCAGCGTCGGGCCGAGCAGACGCGCGGTGGCGATCGCGTCCTGTACCGCGAGATTGATGCCGACCCCGCCCGCCGGTGACATCGCGTGCGCGGCGTCACCGATCGCGAGCAGGCCGGGGCGGTACCAGCGCCGCAGCCGGTCCACCCGGACATCCAGCGGTTTGACATCGTCCCAGTCGCGAATCTCGTTCTCCAGCTGCGGCTTCCACGCCGGATAGATCGCCGCCAGCCCGGCCCGGAAGGCGTCGAGGCCGGCCGCCCGGATCGCGTCGAATCCGCCCTTCGGAATCATGTAGGCCACCTGCAGGTAGTCGCCGCGATCGATCGCGACGACGAAATAGCCACGCCCACTTCGGACGGTCGGCGTCGCGTCGCCCGCCGGTTTGCCGATCCGGAACCAGAGCACGTCCATCGGCGCCCGCCCGGCCGCCACCTCGAGACCGCCCCGGGTGCGGGCCAGCGAACGGCGTCCGTCGGCCGCCACCACCAGCCGGGCCCGCACCTCGAGCGACCCGTCCGGAGCCTCGGCCCGCACCCCGACGACGGTGTCGCCGTCGCTGACGAAGCCGGTGACCTCGGCGCGTTGGACCAGCCGGAAACCGGGATAGCGGCGGCCGACGTCGGCCAGGAAGTTCAGCACATCCCACTGCGGCATGAACGCCACGAACGGGAACCGGCCCGGCAGCCTGCGGAAGTCGGCGAAGGTCACCGGGCCGAGTTCGGTCAGCATCGGCAACCGCGGGGCGCGACTGTGCGGCAGGCGCAGGAACTCCTCGGCGACCCCGAGCTCGTCCATCGCCGTCAAGGTCGACGGATGCACGGTGTCCCCGCGGAAGTCGCGCAGGAAGTCCGGATGTTTCTCCAGCACGAGCACCTCGGCTCCCGCCCGGGCCAGTAACACGCCCGCGACCAGCCCGGCCGGCCCGCCGCCGACCACACAGACGTCGACACTCACGCCGCGCACGCAGGCACCTGCCCGTTGTTGTAGGTGATCATCTCGTCGAAGACGGCCAGGACGTCCAGCGGCGCCCCGGGGGCGGCGCCGTCGAGTTCGGCGTAGGCCCGATGGAGATTGCCGACCACGCGTTCCGAATCCAGCAGATCCTCGAACTCACCGAGCCCGGCGTCGCGGGCTATCTCGAGCGGCGACAGGCCCAGCGCGCGGCCGTCGGTCGCCACCCGGCGAATCCATTGCAGATAATGCGTCGTCCGGTCGAAGATCTCCGGACCGGTGACCGGGCCGTGGCCTGCCACCACGGTCTCGGCGCCCAGGTCGGCGAGGGCGCGCACCGCGGCCAGGCTGCCGTCGACCGAGCCGAACAGGCAGAACGGCGCGGCGCCCGACATCACCAGATCGCCGGCGAACAGCACCTTCTCCGCCGGCAGCCACGCCACCACATCGTTGGTGGTGTGCGCGGCCGGGCCGAGATGGATGAGCTCGACCCGACGCCCACCGACATGCACCGTCATCCGGTCGGCGAAGGTCACGGTCGGCAGGGTGACGCGCACATCGCCCCACTGGACCTGCGGCCACAACTGGGTCAGCGCCAGGCCGGTGTCGATCATCTCGGCCCGGATCCGCTCGTGCCCGATGACCGTCGCGGCCGGCCCGAACAAGTGGTTGCCGAAATTGTGATCGCCGTGGTGGTGGGTGTTGACGACGGTGCGGGCCGGGCCGCCGGCCACCCGATCGACCAGGTCGATCAGGCCGCGGGTGCGGGCTTCGGTGGCCAGGGTGTCGATCACCATCGCCCCGTCGGGCCCGGCCAGCACTCCGGCGTTGCTCACGCACCAGCCGCCGTGACCGTGGGTGTAGGCGAACACGCCATCGGCCACCTCCTGGATCACCGGCACAGCGGCATCGGAGGTTCGGGCCGCCGTCATGACGCCGATTTCGCGGACTCGGCGCGGCGGGCCGCGATGTAGCGGACCGCGCACAGCAGCGTGTTGCGGCTGTTGGTGCCCAGGGCCTCACCGAGATAGGCGCGGGCATCCGCGAGATCGGTATCGGCACCGAGGATTTCGCGTGCGGCTGCGGGATCGATCGCGACGGTGTGCCGGGCCGTCACCACCACCCCGGCCGGATCGTCGGCGAATTCCCAGGCGCCGCTGTGGCCGATCAACATCGCCGGAGGCAGCTGCTGTTTGTAGTCGATCCGTTCGTCCGGCACACAGACCCGGATGGATTTGGTGGTGTGGGCGATTCCCCCGGCGGTGACGGTGTCCATCTCCATCTCCTGCACGCCGTTCGCATCTTCGGTGAGCACGACGCGATCGACATGCGGAACGTGGTCGGGCCAGCGGTCGCTGTGGTAGACGAAGTCGTACAGTTCGGCCGCGGAGGCTTCCAGTGTCACGCGGTCCTCGAAGCCGACGACGATCTCGTCGACCGGATACCCGAGTTCGGCGATGCGCGCCAGCGCGGCCAGTTCGCTGATGCTGTTGCGGTCGACCGCGCCGGCGACCACGTCCGGTTCGACGCCGTCGGTCACGGTGAAGGAGTGATCGAGGGTGACCGTGGTCGTCCGCGGGCCGTCCGCGGTGAATCGCCACTGCCCGCCCATCGAGGCGATCGGCGCCCGGCTGCGTTCCTGTTCGAACGTGATCGCCAGGCCGGCGGGGTCGAGGGTGCGCCGCGAGGTCCAGTCGGTCACGCTGCCGTTCACCGTCGCCCACAGCCGGAAACGTTCCTCGTCCGCCCCGCGGTGCAGGTGCCGGACCAGTACCGTGGGGGCGAAGATCACCGGCCATCGGGTGACGTCGGCGACCAGGCCGTAGACCTCGGCCGCCGGCGCCTCGACGACGCGGGTATGGGTCATCCGAATCGTCATGCCACACCCTCGAGTTGGTCGTTGACGATGTCGATCAGCTCGCGTGGGGTCTTCACGTCGATGAGTTGTTCTTCCGGGACCGTCACCCCGAACTCGCGCTGGATGCGGGATGCGGTCTCGATCAGGGCGAGCGAGTCGTAACCCAGCTCTTCGAATTCCACGTCGGCGATATCGCCGGCGAGTTCGGGCGCGTCCTCGTCGCCGCCCGCGCAGGCTACGAGGATCCGGCGCAGGGTGTCGATGGTCATGGTCATGGTCATGATCTGCTCCTGGTTGGGTTCGGACGGTTGGTCGGGTTGTGCACCGGCGACTAGCGCGGCTGGGCGCGGACCACCACGGCGGAGTTGAATCCCCAGCGCCCCCGGGCGAGCACCAGACCGGCCCGCACCTCGGCGGCTCGGGGTTCGCCGCGGACCAGGTCGATGCGGCAGTCCGCGGCGAGTTCGGTCGTGCCCGCGGTCGGCGGGACGGTCGCATCGCGCATGGCCAGCAGACAGGTGACGATGTCGAGCGGGCCCGCACCGGAGAACAGCCGGCCGGTCAGCGGTTTCGTCGCGGTGACGGGTACCGCGTGCGGGCCGAACACCGCTTCCAGCGCCGCCGCCTCGGCGCGGTCCGCGGCCGGGACACCGGCGGCGTCGGCGAACACGACGTCGATGTCGTCGCTGCTCAGTCCGGCGTCGGCGAGGGCCAGTTCGATCGCCCGCTGCAGACCGGGCGACCGCGGCGAGCCGGGCGGCGGATCGAAGGTCTGGGCATAGCCGGCGATCTCGCCGTAGACCTCGGGCACGCCCCGGGCGCGGGCCGCGGCGGCATCCTCGAGCACCAGCATGGCACCGCCCTCACCGGGGACGTTACCGGCCGCACGCACATCGAACGGCAGATATGCCTGCGCGGGATCGGTTGCGGTGCTGACGGTTCCGGCCGCGATGTGCGCGGACCATCCCCACGGGTCGAGCGCCGAGTCGACGCCACCGGTCACGACGAGCGGGGTGCCGCGCCGCACGGTGCGCCGGGCATGGCCGATCGCGTCCAGCCCGCCGGCCTGCTCGGCGACCAGGGCGCTGCTCGGACCGCGCATCCCGTGCCGAATCGAGATCTGACCGGTGTTCACGGCGTAGAACCAGGCGAACGATTCGTACACGCTGACGTGCTCGGAACCCAGCGACCACAGTTTGTTGAATTCGCGATGGGTGAATTCGAAACCGCCGGAAGCGTTTCCGGTCACCACACCCATGTCGTAGTCGGTCAGCGCGCCGGTATCGACCTTCGCGTCGTCGAGCGCCCACTGGGCCGCCACCAGTGCCATCCGGGTGGACACGTCGGTTTGCGACAGCAGCCGGGTCGGCAGATGCTCGGCGGCTTCGAAGTCGGCGACCTGGCCCGCCAGGGTCGCGCTGAAGCCGTCGGTGTCGAACCGGGTCAGCGGTGCGATCGCGCCGCGACCGGCCAGTACGGCGTCCCAGAACTGTTCGAGCCCCAGCCCGTTCGGCGCCACCACGCCCATTCCGGTCACCACACTCATGCCGCCACCTCCTGCGGCCGGCGCAACACCATGGCGCTCTGGAAACCGCCGAAGCCGCTGCCGACACTGAGCACGGTGTCGATGCGGTGCTCGCGCGCGGTGATCGGAACGTAGTCCAGGTCGCACTCCGGATCCGGCTCGTACAGATTCGCCGTCGGCGGCACGACCTGATGCTGCAACGCGAGCAGGCAGGCCGCGATCTCCACCGAACCGATCGCGCCGAGCGAATGCCCGACCATCGACTTGATGGAGCTCATCGGCGTGCGGTAGGCGTGCTCGCCGAGACTCCGCTTCACCGCCGCGGCTTCGTGGCGGTCGTTCTGGCGCGTGCCGGAACCGTGCGCGTTGACGTAATCCACCGCTCGGGGATCGACCCGCGATTCGTCGAGCGCCACCCGGATCGCCTCCGCCATCTCCCGGCCGTCGGCCTTGAGCCCGGTCATGTGGTAGGCGTTGCAGCGGGTCGCGTACCCGGTGATCTCGGCGTAGATGCGCGCACCGCGCCGGCGCGCGCTGTCGTACTCCTCGAGGACGAACATGGCCGCGCCTTCGGCGAGCACGAATCCGTTGCGCGATCTGTCGAACGGGCGGGAGGCGTGTTCGGCGTCGTCGTTGCGCGGGGTGGTCGCCTTGATGGCATCGAAGCAGGCCACCACGATCGGGGTGATCGGGGTGTCGGCGGCGCCGGCCAGCACCACATCGGCCGAACCCTCGCGGATCAACTGCACGGCGTGGCCGACCGAGTCCAGGCCAGACGTGCAGCCGTTGGACACCATGGCGACGGGTCCCTCGGCGCCCACGCTCCAGGCCACCTCGGCGGGCATCACACTCGGGACCATGTAGTCGAACATGTAGGGCGACAGGTGTTTCTGGTCGACCACCCAGTTGCGCCCGGCGTCGGACAACACCAGATATTCCTGTTCCAGGCTCGTCGCCGCGGCGACAGCACTGCCGAGGCTGACACCGATCCGCTGGGGATCGAGGGTGTCGATCGCCAGCCCGCTGTCGGCCACCGCGTCCCGTGCACACACCACCGCGAACTGCGCGGCCCGGTCCATCCGCCGGATTTCTCTGGGCGACAGGCCTTCCCGGACCGCGTCGAAATCCGCTTCACCCGCGACCTGCGAGCGGTAGGGCGACGCGTCGAAGAAGCTGATCCGCCGGGTGGCTGTGCGGCCCTCGGACAGCAAGGCCCAGAATTCGTCCTTGCCGTTTCCGCCGGGGGCACGAACGCCGAGTCCGGTCACGACCACGCGGCGGCTCATGCCGAACCCCCGAATGCCTTGATGTGCATAGCTGTTTCCCCTTCCACCGGTGACGGCACCGCGATCACCATCAGCGTGCGGGGAGCCGCTCCAGCATCGCTCGAGGACGACGGTCGAGCTGTCCTCGAGTGGCCGCCGCGAAGCTGAACACACCGCCTCGAGCCGTCCGGGCTCGCCGTGGCCGATCGAGCACAGGAGATACCCGTGAAGAAGCCGGAAAGCTCCCCTACCGCGGACTGGGTGCTCTGCCCGGGCTGCCGGACCATGCTGTACCGCAAGCGTTTCGAACGAGATCTCGGCGTCTGCGGTGAATGCGGGCGACACAGCGCGCTCTCGGCCGAGCAACGCCTGCGCCTGCTCGCCGACGGCGGCCGATTCCGGCCGCTACCGATCGTGGCGACCGACGACGACCCACTCGGCTTCCACGACGTCGAGCCGTATCCGGATCGGCTGGCTCGTGCCCGGGCCCGCACCGGTCTGCGGGACGGCGTCGTCTGCGCGAGCGCCCGGATCGAGGGTTCGCCGGTGATCATCGCGGCGATGGACTTTCGCTTCCTGGGCGGCAGTCTCGGCACGGCCGTCGGGGAGATGATCACCGCCGCCGCGGAAACCGCCCTGGCCGAGCGCATTCCGCTGCTGATCGTCACCGCCTCCGGCGGCGCCCGGATGCAGGAAGGACCGCTGTCGCTGATGCAGATGGCGAAGACGAGCGCGGCACTCGAACAGCTGGGCCGCGCCGGCATCCTGACCATCAGCCTCATCACCGACCCGACCTACGGCGGGGTCGCCGCGTCGTTCGCGACGTCGACGGATGTGCTGATCGCCGAACCGGGCGCCCGCCTCGGCTTCGCCGGCCGCCGAGTCATCGAGCAGACGATCCGGCAGCAGCTGCCCGCGGAGTTCCAGACCGCGGAATTCCTGCTGAGCCGGGGTCTGGTCGACATGATCGTGCCGCGTGCCGGGCTGCGCTCGGTGCTGGGCTCGCTGCTGCGCCTCGCGGGACCGGTCGACCCGACCGGCGACCGTGGCGAACCGGCGGAGCTCGTCACCGATCCCGATTCCCTGGCCGCGACCGACCCGTGGGCGCAGGTGCGCGCCGCGCGGGAGACGACGAGGCCTACGGCGCTGGACTACATCGGCCTGGTCTTCGACGGATTCGTGGAGCTGCGCGGCGACCGGATCGGTGGCGACTGCCCGGCGATCGTGGGCGGGCCGGCCTGGCTCGGCGGGCAACCGGTCATCGTCCTCGGACAGCAGAAGGGCCGGGATCCGAAGGAGTTGATGGCGCGCAACTTCGGCATGCCCACCCCCGCCGGCTACCGCAAGGCGGCGCGGCTCATGCGACTGGCCGAGAAACTCGGTCTTCCGGTGGTGGCGCTCATCGATACGCCGGGCGCCTACCCCGGCGCGGCGGCCGAGGAGCAGGGTCAGGCCATCGCGATCGCCGAGAACCTCCGCCTGATGTCGGGCCTACGGGTGCCGGTGATCAGCGTCGTCATCGGCGAAGGCGGCAGCGGCGGTGCGCTCGCGCTCGGGGTGGCCAATCGGGTGCTGATGGCGGCCGACGCGACCTATTCGGTGATCAGCCCCGAGGGCTGCGCCGCGATCGTATGGAACGATCCGGCCGCGGCGCCCGATGCCGCGGCGGCACTGCATCTCACAGCCCGCGAGTTGCTGCGGTTGGGGATCGTCGACGGCGTGCTCCCGGCAGCCGATACCGGTGGCGCCGTTGCCCGGCAGCAGGCGGCGGACCGGCTTCACCACGCGCTCGTCGAGTCGTTGTCCGCCCTGATCGGGCGCAGTGGCGAGGAATTGGCCGCCGAGCGTCGCGCTCGGTTCCGTCGATTCGGCGCACCGGTGGCCGCCCGCTCGGTGGCGTAACGGATTGCGAGACATCATGTTCGACAAGCTTCTCATCGCCAATCGAGGCGAGATCGCACTGCGGGTGGCCCGCACGTGCCGCGAACTCGGGCTGCGCACCGTAGCGGTCTACTCGGCGGCCGACCGGGACTCCGCGGTCGTGGACTTCGCCGACGAGGCCGTGCGGATCGGGCCGGCGGCCGCGAAACGCAGTTACCTCGATGCGGCGGCCGTGCTCACCGCCGCCGAGATCACCGGTGCCGACGCGATCCATCCGGGGTACGGATTTCTTTCGGAATCACCGGATTTCGCCGACGCGTGCCGAGCCGCGGGCGTCCGTCTCATCGGGCCGCCGGCCGATGTCATGGCCGAGCTCGGCGACAAGCAGTCGGCGCGGACGCTGATGGCCAAGGCGGGTCTTCCGTTGCTGCCGGGCAGTCTCGACGCGGTGGAATTCGACGAGGCGCAGACCCTGGCGCAGCGGATCGGCTTCCCGGTGATCGTGAAGGCCGTCGCCGGCGGCGGCGGTCGCGGGATGACGGTGGTGCACGAGGCCGGCGACTTCCCGCGTGCGTATCGCGAGACCCGGGCCGCGGCGCGCATGTTGTTCGGCGACAGCCGGGTGTACGTCGAGAAGTATCTGGAGCAGGCCCGGCACGTCGAGGTGCAGGTGCTGTGCGATACCCACGGCGCGGGAATCCATCTCGGCGAACGAGATTGCTCGGTGCAGCGCCGCCAGCAGAAGCTCGTGGAGGAGTCGCCGGCGGCCGGACTGCCGGACGGACTGGCCGCGCGCATCGGCCGTTCCGCGGTGGCGGGTGTGCTCGCGGCCGGATACACCGGCGCGGGCACCGTCGAATTCCTGGTCGACGCGGCGGGCAACTATTACTTCATGGAGGTGAACTGCCGGATACAGGTCGAACACCCCGTCACGGAAATGGTGACCGGTATCGATCTGATCGCCGAGCAGATCCGGATCGCGGCGGGTGAGCCGCTCGGCCGGAGCCAGGACGACATCCGGCCCGTGGGCGCCTCCGTCGAATGCCGGATAAACGCGGAGAACCCGGCCGCCGGTTTCGTGCCGACGCCGGCCGTCGTTTCCGAATTCACCCCGCCGGGTGGTCCGTTCACCCGTGTCGATTCGCATCTTCGGGCCGGTTATTCGATACCGCCGAACTATGATTCGCTGCTCGCCAAAGTGGTGGTCTGGGCGCCGGACCGCGCCGCCGCCATCGCGCGGATGCGCCGGGCGCTGGGTGAATTCCGGATCAGCGGAGAACGCCTCTGCACGACCCGGGAATTTCTCCTGGAGGTGCTCGACCGCCCGGAATTCCGCGCCGGTACGCACACCACCGCGCTGGTGGGCGAGATGCTCGGCGAGGCCGGCGCGGAATGATCGGGTGGGGGGTCAGGCGGGCGTCGCGGAGACGTCGTATCCGGCGTCCGCCTGCCAGCCGATCAGGTATCCGGCGTGCCGGGATTCGAGCATCGCGGTCACCGTTTCGTCGGAGGCGTTCAGGATGTCGTAGTGCAGTCGCTGCAGCTTCACGCAGGGATCCAGCCCGAGTTCGCGCTGCAGTGCGCGGGCGAAGTGGTGATAGGACTCCAGGGCGCGGTGCCGGCGCCCGGACCGGCACAGCGCGTACATGTAGTAGGCCTGCAATCGTTCGTGCAGCGGCTGTTCCACCGTCAGTCGCGCCAGGTCGGGGCACACTTCGCGATGTCGGCCGAGCCGCAACTCGGCCTCGATGCGCAGTTCCAGATTGGTCAGCCGCAGTTGATCCAGATGCGAGAGTTCGCTCGACAGCGGTATGCCTACCTCGACGTCGAGTAACGGCGGTCCGGTCCACAGCGCCTCGGCGGCCTGGAACAGATCGACCGCGCGCCGGTCGTCGCCGGCGGTCAGGGCGCAGCGGGCGGCGTCGGTCATGGTTCGGTAGTCGCGCAGGTCGAGGACGCACTCCTGCGCGTCGAACAGATAGCCCTTGCTCCAGGTGCGCAGATATCTGTCCGCGATGTCGCTCTGCTCCAGTTCCAGATATTCGGCCATCTTCTTGCGGATGCCGAGAATATAGGTCTGTACCACCGTGACGGCGCTGCGTGGCGGTTCGTCGTTCCACAGTTCTTCGATCAGTGTGGTCACCGGAACGACCGTGGAATGCCGAATCAACAGCAATGCCAGCAATTGCCGCTGTTTTTGAGCGGTCGGTGTCGCATTACGATTGTTCAGAGCAAGAGTCAAGGGTCCCAGAACCCGGGCATAGACTGGATTCGACACGTAACGCCCCTTTGTAAGCACAATTTGCCGTTCGGCGAGTGAGGAATCATACGACGCTGTAGACCGTTTTAGGGTACCGAGGGCATTGTGGCGAGACTGTGAACCAGCTGTGATCATATCGTAAACGACGAATGGACGATCCGGACGCCATTGCGTTTTCGCTGGTTGCCGATTAATGGTCGAGTGTCCGGAAGAAGTTGCCGAAAAAGGTCGGACGAATTTGTCGAAGATGAGGCAAACCTT